>NZ_JARETC010000014.1:0-99697 GCF_029077345.1 Arthrobacter sp. NQ4 | reverse complement strand
GCGCCGGCCGCCTCTGGGCCACCGCCATGCGCAAAAAAGGCCGCGACATCCCCGCCGAACTCGCCCACATCGCCGAAGGCATCCAGGACTCCGGCACCACCCGCCAGGAAGCCGCCACCCTCCTCGCTGCACACTCGTGACCTCTCCTTTGTGAAGTGGCAGAGGGCCGGACGCCGGAAGACTCCAGCGTCCGGCCCTTTGGTTTAAGTCACGTAGAATTGAGGCACTATGGCGAAATCCCCTGACTCCAGCAACTCCACCCCGGCGGGCTCAAGCGCGGTGAAGCGCGGCCTGTTCACGCGCAAGCCCAAGGAAGCTAAGGCCAAGAAGCCCAGCAGGCTCAAGCAGATCGGCGAGGTCTTCACCATGACCCGCCGCCACGACCCCATGGTTCCGTGGCTCATGCTGCTGGTGTTCCTCGGTGTTGTGGCCGTGAGCTTCCTGGTGGGTTTCTGGCTGGATAACTGGATTACCGGCCTGATCATCGGCATTCCGCTCGGCCTGCTGGCGGCCACCTTCATTCTGTCCCGGCGCGCTGAGCGTGCTGCGTTCGCGCAGATCGAAAACCAGCCCGGAGCTTCGGGCGCTGCCCTGGGCACGCTCCGCCGCGGCTGGATCACCGAAGAGCAGCCCGTGGCCGTCAACCCGCGCACGCAGGATGCCGTGTTCCGCGCCGTAGGACGTCCCGGCGTCGTCCTTGTCAGCGAGGGCCCCGCCCACCGGGTGAAGCCGCTGCTCGATGCCGAGCGCAAGCGCCTGGCGCGCATCCTGCCCAACGTTCCTGTCCACACCATCCAGACCGGCCGCGGCGAAGGCCAGGTGCCGCTGAGCCAGGTGGCCAAGCAGATGGGCAAGATGAAGAACGAACTGACCAAACTTGAAGTCAGCACGGTATCCAAGCGCATCGCGTCCATGGGCAGCAGGCTTCCCATTCCCAAGGGCATCGACCCCTACAAGGCCCGTCCCAACCGCGGACGCTAGCTGATTGAACGCCCCGGTACCGGCACTGCCGGCAGCCGGGGCGTTTTTCTTTCTGCCCGAACCGCCGCGCCCAGCCCTCCCATCACATGTGCGGCCAGCGCACCGCCCGACGACAGGACATGACCATGCCCCTCAGGACAACAGTGATCCGCGCCTTCCGCATCCTCGCCGTGGCCGAGGCCTGCAGTTGGGCCGCGCTCCTCGCCGGCATGTATTTCAAATGGATTGCCGGCACCACGGAGCTCGGCGTCCAGGTGGCAGGCCCTGTCCACGGTGCCCTGTTCATCGGTTACGGGGTCGCCGCGCTCATGCTGTGGCGGGTGCAGCGCTGGCCGTTCCTGGTGGCCGTACTGGCAGGTGTCTCGGCGGTCTTCCCGTTCGCCACCCTCCTGTTCGAACGCTGGGCCGGGCGCCGCGGGTACCTCAGCGCTGCCCGCGCAGCGGACGCCCCGGCCCTCGAGTCCAGCCGCGCCTAGCGGGACAGGCACGCCGCAGTGGACTCCGTTGAGCAGGGACTGACGTCACCGCCGCCGCAGGAGGCCGGGACGCCGGGCACGCGCGCGCAGGGACGCAGGCGGGTAATCGCTCTCTTCTCCCTGCTGGGGGCAACCCTGTTCTGGGCCGGCAACTACGTGGTGGGCGCCGGCGCTGTCCACAGCATCGACCCCCTGAGCCTGGTCTTCCTCCGGTGGGCGATCGCACTGGTGCCGCTGCTGCTGATAGCCCAGCTTGTGGAGAAGCCCTGCTGGCGGTCCGTTGCAGCTGCGTGGCCGTGGCTGCTGGCGCTCAGCGTGTGCGGGCTCCTCGGCTACAACCTTCTCCTGTACTTCGCCTTGGAACACACCGATGCGTTCAATGCCTCGCTGATCAACGCCTTCAATCCGGCGCTGATCACGCTGGCGGCCTCAGTATTCCTGCGCGAGCGGCTCACGCCGATGGCGGTGGCCGGCGTCGTGATGGCGCTGGCCGGCGTCCTTATCGTCATCAGCGGAGGGAATGTGGGCCGGCTGGCCACTGCCGGCTTCGGCACCGGCGAGGTGCTGATGGTGGGGGCGGTGGTTGTCTGGACGGCCTACACGGTCATTGGCCGCCTGGCACCCAAGATCCCGCCGATCACAGCTACGGCAGTGCAGGCAGCCGTGGCGGTGGCCCTCCTGGCCCCGGTGCGGTTCGCAACGGGCGGCCTGGCTTTTCCTGGGACGGGCAGTGCGTTGGCGTCATTGCTCTTCATCGCGATTTTTCCGTCGGTACTGTCCTACGTGCTGTGGAACCGCGCCCTGACGGTCCTGCCGGCGGCCGGTGCCGGCGTGTTCCTCAACCTGATCACTGTCTTCACCGCAGTCCTGACCATTCTGGCCGGACAGGTCCACACGGCCGCGCAGTTTGTGGGCGGCGCCATCGTCGTCGGCGGCGTGATCGTCACTAATGCGCGGGCCTTCCGGCGGAAGCACCCGGCCAGCGCTTAGAGCGGCCCCGGCCATGGGGCGCCGTTGCCCGTCGTGCGCCGTTGTCCCTTGGTGTGCCGTTGCCCTTGGTGCGCCGTTGTCCCTTGGTGTGCCGTTGCCCGCGGGAGGCCCGAGCCTCAGCGCCGGATGAGGAGCGTATTCATGGCCTTGTCGTGCAGGCCGCGCTGGTCCGGGTCGAAAATGACTGCGGGGATAACCAGGCAGAGGAGCACTGCCCTGACCAGGCCGGCCAGCGGTCCCGGAGTACCGCCTCCCGGCTTGATCACCGCGATGCCCATGATGCGGTGGCCGATGCTGTAGCCGAGGGTGCCGACCAACAGTGTCTGTTCAATGGCGAAGACCGCCAGCGTGGCCCAGGAATCGCCGTTAAAGGCAAAGTTGCTGATAAGCAGCGCGATGCCCCAGTCGATCATGATCGCAACGATCCTGCGCCCCGCCCGGGCAATGGAGCCGGGACCGGACTCCGGCAGCCCCAGGCGCTCCCCCGGATACTTTGATATGCCGGAGGTGTCAGGTCCGGTGAGCCAGGAGCCAATGTCTTTGCGATCTACCACCGTCCAAGTTTACCGACCCCGGGGGCAGCAGGGCGCCCACAGTGTGGATGGGACTCGACCACAGTGTGGACGGACGATACCGTGGTCATAGCAGGGCATTCTGTAACCTGCCCGAAACAATGCGGACATGGACGGGAAATGCCGGATCCATAGTCTGTTAGAAGTTTCAAGCAATCCCCCGGCAGGTACACGCGACAGGGACAACATGCGTTCTCCCTGATTTTGGATTGCGCTGGATCACATGGCGTGCATGCCAGATATTTACATATGCGTTAGGAGCATAGATGTTCAAGACTGCGGACGAAGTCCTCAAGTTCATCAAGGACGAAGATGTAAAGTTCGTCGATATCCGCTTCACCGACCTTCCGGGTGTCCAGCAGCACTTCAACGTCCCCGCGAAGAGTGTTGACGCTGATTTCTTCGTCAACGGACAGCTCTTCGACGGTTCCTCCATCCGCGGATTCCAGGGCATCGCCGAATCTGACATGCAGCTGATCCCGGACGTCACCACCGCGTTCCTGGACACCTTCCGCATGGAGAAGACCCTCGCGCTGAACTTCTCGATCGTCAACCCGCGCACCGGTGACCCGTACCACCGCGACCCCCGCGGCGTAGCCGAGAAGGCCGAGGCCTACCTGGCCTCCACCGGCATCGCCGACACCGCGTTCTTCGCTCCTGAAGCCGAGTTCTTCGTGTTCGACAACGTCCAGTACCAGTCCTCCCCCGAGGGCAGCTTCTACAAGATCGACTCCGAGGAAGCCCACTGGAACAGCGGCCGCGAGGAAGAAGGCGGCAACCTGGGCTACAAGACCCCCGTCAAGGGCGGTTACTTCCCGGTCTCCCCCACCGACAAGCAGGCTGACCTGCGCGACGCCATGTGCGTTGCCCTGGACGAAGCCGGCCTCGAGGTCGAGCGCAGCCACCACGAAGTTGGATCCGCCGGCCAGGCCGAGATCAACTACAAGTTCACCACCCTGACCCACGCTGCCGATGACCTGCAGAAGTTCAAGTACGTCATCAAGAACACCGCTGATGCCTGGGGCAAGTCCGTTACCTTCATGCCGAAGCCGGTCTTCGGTGACAACGGCTCCGGCATGCACTGCCACCAGTCGCTGTGGAACGGTGGCGAGCCGCTGTTCTACGACGAGAAGGGCTACGCCGGCCTGTCCGACACCGCCCGCTGGTACATCGGCGGCCTGCTGCAGCACTCCTCCGCCGTCCTGGCCTTCACCAACCCGACGGTGAACTCCTACCGCCGCCTGGTCAAGGGCTTCGAAGCCCCGGTCAACATGGTTTACTCGCAGGGCAACCGCTCCGCCGGTATCCGCATCCCCATCACGGGCTCCAACCCCAAGGCCAAGCGCATCGAGTTCCGCGCACCGGACCCCTCCTCCAACCCGTACCTGGCCTTCGCTGCCCAGCTGATGGCCGGCATTGACGGCATCCGCAACCGCATCGAGCCCCCGGCTCCGATCGACAAGGACCTCTACGAGCTCCCGGCCGAGGAAGCCAAGGACATCCCCAAGGCTCCGGGCACGCTCGAGGAAGCCCTGGAGGCCCTGCGCGAGGACAACGAGTTCCTGCAGGCCGGCGGCGTCTTCACCCAGGACCTGATCGACACCTGGATCGAGTACAAGTACGAGAACGAGATCCGCCCGCTGTCCCTGCGCCCGAACCCCTACGAGTTCGAGCTCTACTACGGCGTCTAGTCTGATGCGTCCCCCGCAGGAGCGCTGAAGCAGCAAAGGCGGCCACCGGTTCATCCGGTGGTCGCCTTTTGCGTTGTCCGGGCCGTCAAGGCCGCGGACGGAGACCGTAAGGTGGGGGCCCGCCTCCAGACGTGCTGAGACCGGGAGCCGGACCCCCTGACGAATGCCCCCCGAGACGAAGACTGTCCAGCCTTCCCCCCAACAAGGTTGGAGAACACCGCCATCCACATAATCGGGCAAACGCTTGCTAAGCGCAATGCCGGTCCGGCGCGTTACGCCGGTGCGGGGGCAGCGAAGCTGTGGAACATGGTCCGCTGCGGCCCCGCGGAACCGCCGAGGTACGGCCCTGCGTCGACGAAGCCGGCGCGGCGGTACGCGGAGTGGCCCGCATGGTTCTCCTCATTGACGGAAAGTACGACGCCGGACTCGCAGCTTTGGTGCCGGACGGTGAGCCTGCGTGCGGCCTCCACGGCGGCGGTGGCCGCCAGCGTGCCCAGCCCCTTGCCCTGGTGCCGGCTGTCGATGAGGAAGCCCCGCAGCAGCCAGGCCGAGCCGTCGTCGGGCCACCCGGCAAGGCCGGCAGCCCCCGCCTGGAGGGTCAGGACACCGGATGCGTTCCCGCCGGCCTCCACGACGTAGGGGTACCGTGATTCCTCGGCCAGGCCTGCCAGCGCCATGCGCAGGGGGTCGCCCACGAAACGTTCCTGGCCTGCCAGGAGCGACATGTCCGCGATGGCGCCCAACTGGATGGCGCGGGCATCCGCGTCCAGGTCCCGGAGCGGGATGAGCCAGACCCAGTCAGTGCCCATAGAAGACACGTTCAAAAACAGCCCGGGCGCGGCGGCTCACCCGCAAATAGTCTTCCTCCAGCGCGGCGGCGTGTCCCGGCTCATAGCCGCACCAGCGCGCCACCGCCTCAAGGTCGCGGCGGGAGGATGGCAGGAGATCGGAAGCCTTGCCGTTCCAGATGACATTGGCGGACCGGATGCGGCTGGCCAGCCGCCAGGCCTCGGCCAGCAAACCGGCGTCGGCAGCATCCAGCAGTCCAAGTTCCGCTGCTGCCGTGAGGGCTTCCAGCGTGGACGTGGTCCGGAGTTCCGGGTGTTTCCCGGCATGCTGGAGCTGCAGCAGCTGCACCAGCCACTCAACGTCGCTGAGGCCGCCGCGGCCGAGTTTGAGGTGCCGTGCTGGGTCGGCGCCGCGCGGCAACCGCTCCGATTCCACCCTGGCCTTGATGCGCCGGATCTCCCGTACGTCCTGCTCCGCCACGGTTTCCGGGTACCGGATGGGGTCGATCAGCGAGAGGAAATCAGCGGCCAGGGCATCATCGCCGGCCATGGGCCGTGCCCGCAGGAGCGCCTGGGCTTCCCAGATCAGGGACCAGCGGCGGTAGTACTCGGCGAAGGAATCCAGGGAGCGCACCATGGCCCCGTTTTTCCCCTCGGGACGGAGGTCGGCGTCCATCTGGAGGACCCGTTCCGCCATGATGGCCGGCTTCAGGGGCTGCGTGAGGAGGCTGGACACCTTCGCCACGATGCGGGCCGCCTGTTCCTGCGCCTCCGCTTCGGTAAAGCCGGGGAGCGCCCTGTGGACGTACATGACGTCGGCGTCGGAGCCGTAGCCGATCTCCCGGCCGCCCTGCCGGCCCATGGCCACCACCAGCACCGTGGTTTTGAGCGGGCCGGCGGCAGAGACTATTCCTTCCGCCACCCGCAGCGCGCCCAGGACGGCGGCGCGGTCCGTGTCCGCCAGGGCCCTGCCCACCTGTTCCTGGTCGAGGAGGCCGGCCGAATCGGCGATGGCGATGCGCAGGATTTCCCGCCGCCGGATCAGCCGGATCAGGCGCATGGCACTCTCCGGGTCCTCGTGCCGCGACATCTTTGCCGTGATCTCCTGCCATTGGGCTTCAAAGCCCACGGGAACCAGGTCCTTGTCCTGTCCCAGCCATGCCACCGATTCCGGCGAGACCTCGAGCAGGTCCGCAATGAGCCGGGAGTTGGACAGCATGTGGCACAGGCGTTCAGCGGCGGCGTTGGAGTCGCGGAGCAGGCCCAGGTACCAGTGGGTGGTGCCCAGGGCTTCGCTGACGCGGCGGAAGGCCAGAAGGCCTGCGTCCGGGTCCACGCCCTCGGCGAGCCAGTCGAGCAGGATGGGCAGGAGCTGGCGCTGCAGGGCGGCCCGGCGGCTCACACCGGCGGTCAGCGCCTCAATGTGGCGCATCGCCCCCTGCGGGTCCCGGTATCCAAGGGCCGCAAGCCGTCCCTGCGCCGCCTCGGGGGTCAGCCTGGCGTCCTCGCTGCTGAGTTTGGCTGCCGTATTCAGCAGCGGCCGGTAGAAGATGCGCTCGTGCAGTTCACGGACCGAGCGCTTGGTCCGCTGCCACGCGGACAGCAGGGAGTCCGGGCTGGGCCGTTCGTTGGAGAACGGCCCCAGGACGGCTTTGGCCAACGAGCGCAGTGCCGGCTCCGCCACCGGCATGAGGTGGGTGCGGCGCAGCTGGAACAGCTGGATCCGGTGTTCCAGGAGCCGCAGGTAACGGTAGGCGTTGTCGAAGGCCGCCGCGTCGGAACGGCCAATGTAACCGCCCGCTGACAGGGCAGCGATCGCAGAGGTGGTGTCCCGCCGTCGTAAAGTCTCATCCGCCTTGCCATGCACCAGCTGGAGCAGCTGGACGGTGAATTCAACGTCGCGCAGTCCGCCGCGGCCCAGCTTGATCTGGCGCTGCTCCTCGGCTGCCGGGATGTTCTCGGTGACCCGGCGCCGCATCGCCTGGACGGACTCGACGAAGCCCTCCCGCCCGGCCGAGCTCCAGATCAGCGGCGCCACGGCTTCCTCGTAGGCCCGGCCCAGCGCGGCATCGCCCGCGATGGCACGGGCCTTGAGCAGCGCCTGGAATTCCCAGCTTTCGGCCCACCTGGCGTAGTACGTCTCGTGGGAAGCGAGGGTGCGGACCAGCGGCCCCGATTTGCCCTCGGGCCTGAGGTTCGCGTCCACCTCCCACAGTCCGGGTTCCCTCGCGACCGAGGAGATCGCCCGGGAGATGCCGCTCGCCAGCGCCGTGCCGATGGTGTTGGCCTGGGCGTCCTCCAGGCTGCCGGCGTCCACGACGTAGATGACGTCGACGTCGGAAATGTAGTTCAGTTCCCGGGCACCGCATTTGCCCATGCCGATGACTGCCAGGCCGACGTCGGCGACGTCGGCGGCGCTGTGCTGCTCCGCCGCTTCAGCGCGGGAGACGGCGAGGGCAGCCTCGATGGCGGCCGCGGCCAGGTCCGCCAGTTCACCGCCCACCGATGGCAGGAAGTCCAGCGGGTCCGCGGCGCAGAGGTCCTTGACGGCGAGGTCCACCAGTCCGCGCCGGTAGGCCGTGCGCAGGGCAGCGTAGGCGTCCGCGCCGGTGGCGGCGGCCACGGGACGTGCGGCGCGGGGGTCGGCGCCCACAGCCTGCAGGAGGGTGGTGCGCAGCCGGCCCGGGTCGGCAGGCTGCGGCTCGGGACTGGCCCGGACCCGGAAGGCCTCCAGGTGCTCCGGGTGCCTGATGAGGAACTCCCCCAGGGCCTCGGAAGCGCCCAGGACCCGGTACATGGGCTCGCTGTCCTCCGCGTCAGCGGCCGCCAGGTCGCGCAGCTGCGGGTGCTTTTCAATCAGCCGGACCAGGGACTGCAGGGCGGTGTCCGGGCTCGCGGCCAGCTGCAGCCCGGCAAAGAGCCTGTCCTGGTCCAGCCCCTCAAGTTCGCGCGCGGCAAGGAACCGTTCGCCCTTCTCCAGGTCGCTGAATCCGGCCGCGATCAGGCGGCGTGCCAGGCTCACGCCGGGCACCTAGAGGATGCCGAGGTTGCGCTGCAGCTCGTAGGGCGTCACCTGAAGCCGGTAGTCCTGCCATTCGGCGCGCTTGTTGCGCAGGAAGTGCTCGTAGACCTGTTCGCCCAGGATCTGCGGCATCAGCTCCGAGTCCTCCATGGAACGGATGGCATCGTGCAGGCTGGCCGGGAGCGGGTCATGGCCCATGGCGCGGCGTTCCGCGGAGCTCAGCGACCAGACATCGTCTTCTGCCGCGGCCGGAAGGTCGTAGCCCTCCTCGATGCCCTTCAGGCCCGCGCCAAGCAGCACGGCGTAGGCAAGGTACGGGTTCGCGGCGGAGTCGATGCCGCGGTACTCGATCCTTGCGGACTGGCCCTTGCCTGGCTTGTACAGCGGCACGCGGACCAGCGCGGAGCGGTTGTTGTGGCCCCAGCTGAGGTAGCTGGGTGCTTCGCCGCCGCCCCACAGGCGCTTGTAGGAGTTGACGAACTGGTTGGTGACGGCCGTGAATTCCGGGGCGTGCTTGAGGATGCCGGCGATGAACTGCCGGGCCGTCTTGGACAGCTGGAACTCAGCCCCTGCTTCGAAGAACGCGTTGCTGTCGCCTTCGAACAGGGAGAAGTGCGTGTGCATGCCCGACCCGGGGTGGTCGGTGAACGGCTTGGGCATGAACGTGGCGTAGGTGCCCTGCTGGAGCGCCACTTCCTTGATGACGGTGCGGAACGTCATGATGTTGTCCGCCGTCTGCAGGGCGTCGGCGTAGCGGAGATCGATCTCGTTCTGGCCCGGGCCTGCCTCGTGGTGGCTGAATTCCACGGAAATGCCGACCGATTCCAGCATGGTCACCGCGGTGCGCCGGAAGTCCTGGGCCACGCCACCGGGGACATGGTCAAAGTAGCCGCCCTCGTCCACCGGAACAGGAGCACCGTTCGGACCCGGCTCGTGCGACTTGAGCAGGTAGAACTCGATCTCGGGGTGGGTGTAGCAGGTGAAGCCCATGTCCGCGGCCTTGGCGAGGGTCCGCTTGAGCACGTTGCGCGGATCGGCGGCGGAGGGCTCGCCGTCGGGGGTCAGGATGTCGCAGAACATCCTGGACGTCTGCTCGGTCTCGCCGCGCCACGGCAGGATCTGGAAGGTGGCGGGATCCGGCTGGGCCAGCATGTCGGATTCGAAAACACGGGCCAGGCCTTCGATGGAGGAACCGTCGAACCCCAGGCCTTCCTCGAATGCGCCCTCGACCTCCGCCGGGGCCAGCGCCACTGACTTCAGCGAACCCACGACGTCGGTGAACCACAGGCGCACGAAACGTACGTCGCGCTCTTCGATTGTGCGCAGGACAAACTCTTGCTGGCGGTCCATGATGGCCTCTTCTCCGGTCAACGTCCATGCTCCGGGGTCCGCGCAAAGGGGAAAGCCGGCAGCAGTTCATCATCACTGTACTAATCATTCGGCGCCGATGCTTGAGCCTGCGCCGCGCGTAACACAGCATTAACCTGGCGGTCCCCAAAACATGCCCCCAGGCGCGGTTTCCAGCGATACCCGGCACCCCGTCCCGGCGCGGAGCTATGGCGCTTATCACCTTTTTGCGGGGATGCCCGCGGTAGCTAGGACGGCCGGTACCGCACTACGCTCATCCCATGGCCTCCAACAGCTCCGACTCCAGCGCGTCCGCAGAAGTACCCGCCCCGTACGGCAACGGCCCCGGCGTGCCGGTTCCTGCCGAACGGAAGCCCGCCAAGGTCCGCATCCACCACCTGCAGCAGGCCAAGCGTGACGGCACCAGGTTTGCCATGCTCACGGCGTACGAGCAGTACACGGCCGAGATCTTCGATGCTGCCGGCATCGAGGTGCTCCTGGTCGGAGACTCGGCGTCCAACAACGTCTTTGGCAATGAGACCAGCCTCCCGGTGACCGTTGACGAACTGCTCCCCCTCTGCCGGGCGGTGGCCAGGTCCGCCAAGCGTGCCCTGGTGGTGGCCGACCTGCCGTTCGGCAGCTACGAGGTCAGCGCGGAACAGGCCGTCGGCGCGGGCGTCAGGTTCCTGAAGGAAGGGCTGGCCCACGCGGTGAAGATCGAGGGCGGGAAGTACTACGCCCCCACGGTCCGCGCGATGGTGCAGGCGGGCATCCCCGTGATGGCCCACATCGGCTTCACGCCCCAGAGCGAACACGCCTTGGGCGGCTACCGCGTGCAGGGCCGCGGCGACGACGCCCAACGGCTGATCGAGGACGCCCGCGCCCTTGAGGAGGCCGGTGCGTTTTGCGTGCTGATGGAGATGGTGCCGGCGGAGACTGCCGCCGCGGTTGACGCCGCCGTGGGCGTGCCCACCGTGGGCATCGGGGCCGGGAACGCCACCACGGGCCAGGTCCTTGTCTGGCAGGACATGGCAGGGCTTCGCGGCGGCCGGATGGCCAAATTCGTCAAGCAGTACGCGGACCTGCGCAGCACACTGCACGACGCCGCCACCGCCTACGGGGACGACGTCCGGTCCGGCACGTTCCCCGGCCCGGAACACTCGTTCTAGGCAGGAAACAGCCCGTCAGTCGTCGTCGCCCTTTTCCCAGGCCTCGTTGCGCGCCCGGACCTTCTCGATGGCGTGCTCAGCATCTTCGCGGGTCTTGTAGGGCCCAATGAGCTGGCTCCAGTCCGACAGCCGGTCCTCTTCCACTTCGTGGGTATTGACGTTGAACCAGTACTCAGTCATCGTTGCTCCTCGTTCCGGCGACAGGAATACCGGGGTGATCCACGTAACACAAACACTTACGCGCCCCCTCCCCAGCTTGTCGGTTGTTAGGCGTTCTGTGGTGCCTTATATGATCAATCTATGCCTTCCCTTGCCTCGACTGCACCCATTGGCACCCTCACCCCGGGTACCCTGAGTCCGCAGCGTCCCGTCCCGGCGTCCATCCCCCGTCCGGAATACGTCGGCAAGCCGGCACCCGCCAAATTCACCGGCTCCGAAGTCAAGTCTGCGGAGACCATCGAGAAGATCCGGATTGCCGGGAAGATCGCGGCGCAGGCCATCGTGGAAGTGGGCAAACACATCCAGCCGGGAGTCACCACCGACGAGCTGGACAAAGTGGGCCACGAATTCCTGCTGGACCATAACGCCTACCCGTCCACGCTCGGTTACCGCGGATTCCCCAAGTCGCTGTGTTCCTCCCTGAACGAGGTCATCTGCCACGGCATCCCGGACAGCACCGTGGTCCGGGACGGCGACATCCTGAACATCGACATCACGGCCTACCTCAACGGCGTCCACGGAGACACCAACTACACGTTCCTGGTGGGGGACGTGGACGAGGAATCCCGGCTCCTGGTGGAGCGTACGCAGGAGTCGCTGAACCGGGCCATCAAGGCTGTGGCGCCGGGGCGTGAAATCAACGTCATTGGCAGGGCCATCCAGTCCTATGCCAAGCGCTTTGGCTACGGCGTGGTCCGCGACTTCACCGGCCATGGCGTCGGAGAGGCCTTCCACACCGGGCTGATCATTCCGCACTACGACGCCGCCCCCGCCTACAACACAGTGATCCAGGCGGGGATGGTGTTCACCATCGAGCCGATGCTCACGCTGGGTACGGTGGAGTGGGACATGTGGAGCGACGACTGGACCGTGGTCACCCGGGACCGCAAACGCACCGCCCAGTTCGAGCACACCCTGCTGGTCACCGAGACCGGCGCCGAAATCCTTACCCTGCCGTAGCCTGGCCCGTGCCCCCTGGGCATGCTGCCGGTGCAGACCGGACACCTGTTACGGGCCGCCCCCAAAGCCGCCCCTTTTCCTGCCCACCCCTGTCAAGAACGGAATCCCATTGGCCAAGAAGGACGAGAAGTCGCACAAGAACGCACCGCTGATCGGCATCGACATCGGTGGTACGGGCATCAAGGGCGGCATTGTCGACCTGAAGAAGGGCAAGCTCCTCGGAGAACGCTTCCGGGTGCCCACCCCGCAGCCCGCCACCCCTGAGGCCGTAGCCGAGGCCGTGGCCCTGGTGGTGGCCGAACTCTCGGCACGCCCCGAGGCCCCGGAGGCCGGCTCCCCCGTGGGCGTGACCTTTCCCGGCATCATCCAGCACGGCGTGGTCCACTCCGCAGCCAATGTGGACAAGAGCTGGCTGGACACGGACATCGACGCCCTCCTCACGGCCCGGCTCGGCCGGCCGGTGGAAGTCATCAATGATGCGGACGCCGCAGGCCTGGCAGAAGCACGCTTCGGTGCCGGCGCGGGTGTCTCCGGCACGGTCCTGGTGATCACGCTCGGTACCGGCATCGGTTCAGCCTTCATCTTTGACGGAAAGCTGGTCCCCAACGCAGAGCTGGGGCACCTTGAAATTGACGGCCACGATGCCGAATCCAAGGCGTCCGCCGTTGCCCGCGAACGTGACGGGCTGTCCTGGGACGAGTACAGCGTGCTGCTGCAGCGCTACTTCTCGCACGTGGAGTTCCTGTTCTCGCCGGAACTGTTCATCGTGGGCGGCGGGATTTCAAAGCGCGCCGACGAGTACCTTCCCAACCTCAAGCTCCGTACCCCGATTGTCCCGGCGGTCCTCCGCAACGAGGCAGGCATCGTGGGTGCGGCGCTGGAAATCGCGCTCCAGCACAACCTGGCCAAGTAGGAGTGGTGCCGGTGGCGGCTGCGGCTTCCCCTCCGCTGCCGCCACCGGAGTTTTAGAGGGGGCTCTTCTCGGAGCTCTTAGCTGCGCCCTTGGCGCCTTCCCCGGCCTCGTGGCGGAGCAGGGCAATGGCAGTCTCGAAGTCCTCGAGGGACTCAAAGGCCTGGTACACGCTGGCGAAGCGAAGGTAGGCTACCTCGTCGAGTTTCTGCAGCGGCCCGAGGATCACCAGGCCCACCTCGTGCGCATCGATTTCGGCGGCGCCCGAGGCACGGATCTGCTCTTCGACTTCCTGGGCCAGCATGGCGAGGTCATCCTCGCTCACGGGGCGCCCCTGGCACGCCTTGCGCACGCCGTTGATGACCTTGCTTCGGCTGAAGGGCTCGCCCACGCCGGAACGTTTGATCACGGACAGGCTGGTGGTTTCCACCGTGGTGAACCGGCGGCCGCATTCCGGGCATTGCCGGCGCCTGCGGATTGCCGAGCCGTCATCAGCCATCCGGCTGTCCACCACGCGGGAATCAGGGTTGCGGCAGAACGGGCAGTACATGGCGTTCCCCCTTTTCGGTTGTGGTGTGCAACGGCGTTGGAAGCCACCAGCACCGCCGGGGGGCGATGCCGTGGCGTTCCCAGTTTACGGGCAGATGTGGGGTAATAACAATCCTGTAATTACTACATGTAGTGGTATCACCGGTCGCCCGGGAACCGGGCCGTCACCGCGTCCCCGTGGGCCGGAAGATCCTCGGCCCGGGACAGGCTCACGATGTGTCCGCTGACCTCGGCCAGGGCTTCCCGGCTGTAGTTGACCACCTGGATGGCGCGCAGGAAGGTGGTCACGTTCAACCCGGAGGAAAAGGCTGCCGTACCGCTGGTGGGCAGCACGTGGTTGGAGCCGGCGCAGTAGTCGCCAAGGCTGACGGGGCTGTAGTCCCCCACGAAGATCGCGCCCGCGTTCCGGATGCGGGCGGCCACGGCTGCAGCGTCGCGGGTCATGATTTCCAGGTGCTCCGCTGCGTACGCGTCACAGGCGGCGATTCCCTGCTCGAGGCCGTCCACCAGCACGACGCCGGACTGGGGGCCGGACAGCGCCTCCTGCACCCTGGCCGAGTGCTTGGTGGCGGCGGCCTGCAGTGCCAGTTCAGCACGCACGGCGGCGGCCAGCTCCTCGGAATCGGTGATGAGGACCGACGCTGCCTTCGGATCGTGCTCCGCCTGGCTGAGCAGGTCGGCGGCAACCAGGGCGGGCTGGGCGGAGTCGTCCGCCAGGATGGCGATCTCCGTGGTTCCTGCCTCGGAATCAATGCCGACGACGCCCTTAACCAGGCGTTTGGCCGTGGCCACGAAGATGTTGCCGGGGCCGGTGACCACGTCCACGGGCTCCAGGGCCGGACCTGCCTCCGTCGCTTCGACGCCGTAAGCGAAGGCGGCAATGGCCTGGGCCCCGCCGATGGCGTAAACCTCAGTGATGCCCAGCAGCGCCGCCGCCGCCAGGATGGTGGGGTGGGGCAGCCCGCCGAACTCCTTCTGGGGCGGCGACGCGAGGGCGATGGACTCCACGCCCGCCGCCAGCGCGGGCACGACGTTCATGATCACCGATGACGGGTACACGGCAAGGCCGCCGGGAACGTACAGCCCCACGCGGGCCACCGGAACCCAGTTCTGGCTGACCACGGCGCCGTCGCCCAGTTCGACGTCGACATTGCGCGGGCGCTGCCCGTCCGCGAACTTCCGGGCCCGGCTGATGGATTCCTCCAAGGCAGCCCGCACGGCCGGATCCAGCTGGTCCAGCGCTGCGGCGAGTGCCTCCCCGGGGACCAGCGGGTGCTCCTGCGCCACGCCGTCGAACCGTTCGGCCAGCTCGGCCAGCGCCGCGAAGCCGCGCTCCCGGACGGCGGAAATGATCTGCAGGACCTTTTCCTCGGCGTCCGCCACGGTCTGTCCCTTGGCGCGTGGCACCGCGGCGCGCAGTGCCGGAAGGCTCAGGTGGCGGCCCCGAAGGTCAATGGTGCGGAACTCGACGGCGGCGGTCACGGGGGCGGGAAACTCCGGGGATGTGGTCACCGCTCTATTTTACGGGGCTGTGCACGCCTGCTGTTTCCGCGCCGGCTGAATCAGGCTTCCTGCCCGTGGTGCCCACCAGTTCCAGGATGAAGACCGACACGGCCGTGGCGGCGGGCCACAGCAACAGGACCGGCCACGCCCGCAGGGAGAAGGCGATGCTGGCGTTTGCCGACGTGTCGACGGCCGGACCCCACAGCCGTCCCGCCAGGACACCTGTCCCCCATGCCACGGCGCTGCCCGCGAACGCCCCGGCCAGGCCGGTGAGCAGTGCCGCCTGCGGGTCCGGGCGCTTGCCGTCCGCCAGGAATACGGCCAGCAGGCAGCCGGCCAGCACCAGGATGCCTGCGAGCGTGAGATCGCGCGGCAGCCAGACCAGGGGCACGGTGCCGGCCGCCAGGGCTGGGTCGCGGGTGATCAGGTTCAATCCGCCCGGGGCAAGGACCCACCAGAGGATGCCCGCCGGGATGCCCGCGGCCGCCGGGACCAGCAGCAGGGACCATGGCAGCAGCCGCCTGTCGGGGCGGGCGAAGTTCGTCATGCAACACACCTTAACAAAGGTTCCTGCAAGGCCATCCGCCGTGGTGCGGCCGCCGCCTGTTTTCCCGCCGTGACCGTGGGCCAATACGCTTGGGGAAAGAGTTACGCCACTTAGTTCAGGAGTTCCGGTGACCGACAACAGCGAGCCGTTCGAGCAGACGTTCAGGGAGATGTTCCGCCGGCATGCCGCGGGCGTCGCCATCATCACCGTGAATTACCAGGATGAGCCCTACGGCTTCACGGCAACCTCCGTGGCGTCCCTGTCGGCGAAGCCGCCGCGCTTCACGTTCAACATGGCGCGCAGCTCCAGGTCCTGGCCCGCCGTGGCCAACACCCAGTACTTGGGGGTGCACATGCTGGGGCTGGAGAACCAGGAGCTGGCGGCCCGCTTTGCCCGCCCCGGCAACCGCTTCGAAGGCAACCACTGGGAGATCGGCCCGCACGGGGTGCCCATCCTCAAGGATGTTGCCGGCTGGCTGATCGGCGAGATCCAGATGCGGCTCTCGTTCGAGAACAACGCCGTGGTGGTGGTCCAGGTAGTGGACGGCCAGGTGGGCGGCGAAGGATCGCCGCTGCTGTACCACGGCGGCGCCTATGGGCAGCCCGTGCCGCTGGACTACGAGATCTGACGCCCACGGACCGGCGCAGCAAAAAGGCGGCCGACGGCGGGAGGTGATTCCCGCCGTCGGCCGCCTGTTTGTCAGGCGTCCAGGCAGGCCGGGCCCAGCAGGACTTTCAGGTCGCCGAACAGCGACGGGCTGGGGTTCACCCGAAGGTGGACGGGCAGGCCCATGATTTCGGTCCGGGTGTCCCCCTGCAGGTGCAGCCGCACCTCCGAGTTGCCCCGGTGGGTGCGCAGGACGTCGCCGAGCTCCGTGACCACGGCCTCCGTGGCCTTGTGGGTGGGCATGGTGATGACCAGGGGCCCGTGCAGCCCTTCGCTCAGGTCCGGAACGGACAGCTCCATGCAGTTGAGCGTGATGGCGCCGTCGTCGCGCTTCTGCAGCCGGCCCTTGACCACCACGATCAGGTCCTCCGCCAGTACGGAGGCGATCGGCCCATAGACCTGCCCGAAGAACATGACCTCGATCGAGCCGCCCAGGTCTTCCACCTCGGCCCGGGCGTAGGCATTGCCGCTGGCTTTTGCGATCCGGCGGCTCAGAGACGTGATCATGCCGGCGATCGTGATGATCGCTCCGTCCTGCGGCCCGTCCTCGCCGATGATGGAGGTAATGCTCATCTCTGCATGCTGGGCCAGGAGTCCCTCCAGGCCCTGCAGCGGATGGTCCGACACGTACAGGCCCAGCATGTCCCGTTCGAAGGAGAGCTTGTCCTTCTTTTCCCACTCGGGCAGGTCCGGGATCTCGATGCTCAGGGAGGACGATTCCGCCCCGGCGTCTTCGAAACCGGCAAAGAGGTCGAACTGGCCGATGGCCTCGTTGCGCTTGAGGGTGATGACGGAGTCGATGGCCTCTTCGTGGATCATGGCCAGGGCGCGGCGGTGGTGGCCCAGCGAATCGAACGCGCCGGATTTGATCAGGGACTCGATGGTCCGCTTGTTGCAGACCACGGCCGGGACCTTCATCAGGTAGTCCTTGAAGGAGGTGAACGCTCCCTCGCTTTCGCGGGCTGCCACCATGGCTTCCACGGCGTTGACGCCCACGTTACGGATGGCGCCCATGCCGAAGCGGATGTCGTTGCCCACCGGAGTGAAGTTCAGGGCGGACTCGTTGACGTCCGGCGGAAGCACGGTGATGCCCATGCGCCGGCACTCGTTGAGGTAGATGGCCGACTTGTCCTTGTCATCGCCCACCGAGGTCAGCAGCGCCGCCATGTATTCAGGGGCGTAGTGGGCCTTGAGGTAGGCGGTCCAGTACGAGATCACGCCATAGGCGGCCGAGTGGGCTTTATTGAAGGCGTAGTCGGAGAAGGGCAGCAGGATGTCCCAGAGGGTCTTGACGGCCTCCATGGAGTAGCCGTTGTCCTGCATGCCCTGGGAGAAGCCGGCGAACTGCTTGTCCAGCTCGGATTTCTTCTTCTTGCCCATGGCGCGGCGGAGGATGTCTGCCTGGCCCAGCGAGTAGCCGGCCAGCTTCTGCGCCACGGCCATGACCTGCTCCTGGTACACGATCAGGCCATAGGTCCCACCGAGGATTTCCTTGAGGGGCTCCTCCAGCTCCGGGTGGATGGGGATGACTTCCTGGATCCCGTTCTTGCGCAGCGCATAGTCGGTGTGGGCGTTGGCGCCCATGGGACCCGGACGGTAGAGCGCCAGGACGGCGGAGATGTCTTCGAAGTTGTCAGGCTTCATGAGCTTGAGCAGCGACCGCATGGGACCGCCGTCGAGCTGGAACACGCCCAGGGTGTCGCCGCGGGCCAGGAGCTCGTAGGACGGGGCATCGTCCAGCTCAAGGTTTTCAAGGTCCAGGTCGATGCCGCGGTTCATCTTGATGTTCTCGAGGGCATCGGAAATGATCGTCAGGTTCCGCAGGCCCAGGAAGTCCATCTTGATCAGGCCCAGGCCCTCGGACGTCGGGTAGTCGAACTGGGTGATCACCTGGCCGTCCTGGAAGCGGCGCATGATGGGGATGACGTCGATGATGGGGTCCGAGGACATGATGACGCCGGCGGCGTGCACGCCCCACTGGCGCTTCAGGCCTTCGATGCCCAGGGCCGTTTCGAAGACCTTGGCGGCTTCGGGGTCGGTGGCGATCAGCTGCCGGAAGTCCCCTGCTTCGCTGTAGCGCTTGGACTCCGGATTCTGGATGTCCGCCAGGGGAATGTCCTTGGCCATCACGGCCGGCGGCAGGGCCTTGGTCAGCGTCTCGCCCATGCTGAACGGGTAGCCCAGGACGCGGGAGGAGTCCTTGAGGGCCTGTTTGGTCTTGATGGTGCCGTAGGTGACGATCATCGCGACGCGCTCGTCACCGTACTTGCGGGTGACGTAGTCGATGACTTCCGAGCGGCGCCGGTCATCGAAGTCGACGTCGAAGTCGGGCATGGAGACGCGGTCCGGGTTGAGGAACCGTTCAAAGATCAGCCCGTGGCGCAGGGGGTCGAGGTCGGTGATGCGCATGGCGTAGGCCACCATGGAGCCTGCACCCGAACCACGCCCGGGGCCCACCCGGATGCCGTTGTTCTTCGCCCAGTTGATGAAGTCGGCAACCACCAGGAAGTAGCCGGGGAAACCCATGGAGGTGATGACGCCGAGCTCGTAGTCGGCCTGCTTGCGGACTTCATCCGGGATGCCGCCCGGGTAGCGGTACTGCAGGCCCTTGTCCACTTCCTTGACCAGCCAGGAGGTCTCGTCCTCGCCGGGCGGGCAGGGGAACCGCGGCATGAAGTTGGCGTCGGTGTTGAAGGACACTTCGCAGCGTTCGGCGATCAGCAGGGTGTTGTCGCACGCCTCCGGGTGGTCGCGGAAGAGCTCCCGCATCTCCTGCGGGGACTTCAGGTAGTAGCCGCTGCCGGAGAACGCGAACCGGGAGCCGCCGTTGTCATAGGTGGGTTCCAGCAGCGTGGAGCCGGACTGGATGGCCAGCAGGGCCTCGTGCGCCTTGGCGTCGTGCTCGTGCGTGTAGTGGAGGTCGTTCGTGGCCACCAGGGGCAGGTTCAGGTCCTTGGCGAGCCGCAGCAGGTCGCCGGTGACCCGGCGTTCGATGTCCAGCCCGTGGTCCATCAGTTCGCAGAAGTAGTTCTCCGCGCCAAAGATGTCGCGGAACTCGGCCGCCGCCTCGAGTGCTTCGCGGTACTGGCCGAGCCGGAGCCGGGTCTGGACCTCGCCGGAAGGGCAGCCCGTGGTGGCGATGAGTCCCTCTGAGTACGTGTTAAGCAGTTCCCGGTCCAGCCGCGGCCACTTGCCGAAGACCGAGTCAAGGGAAGCGATGGAGGAGGCCCGGAAGAGGTTCCGCATGCCCACGTTGTTGTAGCTCAGGAGGGTCATGTGGGTGTAGGACCCACCGCCGGAGACGTCGTCCTTGCGCTGGGATTCATCGCCCCAGCGCACGCGTTCCTTGTCCGTCCGGGCAGTACCGGGCGTCACATAGGCTTCGACGCCAATGATCGGCTTGATGCCCTTGTCCGTGGCTTTGCGCCAGAAATCGAACGCGCCGAACAGGTAGCCGTGGTCTGTGGTGGCGAGGGCCGGCATGCCAAGGCGTTCGGTCTCATCGAACAGCTCCCCCAGGCGGGCCGCTCCATCCAGCATGGAATATTCGGTGTGGGTGTGCAGGTGGACAAACGAATCATTGCTGGAACTCACCGCACTATTCTAAGCGCTGCCCCCGGACACTCCTGCCAGGCCGGCCGTGTCAGGCCTGGCCCGACTCCAGCACTTCCAGGGCGTAGGAAAGGTCCTGCGGGTACTCGCTGGTGACCGTAACGCGCTCCCCCGTCACGGGGTGGTCAAAGGCCAGTTGACGGGCGTGCAGCCACTGCCGCGTGAGCCCCAGGTTGGCGGCCAGGCGGGGATCGGCGCCGTACGTGAGGTCGCCGGCGCAGGGGTGGCGGAGCGCGGAGAAATGGACCCGGATCTGGTGCGTGCGGCCGGTTTCAAGGTGGACTTCGACCAGGCTGGCCTTGCCGAAGGCCTCCAGGACTTCGTAGTGGGTCACGGAGGGCCGCCCGTCCTCGATGACGGCGAAACGCCAGTCGTGCCCGGGGTGGCGGCCGATGGGGGCATCGATGGTGCCCGTCAAGGGGTCGGGAAGGCCCTGCACCACCGCGTGGTAGACCTTGTCCACCGTGCGCTCCTTGAAGGCGCGCTTGAGGGCGGTGTAGGCGCGCTCGGATTTGGCCACCACCATCACGCCGGAGGTCCCGACGTCGAGCCGGTGGACGATGCCTGCCCGCTCGGGGGCGCCCGAAGTGGAGATCCGGTAGCCGGCAGCGGCAAGCCCGCCCACCACGGTGGGCCCCACCCAGCCCGGTGAGGGATGGGCTGCTACGCCGACGGGTTTGTCGACGACGACGAAATCATCGTCGTCGAGCAGGATATTCAGGCCTTCCACAACTTCCTCCACGACTTCAAGCGGGTTCCGCCGTTCCGGGACGGTGACCTCGAGGGTGTCCCCGGCCACGAGTTTTGCCGACTTGCCCAGGGCCTTGCCCCGGTTGAGGACGTGGCCGTCCGCGAGAAGGGATGCGGCGACGGAACGGGACACGCCCAGGAGGCTGGCCAGGCCGGCGTCCGCCCGCGCCCCGGCGTATTCTTCGGCGACGACGATGCGGTCAGTCATGGCCAGGCTTGTCCTTGTGTGCGCTCCCCAGCCGTGTTCCGTCCAGGGCGATCCCGCGGATGGTCAGGATGCAGATAATGGCGACGGCGGACACCACCGCGGAGTCGGCAATGTTGAAGATGGCGAAATTGGGAAGCTGGATGAAGTCCACCACGTGTCCCATGCCGAAGGAGGGCTCACGGAAGAGCCGGTCCGTGAGGTTCCCCAGCGCCCCGCCGAGCAGCAGGCCCAGGGCCAGGGACCACCAGGCGGAGCCCAGCCGGCGGACCTGGAAAAGGATGGCGACAGCCACGCCGGCCATGATGATGGAAAACACCCAGGTGACGTTCTCACCGATGGAGAACGCGGCGCCGGAGTTCCGGATGAAGTACCAGTGGAGCAGGGGCGGCAGCACCGGGATCCGTTCCCCTTCCACCATGGTGGAGGTGACCCACAGCTTGGTCAGCTGGTCCAGGACGTAGGCGAAGACCGCGAACCCCGCGAACAGGGACAGCAGCACCGCCCGGCGGGGGCGCGGCGAGGGTGGGACAGGGCGTGCCGCGTCGGCGGCAAGTTCGTCAGTCATGGTGCTTTCAATTCGTGGAACTGGGTGTCAATGCCAAAAGCCGGTGGCCGAGGAATCCTCAGCCACCGGCTTTCAGAATACGTGCTGCCAGACTTAGTTGGCTTCGCTGACTTCCGGCGTAGCGACGGAGCCGCGGGCATCCAGGTCGCGGAGCTGGCCTTCGATGTAGGCCTTAAGGCGTGAGCGGTAGTCGCGTTCGAAGCCGCGGAGCTGCTCCACCTTGCGTTCCAGGACGGAGCGCTGCTGCTCCAGGGCGCCGAGGATCTTGCGGGACTTTTCCTGGGCATCGTTGACGAGGCTGCTGGCTTCGATCTGCGCCTCGGCGATGATCTTGTCCTTCTGGGCCTGGCCGTCGGCGACGTGGCGGTCGTGCATCTGCTGTGCCATGGCCAGCAGGCCGGCAGCGGACTCGGCGGATGCAGTAGCGGCGGGAGCCTGTGCAACGGGGGCGGCGGCGGCCGGAGCGGCCGGCTGGACGTCCTTCTTCTTGCTGGCTTCGGCAGCCTTCGCTTCGGCTTCAGCCTTCTCGCGGGCTTCGTCCTTGTCGGCCTTGACCGGCGCGGGGACCTTCTCCACCACGGGGGCGGCAGCTGAGCTTGCCGGAACGCTGGAACCTGCTTCGGCGAGCTTCTTGCGGAGCTCGTCGTTTTCCTGGTTCAGGCGGCGGAGTTCAACGACGATTTCGTCCAGGAAGTCGTCAACCTCGTCCTGGTCATAGCCCTCGCGGAACTTGGTGGGCTGAAAGCGCTTGTTGACAACGTCTTCTGGCGTCAAAGCCATCTGGTCACCTCACTGGTCTGGTTAGTCAGTAGGCCTTCCGGCCGTCAAAACTAAGGTACCTAAATTTGGTCTGCTTACTCTAATTCAACACTGCGGTGTCAAACGGGAGGTTTCTTCGCTTTACAGTAGCCGTTCCGGGAAGGAACACACTGCATTGCGGGGTCCGGCGGGGAAAAATCAGGCCAGTCCCCTGGTGACGCTCATCGCGATACTGACGCCGATGAACAGGATCAGGAAGCCCAGGTCCAGGGAGACGCCGCCGAGGCGGAGTGGCGGAATCAGCCGCCGCAGCCCCTTCAGTGGCGGGTCCGTGATGGAGTAGACGGCGTGGGCCACCACCAGGGCCGCGCCCCGCGGCCGCCACTCCCGCGCAAACATCTGTACCCAGTCGAAGACCAGGCGGATGATGAGGGCCACAAAGAACAGCAGCAGGGCGAGATAGAGAAGTCCGAAAACAATTCCCATGACTTATTTCATATCTCCATATTCGTGCGGCCGGTTCATTGCGTCCGGCCGCTGTCGTACTGCTGTTGTCTTGTCTATTTCAGCACAGATGCCAGGCAGGTGTCCCTGCCTGGCATCTGTGCGCAGCGGATGGCGCTTAGCTCTGGTTGAAGAAGCTGGCCTGCGTATCGCTGGCCTTCTTGTCGTCACCGATCACTTCGACGTAGGACGGTGAGAGCAGGAACACCTTGTTGGTGACCCGTTCAATGCTTCCCCGCAGGCCAAAGACGAGCCCTGCCGAGAAGTCGACCAGGCGCTTGGCATCGGCCTCGCCCATGTCCGTGACGTTCATGATCACCGGGATGCCGTCCCGGAAGCTCTCGCCGATGAGCTTGGCATCGTTGTAGGAGCGGGGGTGGATGGTGGTGATCTGGCGCAGACCGGTGTTCTCTTCGCGGCTCGAGGCCGCACGCTTAATGGGGGTCACAGGGGCGCGGTATTCCTCTTCAGGGGCGTAGGACGCCTCGCGGCTGACTTCGCGGACCGGTGCCGGAGCACGGCGTTCCTCGCGGTCAACTTCCATCGGTTCGTCCTCATCCTTACGTGTGGTCTGTTGCTCGGACTCGTAATGCTCATCGCCGTCGGCGAGCCCAAGATAGATCATTGTCTTGCGCAGAGCGCCGGCCATGGTCGACTCCTAATCGTGTCCCGTAAGCGGGCCGCCCAATGATTTGACAGCACTGGAGTCCCCCGCCCATCACTTCCAATAGGTCCGACGCTACCCCACGGCAGGACGGGAACCGAGAATATCGGAACCGATTCGCAGGTGTGTCGCCCCGAACCTGATGGCCGCCTCCAGGTCCTGGCTCATGCCTGCCGAGATGCCGGTGGCTGCGGGGTGCGCTGCGACCAGCCCGGCGGAAATCCCGGCGAGCTTTTCGAACGCCGGTTCAGGCGGCGCTCCCAGCGGCGCAACTGCCATGACGCCGGCCAGGTTCAGGCTGTCAGCCGCGGCGATCCGCTCTGCCAGGAGAGGCACGTCGGCGGGGACTGCCCCGCCACGGTGCGTGCCGCCGTCGCCGTCGTGTTCTCTTTCCTCAAGGCTGACCTGAATGAAGCAGTCCAGCGGGGACCGGCCGTTGGAGTCCATCTCGTTCCGCGCAGCCTTTGCCAGCGCATCCACGAGCTGCGGCCGGTCCACCGAGTGGACTGCGGCTGCGTAGCGCGCCACGGATTTGGCCTTCTTTGTCTGCAGCTGGCCAACGAAGTGCCAGGTCAGGTCCAGATCAGCGAGCTCCAGCGCCTTGGCAGCGGCCTCCTGGTCCCGGTTCTCGCCGACGTCGGTGATTCCGAGGGCGGCCAGGCGCCGGATGTCCTCTGCCGGGTGGAACTTGGTGACCACGATCAGTGAGGGCGGACGGTCACTGCGGCCGGCGGTGCCGGCGGCATCGGCGATCCGCTTCCGCACCACGGCGAGCCGTTCGGCGAGTTCCGCGCTGCGGGGATCATTTCCCTGCCCGCTGCCCGGCCGCTCAGTCATGGCACCAGACCAGGCCGGCGAAGCGGCCCGTGTTCCGGTCCCGCCGGTACGAATAGAGCGTTTCCGTCTCCAGCGTGCAGGAACCGGCGTACTCTACCTCGACGCCGGAAGCCTCCAGCTGGGCGCGTGCGCCGGCGGGAAGGTCCAGCGCCGGCGTTCCCCAGGCGGTGGTGCTCCGTGTCTCCGGAACCAGGGCCGACACCTCGTCGCGCAGGGCTGCGGGGACTTCGTAGCAGGACCCGCAGATCGATGGTCCCAGCCAGGCACGGATCCGGGACGCACCCAGCGACTTCATGCCGTCCACGGCGGCCGGAAGGACACCGTTTGCGATGCCGGGGCGCCCGGCATGCACGGCGGCAAGGACGGGCCCGTGTGCGGACTCCCCCGCCAGCAGCACCGGAATGCAGTCCGCCACCATGACCGCCAGGGGCAGGCCACGGGACACCATGGCATCGGCCTCAGGGGCAGGTGACCCGGCGTCCATGATCGCCACGGTGTTGCCGTGGACCTGGTTCATGAAGCGCAGCGAGCCGGGCGCCGCCGCGATGGACTCTTCCAGGCGCGACCGGCGCTCCTGGACCGCGGCGGGATCGTCCCCCACGTGCAGGGCGAGGTTTCCCGCCCCCGCATCAGTGAATGCGGCCGACACCCCCGGGAGGATGTCGGCACGCCAATGGAACAAGCCGCTGCCTACTTCAGGAAGTCGGGAACATCCAGGTCATCCGGGTGGGTTCCGGTCATGTCCGGCTCCACCACGGACGGCAGGTCGACGTCGAAGCCGGAGTCCGCCGGAACGGCCTGCGGGCGCTGCTGGCCCCAGTTGCTGAGGCCCGCAGCGCCGACGCCTGCGTGGATCGGCTGGACGTTCTGCTGGTGGTTCCCGTTGCCCTGGTGGTTTCCGCTCTGCGGGTGCGCCGAAGCCGGAGCAGCAGCAGGGGCGGCCGGCCGCTGGGGCGCGGCCTGCGGCTGGGACTGGTCCATGGAGGGCGAGGTGGCCTTGACGTCGTCAAAACCCGCGGCGATCACGGTGACGCGTGCTTCATCGCCCAGGGCGTCGTCGATGACGGCACCGAAAATGATGTTTGCCTCGGGGTGGGCCACTTCCTGGACCAGGCGGGCAGCCTCGTTGATTTCAAACAGGCCCAGGTCCGAGCCACCCTGGATGGACAGCAGCACGCCGTGGGCGCCGTCGATGGATGCTTCCAGCAGCGGCGAGGCAATGGCCAGTTCGGCCGCCTTCACGGCGCGGTCTTCACCGCGGGCCGAACCGATGCCCATGAGGGCCGAGCCGGCGCCCTGCATGACGGACTTGACGTCCGCGAAGTCAAGGTTGATCAGGCCGGGGGTGGTGATGAGGTCGGTGATGCCCTGGACACCGGACAGCAGGACCTGGTCGGCGGAGCGGAACGCGTCAAGGACGGACACGTTGCGGTCGCTGATGGACAGCAGGCGGTCGTTGGGGATCACGATGAGGGTGTCCACCTCGTCGCGCAGGGCGTCGATGCCTGCCTCTGCCGAACCGGCGCGGCGGCGGCCTTCGAAGGTGAAGGGACGGGTGACCACGCCGATGGTCAGGGCACCGAGCGAACGGGCGATCCGGGCGACGACGGGCGCGCCACCGGTGCCCGTGCCGCCACCCTCACCGGCGGTGACGAAGACCATGTCGGCGCCACGGAGGACTTCCTCGATCTCGTCCGCGTGGTCCTCGGCGGCCTGCTTGCCTACCTCGGGGTTGGCGCCTGCACCGAGGCCACGGGTCAGCTCGCGTCCGACGTCGAGCTTCACGTCGGCGTCGCTCATGAGCAGGGCCTGGGCGTCGGTGTTGATGGCGATGAATTCAACACCCCTGAGGCCGACCTCGATCATGCGGTTGACTGCGTTCACGCCACCGCCGCCGATGCCGACGACTTTGATGACGGCCAAGTAATTCTGCGGAGCTGCCACGTTACGTGTCCCTTGTTCGTGTCTTATTGCGAAAACTGATGGTGAGCTTGAAACCCTCAACCCTAACCCTCCGGTTGAAGGTTAGAGTTATGTCAAGTAACTCTTGTCTGTGACGGTATTTCCTCTGGTTCCGACATTCAATAACCGGGTCCGCGTGTCGGATTAATACCGGGAAAGAAAGCGCTCAGCGCGTCACGGGGTGCCGGGGCACACTGACATCGTAGACCCTGACCGGGTTCTTGGGGTCCGCCGGAGCCTTGAGGAGGGCGGCCAGGACCTTGGCCTTGAGCTCCTTCTCCGAGGCGTTGCCCCACACGATAGTCTGGCCGTCAACGAGCTTGAGTTCCACGGCATCCACGGACTGCGCGGACGCGTTGGACAGCTTCGCCAGGACGTCGGCCGGCAGGGCACCCAGCACTGCGGCCGTGGCGCGGAACAGGTCCTGCCCGATCGCACCGGCACCGCCGTCGATGACCGGCAGCGATGCCGTCGCCGGATCATCGGTGGTGGCCAGCTGGACGCCGTCGACGTCCACCAGCTGGTACTGCTCCCCCTGCTTGACCAGCGCCACGGGCACCCGCTCATGCACGGCAACGGCGAGGGTGGACGGCGGCCGGGCCTCGACGGACACGGATTTGACCTGGACCAAAGAGCCGAGGAGCCCGCGGACGTCGTCGTCGCTGATCTGGGCCAGCGGCTTGCCGCGCAGTGGCTCCAACGCCGTCTGCACCTGGGCCGGGGTGACGAAGTGCGTGCCCGTCACCGAGATGGTCTGCAGGGCCAGCACCGGCGAATAGATGGCGGCTGCCAGCAGTCCCGCCACCAGCGCAACCACTGTTCCGGCAGCTGCCAGGACTTTCTTCCTGCGGCGCCGGCCTTTGGGCTCGGGGAACGCCAGCACCGTTGCCCCGGAGGGTTTCTCCGCCTTCGCCGGCTTGTGCGCCGGCGCCTGGTCCGGGATGCTGCGGGATGCCGTGATCACATCGCCACCTGTGGAGGCGCCCGGCGTCCCGGACGATCGGGGCTCTTTCTCCGCACTGTCCGCAGGCGCTGCGTCGGGGCGGCCATTCCGCCGGGGCGGGGCGTAGGTGGGACGGCGGGAGCTAGGCACGCAGCGCCTCCATAATCCGCGGGCCGTAAGACGTGACATCACCGGCACCGACGGTCAGGACGACGTCCCCGTCCGCGGCGGCCTTGGCCAGGGTTTCGACGGCGTCGGCTCCCTCTGCCAGCCGTCCGCCCGCTGTGAGGTGGTCGGCTATGAGCTGGCTGGTGACGCCCGGAATGGGATCCTCCCTGGCGGGGTAGATGTCCAGGACCAGGGCGGTATCGGCAAGGTTGAGGGCGTCTGCGAACTGCGCGGCGAACTCCCGGGTGCGGGAAAACAGGTGCGGCTGGAACAGGACGTGGACCTTGTGGCCGCCTGCCACCGAACGCGCGGCGGTGAGGGCGGCACGGACTTCCGTGGGGTGGTGGGCGTAGTCGTCGAAGACCCGGACGCCCCGTACCGATCCCTTCAGTTCGAAGCGCCGCGAGGCGCCGGCGAAGTGGGCGAGGCCGGCGGCGGCAGCGGCCGGGTCCACGCCGAGTTCAAGGGCGACGGCGAAGGCGGCGGCCGCGTTCAGCGCGTTGTGGCGGCCGGGTACCTGCAGTGACAGCCCGTACCGGGCGCCGTGTGCCGATACCGCGACGTGGTCCGGGCCGTCGTCGTGCAGCCGGACGTCCGCGGCCTCGCTGGTGCCGTACAGGAGCACCCGGGTGTTGCCCCTGGCCCCGGTGCGCTCGGCCAGGGCCAGCGCCCCGGCGTCGTCCGCGCAGGCCACCAGGAGGCCGTCCGAGGGCAGCAGCGCCGTGAAGCGGTCGAAGGACTCGTATACGGCTTCGGCCGTGCCGTAGTAGTCAAGGTGGTCGGGCTCCACGTTGGTGACGACGGCGATGCGGGGCAGGTAGTTCAGGAAGGATCCGTCGGATTCGTCGGCCTCGGCCACGAAGATGCCGGACGTGCCATGCGCGGCGTTGACGCCAAGCGCGGGGATGTTGGCGCCGACCGCGAACGACGGGTCCAGGCCCGCCGCCTGCAGCAGCACGGTGACCATGGACGTGGTGGTCGACTTGCCGTGCGTTCCGGCCACCGTGACCACGGTGTCATCACCCATGGTGGCGGCCAGCGCCTGGGACCGGTGAAGCACGGGCAGGCCGGCCGTGCGGGCTGCAGCCAGTTCGGGGTTGTCTTCACGGATTGCCGATCCGGCCACCACGGTCTGCGCGTCCGCCAGGTTGCCTGCAGCGTAGCCGACGGCGACGCGTGCACCGGCGGCGGCGAGGTCCGCCATTACGGGCAGGTCCTTGGCGTCGGAGCCGCTGACCGGGACGCCGCGCGCCACCATGATGCGGGCCACGGCAGACATTCCTACTCCCCCAATGCCGATGAAGTGCACCTTGCCAAGGGATTCCAGGCCGGGGGTGTTATGGGCGTTCATGCAGATACCGCTTCCAGGACAAGACCAGCCATGCGCTGGTCGGCGTTTCGGATGCCGAGCCGGTAGGACTTCGCTTCCATGGCGGCAAGCCGTGCTTTATCGGTAATCAGCGGAACCAGTTCGCGCGCAACCCATTCCGGAGTGAAGTCACGGTCGGCAACGAGTACTGCGCCTCCTGCGGAGACCAGGCCCGCTGCGTTCAGTGCCTGCTCCCCGTTGCCGATGGGCAGGGGCACCAGGACTGCCGGTACGCCGACGGCAGCGACTTCACAGACCGTGGCAGCCCCGGACCGGGCCAGCAGGAGGTCGGCCGCGGCGTAGGCACGTTCCATGCCGTCGATGTATTCCACCTGCCGGTAACCCTCAGCGGCAAGGGGCTGCCCGGCCGGGTCCAGGACGGTTTTTCCGCGGCCGGTGACGTGGAGGGTCTGGATACCGGCCTCCGCAAGGAGGGCCACGGAGGCTGCGATGGTCCGGTTGATGCTCTGCGCGCCGGAGGACCCGCCGGTGACGATCAGGGTGGGCTGGTGGGGATCCAGCCCAAGGGCCTCGCGTGCGGCGGTGCGGGCAGTCTTCCGGTCCAGGCCGGAAATCTCCTTGCGCATGGGCATGCCCACGTGCACCGCGTTGCGGAGCGGAGTGCCCTCGAAAGCCACAGCCACCCGGCCCTTGAGGAAGGCCCCCACCCGGTTGGCCAGTCCCGGCCGGGCGTTCGCCTCATGGATCACCAGGGGTATGCCGCGCTTCCGCGCCGCCAGGTACATGGGCGTGCAGACGTATCCGCCGACGCCCACCAGCACGTCGGCGTGCGCCCGGTCCAGGATGGCGCCGGCCTGCCGGACGGCACCGGCGAGCCGGGCCGGCAGGCGGAGCAGGTCAGCGGATGGCCTGCGGGGAAACGGCACCCGGTCGATCGTGGCCAGCTGGACGCCGGCGGCGGGAACCAGCCGGGTTTCCATTCCCGACGGCGTTCCGACCGCCAGGATTGAAGCGCCGGGGGCTTCGCTGCGCAGGGCCGCCGCGATGGCAAGCAACGGGCTGATATGGCCGGCTGTTCCGCCACCGGCCAGGACGATGGAAGGTTGTGTCGGAGTCATCTGGGGTTAGGCACGCTTTCTGGAATTCTTTGGTTGGTTCTTGTCCCGCCCCGGCCGGAGCTTGAACTTCAGCATCCGCTTGGGTCGCATGGCAGGCGCCATCTGCTCCCGGGCCAGGGAGAGGACCACCCCCACCGCACACAGCGACATCAGCAGGGCCGAACCGCCGTAGGAGATGAACGGCAGCGGAACACCGATGACGGGCATGAGGCCGGTGACCACGGACATGTTCACGGTGGCCTGGCCCAGCAGCCAGACCATGATGGTGCCGGCAAGGACCCGGTGGAACATGTCCTCCTGTGCCACCACCACGCGGTAAATGGCAGCGCCGAGGATGGCGAAGAGGATCAGGACGACGACGGTGCCCACCAGCCCGAGTTCCTCGCCGATGATGGCGAAGATGAAGTCGTTGTGGGCTTCGGGAATCCAGCTGTACTTTTGCCGGCTCTGCCCGAGGCCTACGCCCAGCCAGCCTCCGGATGCCAGGCCGTACATGCCGTTGGTGGCCTGGTAGTTGGCGTCAATCCCGTCGGCGCAGGACTGGCCGGTCCACCAGGAGGTGATGCGGCACATGCGGTTTGAACTGGTGACGGCCATGACTGCCGTGCCGGCGGCGGCGATGATGCCTGCGATGCCGAACAGGTAGAGCGGAACGCCGGCGAAGAACAGGGCCGCTGCCATGATCATCATGATGATCATGGCAGTCCCCAGGTCGTTGCCCACCAGAATCAGGACGATGACGATGGCTGCCATGGGTATGGCGGGTACCAGCACGTGCTGCCATTTGCCCAGCAGCTTGCCCTTTCGGGCCAGCACCGTGGCCAGCCAGAGGGCAAGGGCCAGTTTGGCCGCCTCGGAGGGCTGGAAGGTGATGCCGCCAAGGTCGATCCAGTTCCGGTTGCCGTTGATCTCGGTGCCCACCACCTGGACCAGGCCCAGAAGCAGGACGGCTGCCCCCACGGCGGGCCATGCGAGGCGCTTCAGCCAGACAACGTTGATGCGTGAGAGCACGAACATGGTGAAGATGCCGATCGCGGCGAAGACTCCCTGCTTGAGGGCATCGCCATAAGGGGACTTGCCGGCGGCGATTGATTCAACGCTCGAGGCGGAGAGGACCATCATGATGCCAATGGCGGTCAGGGCCAGGGTGGCACCAAGGATGAGGTAGTAGGTGGAGCCGTTCCGGGACTTGCCCGTGCCCTCAAGCGCGGACCAGAACCGGCGGTAAAAGGTGCGCAGTTTTGCGCCGGCCGCGGCGGGCTGCCGGATGGCGGTTGAGCCGGGGCGGGGTTTGCCGCCCTTCGGCTTAACACCCTGCTGCCGGGTGGGCGTGCTGACCATTGTTACTCCTCGCCGGTCTGGGCCTGCCCTTCCACCAGCTCGCGGACAGCGTCGATGAAAGTACCACCACGGTGAGCGTAGGAAGAGAACTGATCCATGGAAGCAGCTGCCGGAGCCATGAGCACGGTATCGCCGGATTCGGCGAGCCGGGCCGCAGACGCAACGGCCCAGGACATCACCTGTTCTCCATTGCCGGGGGTACCGGCAGTGGTGCCGCCGGGCGCCGAAGCAGTCTCCACTCCTTCAGTGTCACCTGCCCCCGGTTCGATCACCGGGACATCCGGCGCGTGTCGCCGGAGGGCTTCGCGGAGGTGCGACGTGTCTGTTCCGATCAGGACCACGGCCTTGAGCCGAGCTGCGTGATCCCGCACCAGGTCGTCATAGCTCACGCCTTTTGAGAGGCCGCCGGCAATCCAGACCACGTTGCTGAAAGCTGACAGGGATGCCGACGCGGCGTGGGGGTTGGTGGCTTTGGAGTCGTTGACCCACAGAACACCGTTCAGGCGGGCCACAGGCTGGATGCGGTGGTCGCCGGGCACGTAGTCCAGGATGCCCTGGCGCACAGCCTTGGGCTCCACGCCGTAGGCGCGCACCAGGCCGGCCGCGGCAAGGGCGTTGGCCACCATGTGGCGCGGGGCCAGCGGTCCAAGGTCGGCCATGGAGGCGAGTTCGGCTGCGCTGTCCTTGCGTTCTTCGATGAACGCCCGGTCCACCAGCAGCCCTTCCACCACTCCGAGCATGCTGATGGCCGGCGTCAGTGTGGTGAAGCCAACGGCGCGGCAGCCCTCCACCACGTCGGCGTTTTCCACCATGCGTTCGGTTTCCACCTGCTCGGCGTTGTAGATGCAGGCTTTTTGGGTCCGCTCGTAGACCTTCGCCTTGTCGGCCAGGTAGGAATCATAGGAGCCGTGCCAGTCAACGTGGTCTTCGGCCACGTTGAGGCAGACGCTGGCAACAGGCGACACCGATTCCGTCCAGTGCAGCTGGAAGCTGGAAAGTTCCACCGCGAAGACGTCGTACTCCACGGGATCCCGAAGGGCATCAAGGATGGGGGTGCCCACGTTGCCCACAGCGATGGCTTTGAGTCCTGCGGCCCGCAGCATCGATTCCGTGAGTCCCACCGTGGTGGTCTTGCCGTTGGTGCCGGTGATGGCCAGCCAGTCGGCCGTCTTCCGGCCTTCCCTGATCCGCACGCGCCAGGCAAGTTCGACGTCGCCCCACACCGGGATGTGCTTCCGTGCCGCGGCCGCCAGGAGGGCCTGGTCTGGGCGCCACCCGGGCGAGGTCACGATCAGTTCCGGCAGTTCGCCGTCGATCCGTGGGAGGTGGGTCACCGCGTCAGGGCCCAGCAGGACATCGGCGGCGCCGACGATTTTCAGGGTGTCGGCGTGTGCACGTGCGGTGTCGCTGGTGGCGGCGTCCACCACCACGACGCGGGCGCCGAGCTCGATCAGGGTGTCCGCGGCCGCGAAGCCGGAGACGCCGATGCCCGTCACGGCGACGCGCAGGCCGGCCCAGTCGGAGTCCCAGGAGACAAGGTTTGCCAGGCGGGGGGAAACGGTCACAGCAGTACAACCCATTCAGCGTAGAAGATGCCCAGGCCAACGGCGACGAAGAGTCCGCCAAGGATCCAGAACCGGACGACGACGGTCACTTCGGCCCAGCCCTTCAACTCAAAGTGGTGCTGCAGCGGCGCCATCTTGAACACACGTTTACCGCCGGTTGCCTTGAAGTAGCCCACCTGGATGATGACGGACAGCGTGATCAGCACAAAGAGGCCACCCACGATGCCCAGCAACAGTTCGGTGCGGGACAGGATGGCGAATCCGGCTACGGCGCCGCCGATGGCCAGCGACCCCGTGTCGCCCATGAAGATCTTCGCCGGGGAGGTGTTCCACCAGAGGAACCCCACCAGGGCGGCGCTGAGGATGGCCGCCAGAAGGGCGAGGTCCAGCGGATCCCTGACGAGGTAGCAGCCGCTGCCGGCCTCCCGGGGGGAACCGCAGGCCTGGTTGCTCTGCCAGATGCCCATAAGGGTGTAGGCGCCGAAGACCATGATGGAGGCACCGGCGGCAAGGCCGTCCAATCCGTCGGTCAGGTTCACCCCGTTCGTGGCTGCGGTGACTATCAGGTTGGACCAGATGACGAACAGAATCGCGCCGAGGACGGTGCCGCCAAAGGCGAGGTCGAGCCAGGGCAGGTCGCGGACCAGGGAAATCTTTGTCGACGCCGGCGTCAGCCCGGCGCTGTTGGGGAAGTTCAATGCCAGGATGGCGAAGACGATGCCGACGGCCGCCTGGAGGATGAGCTTGGCTTTGGCGTTCAGGCCCAAACTCCGCTGCCGGGAGATCTTGATGAAGTCGTCCAGGAATCCCACCAGGCCCATGCCCACCATGAGGAACAGCAGGATGAGTGCTGAGGCCGAGGGGCCGGGTGAGTCGGGGTTCATCATCAGCATGATGAGGTGGGTGAGTCCGTAACTCAGCAGTACTGCGGCCACCACGACGGTGCCGCCCATGGTGGGCGTCCCGCGCTTGGTGTGGTGGGAGGTGGGGCCGTCGTCACGGATGAACTGGCCGTAGCCGCGGTGCACCAGCAGGCGGATGAACAGCGGGGTGCCCACCAGGGCAAAGAGCAGGGCCAGGCCTGCGCCGATCAATAGAGCAATCACAGCAGAGTGCTCCTTTCGTCGGCAGGGGTGGGGGCTGGGGGTAATGCTATCCGATCGCCCAAATGGCGGAGTCCAACGCTGTTGGAGGACTTGAACAGCACCAGGTCGCCCGGCTCGAGTTCTGCGTCCAGGACGTCGTAGGCCTCATCGAGCGTCTCCGCGAAGAGGCATTCGTCGCCCCAGGATCCCTCCTGCACGGCGGAGACGTAGAGGGCCCTCGCTTCCCGGCCCACTACCAGCAGCCGTGAGATGTTAAGGCGGACAACCTGGGTGCCTACGGCGGTATGCTCGCGGATGGAGTCCTCGCCGAGTTCCAGCATGGCCCCCAGCACGGCCCAGGTGCGCCGTCCCCGGCCAAGGTCGGCCAGGGTGCGAAGGGCGGCCCGCATTGATTCGGGGTTGGCGTTGTAGGCATCGTTGATGATGGTGACGCCGTCGTGCCGCTCGGTACGCTCCATGCGCCAGCGGCTGGCTGCTGCCTGGCTGCTCAGTGACTCCGCGATGTGGTCTCCGGGCACGCCTGCGGCCCAGGCCGCTGCGGCGGCTGCCAGCAGGTTCCCCATGTGGTGGGCTCCGATGAGCCTGCTGCTCACGTGGCGGGGAGGGGCGCCGTCGGGAAGTTGGAGATCGAATTCGGGGCTGCCCCCGGCGTTGGTGTCGGCATTCAGGGCCTGCACCTGGGCGTCCTGCCGGCCTTCCGCGGAAAATCCGAGGACCGTGGCCTCGGTGCGGCTGCGCATGGCCGCGACGCGTTCGTCGTCGAGGTTGATGATGGCCGTTCCCTGGGCGGCCAGGCCTTCAACCATTTCGCCCTTGGCCAGCGCTATGTTCCCGACTCCCCCGAACTCGCCGGCGTGTGCGGTGCCCACTGCCAGGACAACTCCGATGTCCGGCTTGACCATCTCCGCAAGGTAGCGGATGTGGCCAATGCCGGTGGCTCCCATTTCAATGACCAGGTAGCGGGTGTCAGTGCCCGCCCGGAAGACCGTGAGCGGGACGCCCACCTCGCCGTTGTAGGAGCCCTGGGGCGCCACGGTGTTGCCCTGCGTTGCCAGGATTCCGGCCAGCAGGTCCTTGGTGGTGGTCTTGCCGGCTGAACCGGTGATGCCCACCACCGTCAGCTGGCTGCCCGCTTCTGCACGGGCGGCACGAATGCGGCGGACGGCTTCGGCGGCGAGGGCTCCCATCGCCAGGACCGCGTCGGGAACCACGATGGAGGGGTAGGGGGTGCCGTCGGGGCCGGCTACGGGGCGCTCGACAAGTGCCAGGACCGCACCGGCAGCGAAAGCTGCGTCAATGAAATCGTGGCCGTCGGCGTGCTCGCCCGGCTTCGCGACGTAAAGCGAACCCTGGATGGCTTCGCGTGAATCCGTCACCACCGAGAGGGGCGTAACTCCGGGATCGGCGTCCAGACGCCCGCTGGTGATTTCGGCGATTTCCGCCGCAGTAAATGCAATCATCTCGGTCTAGGACTCTATCCGGTCGTCTTGGAGAACGTTGAATCCCCTGGCTGTCAAGGCGGTGCGCAGTTCAACCCTGTCGTCCAGGGCGAGGTTAACGCCCTTCACTTCCTGCCATACCTCGTGGCCGCGTCCCGCGACGAGAATGCTGTCCTGGGGGCGCGCCAGGGCCACGGCATGCCGGATGGCCTCCTCCCGCGGGAAGACCTCCAGCACTTCGGCGCCCAGGGACTCCGTCTCCACGGCATCACGCGCCCCGGCCAGCACATCGGCACGGATCGCTGCCGCGTCCTCGTCGTGCGGATCGTCGTCGGTAATGATCACGGTGTCTGCGAGCCGGGCCGCGATGGCACCCATTGCGGGGCGTTTGCCCTGGTCCCGCTGTCCCGTGGCACCGAAAACGACGATCAGGCGCGAGTCCGGTTCCGGGGACCTGACGGCTTCCAGCGCCCTGGCCAGGGCGTCGGTGTTGTGCGCAAAGTCCACCACGGCCGCAGGCCGGTCGGAGATCAGCTGCATGCGTCCGGGCACGGCGACGGTGAAGGGGTCGGCGTGGTCCAGGGCCGCCTGCAGGTCGGAGAGTCCGACGCCGGACGCCAGCACCATGAGCACGGCCAGGGCAGCGTTCGCGACGTTGAAGCTGCCGGGCAGTCCGGTGTGGACGTCCAGGACGGCGCCGTCCGGACCCGCGAGGGTGAAGCTGGTCCCGAGGCCACGCGGTGAGGCCGAGGTAACGGTCCAGTCCGCCGGGTTTGAGCCGCTGGTGCTGAGGGTGGTGACCGGCACCTGGGCGCTGCCGGCCAGCCGCCGGCCCCATTCGTCGTCGACCGTTACCACTGCCTGCCGGGCACGCCCTGGAGTGAAAAGCTCTGCCTTGGTGGCGAAGTACTCCTCCATGGTGTTGTGCAGGTCCAGGTGGTCCTGGGTCAGGTTGGTGAACCCGGCCACGTCGAAGACAAGTCCGTCCACCCGCTGGTAGGAGATGGCATGCGAGGACACTTCCATGGCCGCGGCGTCGAGCCCCCGTTCGTGCATGAGGGCGATGAGGCCGTGGACCTCGGGCGATTCCGGCGTGGTGAGGAGGCTGGGAATCGCCTGGCCGCCGGCCAGGATCTCGATGGTCCCGATCAGCCCGGTCTGCCGGCCAAGGGCACGCAGCAGCGAGGTGATGAAGTAGGTGGTGGTGGTCTTCCCGTTGGTGCCGGTGACGCCGAAAAGCTGCAGCGGGCGGCCGTCCGCGGACTGGCTGCGGTAGATCATGGAAGAAAGGGGCCCCACCTCGTTGCGGGGTTTCGCGACGACGAGCACGGGAACCGGCGTGTCCGCGGACAGGGCAAGCAGGCGCGCACCGGCGTCGTCCGTCAGGACGGCCACCGCCCCGGCGCCGATGGCGTCCCTGGCAAAGTCAGCGCCATGCCTGCTGGCGCCCGGCAACGCCACATACAGGTCGCCGGGCTCCACGGTGCGGGAGTTGAGGGATATGCCTGTGATTTCCACGTCAGCAGCAGGAGCGGGCACGGCTACGCCAAGGGCCTGCCCGACGGCGGCCAGCGGGACGGGTGCGACGGCTTCAGGCCGGAAGCGGCCTGCGCTTTCATCCCGGGCAGCATCGCTGCCGGGCGTGGTGAACTCTGACAAGGGAATCTCCGATGGTGCTAGTGCGTGCCCGGCATGGTTCGGCCCGGGCACTGTGATGCGCTGGATGCTGCTGGTACTTCCGGCCTGGAACAGCCGCTATTTGGCGTACTGGGGCATCCTGGCCGGCTCGCCGGTTGAAGGCTGGACGTTGTAGGTCCGCAGCGTCTGGCTCATAACGGAGCGGAACACCGGTCCGTTGGTGATGCCGTAGATGCTGCCCTTCGGCCGCTGGAGCACAACCTCCACAATAAACCGCGGATCATCCATCGGCGCCATTCCCACGATGGAGGCGGTGTAGCCGCAGTAGCCGGACTTGCCGTCGTCGCAGGGCGATTCGGACGTACCCGTCTTGGCTCCTACGCGGTAGCCGTCGATGCCCGCGTCCTTGATTTCGCCCTCGGTGACGGCGCTTTCCAGGATGTCCTGGACCTGCTGGGCCGTGCTGTCCGAAACGACCTGCCGGGAGGGCTGTGCCGGTACCTTCTCCTCAGTCCCGTCCGGGGAAATGTAGGAGTCGATCAGCCGTGGCTGCAGCATCACGCCGTTGTTCGCGATGCTCTGGTAGGCCCGGACCGTCTGGAGGGTGGACTGCGAAACGCCCTGCCCGAACAGGACGGTGTACTGCTGGCGCCCGTCCCACTGGTCCGGGGGCGAGAGGATGCCGGATGCCGTTGCGGGAAGTCCGATGTCCGGCGCCTCGCCAATGCCGAACTTCTTCAGCCAGTCGTAGCGCTGTTCCTTGCTCAGCCGCTGGCCGGCCATCACGGTTCCGGTGTTCATGGAGTACCCGATGATTCCCGCCAGCGTCCGTTCCTCGGTGCCGTGCGTAAACGCGTCGCTGAACGTCTGGCCGTCCACGGTGTAGGTGGGCGGAATGGTGAACGTGTCCAGTGGCTTGGCGAGGCCTTCATCGATGACAGCCGCGGCGGTCATCATCTTCTCCACCGAGCCGGGCTCATACGCTGCGGTCACGGAGCGGACGCCGCGGTCCTTCGCTGCCACCAGCCCGGGGTTGTTGGGATCCGGGGAGTTGGTGTCCGCCAGGGCAAGCAGGTTGCCGGTCTTGGCGTCCATGACGATGATGACGCCCCATTCGGCGCTCAGTTTGTCCGCCTGGCTTTGGATGGCCTGCTGGGCAAAGTACTGCAGGTCGGAGTTGAGGGTGAGTTTGACGTCCTTGCCGTTCTGGGGCGGGGTCAGCTCGTCAAGGCCCACGGGGATGCGGAGCCCGTCTGCGCCGATCTCGAACAGGCGCTTGCCGTCCTTTCCCTTCAGCTTGTCGTCCTGTGTCTGCTCAATGCCGGCCAGCCCGGTGGTCCCGTCCTGGAGGAATCCCACCACTCCCCCAGCGACCGCACCGTTAGGGTAGACACGCTTGCTCACGCCTTCGGCCACGATGCCCGGGACCTGGAGCTTGGAGATACGGTCCTCAACGTCAGGCTTCACGTCCTTGGCCACAATGTAATACGGCTGCTGCCCGGTGACGGCGTCCCTGACGGCGTTGGTGTCCATGCCCAGGGCCGAGGCGAGTTCGGAGATTGCCTGGTCGCGGCTGACATCCACCAGCTTTTCGTGGCCGTCGGTTTGTTCGAGCCGCTTGTAGGAGTCGGTTTTCGTGTTGACGCGCTGGTCAACCACGATGTTGTAGCGGATCACGCTATTGGCCAGGACGGTGCCGCGCGAGTCCAGGATGCTGCCCCGCTCGGCCGGCAGGATGGCGGACGTCATCCGGCTGTTCAGGGCCGCCTCCGCCATGCCGCCGACGTCCAGCCCCTGGACCAGGAACAGCTTTCCGCCCACCACCAGCAGGAGTGTGAGCATGATGCCCAGCCCCAGCCGCAAGCGCTTCGTGGCGTTGGGTACCTTGCTTTTTCCTGCCGTGCCGGTCGTCTTCGCCACCGTGTATTTCCTTGCTGCTCGACGCTGCTGCCTTACCTGCCTGCCGGCCTACTGTCCGGGGACCTTCTGCTGCGGCGCCGGGACGGAGCCGCCGTGAAGTTCGGGGGCCGGCTTCGCCGCAGCTGCTGCGGCCTGTGCCGCTGCAGCCGCCTGGGCTGCAGCCGCCTGGGCTGCGGCTGCCTGGCCGGCATCGGCGGAGGGAGCCGCGGCAGCAGCGGCGCCGGTGGCCGGCGCGGCGGCCTTGTCACCGGCTGCCCCCTTGGCGTCCGCGCTCTTCGCCGGCGGCACGATCAGCTGCCCTGCCACGGCGGGCGACGGGATGACTGCTCCTGTTGCCGCGCCCTTGACCGCGGGGGTGGCCTTTCCTGTTACTGACAGTGTCGACAGGTCGATCTGGCCCTTCACGGTCGACGCCACCATGCCCAGCTCCGTGGCCTTGGCCGCGAGGTTCTGCGGGGCCTCGTAGCTCTGCACCTGCTGGGTAAGGTCCTGGTTTACCTTGGTCAGCGAGCTCTGCTTGGCACGCAGCTCCACCAGCTGGTATTGCGCGGTGGACACCGAGATGTTCAGGACCAACACCGCAACCAGCGCCACTGCGAGCATGGCAAAGCACAGCACGACGAAGGGTGCACGCCGTTTCCGCGGGGCCGAGCGGACCACGGAGAGCGGTGTGCGCGCTTTTTGTCCCCCGCCGGGTTTGCCTGCCTGCCTCGTATCGGGCGCCGAGCTGCCGGAAACAACGGGAAAGTTCTTGACGGCGGCGGTGCTCATGCAGCTCTCCTGGCTCTGATTCGTTCTGCCGCGCGGAGCCTGGCGGAGGCGGCGCGCGGGTTTTCGGCGATTTCGACGGCGGTGGGCACCTCAGTGCCTTTGGTCAGGGTCTTGAGTTCGGGCTTGTGTTCTTCCAGCTCCACCGGGAAACCAAGGGGAGCCGAAGACTTGGAGCGGGACTGGAAAACACCTTTGACGATCTTGTCCTCCAGTGAGTGGTAAGACATGACCACGATGCGGCCGCCGAGGGCCAGTGAATCGACGGCGGCAGGAACTGCCCGTTCCAGGACGTCGAGCTCTTCGTTGACCTCGATCCGCAAAGCCTGGAAGGTCCTTTTGGCGGGATGTCCACCGGACTTCGCAGCGGACGCCGGAACCACGGAACGGATCTGCTCCACCAGTTCGCCGGTGGTAGTGAAGGGCTTGGCCGCACGCGCTGAGACGATCCTGTTGGCGATCCGCCCGGCAAACTTTTCCTCGCCCCACTTGCGGATGATCCGGGCCAGGTCCTCTTCGCTGTACGTATTGACCACGTCCGCGGCGGTTTGGCCCCGGCTGGTATCCATGCGCATGTCCAGCGGCGCGTCGAAAGAGTAGGCGAAGCCGCGCTCACGCTCGTCCAGCTGCAGGGACGAGACACCCAGGTCCATGAGGATTCCGTGGGCTTCGGCCACGCCGAGGTCTGCCAGGACGTCCTGGATCTCGTCATACACGGCGTGCACCAGGTCAGTCCGGGCGGCGAACGGAGCAAGCCGTTCCCCCGCGAGGGCCAGCGCTTCCTCGTCCCGGTCGATGCCGATGAGGTGGAGGTCGGGAAACCTCTGCAGCATGGCCTCCGAGTGCCCGCCCATGCCCAGGGTGGTGTCGACGGCAACGGGGGTCTCGCCGCGCAGCCGTGCCGCTTCGAATCCCGGTGCCAACAAATTGATGCACCGGTCGCGAAGGACCGGTACATGGCGTTCGGACGTGGGCTTGGGTTGATCGGTCATGCCTGGTCCTTTCCCGCCGTCGTTGTCCCCTGGATGCTTCTGGGATCAGATCCCCATCCGCGCCTACCGTTCCGCCCGCCTGGCTCCGGGGAAGGTGAGCCAGGTTGGCAGCCGATGGGCCGGCTGGAGATCTCATCCAAGAAACCTCTGCCGCCCGTTCCGGAATTCAGAGAATGCCCGGAATGGGATCGTCAGTTTCGGAAAAGGCCGTCTCCTTCTCCGCGAGGTATTCATTCCAAGCCTGGGCGTCCCAGATCTCGGCGCGGGTACCGGCGCCGATGACGGCAAGTTCCCTTCCGAGTCCTGCATACTCCCGGAGCGCCGGTGGAATGGTCACGCGCCCCTGCTTGTCAGGTACCTCGTCAGAGGCTCCAGAGAGAAAGACGCGGATGTAATCACGTGCCTGCTTGGAGGAGATTGGAGCCTCCCGCATCTGCTCGTGGACCCGCGCAAATTCCTTCTCGCTGAAGACGTAGATGCAACGCTCCTGGCCCCTTGTAAGCACCAGGCCGCTGGCAAGCTCCTCGCGGAACTTAGCGGGGAGAATGATCCGTCCCTTTTCATCCAGACGCGGCGAGTGAGTGCCCAGAAACACTGGCCCACCGCCTGTCCGCCGTCAGGAACTGCACATCCCCTATGTTGCAACCACCCTCTTATGTCCTCCACATTACTCCACTTTCCACCACAGTCAACGCAAAACGTGCCGTTGCGGCCCCCAAATATGGGCATAGTCCCTTGAAATGCCGCGGATTGGATGCGGTGGTGGGAAGTGGAGGAAATTTCGGCATCCGCGGCGCCGGCTGAATTCGGCCAGCCGGCAGGAGCCACGGAATTTTCGGGGAATTGCCGATTAAATAGGAAAAGACCCGCCGGAGCGGGTCTTTTCCTGCGGCCCCCTGTTGCGGGGGGAGCGAAATGGAGGAGCCTGGGGCCGGATAGCGGCCGGGCTTCCGTAGTGCCTAGGGTTCACCCCTGCGGCGCTCGTCCCACCGCTCTTCAAGGCTGCTCATAAACGAACTCCTTTGCTTGCCGGGCTTTCCCCCGCCGGCCTTGGACCCGGCTTTGCCACGGGAACTGCGCATGGTGGCGAAGTAAACGCCCCCGCCCATGACCACGAAGCCCAGCACTCCCACAAAGATGTTCTGGAGGGTGACCCCGACCAGAAGCAGGAAGACGCCGGCCAACGCGCCGAGGACCCCAATGACCACATGCCTGGTTGACCATGAACGCCCCGGGTCCGAACCCATGGAGTTCGCAAATTTCGGGTCGTCCTCGTGAAGCTGCTTTTCAAGCTGCTCAAGCAGCTTCTGTTCGTGCTCCGACAGCGGCATCACGACCTCCTTTTGTAGGCCAACGTCCGGGCTGATCCCAGCCATAACTTCTACTCCGATGAACGCCTGCTGTTGCTGGAAAGTTCCCGCTTGGCCAGCCATTGCCAAAACGGGAACCCAGCATGCAGTCGCGGGAGCGGAAGCATGTCCAAGAGGGTCCGGCAGTAAGTCCATTCACTCGAAACTATGTACCTCTAAGGATAGATTGTTGAGGGCTGATCTGAAAGACGGCAATGACTTCGGCGGACCCCGTCAGGCGGGCCGTTGCGTGCTGTCCCCCGGCCGGTTTTCCGGCTCCATCAGGCGGGCCGGAAGGACCGATTTGTTGCCGAATTTGCGCGCCACCTCGTCCAGTGCCTGCTCGGCCGCGCGCCAGTTGTCATCCCTGCGGTCAATGCTCAGCTGGAGCGAGGTCCGGGCCGTTTCCTCGAGCTGCTCGGCCCTGACCCCCACCAGCCGGACGGCCATGGCCCTGGTCCCGACGGACTCCAGGAGCTGGAGTGCCACCGCGTAGATCAATTGGGCGCTGTCCACTGGTGTCTGGACGGTCCTGCTCCTGGTGATCGTGGAAAAGTCGGCGAACCGCAGCTTCAGTGCCACGGTCCGGGCCACCATCCCGGAACTCCGCAGACGGCCCGCGGTCCGGTGCGAAAGCCGCAGCAGTTCCCGGCGAAGGAGGGCGTCGTCGTCGGTATCCGTGGCAAAGGTCTCTTCCGCTCCGATGCTCTTTTCCAGCCGCACCGGCGTGACGGGACGGGGATCGATGCCCCAGGCAAGCTGGTGAACGTGCTCCCCCGTGGCGCCCAGGACCTTCTTCAGCGACGACACCGGGGTTGCGGCGACGTCCGCCACGGTGCTGATCCCCATCTTTGCCAGGACCTCTTTGGTCTTGGCACCGACACCCCAGAGCGCACCCACGGGCAAACTGTGCAGGTAGGGCACGGTCTGGTCCGGTCCGATGAGCAGCAGGCCGTCGGGCTTGCACCGGGTGGACGCGATCTTGGCAACGAATTTGGTCTCGGCAATCCCGACCGAGGCGGTGATGCCAAGTTCCGCTGCGACCCGGCGCCGGATCAGCTCGCCAATTCCCCTGGGCGGCCCCAGCCGCCGCAGGGCTCCTGTAACGTCCAGGAAGGCTTCATCGACGCTGAGCGGCTCCACGAGTCCCGTGATGGATTCAAAGATGGCCATCAGCTGCCCGGACACCTCGTAGTAGAGCTTGTGCCGGGGTTCGATCACTACTGCCTGCGGACACATCCGCATGGCCACGGCCATGGGCATCGCGGATTTGACGCCAAAGGCCCGGGCTTCGTAGGACCCCGAGAGAACCACGGAGCGCTCCCCCGGGAAGCCGACGATGACGGGCTTGCCGCGAAGTTCGGGGCGCGTGCGCAGCTCCACGGAGACAAAGAAAGCGTCCATGTCTACGTGCATGATGCACGTGCGCCGCCGGGCCGGAGGGCGCGCGGCGGATGCCTGGTTCATACCTGCGGGCCCCACGGCTGCCATCCTATCGGTTTGTGCGGGCTGCCCTTGTTTGTCGGGAGAGCACCGCAGGCTGGCTAAACTGGAGGCTGGTTCCGCCCCCACAACACCAGGAGGAAAGTCGTCGTGACGGCTATTGGATACTTCAAGCCGGCTGGCCTCGCCGCGCTTGCCGCCGCCGGAGCGCTGGTCTTGGCTGCCTGCAGCCAGGCCCCGTCCGGACAAGCCGAGCCAGCCCAATCCGCTTCCGTCGCCGCCACTCAGTCGTCCCTGACAGCCTCGCCGAGCCCCTCGGCGTCGCCCAATACCTCGGCAACCGTTGGCGCCGTGGTGGAAGGCTTTCCGCAGCAGCTCCTCCCGCTGATGACCGGTGCAACGGTGGTGTCCAGCAGCTTTGACAAGGCGTCTTCCCCGTCCACGGCGGCACTCGTGGGAACCGTCAAAGCGCCCACCGCCTCTGTCATCGATTTCTACAGCAAGGTTCTGGAGGGCCAGGGTTTCAAGGCCGTTCCGGGCGACAACGTCGGCGGGGTGGCATCCAAGGATTTCGTCCGCGGTGACAACGAGACTGTTAATCTCTCCGTCGTGGAAGCTGCCGGCGTCTCCACCTTCACCATTGGTGCCAACGTGGCTGCTGAGTCGGTAAAGTGACCGCCGCGGAGCAGTTAAGGAATGAACAGGCCGACTTTGTAGCAGGGGTGGCCGGGGAGCTCACAGGCTTCCTGACGGCACGGCAGTCGGTCATGTCCGGCATTTCCCCCGACATCGAACCCATCATGGGCTCGATCTCCAATTTGGTCACCGGCGGCAAGCGCCTCCGGGCGCTGATGTGCTACTGGGGCTGGCGGGGCGCAGGCGGCGAGGCAGGGGCCAGCCAGGTCGTCACGGCCGGTGCCGCACTTGAACTGTTCCAGGCGGCCGCCCTGATCCACGATGACATCATCGACCGTTCGGATACGCGGCGGGGCGGTCCCAGCGTGCACCGCCGTTTCAGCCAGCTGCACACTGCGCAGGGCTGGGCGCTGGACAGCGAACGGTTTGGCCAGGCCGCTGCCATCCTTGCGGGCGACCTTTGCCTTTCCTTCAGCGAAGAGGCGTTCACTGACATCGGCGAACGGGCTGCGTCGGGCAGCCGGGCCAGGCTCATCTTCAACCTCATGCGGGCAGAGGTCATGGCCGGCCAGTACCTGGACATCCTGGAAGAAGTAGCAGGTCCGGTCCGGGACCGGGCCGGTGCCGTCGGCAGGGCTCAGTCGATCATCCGGTTCAAGAGTGCCAAGTACTCCACCGAACACCCCCTGGCCCTGGGTGGGGCCCTGGCCGGAGCCACCAATGAGCTGCTCCGGGGCTACTCGGCATTTGCCCTCCCGCTGGGCGAAGCGTTCCAGCTCCGCGATGACGTCCTGGGCGTGTTTGGTGATCCGCTGACCACCGGGAAGCCGGCCGGCGACGACCTGCGCGAAGGAAAGCGGACGGTTTTGGTGGCACTCGCCCTGGACCAGGCTTCGCCGGAAGAGTCGGCATTCATCGATGCCAGCCTGGGCAGCCCGGATCTGTCAGACGCTGACATCCTGGAGATCCGGCGGATCATCGAGGACTCCGGAGCGCTCCAGGCCACCGAAGTCCTCATCAATGAATTCGGCTCGGCAGCCTTCGATGCACTTGACGGGCTTGAACTGGAAGAGTTGCCCAAAACCGCCCTCCGGAGGCTGGCCGAAGCGACGGTCAGCCGAGCCTCCTGAAGCGGGCTGTTACCAGGCCAGGGTCTGGGCCCTGCGCCTGATTTCCGTCTTGCGGCCCTCACGCAGGGCATCGATGGGGCGGCCACGCAGTGACTCGTCTTGCGTAAACAGCCACACAATAAGGTCCTCGTCTGAATAGCCGGCGTCCGCCAGCACCACGATGGTTCCCTTAAGGCTGTCTACTACCTGGCCGTCCTGGATGAACTCCGCGGGTACCGAGCGGATTTTCCGGTCCCCCACGCGCAAAGCCGCCAGGGAACGCTCGTCAATAAGGCTGTGCACCTTGGTGATTGATACATCCAACAAACGGGCGACGTCGGGCAGCGGCAACCACTCGCCCACCAGGTTTTCTACATTACTCACGGATCAAGGTTGCCACGCCGCCCACCCCGGCGCCTAGTCGGCGCATTTCATTCCGCCCCTGGCCTGGGGACACCCCCAAAAAGAAGCTATTACCCGAATTTCCAAAATTCTTGTGCTATCCGCAAATTCATGAGAGATTCACACACATCACAGTTGTAACACTAATAACTTGAGTCACAGTAGTATCAAGATTGACAGCGGCATCCCCGTCCGCGTCCGCACCCGCAGTTGAGAAGAGGATTCTTTCCGATGACGATGTCCCGCTCGCCCAAGCAGCCCCCCAAGCCGAGTCTGCCGATGATTGCCGCCACCACTGCGGCGCTGCCAGCGGTCGTATTGTCATCTTTGGCCCTCGCCCAGCCGGCGACCGCCCAGCAGCCCGTACGGAACATTCCCAGCAGCCTTGCAGCAGCAATGAAGGCACAGGCTGCAGCGAAAGCGGCCGGCACCGTAATCCCCGCCGCAGTTGTCTCCACCACCATTCCCGCAGCGTTCCAGCCCGCGCAGCCGGCGGCACCCGCCGAGTACACGATCGTCCGTGGGGATACCGTCAGCGGGATCGCCGGCCGGTTCGGCCTGAACACCGGGGACATCCTGAAGCTGAACAACCTGCAGGCCAACACGATCATTTACCCGGGCCAGAAGCTCAAGCTGTCCGGCTCCGCGGAGCCTGCGGCTCCTGCACCCGCCGCTGCACCCGCAGCTCCGGCTCCCGCAGCGCCGGCCCCCGCGGGCGGCGCGACCTACACGGTAAAGCCCGGCGACACCCTTGGTGCCATCGCGGCCAGGCACAACGTCTCCCTCTCGGACGTCTTCGCCTGGAACAACCTCTCCATGCGCTCCATCATCTACCCGGGACAGAAGGTCAAGGTGGGCGGCGGCGATTCCGCACCCGCCCCCGCAGCCCCGGCTCCCGCCGCACCTGCACCTGCACCTGCACCGCTGGCAAATACCGCGGCACCGGCAACGGGCTCGTACACCATTAAGGCCGGCGACACGCTCTCCGCTATCGCGTCGCGCCACGGCGTCAAGCTGTCGGACCTGCTCGCCGCGAACAAGCTGGGCATGACCACGGTTATCTACCCGGGCAGCAAGCTGGTGATTCCCGGGGGCTCCGGCCAGGCAGCACAGCCCGCAGCAGCACCCCAGCCCGCAGCCGCTCCCCTGGTGCCCAGTTCTTTCCTGGGGTTCAGCTACCCGGCCGCTGTCGTCAGCTCCGCCAATGAAAACAAGGCCCTGCTGAACGCCTCGCCCGTTCCCTCGCGGGACGAAATGAAGAACATCGTTGCGGACACGGCACGCCGCATGGGCGTGGACCCCTCCCTGGCTTTGGCTTTCGCCTTCCAGGAATCCGGCTTCAACCAGCGCGCCGTGTCGCCCGCCAACGCGATCGGCACCATGCAGGTCATTCCGAGCTCCGGGCAGTGGGCATCGGACCTGGTTGGACGGAAGCTGAACCTGCTGGATCCGTACGACAACGCCACGGCCGGGGTAGCCATCATCCGGCAGCTCCTGGCCACCAGCAAGGACCAGGACACCGCCATCGCCGGTTACTACCAGGGCCAGTACTCGGTGAGCAAGAACGGTATGTACGACGACACCAAGGCCTACCTGGCGGCCATCAAGGCGCACCAGAAGAACTTCAGCTGAGCTCCGGCCGCTGACCAATTTCATGATTGCGGGTCCGAACCGTTACCGGTTCGGACCCGTTTTCATTTCAGACGCGTTTTGCTGCGGGATTAGGATCGTAAGGTGCAGGAACACGTGTCAGACCCAGTTGTAGGGACGCTGGTGGACAACCGCTATGCCGTCACTTCCAGGATCGCCCGTGGCGGGATGTCCACCGTCTACCTGGCCGTGGACCAAAGGCTGGACCGTGAGGTGGCCCTCAAGGTGCTGCATCCCCACCTCGCAGCAGATGAAAACTTCCTGGGCAGGCTGGGCCGCGAGGCCAAGGCCGCCGCCCGCCTGTCCCATCCGCACGTGGTGGGTGTTTTGGACCAGGGAAACGACGGCGTAACTGCCTACCTCGTCATGGAATACATCAAAGGCCACACGCTCAGGGACGTCCTCCGCGACCGGGGCGCCCTGCCACCCCGGCTGGCGCTGGCACTGATAGATCCGGTGGTGGAGGGGCTGGGGGCGGCACACGCAGCCGGTTTCATCCACCGCGACGTGAAGCCGGAAAACGTCCTGATCGCCGACGACGGCCGGATCAAGATCGGCGACTTCGGCCTCGCCCGTGCCGTGACCAGCTCAACCAGCACCGGAGCCCTGATCGGGACGGTGGCCTACATCTCGCCGGAGCTGGTCCTCGGCAAGCCGGCGGATGCGCGCAGCGACGTCTACTCGGTGGGCATCATGCTGTACGAAATGCTGACCGGGCGGCAGCCGTTCGAGGGCGAAGTACCCATCCAGGTGGCCTACCAGCACGTCAACGGGATGGTCGGGCCGCCGTCGGACCTGGTCCCCCGGCTGGCCGGCGAAGTGGATGAACTGGTGCAGTGGTGTACCGCCAACGATCCCGAGAACCGGCCCGTGGACGGCAACGCGCTGCTCCAGGAGCTGCGCCACATCCGGACCAACCTCACCGATGCGGAGCTGGACCTGCAGCCGCCGGCAGCGGCCGCCGCTGCGTTGCAGCACGCGACGGAAATTCTGGGCCGCACCAGCAATCCGACAACGCTGCTTCCTCCCTCCCGGCCGGCAGCGCCAGCTTACCCGCCCGGGCTTACGCTGCCCGACGACGACGATGCCGACAGCGGCTGGTCTCCCCCGCCGCCGCGGCTGGGCAAGCGGGCGCAGCGGAAAGCGGACCGGGATAGCGAGAAGCTCCGCGCGCTGGCCGCCGCCACACCGGTTCGTACCCTGCGGGAGGGAAATCCGCGCCGGCGCGGCTTCATCTGGGTGGTGGTCCTCATCCTCGCGGCCCTGCTGGCGACGGGCGCGGGCTGGTTCTTCGGCATGGGCCCCGGTGCCGCCGCTGCCGTGCCTGCAGTAGCCAACAAGACAGTGGCACAGGCCCAGCAACTGCTCAACGGGGTGGGCTTCCGCTCCACCACGAGCGACGTCTTCGACGACGACGTGCCCACCGGACTCGTGGTGGGCAGTGAGCCTGCCGCTGGGACGGAAATCCGGAAGTTCCAGCCCGTCTCATTGCTGGTGTCCAAGGGGCCGCAGCTTTTCCCGTTGCCACCACTCACCGGCGGGACTCTGGACGCGGCGAAGAGCGCCCTGAACGCGGCGGAGATGGCGCTGGGGACGGTCACCGAAAAATTTGATGAGGAAGCAGCCGCCGGTACCGTCCTGTCCCAGGATCCCGCTGCCGGCACCCCTGCCCGGCACGGTACTCCCGTGGGACTTACGGTTTCCAAGGGACCGCAGCCTATTGCCGTTCCGTCGGTCGTCGGTAAGGCCGAGGACGACGCCGTCGCCGCGATTGAGGCAGCAGGCCTTACTGCCGAGGTAGCCCCCGACCAGGTGTTCGACCGGAACGTTCCGGAGGGCGCCGTGGTCAGCCAGTCCCCGGCCAACGGGACGCTGACCAGGGGCGGCACGGTGACCGTGACCATTTCCAAGGGCCCGAAGATGGTGGCTGTCCCCAGCTTCATCGGCAAGCAGGCCTCGGAGGCACGCAAGGCGCTCGAAGCACTGGGCTTCCAGGTCCGGGTGAAAAACATCCTGGGTGGCTTCTTCGGCACCGTGCGGGACCAGTCGCCGGTGGACCGGGAGGTCCCGGAAGGCTCCGTCGTCACCATCACGGTGGTGTAGTCCAGGTGGGCAGGCATCAGCCTGCCCACCTGGAACCGTTTGGCTTGGTTCCTAGTGCTTGGCGAGCGCGCCGGCCACCAGGAAGGCCATTTCGAGTGACTGCATGTGGTTCAGGCGGGGATCGCAGACAGACTCGTAGCGGTCCAGGAACGCATCCTCGTCGATCGGGTCGGCGCCGCCCAGGCACTCGGCGACGTCGTCGCCTGTCATCTCCACGTGCAGGCCGCCCGGTACCGTCCCCAGTCCGTGGTGCACCTCGAAGAACCCGCGCACTTCGTCGATGACGTCGTCGAAGTTCCGCGTCTTGTACCCGTTGGGCGAGGTGACGGTGTTGCCGTGCATCGGGTCGGTGACCCACAGGACCTGCGCCCCGGAGGCGGTGACCTTCTCGACGACGGCCGGCAGCTTTTCGCGGATGTTGCCGGCACCCATGCGGGTGATGAAGGTGAGGCGGCCGGGCTCGCGGTCCGGGTCGAGCTTGTCGATCAGGCGCAGGGCGTCGTCACCGGTGGTGGACGGGCCCAGCTTCACGCCGATGGGGTTGCGTACCCGCGAGAGGAAGTCGACATGGGCGTGGTCCAGTTCCCGGGTACGCTCGCCGATCCAGAGGAAATGGGCTGAGGTGTCGTACGGGAAGCCGGTGCGGGAGTCGATACGGGTCAGCGCGCGTTCGTAATCCAAGAGCAGTGCCTCATGGCTTGCGAAGAACTCCACCCGCTTGAGGGCTTCGAAGTCGGCGCCGCAGGAGTCCATGAACTTGATGGCACGGTCAATATCGCGGGCCAGTGATTCGTAACGGGCGTGGGCCGGGTTTTCGGTAAACCCCTTGTTCCACTGGTGCACGGAGCGCAGGTCCGCGAAACCGCCCTGCGTGAAGGCGCGGATGAGGTTCAGGGTGGAGGCCGACGTGTGGTACGCCCGCAGCATGCGCGCGGCGTCGTGGCCGCGCGACTCGGGGGTGAAGTCGTACCCGTTGACGATGTCGCCGCGGTAGGCAGGCAGGGTCACGCCGTCACGTGTTTCGTCATTGGAGGAGCGCGGCTTGGCGAACTGGCCCGCCATGCGGCCCATCTTGATGACCGGCATCGCGGCACCGTAGGTGAGCACCACCGCCATCTGGAGGATGGTTTTCACACGGGCGCTGATCTTGTCCGCCGTGGCAGCCTCGAAGGTCTCGGCGCAGTCGCCGCCCTGCAGCAGGAACGCCTTGCCCTGGGCAGCGGCAGCCAGCCGCTCGCGAAGCACGTCCACTTCGCCTGCAAACACCAGCGGCGGCAGGACCGACAGTTCCTTCACTGAGGCCTCAAAGACATCCCGGTCCTGCCAGCTGGGCTGCTGGGAGATGGGAAGGTCCCGCCAATGGTCCAGTCCGGGATAGTTGGCCGCTCCGCTCTGGGCGGTGCTGGACAGAGAAAAGGCTGGTTTTGCAGATAGCTCAGTCACCCTCTAAGACTAGCGGCAGGGCGGCAGCGCCGGGCACCGGACCGTCACGCTGCCCGCTGTCCCCGTCACAACTGCCGCGGGGCGGCCGGAAGGTTCCGCTATCCCGCGGCCTCTGTGCCGGCGTCGTCCTCCACACCGGGGCTGCCCGGCGCCGGGCCTGACCCGGAGTCCTGGATGAATCCGTCTCCGGAGGCTGCCGGGGCCGCGAGGGGCTCGGCGGCAGCCCGCGGTTCCTCCGGCTTCCCGGCGAGCCGCAGCTTCACCACGGCCGCATATTCATCCACGTATTCCTGGCCGGAGAGCCGCATCAGCCGGGACATGATCTCGTCCGTGACCTGGCGCTGGACCGTCCGGTCTTCTGCCTGCTCCCGGTACTGGTTGAAATCCAGCGGTTCGCCGAAGATCATGCCGATCCTGCGGATGTTGGGCAGGCGCTTGCCGATGGGCTGGACCTTGTCGGTGCCGATCATGGCAACGGGGATCACAGGGACCCCGGCCTGGAGCGCCAGCCGTGCCACGCCTACCTTGCCGCGGTACAACCGTCCGTCGGGGCTTCGCGTGCCCTCCGGGTAGATGCCCAGCAGGCCGCCGGCGCCGAGTACTTCCATCCCTGCGTTCAGGGACGCGGCGGAGGCAGCGCCCCCGGAGCGGTCCATGGGCAATTGGTTGGTGAGGCGGAAGAACGCGGCCGTGAGCCTGCCCTTGATGCCGGTTCCCGTGAAGTACTCCGACTTGGCGAGGAAGACCACAGGGCGCCGCACCATGAGCGGCATGAAGATGGAGTCGGAGAACGACAGGTGGTTGGAGGCGATGATGGCGGCCCCCTGCGCCGGAATGTTGTCCAGGCCCTTGACCCAGGGCCTGAAGAGCAGCTTGATCACCGGACCGAGGAAGATCCTTTTCATGACCCAATAGAACACGTGGTGAACCTCTCCGGAAGGCAGCCCCAGGCCCTGCGTCGGGCCTGGCCAGCGATTCAATGCAACCCTACTCTAGTGAGATTTGGCTGGAACAGTGACACGATGGAGTCATGACTGAAAGCAGCCCCCCGTCCCGTCCGGCCGCTTTCAGTTATCCGGGCCACGGCGCCAACGCCCGCACCGGGGTGGCCATTTGCCACGGTTTCACGGGCAGTCCCCTGAGTATCATGCCGTGGGCACAGCACCTCGCGGACCTCGGATACGCCGTATCCGTCCCGCTTCTGCCGGGGCATGGAACAGACTGGCGCCAGCTCGCGCTGACCGGCTGGCAGGACTGGTACCGCAGCTACGAAAAGGCCCTCCTCGAGCTGGCGGCCCGGACGGATTCCTGTTTTACGGCGGGCCTGTCGATGGGCGGTGCGATTGCCCTCCTCGCAGCATCCCGCCACCCGGTGGCAGGGGTCAGCGTGGTTAACCCGGGCCTTAGCTTCTATGACCGCCGGGTACGGATCATCGGCCTCCTCAAATACTTCCAGCGGACCACGGTCCCCATCCAGGAGGAGCAGACCGGGGCGCCGGCGACGAACGATGGCGATTACTCCCTGACGCCGCTCGCGGCAGTGCATGAGCTCAAGAAACTGTTCGGTGCAACCGTGCGGGCGCTGCCCGGTGTCGACGCCCCGGTCCAGGTCTTCAAGTCGCGTACCGACGCCGTGGTCCCGCCCACATCGCTGGCGCTGCTGCGGAAGGGGTTGGGCCCGAACCTCACCGACGTGGTGGACCTTGCCAGCAGCGGCCATGTGGCTACTCTGGACGTTGACGCGCCCGCGATCTTCGCCAGGTCCGGAGAATTCGTCGCCGCCTACGCCCGCCGTACCAGTCCCTTGGAGACGCCATGACCTCCGGTCCGGACCACAGCCCGTTCACCAGCCCCTTCAGCGGCGAAGGATCCCGCACGGGGGTGGTCCTGTCCCACGGCTTCACGGGAAGCCCCCATGGCCTGCGCGCCTGGGCCGCGGCGTTCGCCGCAGCCGGTTTCGCCGTCCGCATGCCGCTGCTGCCCGGCCACGGGACCACGTGGCAGGATCTGGCCCGCACCCGCTGGCAGCAGTGGCACGGCGCCCTGGACGACGCCTTCCTGGAACTGGACGCGGAGTGCGACCAGGTCTTCGCAGCCGGCCTGAGCATGGGCGGGGCTCTGGCCCTGCGCATTGCGGCCACCCGACCCGTCGCGGGAGTGATCCTGGTGAACCCCGGCCTGGTGATTGATGATCCCCGCGCGCCCTTGGCAGGGATCCTGAAGCTGGTGCTTAAAAGCACCCCCTCCATCGGCAATGACATCCTCAAGGCAGGGATGGATGAGGGTGCTTATGCACGCACACCCGTGGCCGCTGCCCACGAACTGAACAAAATGTTCAGGGACACCGTCCGGCTCCTGCCACGGGTCACCGCACCCGTGCAGGTCTACCGCTCCACCGTGGACCACGTGGTGTCGGATGCCAGCATGAACGCCCTCCGGCGCGGGCTGACGCACGCTCCGCTGGAAGTGGTGCGGCTGGAGAACAGCTACCACGTCGCGACCCTGGACAACGACGCCGAGCGCATCTTTGAGGGGTCTGTTGAGTTCATCCGGCGCGTCCTGCAGGATGCGCCGGCCGGCCCGGCGCGGCCCGGACAGGAGGTCCGCAGTGAACAGGCCTGACTCCGACCAGCCGGACCAGGGCGCCAACCAGGACGACGCCGTCTGGCTGGACCTGGTGGCAAGGCTGGAATCGGACACCGTGGCGATCCGCCCCGATTCCCCCGCCCCCGGGGAACATTTGCCCACCGGTCCGGTGGCTGCTGCGCCGGAACCCCCCGCGCAACCCACGTTCCGCGACTTCGATCCCCTGGGGCTGGCGGGAACTCCTCCCGCCGAAATGTCCGCGGCCGAACGTCAGGCGCGGCCCGCGAACGGCGCGGACGGGCCCGGCGAGGGTCCCAGGGACTATGACGTGGACGACGACGGCGAAGAGTTCGTGCCGGAGGAACCGCCCAGCCTGGCCGGCACCGACCCCCTGACCATGCTCGCCTGGCTCGGGGCCGTCGGCGGACCCGTCGCACTGCTGCTCTCAGCCATGTTCTGGCGGTCAGCACCCCTGCTGGCCATCGTTGGCATCGTTGCGGTGTTCGTGCTGGCCACGGTGTACCTGATCATGAAGCTGCCCCAGGAAAAGAACGGCGACGACGACGGCGCCAGGGTCTAGCTCCCCGGCGGCCGCACCGCCGTCGTCCTCAGCTGCGGACGCGGCTGCTGACGCGGGAAAGGTCGGCAGCTCCGATGAGCCCCGCGTTGGGGCCCAGGGCCGCCAGCTCTATCCCTGCAGCCGGGCGGAATCCGCGCCCCGTCAGGTTCCGTGCGAAGGCCTTGCGGGCCGGTTCCACCAGCAGGTCGCCCGCTGAGCACAGGCCGCCGCCGATAACGAACAGCCCCGGGTCCAGGGCCGCTGCCAGGTTGGCCAGCCCGAGGCCCAGCCATTCGCCGACCTCCTCGATCAGCTCCCGCGAAGCGGGGTCGCCGGCGAGCGCCAGTTCGGTCACGATGGCTCCGGTGATCGCTTCCGGATGTCCCCCCACGGCCGCCAGCAGGTCCTGGGCCATCGGTGAATTGGACCGTGCCAGGAGCCGGGCTTCCCGTCCCAGGGCGTTGCCCGAAGCGTACTGTTCCCAGCAGCCTCGGTTGCCGCATTCGCAACGGTGGCCGCCCGGCATGATGATCTGGTGGCCAAACTCCCCTGCCACGCCAAAGCGGCCGCGTTCCACCCTGCCGTCCATCACCATGGCGCCGCCGATGCCGGTGCCCAACGTGATGCAGACCAGCCGGTCCTCCCCCTGCCCGGCGCCGAAGCGCCACTCAGCCCATGCTGCGGCATCGGCGTCGTTGGTCAGGAGCACCGGCCGGCGGAGGAGCCGCTGGAGGTTGTCACGCAGTGGCTCGTTGCGCCAGGCCAGGTGCGGGCTGAAAAGGACGGTTCCGCCGGCAAGGTCCATCCAGCCGGCTGCGCCGATGCCCACTGACCAGATGCGGTGCCCCCGGCCGAGTTCCTCCACCAGTTCGACAATGACCTGCTCCACTGCCCGCGGGTCCGTTCCGGGGGTTGAGCGGCGGGCCTCGCTGAGGATCCGCCCTTCGGCGTCCACCACGCCGGCAGCGACCTTGGTTCCCCCGATGTCGATTCCGATGGCCAGTCCCTTGCGGCCCAGGCGGAGGTGCCCGCCGGTGCCGCCATGGAGCTGTCCGGCACGGTGGGTGGCGGGACGGCGGCGCCACGGAGCTGGTCTTTTCAGGGGGCCGGCCTGATCGCCGGGCAACGGTCCGTACATAGTCCACCATTCTAGGCGGGCGGAAACATTGTCTTGACATACAGCCCTTCACAGCGCCCATTGACGGCTAAGTTACTCGCCAGTAGGTTTGTGTACTGCACTGTTCCGCCCGGGGTACTAGTCTTTAGGCAAACCCCCTGCGCGGGACTTCAGATATCAAAGGAGCTATAGTGCGCGAATTCAGTGTTCCGCCCCTGGTTGTTGTCCCGCCCGAAACCAACATCACTGACCTGGTGCTGCGGCAGGCGGCCAAGCCCAGCAACCCGGCACTGTTTTCCCGCCTGGACGCCTCGGGTGCGTGGCGCAACGTGTCCGCCACCGAATTCCTGGCCGACGTCAAGGCTTTGGCCAAGGGGCTCATGGCGAGTGGAGTCGGCGCCGGTGACCGTGTGGGCATCATGTCCCGTACCCGCTACGAGTGGTCTCTCGTGGACTTTTCCATCTGGTTCGCAGGAGCGGTCTCGGTCCCCATCTATGAAACCTCCTCCCCTTCCCAGGTGGCCTGGAACCTGGGCGACTCCGGCGCGGTGGCCGCGTTCGGCGAGTCCGCCCAGCACGAGAACGTCATCCGCCAGGCCGTCACCGCCGAAGGCCTGACGGACGTGCAGCACGTGTGGCAGCTTGAGGGCCAGGGCCTGGACAGCCTCCGGGAAGCAGGCCGCGGCGTCAGCGACGAGGACCTCGAGTCCCGCCGCAAAGCTGCGGGACTGCGAGACGTCGCCACCATCATCTACACCTCCGGAACCACGGGACGCCCCAAGGGCTGTGAGCTGACGCACGGCAACTTCGTGGAACTCTCGGACAATGCCCTGGGCATCATCGGCGAAATTGTCCACGAACATGCCAAGACCATCATGTTCCTGCCGCTGGCCCACGTGTTTGCCCGGTACATCTCAGTACTGGCGATGGCAGCCGGAACCACGGTGGCCCACACCCCGGACATCAAGAACCTCCTGGCTGACCTGCAGAGCTACGAACCGACGTTCATCCTGGCGGTGCCCAGGGTCTTCGAGAAGGTCTACAACTCCGCGCTGACCAAGGCCGAGGACGGCGGCAAAGGCGCCATCTTCCACCGGGCCGCCGAGACTGCCATCGCCTTCTCGAAGGCGCGGCAGGACGGACGGGTGGGACTGAGCCTGAAGCTGCGGCACGCGTTGTTCGACAAGCTGGTCTACGGCAAGCTGCGGGCTGCCATGGGTGGACATGTTGCCCATGCCGTGTCCGGTGGCGGCCCCCTGGGCGAGCGGCTGGGCCACTTCTTCCAGGGCATCGGCCTGCAGGTGCTGGAGGGATACGGGCTCACCGAAACCACCGCGCCCATCACGGTGAACACCCCGTCCCGGATCAAGATCGGTTCCGTGGGCAAGCCCCTCCCGGGCAACTCCGTCAAGATTGCCGACGACGGCGAGATCCTGGCCAAGGGAGTCTGCGTCATGCGCGGCTACTACGGGCGGGACGACCTCACCGCGGAGGCGTTCACGGATGGCTGGTTCCATACCGGGGACATCGGCAAGCTGGATGACGACGGTTTCGTCTGGATCACCGGCCGCAAAAAGGAAATCATCGTCACCGCCGGCGGCAAGAACGTCATCCCGGCCCTGCTGGAGGACCAGATCCGTGCCGACGCCCTGGTATCGCAGGTTCTCGTGGTGGGCGACAACAGGCCCTTCATCGGGGCCCTGGTAACCCTGGACCAGGAAGCCCTGCCGGGCTGGCTCCAGCGCCACGGCCTTCCGGCGGACACCACCCTGGAGCAGGCAGCCGCCAATCCAGTGGTGAAGGCAGCAGTGCAGGACCTCATTACCGCGGCAAATTCGTCGGTCTCCCAGGCCGAAGCCATCAAGTCCTTCCGCATCGTCCCGGCCGACTTCACCGAAGCCTCCGGGCACCTCACGCCGTCAATGAAGGTCAAAAGGTCACAGGTCATGAAGGACTTCGAAAGCGTCATCGAGGAAATGTACTCCACCCCGCGCTCCTGAAGCCGGTAACACGAAAGGGTCCTCCCATGGCGGGAGGCCCCTTTCCTGTTCCACGAACCACCCTGGCCGGGCATCGGGTACTACAGTGGTTGCATGGCTGCCAGCCGCAAACCGCTCGATGACCTGCGCGAAACCATCGGACACCTCGCCGATCAGCTCAAGCTGCCCGGCGGTTCGGAGCGCGTGGACGACCTCGTGGGCGATCTCATGGGCGCCAGGCCCGGGCCGGCCCGGCCGCTGTCCGAAGTGCAGGCTGAACTCGACGCGCTGGTCGGACTGGAAACCGTGAAGGAACAGGTGCGGGCCCTCGTCGCACTGCTCCAGGTCCAGGCACGCCGTAAGGCGCACGGCCTTCCGGAGGTTGCCACATCACAGCACCTGGTGTTCCTGGGAAACCCGGGCACGGGCAAAACCACCGTGGCCCGGCTCCTGGCCGAGATGTACCGCGCGGTCGGCCTGCTGCAGAAAGGCCACCTGGTGGAGGTGGACCGTTCGGGCCTGGTGGGGCAGTACGTCGGCCAGACCGCCATCAAGACGGACCGGGTGATCCGGCGCGCGCTGGACGGTGTCCTGTTCATCGATGAGGCCTACGCGCTGGCCCCTGAGGACGGCCGGATGGACTTCGGCCCGGAGGCGATCGAGGTCCTGCTCAAGCGGATGGAGGACCACCGCCACCGCCTGGTGGTGATTGTGGCAGGGTATCCGGCGCTGATGGAGTCCTTCCTGCTCTCGAACCCCGGGCTGCGCTCCCGGTTCGCCCGTGAGATCACCTTCCCCGATTACTCGGTGGACGCGCTCCAGACGATCTTCCACCAGATGCTGGCCCAGCACGAGTACATGCTGGAGCCGGGTGCGGACCAGATGCTGCGCCGCATCTTCACCGGGCTCCATGCGGGCGAGGACTCCGGCAACGCGCGGTTCGCCCGCACACTGTTCGAGCAGGCACTCAACCGCCAGGCGCTGCGGCTCTCGCTGGACGAGGAACAAAGCCTCGACGCCCTCGATCGTGAAGCCGTCATGACCCTCACCGCGGACGACATCGTCCAGGCCGCGCTGGCCCTCGGCGAGGAGCCGGAGCCTGAACCGGCGCCGGAACCGGAGCAGCCACGCTGGTGGCGCTGGCTGGCCTGACCGGACCACTGCGGCTTCCCACTGTTCCCGGCATGGCGGACTTCCCGTCTCCACGCAAAAAACTGCTCCCCGAAGGCCGGAACTGAATTCATCAGTCCAACTTCCGGGGAGCAGTTCACGAAAGGGAGGACCCTTTCGCCGTCTCCGGTGAAGCCTACTGGTCGATGACCAGCAGCAGGTCTCCGCCCTGGACCTGTTCCACGGCGGAGATGGCGAGGCGGGACACCTTGCCGGCTACCGGCGTCGTAATGGACGCTTCCATCTTCATTGCCTCGATGGTGGCCACGGTGTCTCCGGCCTTGACCGTCTCCCCCGGCTTGACGGTGACGGTGACGGCACCGGCGAAGGGGGCGGCCACCTGGCCGGGCTGCGCGGGATCGGCCTTCTCAGCGGCCTTGACGTTGCTCACCACGGAACGGTCGCGCACCACCACGGGACGGGACTGGCCGTTCAGGGTGCACATGACGGTGCGCATGCCCTTCTCGTCCGGCTCCGACACGGCCTCCAGGGAGGCGATCAACCGTACGCCGCGTTCCAGCTGGATTTCGTGCTCGGTTCCGCGCTGGAGGCCGTAAAGGTAATCACGGGTATCCAGCACCGAGATGTTGCCGTACGTCTCCACGCTCTTCAGGTAGTCCTTGGTGGGCCCGTCGAAAAGCAGCCGGTTCAGTGTGTACTGCCGGGTCTTGGAGTCGGACTTGAGCGCTGCGCTGTCCTCGGCGCTGAGCTCGACGTCGCGGACCTTGACGCTCCTGCCCTGCAGGGCCTTCGTGCGGAAGGGTTCCGGCCAGCCTCCGGGAGGATCGCCGAGCTCGCCGGACAGGAAACCGATGACGGAATCGGGGATGTCGTAGTTCTGCGGGTTGGCCTCGAAGTCGGCGGGGTCCGCGTTGAGTCCCACGAGGTGCAGGGCGAGGTCGCCCACCACTTTGGAGGACGGCGTCACCTTGACCAGGTGGCCAAGGATCCGGTCCGCTGCCGTGTACATGTCCTCGATCGCTTCGAACCGCTCCCCCAGGCCCAGGGCCATGGCCTGCTGGCGCAGGTTGGAGAGCTGCCCGCCGGGGATCTCGTGCTTGTACACGCGGCCGGTGGGGCCGGGCAGGCCGGACTCGAACGGCGCGTAGACGCGGCGGACGGCCTCCCAGTACGGCTCGAGCGAGCTGACGGCGTCCAGGCTGAGGCCGGTGTCCCGGGGCGTGTGGGCCAGCGCAGCAACAAGGGCCGACGCCGACACCTGGCTGGTGGTGCCGGCCAGGGATGCGGAAGCCACGTCCACGGCATCCACACCGGCGTCGACAGCCGCCAGGAGCGTAGCCAGCTGGCCGCCTGCGGTGTCGTGGGTGTGCAGGTGGACGGGCAGGTCGAAGCGTTCACGCAGCGCCGCGACGAGCTTGGCGGCGGCAGCGGGCCGAAGCAGCCCGGCCATGTCCTTGATGGCCAGGATGTGGGCGCCGGCGTCGACAATCTTCTGTGCCAGCCCCAGGTAGTAGTCCAGGGTGTAGAGCTTCTCTTCCGGGTCCAGCATGTCGCCGGTGTAGCAAAGCGCCACCTCTGCGACGGCGGTTCCGGTGGCCCGGACCGCGCGGATGGCAGGAGCCATCTGGTTGACGTCGTTCAGGGCGTCGAAGATGCGGAAGATGTCAATGCCCGTGGCGGCAGCCTCGTTGACGAAAGCTTCGGTCACTTCTTCGGGGTAAGGGGTGTAGCCCACGGTGTTGCGGCCGCGCAGCAGCATCTGGATGCAGACGTTGGGCATGGCCTTGCGCAGTGCGGCGAGCCGGTCCCAGGGGTCCTCGCCCAGGAAGCGCAGTGCCACGTCATAGGTGGCGCCGCCCCAGGCCTCGACGGACAGCAACTGCGGCATGAGGGCCGTAACGGCGGGGCCGGCGGCGACGAGGTCGCGGGTGCGGACACGCGTGGCCAGCAGGGACTGGTGCGCGTCACGGAAGGTGGTGTCGGTGACGGCAACGGCATTCTGCTCACGCAGTGCCTTCGCGAAGCCCTCCGGGCCCAGCTCAAGAAGCTTCTGGCGTGAACCGGGCCCTGCCTGCATGTCCTTGACGTCGGGCAGCTTGTGGGCCGGGTCAGAATGCACGGCCAGGTCGCCGTTGGGCTTGTTGACGGTGACGTCGGCCAGCCAGGTCAAGAGCTTGGTGCCGCGGTCGGCCGAGACGCGGGCCTTGAGCAGTTCCGGGCGCTGGTCGATGAAGTTCGTGGCCACATCCCCGGCGATGAAGTCCGGGTCATCCAGCACAGCCTGGAGGAAGGGGATGTTCGTGGAGACGCCGCGGATGCGGAACTCCGCAAGTGCCCGGCGGGCGCGGGCAACCGCGGCGGGGTAATCCCTGCCGCGGCAGGTGAGCTTGACCAGCATTGAGTCGAAGTGGGGGCTGATCTCGGCACCGGAGTAGACCGTGCCGCCGTCCAGGCGGACACCGGCACCGCCTGCCGAACGGTATCCGGTGATCTTTCCGACGTCCGGGCGGAAACCATTTGCGGGGTCCTCGGTGGTGATGCGGCTCTGCAAGGCGGCGCCGCGAAGCCTGACCGTGTCCTGGGAGAGGCCAAGATCGGCCAGCGTCTCACCGGAGGCAATCCGCATCTGAGCCTGGACCAGGTCCACGTCCGTGACTTCCTCGGTGACCGTGTGCTCCACCTGGATGCGCGGGTTCATTTCGATGAAGACGTGCTGGCCCGCCCGCTCGCCCTGGGTGTCCACCAGGAACTCGACAGTACCGGCGTTGACGTACTTCAGTGCCTGCGCGAACTTCACGGCATCCCGGTACAGGGCCTGGCGGATGCTGTCGTCCAGGTTCGGGGCAGGAGCGATCTCGATGACCTTCTGGTGCCTCCGCTGGATGGAGCAGTCACGCTCGAAGAGGTGCATAACGTTGCCCTCGGCGTCCGCGAGGATCTGCACTTCGATGTGCCGCGGGCGAAGGACCGCCTGCTCCAGGAACATGGTGGGATCACCGAACGCAGCATCGGCTTCGCGCATGGCCGACTTCAGGGCTTCCGGCAGTGCCTCGCGGGTGTCCACCCGCCGCATGCCGCGGCCGCCGCCGCCGGCCACGGCCTTGGCGAAAATGGGGAATCCGATCTCATCGGCGGCGGCCAGGAGCTCATCCAGGTCCTTGGACGGCTCGCTGGACTTCAGGACCGGCACCCCGGCCTCCCGGGCCGCCTTCAGGGCCGCCACCTTGTTGCCGGCGAGCTCAAGCACCTCGGCGGGCGGACCCACGAAAGTGATGCCGGCTTCCTTTGCCGCACGTGCCAGTTCCGGGTTCTCGGAGAGGAAACCGTAGCCCGGGTAGATGGCGTCTGCGCCGGACTCCTTCGCGACGCGCACCACCTCCGCCACGTCCAGGTATGCCCGGACGGGATGTCCTTCCTCGCCAATCAGGTAGGCCTCGTCCGCTTTCTGGCGGTGGATCGAGTTACGGTCCTCTTGGGGAAAAACGGCAACGGTCTTAGCGCCCAGCTCGTAGCCGGCGCGGAAGGCCCTGATCGCGATTTCGCCGCGGTTGGCCACCAGAACTTTGGAAAACATACTTCTCCTGCATCATTGCGGGTGGATCGATGAGTGGTCACAGTGTCTAGGACCTGCAAGGACAAACACAAATCTTTGTGGCCACGGTCACAGATTTTCCCGTCATGTCCCGAACGCTTTCAGCCTGACTGGCGGAAACCGCCCCGGCAGCACAGTCGGTGCCATGCCGACGCCCGATAAAGCAGGATTCGCCGACGCATCAACATATGATGAGTAGGGCGGCAGGACCGTCCGGCTTCGGCTCTGCCGAGGCAAACATTACCCCCAACACGGCATCCGGCGTTAGGTTTTGGTCTCTCAAGTGCAAGTAGTCAGCATCAGCAGCCTCAAGGGTGGAGTCGGCAAGACTTCCGTCACCACAGGATTGGCGTCTGCGGCGCTGGCCGCAGGAGTACGCACGCTGGTGGTGGACCTGGATCCGCACGCCGACGCCACCACCGCCCTAGGCGTGCAGCCGGGTGACCAGCTGGATATCGGCAGGATGCTGAAGAGCCCGCGCCGGGCGAAGCTGGCTGAGAACGTGGTGCGGAGCAGCTGGGCCGACCGCGCCCCCTCCAACGGTTCCAGGCCCGCCGTCCTGGATGTCGCCGTCGGCTCCGCCTACACCGGTATCTACGACCGGCCGGACCTTGGCCGCCGCGATCTCCGGCGGCTTTCCGCCGTGCTCGCCGGCGCCGCGGACTACCAGCTGGTCCTGGTCGACTGCCCGCCCTCGCTCAATGGCCTGACGCGCATGGCCTGGGCGGCCAGTGACAAAGTGGCCCTGGTGGCCGAGCCGGGCCTGTTCTCTGTTGCCGGTACCGAACGCACCATGCGGGCCATCCAGCTGTTCAAGCAGGAGTTTGCGCCCAATCTTTCGCCGGCAGGGATCGTTGCCAACCGGGTCCGGAGCGGTTCCTCCGAGCACACCTACCGGCTTGCGGAGATGGAGTCCATGTTCGGCGAACTCCTGCTGAGCCCGCGCATTCCTGAGCAGGCCAACTGGCAGCAGATCCAGGGCGCAGCCCACCCCGTCCACCATTGGCCGGGTGATTCGGCAAAGTCCGCGGCCGGTTTGTTTGACGACCTGCTGTCCAACCTGATGACGGCCGGCAGCGGCCTCCGCAGCCGCGCCCGCTGACCGGGACGTTCCGCAGGCCGCAGAAACCACAGCGCTTAAACGGATAAGGGGCCGCCCTCCAGCTGGAGGGCGGCCCCTGATTCGTATGGGTGCGGGTGGGTCAGCTGATCTTCCGCGCTGCCCGGCGCTTGCTCAGTTCGTCGTCCGGAAAGGACTGTTCGGCGGCGTGCTCGCTGGGCAGCGATGCGAGGCTGCCCTCGACCTCGCGCCATACGCGTCCCACTGCGATGCCGAACACGCCCTGGCCGCCCTGCACCAGGTCAATGACCTCATCGGCGGAGGTGCACTCGTAGACGCTGGCGCCGTCGCTCATGAGCGTAATCTGTGCCAGGTCCTCAACGCCGCGCTCCCGCAGGTGTTCCACGGCGGTGCGGATCTGCTGGAGGGAAACTCCGGTGTCCAGGAGCCTTTTGACCACTTTGAGGACCAGGATGTCGCGGAATCCGTAGAGCCGCTGCGAGCCTGAGCCGGCGGCGCCGCGGACGGCCGGTTCGACGAGTCCGGTGCGGGCCCAGTAATCGAGCTGGCGGTAGGTGATGCCTGCGGCCTTGCAGGCAGTGGGGCCACGGTAGCCGGCGTCTTCATCCAGTACCGGCAGGTCTTCGGTGAACAGGAGGCCTTGGGCACCACTCACGGGCACAGCAACACCAGCCGTGGGCTGTTTAAGCCCGCCTGCTTCGCCTTTGGGACTCACCTGGATCCTCCTTGTCGTACGCTCCCCCGGAACTGATACAGCATCCTTGGCATGAAGACCATGGGTGTAATTTCTCCGCGGGGCGCACTTTCCAGTGTGACTTGCGCGGCTGCCGTAAGCAAGGGAACTTGATACTTCGACGTTAGGCCCGGCGGGTCCCGAGGTCAAAGACCTCGGGGGCTTCGAAGAGGCGTGTCGAAACTTTCAGCCTTAACTTTAACCTTAACGTGACCTTAGCCGTCGAAGTCCTCTGGTTCCACGTCGTCCAGGAATTCACGGAAACGCCGCAGTTCGCGCTCCTCGTCCACGGTGGGGCCCGGCTCGGCGTCTTCCCCCTCGTCGTGCTCTGTAATGCGGACGCCTGCCTCGTCCATTACGGAATCGGCACACCAGATCCGGCACTTGGCGCGCAGCGCAACCGCCAGCGCGTCCGAGGCGCGCGAGCTCACAGTGGTGCCGTTCTCGAACTGCAGCTGCCCGTAGAAGATGTTGTCCTCCACGGCCACGATGTTGACGCTGACCACGGAGTGGCCCAGCGACTCCACCACGTCCACCAGGAGATCGTGGGTCATGGGCCGGGGCGGGACCACGCCCTGCTGGGCCAGGGCGATGGCGCTGGCTTCCGGGGTGCCAATCCAAATGGGAACGTGGCGTTCGCCGTGCATCTCTTTGAGCAGGACCAGCGGCTGGTTGGAAGGCAGTTCGATGCGAACGCCTACAATCTCGACTTCGATCATCAGATGTCCATGCGTGAGATGTGGTCCTGCACCAGGGCCCGGTGCAGGGTGAGGCAAAGATCGCTGATCTCGCGGGCCGCCTCTGCCGCGCGTGCCTGGGATGCCGAGTCCTTGCGTGAGGCAAGGGGCGCGACAGCGCGTTCCACCAGGCCGAATTCCCGTTCGGCTGCTGCCTGGAAGGGCCTCAGGTGCCGTGGTTCCAGGCCGTGGCTTTCCAGCTGGACGCAGGCGCGGGCCACCTGGAGGGCGTGCTCGTCGAACTGGCCGTTGCTGTGGCTGATGAGGCCGAAGCTCAGGAGCGACTGCAGCAGGGGTACGCTGGCGCCGGACTCTGTACGGAGCTGCTCCTCGCTCAGCTTGCGGCCACGGTTCTGCAGTTCGGCGGCCAGTTCATCGGAGACAATGCGGGGGGAAACCACGACGCCGGGGGGCAGGTTCTCCGGCCGCTCTCCCCTGTCGATGGCGTCAAGGTAGTCCTTGATCACTTTCAGGGGCAGGTACTGGTCCCGCTGCAGGGCCAGCACGAACCGCAGCCGCTCCACGTCGCCATCCGAGTACTGCCGGTAGCCGGCGGGGGTGCGCCGCGGGTTGATCAGCCCTTTTTCCTCCAGGAAGCGGATCTTCGACGCGGTCATGCCCGGGAAGTCGGCGCTCAGCTGGGCGAGGACTTCACCAATGTTCAGGACCTGGGGGCCCCGGCGTTCCGGTTGTGCCATTGCCACAGGCAGCGGTCCCCGGTTCAGCTGCGGCCTGCAGCCGTGGCAGGGCTCAGGTAGAAGGTGAGGCGGAACTTGCCGATCTGGACTTCGCTGCCGGACTTCAGCTCCACGCTGTCCACGCGGTCATGGTTGACGTACGTGCCATTGAGGCTGTTCTTGTCCACCACTTCGAAGCTGCGGGCGGTGCGCCGGAACTCCACGTGGCGCCGCGATACCGTGACGTCGTCCAGGAAGATGTCGGCGTCGGGGTGGCGCCCCGCGGTGGTCACATCCGAATCCAGGAGGAACCGGGCACCGGCGTTCGGGCCGCTGTGGGCAACGAGCAACGCCGAGCCGGCAGGCAGGGCCTCCACCGAGTTGCGCTCTTCCGAGGACAGCTTGGGCGCGATGATGGGTTCGTCAGTGACGGGGGTGAGATGGATCGAGGTGGTCTCCGACGACCTAGCCGCACCCGTGCCGTATTCCCCATCGGCAGGGTTGTGTCTGTGGCCAGCCATGGATTCCTCCTCTTAGACGTTGCGGGCACTCAACCCACAACCAACGGTTAGTCTCCGGTCCTGTCCGGCAGGTCCGGCGCCGGCTCCCGATCCGGGCTCTGACGTGCGCAGACGCCATGCCCGCGACGCGGGGCCGGACCGGAAATACCGGTTAGCTTTAGCCTACCTGTTGTTCGTACTCGGATGCACTGAGCAAAGACTCAACGGCGTCAGGTTCGGCCAGTTTGATCTCGATGAGCCAGCCGTCGCCGTAGGGATCGGTGTTGATCAGGGCCGAATCGCTGTCCAGGGAGTCGTTGCGGGCCACGACTTCGCCGGAAACGGGTGCGTAGATGTCGCTCACGCTCTTGGTGGACTCGACCTCACCCACCACTTCGTTTGCCGTAATCTTCGTGCCGACCTCGGGCATCTGGGCGTAGACGACGTCTCCGAGCGCGTCCTGGGCAAAATCCGTGATTCCCACGCGGACCACGCCGTCGGCATTCGGGGCGGTAACCCACTCGTGTTCGGCGGTGTAGGACAGGTCTTCGGGAATGTTGCTCATGGGGGGCCTTTCATCGGGGTACGCGCCAATGTCACAAGGGGCCCGGAAATCGGGCCGCCGCTGAAAGTATAGGCATAACTGCCGGGGCCGGCACGGGCCTTTCTGACAAGATGGAACCCATGAGTGCAAGCACCGGTGCAGCATCTTTGGGGAAGGTGGGGTAGGCCATGCCGGAACTGCCGGAAGTCGCAGGCCTGGCCGCGTTCCTTGATGAACAGCTGCGTGGCTGCGTGGTCACCAAACTGCAGGTTGTCTCCTTTGCCGTGCTCAAGACGGCCGATCCTCCCTATAACGCGGTCGAGGGCCGTACCGTGTCCGGCGTCCGGCGGTTCGGGAAGTTCATCAGCATCGATACCGACGGCATTTCCCTGGTGTTCCATCTGGCACGGGCCGGCTGGGTGCGCTTCACGGACTCCCCCGCCGACAGCCAGCTCCGGATGGGCAAGGGCCTCATCGCGGTCCGGTGCGCTTTCTCCGGGCCGGATGGTCCGCGCGGGCTGGACCTGACGGAAGCGGGCACCAAGAAGAGCCTGGCTGTCTACGTGGTGCGTGATCCGCAGGAGGTGCCGGGCATCGCCTCGCTGGGCCCGGACCCCTTCACGGAGGCGTTCGACGCCGGCATGCTGGCTGAGATCCTGGCCGGCAGTTCGCAGCAGATCAAGGGCCTCCTGCGCAGCCAGAGCGTCATCGCGGGGATCGGCAACGCGTACAGCGACGAGATCCTGCACGCGGCCCGCATCTCGCCCTTCGCCATCGCGAAGTCACTGGACCGGGAGACCGCACAGGTGCTGTACGACGCCATCCACAGCGTACTGGGCGCAGCGTTGGCGGAAGCGGCCGGCAAGCCGCCCAAGGATCTCAAGGACGTCAAACGCAGCCATATGCGGGTCCACGCCCGTGCCGGCCAACCCTGCCCGGTCTGCGGCGACACCGTCCGTGAGGTGTCGTTTGCGGATACCGCACTGCAGTACTGCCCCACCTGCCAGACCAAGGGCAAGATCCTGGCTGACCGGCGCACGTCCAAGTTCCTGAAGTAGGAAGACCAGGCACCCGGGACGTTGCACGGGCCGCCCGGGCAGATTCGGGACTTCCGGTCCTGCCCGGGCACGCCCCCGGGGCGTAGCGTCTTGATCAAGGCTTGCATGTCTCGGTCAGTACGAAGGGGTCACAATGCGCCGGTCCCGACCCGCCGTCCTCGGAATGGCCTTGGTCCTCGCCCTCGGCGGTGGCCTCGGCGGTACGGCTCTGGGTCCGCCCGCGGCCACGGCGTCAGCGGCGGCCTCGCAGCGGAGCGTTGCGGCGTCGGCAGCGGTCCAGCAGGTTGGCGACGACGCGATCGTCCAGCACTATGAGCAGCTCGGCGGCGGCGCATCGTTCCTCGGAGCGCCCGTCGGCACCCCGTACGACATCGCTGGGGGCCGCGCCCAAAACTACGCCGGCGGCACGATCTACTGGAGCCCCGCCACCGGAGCCCACGAAACACACGGCTCAATCGGCGGACACTACGCAGAACTCGGCGGCCCAGCCGGCTTCCTCGGCTTCCCCCTCACCGACGAAACCGCCACCCCAGGCATCCCCGGCCGCTACAACACCTTCGCCGGCGGCACCATCTACTGGAGCCCCGCCACCGGAGCCCACGAAACACACGGCTCAATCGGCGGACACTACGCAGAACTCGGCGGCCCGGCCGGCTTCCTCGGCTTCCCCCTCACCGACGAAACCGCCACCCCAGGCATCCCCGGCCGCTACAACACCTTCGCCGGCGGCACCATCTACTGGAGCCCCGCCACCGGAGCCCACGAAATACACGGCTCAATCGGCGGACACTACGCAGAACTCGGCGGCCCTGCCGGCTTCCTCGGCTTCCCCCTCACCGACGAAACCGCCACCCCAAGCGCCGCCGGCCGCTACAACACCTTCGCCGGCGGCACCATCTACTGGAGCCCCGCCACCGGAGCCCACGAAATACACGGCTCAATCGGCGGACACTACCTAGAACCGGGCGGCCCGGCCGGCTTCCTGGGCTTCCCCCTCACCGACGAGACCGGAACCCCCGACGGAGTTGGCAGGTTCAATCACTTCGCCGGGGGGTCGATCTACTGGAGCCCCGCCACCGGAGCCCACGAGGTGCATGGAGCCATCCGCGCCCAGTGGACGGCACTCGGTTGGGAGCACAGCAGGCTCGGCTACCCGACCAGCGACGAGTATGGCATCACGGGCGGACGACGCAGCGACTTCCAGCACGGTTCGATCCTGTGGCATGAGGCCAGCAGCAGGATTGAGGTCATCCATGCCACTATCCCGGCGGCACTTCTGGGCGTGGACCTCGAGCGTATTCCGACCACGCAGAAGGTTGTCGCGCTGACATTCGATGCCGGGGCCAACGACGCCGGCCTGCGATCGATCCTCAGCACCCTCACAGCCAACGGGGTCCCCGGCACATTCTTCCTCACCGGAAACTGGGTCAACCAGTTCCCCTCCGACCCGGCCCTGATCTACAACGCGGGGAATCGAATCGGCAACCACTCCATGACCCACCCGGACTTCACCACCCTGACCGACGCCCAGATCGCGGCCGAGATCGGCGGCGCGCAGAGGGCCATCGAGGCCGCAGGAGGCGACCCGCTCCCGTTCTTCCGCTTCCCGTTCGGCGCCCGCGATTCGCCCACGATCGCCGACGTCAACGGCGCCGGCTACGCGGCGGTCCGGTGGACCGTCGACACCCTTGGCTGGCAAGGCACTATGAACGGAACACGCGGCCCGACCTTTATCGTCCAGCGCGTCATGGCTTCCGCGCAGCCCGGTGAGATCGTCCTGATGCACCTCGGCTCGAACCCCGACGACGGCTCAACGCTCGACGCAGCGGCCCTCCCCCAGGTGATCTCCCAGCTCCGGGCGGCGGGCTACGGCTTCGTCACCCTCGACGCGGCCCTCGGCTGACTGCCCACGCACCCGGCACCACCCAGGACACCCCCAACCTGACAATTCACCCCCGGCTCCCGGGGTGATGTGTCCACATGAGGATGCGCAGCCGGGAATGACCATGAACCCAAAAAAGCGGAAAGCGCCGGAGAAATTCTCCGGCGCTTTCCGCTTTTTGGTCGGGCTGACAGGATTTGAACCTGCGACCCCTTGACCCCCAGTCAAGTGCGCTACCAAGCTGCGCTACAGCCCGCTGGTTCCGCCGTTCTCCGCTGAACTCAAATCCGAAGATTTTCATCAGCAGTCCGGCCGAACCACCTAGAAGAGCTTACACGATCCGAAGGGGTGCCAGTGACACTTTCCGGTGATCAGCCCCAAGGTGTGTCGCAATTAACGCTTCCGGCCACGCTTCTCGCGGACGCGCATGCTCACCTCGATGGGCGTGCCCTCGAATCCGAAGGTCTCGCGCAGGCGCCGCGTGATGAAGCGGCGGTATCCGGGATCCAGGAACCCGGTGGTGAACAGCACGAACTTCGGCGGACGGCTGGAGGCCTGGGTGCCGAAGAGGATGCGGGGCTGCTTGCCGCCGCGGACCGGGTGCGGGTGTGCGGCAACGAGCTCGCCCAGGAAGGCGTTGAGGCGCCCGGTGGGGATGCGCCGGTCCCAGTTCTCCAGCGCCAGGTCCAGGGCCGGGACCAGGCGGTCCTTGTGCCAGCCGGTCTTTGCCGAGATGTTGACCCGGGGGGCCCAGTCAACGTGTGCCAGGTCCTGTTCGATTTCGCGCTCCAGGTAGCGGCGGCGTTCGTCGTCGAGCAGGTCCCACTTGTTGAAGGCGAGGACCAGGGCGCGGCCGGACTCGATGGCCAGCTGGAGGATGCGGACGTCCTGTTCGCTGAGGACCTCGTCCACGGCGAGGAGCACGACGGCGACCTCCGCCTTCTCGAGCGCGGCCTGCGTCCGGAGCGAGGCATAGTAGTCCGCGCCCTGTGCCATGTGCTGGCGGCGGCGGATGCCGGCGGTGTCCACGAAGCGCCAGGTGCGGCCCCCGAGTTCGATGAATTCGTCCACCGGATCACGGGTGGTGCCGGCGGTGTTGTCCACCACCACGCGTTCGGATCCCGCGAGCTTGTTCAGCAGCGAGGACTTGCCCACGTTCGGGCGTCCGATCAGGGCGATACGCCGCGGACCGCCGGAGCGTTCCACGCCTTCAACGGTGGAAAACTCGGGCAGGACATCCATGACGTGGTCCAGGAGGTCGGCCACGCCGCGGCCGTGCAGGGCCGACACCGGGTAGGGCTCGCCGAAGCCAAGGCCCCAGAGTGCTGCGCTGTCGGCTTCCTGGGCAAAGTCGTCCACTTTGTTGGCCACCATGATGACCGGCTTCTTGCTGCGGCGCAGCATCTTCATGACGCCTTCGTCCGTGGCGGTGGCGCCGACGGCGGAGTCCACCACGAACAGGACGGCGTCAGCGAGTTCCACGGCCATCTCGGCCTGCTCCGCGACCCTGGCGTGGATGCCGCGGGCGTCGTGTTCCCATCCCCCGGTGTCCACCAGGGTGAAGTTGCGTCCGTTCCAGTTCGCGGAGTACATCACGCGGTCGCGGGTTACGCCGGGAGTATCCTCCACGACCGCTTCGCGGCGGCCCAGGATACGGTTCACCAGGGTGGACTTGCCCACGTTCGGACGTCCGATAATGGCCAGGACGGGGTCCAGCTTGAGGGGACCTTCGAGGTCCTCGTCGCCGTACTCGCCGCTCAGCAGGGCGGCGTCGTCCTCGTCCAGCTCGTAGTCCTCCAGGCCGGCCCGGAGGGAGGCGGCGCGGAGCTCGGCCTCGTCGTCCCCAATCGCCGCCAGGCGCTCTGCAACCTGGTCGGTGCCGGTGGGGGTGTATTCGTCGTCGGCGCCGGAGTGCCCGGAAGCCTGGGTGGTGTCGCTCATTGCACTGTCCTTAGTGGTCATCTGCCGGCGTCCCCGGCTACTGCTGTCAAGTCTTTGTGGTCAGCGAAGGGCAGGGTCTGCCCGCTGAGTTGAATGGTGTCCTGGACGTGCCCTGCCAGCGCTGCACGGATGTCCTGCGCGGCCCTGTCCATTGAAGCACGGCCAGTTTCGCCGGCGCGGCGGGCCAGGGTCAGGGCCGATCCGAAGCTGACGTGGAAGCGCCGCCCGGGCCGTGGGACGAAGTCCAGGTGCTCATCGCCCTGGCGGGTGCCCAGGATGGCTACCGGCACCACGGGGGCTCCGGAATTCAGCGCCAGCCAGGCCACGCCGCCGTTGATGTCCGCGGCTGCGCCGCTCCCCCGCGTCCCTTCCGGAAGAATCCCTACGCAGCGCCCGGCGTCGAGCACGTCCTTGCAGCGCTGCAGCGCTGCGCGGTCACCGCGGCGGTCCACGGGCAGCTGCCCGGACGCGGTAAGCACGCGGCCCAGGAAACCTTTGAACATCTCCTGCTTCACCAGGATGTGCATCGGCCGCGGCGCGGCGCCAAACATCACCGGCCCGTCAAGGAAGCTGATGTGGTTGCCTGCGAAGATCACCGGTCCGCCGGTGGGGACATTGGTCCTGCCGGTCACGGTGGTCCGGTAGACCAGGTGGTCAAGGATCCAGCCCACCGGCCTGCTCCATGCCGTGGTCAGCCCGGACGGCAGGCCGGCCCCGGCGTCAGTCACGGTTCAGGACCTTGGTGACGATGACGAGGGCGGCATCCACGGTCTGTTCGAAGTCGAGGTCCGAGGAGTCCAGCGTCACCACCCCGGAAGCGGCTTGCGTGAAGTTCACCACGGTGGAGTCCTTGGCATCGCGGTGCGTGACCTGGGCTGCCAGTTGCTCGGCGTTCTGGGTACCGCCCAGCTGGATGCCCCGCCGGCGCAGGCGGGCTTCCTCGCTGGCGGTGAGGAGCATGCGCACCTCGGCGCCGGGCGCGACGACGGTGGTGATGTCCCTGCCTTCCACCACCATCCGGCGGTGGTGCTTTTCGATCAGGTCCCGCTGCCGCCGGATCAGTTCGGTCCGGGCGCCCAGGGTGGTGGCGACGGCACTGACGGCGGAGGAGATGGCCGGCTCACGGATGGCGTCGGTGACGTCCACGCCGCCCACCCGGACATATTCCTCCATGGGACTGGTGCTCAGTTCCAGGACGAAGTCCCTGGATGCCTGCTCCACCGCCGCGCCGTCCTCAAGGTCGATGCCTTCGGTCACGCAGTACCAGGTCAGGGCACGGTACATGGCGCCGGTGTCCAGATAGGCCAGCCGGAGCCTGCGCGCAACTTCCTTGCTCACGCTGGATTTTCCGGAGCCTGAAGGCCCATCGATGGCAACCACCAGCGGCCGGCCGATGCGCAGGGCGCGCATGGATTCGAGGAGTTCCTGTGTCATTACTGAAGTACCCGCCATCCGCGGTCGTTGAGAGCTTCGATCAAGTGGTCGTGCTTGTTCGGCAACACGGAGATTTCCACCATACCCACGTTTTGGCCCGACGAGTGGTCAAGCCGCATGTCCTCCAGGTTGACGCCGATCTCCCCGATCTCGGTGAGCAGCCGGGCGATCTGGCCAGGCTTGTCATCCACTAGGACGGTAAGCCACGCGTAAGCCTGCGGCGGACCACCGTGTTTCCCGGGGATCCGCGCCTGGCCGGCGTTGCCCTCGCTGATCAGCTGCGCGAGGTCCAGCCGGGCCCCGGGTGCGGTGGGGTTCTCCAGGGTTCCAATCAACCGGTTCAGGTCGTCCCGGACACCGTAGAGGATCTCCACCACCTTGTCCGCGTTGCCGCCGAGGATCTGGACCCACAGGGTGGGGTCGCTGGCCGCGATCCTGGTGACGTCACGCAGTCCGTTGCCTGCCAGGGACAACGCGTGCAGAGGTGTTCCCTGCAGCCGGCTGGCCAGCAGTGAGGACATCACCTGGGGCAGGTGCGAGACCAGTGCCACGGCTTCATCGTGTTCGTCCGCCGTGAACTGCGAGACGACGGCCCCCAGGTCCGAAGCGAGCGAGCGGGCCACCTGCAGGGCGCCACCGGACGTTTCCTCGGAGGGGCAGAGCACCCAGGGCATGGACGTGAAGAGCTCACCGCGCGCCGCTACGGGGCCGGACTTTTCGCGGCCCGCCATGGGGTGGGTCCCCACGTAGCGGGACAGGTCGACGCCCGATTCCCGCAGCCGGGCCAGGATGCCCGCCTTCACGCTGGCGATGTCGATGACCACAGCGTCCGGGTAGTTGGACAGCGCGGCAAGGACGACGTCGGCCGTGACGTCCGGCGGGGCGGCCACCACCACCAGCTGCGGCGCTGTATCGCCCAGTTCCGGCAGCGGGCGGCCGGCACCGATGTCCACGGCCACCGCCTGGTTGGTGGGCGACGGGTCCGAGAGGAACACGGGTACGCCGCGCCCCCGCAGGCCCAGCCCAATGCTGGTGCCCAGCAGCCCGGTGCCGATGACCACCACCGGGCCATCCAGGTGGCCGCGGCCCTGGCTTTTGAACGCGGACATGCCTCAGAGCCCTACGGATGCCAGCAGGTGGCCGACTTCCTGCTTGCCCAGGTTGCGGATGCTGCCCTGGCGCTGGTCGCCGAGCCCGATGGGGCCCACCTTGACGCGGACCAGCCGCTGGACCGGGAAGCCAACGGCGTCGAACAGGCGCCGGACAATGCGGTTCTTGCCGGAGTGGAGTACAACCTCGATCAGCACATGGCCCGGGGTTGAGTCCACCAGGCGGAAGGAGTCAACGGAAGCGAAGCCGTCCTCCAGCTCGACGCCGGCCTTCAACTGGGCGCCAACGCCCTGCGGGAACGGTCCGCGCACCTGCACCAGGTAGGTCTTGGGAACCTCGTAGGAGGGGTGGGTGAGTCGGTTGGCGAGTTCGCCGTCGTTGGTCAGCAGCAGCAGGCCTTCGGTGGCGACGTCGAGCCGGCCAACGTGGAAGAGGCGTTCGCCGGTGTTCTTGTTGTTCTTCAGGAAGTCGCTGATGCAGGGCCGGCCCTCGGGGTCCTCCATGGTGGACACCACGCCCTTGGGCTTGTTGAACACCATGTAGACCAGGTTTTCGTCCAGCTGGATCCGCAGGCCGTCAACGTGGATCACGGCAGTCTTGGGGTCTACGCGGACTCCGAGTTCGGTGACTACCTGGCCGTCAACTTCGACACGGCCCTCGGCGATCATCTCTTCGCAGACGCGCCGGGAGGCGACTCCTGCGGAGGCCATCACTTTCTGGAGGCGCACGCCGTCGGCATCGTGGAGTTCGGACTGGGGAACGTTGCCCCGGGGACCCTTCTTCCGTGCAGGCTTGCGGACCGGCCCCAGGTTCTGGCCAAAGCGTTCGCTGCCGAAAGCACGGGAAGCGGCTGCTCCGGGAGCGCCCGTTCGCGGCTTGGGCTTGAGCGCACCGGGGGTTCCGGGGGCTTTCCCGGCACCGGGCTTGCGGGCCGCGGGCTTGCGGGACGACGGCTTGGCACCCCTGGCGGGCTCGGCTCCGCGTCCCTGCTGGTCCCCCGCGAGGTCGGGGTCGATGAAGCGCTCTTCGCGCGGCTTGGGCGCGCGGTGCGGGCGGTCCCCGCCGAATCCCGAGGATCGCTTGCCTGCTCCGCCGCGGGAGCCCCCGCTGAAGCTGCCGCCCTGTGCCGGGTTGCGCTGTGAACTGTTGCGTTCGTTCCCGCCGCGTCCCGAACCGTTACGTGGTGAACCCTGGCGTCCCGCCTGTGTCATGACCCGTCCTTCAAATGTGTTTTGGCCGGCTGAGATGTCCAAGGACAACCTTAGCCAGCCGCGCAGACTTCGTCTGCCCTGATAAATAACCGTGCTGGATGGACTGTTGCGGGCAGGGGTGTCCTGCCTACATCGTCCCGGCGTCGTAGAACTCTGCGATCCCGTCGAGCCCCGGAAGGTGCGGCGACAGTTGGGGCAGGTCCTCCACTGAACTGATTCCCATCCGTTCGAGGAAATACGAGGTAGTCCGGTAGAGGATTGCGCCGGACTCGGGATCTGTTCCCGCGTCCTCGATCAGCCCGCGCTGGGCCAGCGTCCGTACGACAGAGTCAACATTGACCCCGCGAATTGCAGACACGCGCGCCCGGGAAACGGGCTGGCGGTACGCGATGACCGCCAGTGTTTCCAACGCCGCCTGGGTGAGCCTGGCAGTCTGCCCCTCAAGCACGTACTTGCCCACAATGTCGGCAAATTCCGTGCGGGAGTAGATGCGCCAGCCACCGGCGATGTTCCGCAATTCAAAACCCCGGGGACTGGACCCGATACCAGCGCTGCTGGCACTCTCCACCTCCGGGGCTTTAACAGTATAGCCGTTATAATCGCGCTGCAGTTCTGCCAGCAGAGAGCGGACCGAGTCCACCGTTAGCCCCACCCCTGCCGCCAGCTCCTCCTCCGTGGCCGGTTCGTCCAAAACCATGAGGACGGCTTCCAGGGCAGCCTTGGCGCCGCCGGGAAGGTCGGCGAAGGCGGGGCCGTGGGCGGCGTCGTCCTGCCACTGCGTCTGCTGCGGCTGCGTATCCTCCTGCGGGTTCACAGTTGCTCCTCGAATTCTTCGCTTAGGTTTTCCGCCGACCAGTCCCGGCGGTCGGCCGTCCAGTGGATGGCAAGGTCCGCCAGCGGGGAGAGCTGGTCGAACGAGACAGCCCGGTCCCGGAACAACTCCAGCAGGGCCAGAAACCGGGCCACCACCACCAGGGTGGACTCGGCGTCGGCAATCAGGGAACGGAACGTCAGGGGTGACTCCTGCTGGAGCCTGAGGCCCAGCACTTCGGCCTGCTCCTTGACGCTGACATTGCCGCCGTGCAGGTGGCCGAGGGCAACCTGTGGTGGCTGCGCCGGCGCCTTGGGCCGGAGCGCGGCTTCTGCCAGTGCAGCGAACTGCCGGGGCGTATGTTTCCAGACGAGCTCGGGGAGCATAGCTGCGAAATGTTCCTCGAGCGCCACCTGCCGTGGAAAGCGGCGGCCTTCCTGGTGCAGGGTTTCACCCATGATGCCTGCCACCTGCTTGAAGGCCTTGTACTGGAGCAGCCGGGCAAACAGGAGGTCCCGCGCCTCCAGCAGGGCGATGTCCTCGTCGTCCTCGACTTCTCCGGCCGGGAGGAGCCGTGCTGCCTTGAGGTCAAGCAGGGTGGCGGCAATCACCAGGAACTCGCTGGCCTCGTCCAGGGCCCATTCTTCGCCGAGCTCCTGCAGCTTGCGGATGTACTTGATGAACTCATCGGTGACCGTGGCGATGGCAACTTCGGTGATGTCCAGCTGATGCTTGGCGATCAGTCCCAGGAGGAGGTCGAACGGACCCGTGAAGTTGGCCAGCCGCACCTCGAAGCCGGGTTTGGTCTCGGCCACGGCGTGCTTAGGGTGCGCCGCCGCGGGAGATCAGCTCCTTGGCCAGCCGGCGGTAGGCGTCCGCACCCACATGGTTTCCGGCGTAGCTGGTGATGGGCTCCGCAGCCACGGTGGCATCCGCGAACTTGATGGAGCGCTTGATGACGGTTTCAAAGACTTTGTCACCGAACGCCTCCACCAGCCGGGTGATCACTTCGCGGCTGTGCAGCGTGCGTGCGTCGTACATGGTGGCCAGCACGCCGTCCACCTGCAGCCGCGGGTTCAGCCTGTCCTGGACCTTGTCGATGGTCTCAACGAGGAGGGCCACGGCGCGGAGCGCGAAGAACTCGCAAATGAGCGGGATGATGACGCCGTGGGCCGCGGTGAGGGCGTTGACGGTCAGGAGGCCCAGGGACGGCTGGCAGTCGATGAGGACGACGTCGTAGTCGTCTTCGACCTTCTTCAGCGCGCGGTCCAGGACCTGTTCGCGCGCCACCTCGTTCACTAGCTGCACTTCCGCCGCAGAGAGGTCGATGTTGGCCGGCAGCAGGTCGACGTTCTCGACACCGGTCTGGTGGATGGCGTCGCGGATGTCCACCTTGCGGTCCATCAGGACGTTGTACACGGTGAGGTCGAGTTCGTGCGGGTTGACGCCCAGGCCCGCCGACAGCGCACCCTGGGGGTCGAAGTCCACCAGCAGGACACGCCGGCCGTATTCGGCGAGTGCCGCGGCCAGGTTAATGGTGGAGGTGGTCTTCCCGACGCCGCCCTTCTGGTTGACCATGGCGATGACGCGGGCCGGACCGTGGGAGGACAGCGGCGCGGGTTCCGGGAACTCGCGGTATGGGCGACCCGTGGGGCCCATCACCGCGTTTTCCAGGTCGAATTCCGTGCCCTCCAGAGTTGCTGAACCCTGTTCGCTGCTCACGTATCTGTCCACACTTTCGATGACGGTGATTTCCTGCCGCTGGCTGACCAGCGCCGTTCGTTCTGCTCCCTAGGTTACAGCGCCCGACACGGTATTCGACGGAACTTGACTTTCCGCGAATGTTGAGCCTTGACCCTCTAGCTGAGGTCGAAGGTTGCACTGCAGGGCAACGAAAAACCGCCCCCGCAGCAGGGCTGCAGGGGCGGTTTCACGTCTCTTATGGGACAGAGGCTAGGCCTTGGCGGCCTCGCGGGCGCCTTCTTCCTTCGGTGCCATCTCGCCGTGGCCGGCGATCATGGTCTGCTCGTCGAAGGGGACTTCGCCGGAGAGGACGCGGGCAACCTGGCCGCCGTCGATCTCCTTGACCCAGGTGCCCACCAGGACCGTGGCTACGGCGTTGCCGGTGAAGTTGGTCAGGGCGCGGGCCTCGGACATGAAGCGGTCGATTCCCACGATCATGCCCACGCCGCCCAGCAGCTCGGGACGGTGTGCCTGCAGGCCTGCTGCGAGGGTCGCCAGGCCGGCGCCGGTGACGCCGGCGGCACCCTTGGAGGCGATGATCATGAAGACCAGCAAGGAGATCTGGGCGCCGAGGTCCAGCGGGGTTCCCATGGCGTTGGCAACGAAGAGGGACGCCATAGTCAGGTAGATGGCGGTTCCGTCCAGGTTGAAGGAGTAGCCCGTGGGAACGGTGACGCCCACGACGGGCTTGGAGACGCCGAGGTGTTCCATCTTGGCGATCAGGCGGGGCAGCGCCGCTTCGGAGGAGGAGGTGGAGAAGATGATGAGGTACTCGCGGGCCAGGTACTTCATCAGCTTGAAGATGTTCACGCCGGCAACGACCTGGAGGAGGCCGCCCAGGATGACCACGATGAACAGTGCGCAAGTGATGTAGAAGGCGATCATCAGGGTGAACATGCTCACGATGGCCTGGACGCCGGTTGCGCCGACGACGGCGGCGATGGCACCGAAGGCACCAATCGGAGCGAGCCACATGATCATGATGAGGATGCGGAAGACCAGGCCCTGGGCGTGGCCGATGGCCTTGAGGATGGGGGTCCCCTGCGTGCCCATCTTCTGCAGGGCGAAGCCCACCAGGATGGCGGCCAGCAGGGTGGGCAGGACGGGGATGTCACCCGGGATGATGCCCATCAGGAAGTCCACGGTGCTGTCAGTGGCGGCCTTCTTGTTGGGGTCGTAGGGCGTCAGCTTCAGGCCTTCGCCGGGGTGGATCAGGTTGCCCACCACGAGGCCGATGGCCAGGGCGAAGGTGGACATGATGATGAAGTAGCCCAGGGCGAGGCCGCCCACCTTGCCGACGGTGGCTGCCTTGGCAATGGATCCGATGCCCAGGACAATCGTGCAGAAGATGACCGGGGCAATCATCATCTTGATGAGCTTGACGAACCCGTCTCCCAGGGGCTTGAGGGACTTGCCCACCTCCGGGAAGAGCAGGCCGACAACCGCGCCGAGGACGACGGCGGCGATAACGGCAATGTAAAGGTAGTGGGACTTGTCCAGTCCCTTGCGCCGCGGCGTCGCGGTCTCGAGCGACTCTCCTCGTTGAGAAGCCATGATGTGTCTCCTTGTGGATATTCTGATAGACGCTGCGGCGCAGTCTCTGGGCTCAACACGTCCGTGCAATGTGATATCCATCATTGGGCACCCCGTGATCCAGCTCACCGTTGCGTTCATATTGGTCGCGGCACCCCCGGGGTTCTGAAGGAGGCAGGCATGATCCACCGCTGGAGTATCGCCCGCCGGCTCTTCCTGGCGAACCTGCTGATCGTCGTATCCTTCATCGCCATTGTGGGGACTGCGGCCTACGTGGACGCCCGGGACCGTACGTATGACGAGGCGGGGCGCCGCATGGAAGGAGTGGCTGCCTCCATCGCCGCCAATCCCCTGGTGCTCCAGGCCGCCGCCACGCCGGACCCGTCCGCCCTGCTGCAGCCTTACGCCAAGGACGTCACCAGCGCCGCCCACATCGACTTCATCACCATCATGGCTCCTGACCGGACCCGCTGGACACACCCGCGGGACGAGGAACTGGGCCACCCGTACATCGGCTCCATCGACGCTGCATTGCAGGGCCGGGCCTTCACCGAAGTCACCGCCGGCACCCTGGGCCCCTCGGTCCGGACCATCGTTCCGGTCAAGGACGCCCAAGGGACCGTGAAGGCGCTGGTGGCGGCGGGTGTCACCGTCCGCAGCGTCGACGTGGCCTTCACCGGCCGCCTGCCGGTCCTGCTGGCCGTCGGCATCGCCCTGCTGGTGGGCGGATCCCTGGCGTCGTGGCTGCTGGGCAGGTATCTGCGGCGAGTGACGCGCGGCTGGGGGCCCGAACAGCTGGCGCAGTTGTTCACCTACTACGAATCAGTGCTGCACTCGGTGCGCGAAGGGCTGATCCTCATCGATGCCAAGAAGCGCGTGGTGATGTACAACGACCAGGCTGCCGAACTGCTGGGCCTCGCCGAAACGGGCAGCAACGATCCCACGCGGCCCCCATCCCTGGCAGACCTCCCCCTGGACAGCGAGCTGCGCAGCCTGTTCGATTCGGGGCGCACCACCAAGGACGAGATGGTGCTGACCGGTTCCCGCGTGCTGGTGGTCAACCAGGGCCCGGCCAGGGGGCCCGAGTCCCCTGGGGCGCGGGGGAAGGTCCCCGTGTATGGAACAGTGGCCACGCTCCGGGACCGGACGGAAATCGAGGCACTGGGCAACGAGCTGCAGACCATGCGGACCCTTTCGGATGCGCTGCGGGCCCAGACCCATGAACACGCCAACCGGCTCCACACCATGGTCTCGCTCCTGGAGCTTGGCCGGACGGGCGAAGCCCTCGATTTCGCCACCCAGGACCTGGCCCTGAGCCAGCAGCTGACGGACGACATGGTGAGCTCGATTGATGAACCGGTGGTGGGAGCCCTGGTCATGGGCAAGGTGGCCGAGGCCCACGAGCGCGGCGTCCAGCTGGATGTTTCCACCCTCGGCTCGGGCGCCGCACCCGGGGTGGCCGTCCAGGACCTGGTGACGATCCTGGGCAACCTGCTGGACAACGCGATTGATGCTGCTGCCGACGCCCCTCCCCCGCGGCGGGTGGTGCTGACGCTGGAGGCGGACGAGGAAGGACTGGACATCGCCGTCAACGATTCCGGGGCGGCCATCGACCCCGCGGATTCGGAAAAGATCTTCCGGCACGGGTTCAGCACCAAGCCCGCCGGGATGGGGGGCCGGGGCATTGGACTGGCGCTGGTCCGGCAGGCCGTGCAGCGTTTGGGCGGTACGCTGGCCATTAATGGCCGGCGCGGCGCCAAGTTCGAAGTATTCCTGCCTGCGGCGGTCTCCGCGGATAAGGAGCACAGACAGTGAGCAACATCCGGGTCCTCGTCGTCGAAGACGAGGCCATCGCTTCCGCGGCCCATGCCGCGTACGTGGGGCGGCTGGAAGGGTTTGAGCTCGCGGGGACTGCACCCGATGGCCAGTCCGCCCTGCGGCTCCTCAATGAATTCGTGGCGGCGGGAGAGCCGGTGGAACTTGTCCTGCTGGATATGAACCTGCCCGACCTGCACGGCCTGGACATCGCCCGGCGGATGCGCTCCGCCGGGATCCTCGCGGATATCATCGCCATCACCGCCGTGCGCGAGCTGGCAATCGTCCGCAGCGCCGTCGCCATCGGCGTGGTCCAGTACCTGATCAAGCCCTTCACGTTCGCCACCTTCTCGGACAAGCTGGAAAACTACCGCCAGTTCCGGCAGCAGCTGGCGGGTTCCAACGGCGGTCCCGGCAAGGGAGGTGCCTCGCAAAGCGAGGTGGACCAGGCTTTTGCGAGCCTCCGTGCGCCGTCCGAACTTCCCCTTCCCAAAGGCCTGTCCACCTCGACCCTCGGCTCGGTCCAGGAGTTCCTGCGCGGCCAGCCCGAAGCAGTGTCCGCCACCGAGGTCATGGATGCCCTGGGTATGTCCCGGGTAACCGCGCGGCGCTATCTGGAATACCTTGCCGACGCGGGCACCGTTTCCCGGACCGCGCGCTACGGCACCCCGGGAAGGCCGGAGAACGAGTACCGCTGGAACGCGCGCTGACGCGCCGAGGCTAAACATGCGGGGGTCCACGTGCGAAGGTTCGACGCCCCGCCCTGACCGTCAGCGGGCTTCCGCCCCGCCCACCCGGAGGGTGCCGATCAACTGGTCGATGACCCCGGGATCCTCGATGGTTGAGGGTACGGTGTACTCCTCGCCGTCTGCGATCTGGCGCATGGTCTTGCGGAGGATTTTCCCGGACCGGGTCTTGGGCAGCGCGTCCACCACCGTCACATGCTTGAAGTCCGCAACCGCACCAATGTCCCGCCGGACCAGGGCCACCAGGTCCTTGGCCAGGACGTCTTCGGGGATGTCGACGCCGGATTTGAGCACCACGTAGCCGCTGGGGCGCTGGCCCTTGAGGGGGTCGGCGAGGCCGATCACGGCACACTCGGCAACCGCCGGATGCTGGCCGATCACCTGTTCCATGGCGCCGGTGGACAGCCGGTGTCCGGCAACATTGATGATGTCGTCGGTGCGGCCCATGACGAACAGGTACCCGTCCTCGTCGCGGTAGCCGGAATCGCCCGTGGCGTAGCAGCCCTCGAAGGCCTGCAGGTAGGACGAGATGAAGCGTTCATCGTTTCTCCACAGGGTGGTGAGGGTGCCCGGCGGCAACGGCAGCTCCAGGACGATGTTGCCTTCGGTGCCGGGCTCCACTTCCCCGCCCGCGCCGTCGAGGATCCGCAGCCGGAACCCGGGCATCGGAACGCTCGGGGAGCCGGCCTTGATGGGCAATGGCTCCAGTCCACGCGGATTGGCGCAAATGGCCCAACCTGTCTCGGTCTGCCACCAGTGGTCCACCACGGGCACGCCTAAAACCCTGGATGCCCAGTGGAACGTGTCCGTGTCCAGCCGCTCGCCGGCGGCGAACAGCGTCCGCAGGCTGGAGACGTCGTAGTTCCCCAGCAGCGATGCCTCCGGATCGGCCTTGCGGATGGCCCGCAGCGCCGTGGGAGCGGTGAACAGCACGTTGACCTTGTGGTCCTGGACCACGCGCCAGAACGCCCCGGCGTCAGGAGTGCCCACCGGTTTGCCCTCGTACATCACGGTGGTGGCTCCGGCCAGCAACGGACCATAAACGATGTAGGAGTGCCCCACCACCCAGCCAACGTCGGACGCCGTCCACATCACGTCGCCGGGGCCGATGCCGTAAATGTTTTCCAGGGTCCAGCGCAGGGCGACGGCGTGCCCTCCGTTGTCCCGCACCACGCCCTTGGGCGCGCCCGTTGTTCCGGAGGTGTAGAGGATATACAGCGGGTCCGTGGCCTGCACGGCGACAGGGGCCACGGCTTCGGCCGAAGCCATGGCCGAATCCCAGTCCAGCCATCCAGCATGGTCCCCGGCCGCCGATGCGAAGCCGTCGCGCGCTTTGACCACCACGGGAATGCCGGCCGTGCCGGCCAGCCCGAGGGCCTCCGCGACGGCAGGCAGGTATTCGATGCGCCTGGCCGGTTCGATCCCGCCGGAGGCCGTGACCACGGCGGCGGGGGCGGCATCGCGGATGCGCGCGGCGAGCTCCTTGGGCGCGAAGCCGCCAAAGACCACCGAGTGGACCGCGCCCAGCCGGGCAGTGGCCAGAATGGCGATGGCGGCTTCCGGGATCATGGGCATGTAGATCACCACGCGGTCGCCCTTGCCGACGCCGTGGCGCCGCAGCACGCCGGCAAAGCGGGCCACGAGGTCCGTCAGTTCCGCGTAGGTGTAGCGCTGCTGTGTACCCAGCATCGCGGAGTCATGGATCAGGGCATCCTGCCCTCCGCGGCCCTCGGCGACGTGCCGGTCCAGCGCGTTGTAGCAGGTGTTCAGGGCGCCGTCGGGGAACCAGCTGTAAAGCGGTGCCCGGCTGGAGTCCAGGGCCCGGCCCGGCGGAGAGGTCCAGGAAATCTTCTGCGCTGCCTCCAGCCAAAAATCTTCGGGCTGTTCGAGGCTGCGCTGGTAGCTGTCCCGGTAGCTTTTGGTGACCATGAGGGGTATCCCGTCCACGACGTTGTGATGCAGCTCATGGTAGCGGGCAGAGTGCGCCCGCCACAAGGGTTATGTATACAGAAATTGGATGGAATCCGAATATTTTCCCCTTTTGCTGTAATCCGACGCCTCTTGTGTATACACTGATGCTGTCACCGAGGAAGGAGAACTGCATGCGCGCCAGCGACAAGGCCTACGCGGCCCTGCGGGACGACATCATCGAATGGCGCCTCACTCCCGGTACTGTCCTGGCCGAGGTGGAACAGTCCGAACGCCTTGGTGTGTCGCGCACACCGCTCCGTGAAGCACTGGGCCGCCTGACGGCAGAGGGGCTGACGACGGCAGGCGGCCGCGGCGTCGTGGTCACCGACATCTCCCTCGAGGACATCGACGAACTGTTCGAACTGCGCGAAACCCTTGAGGGCAAGGCCGCCGCCCTGGCTGCCCGGCGAGGGGACGCTGCCACGTTCGAGCAGCTGCAGCGCGAACTGCTCAATGCCCCCGCGCTGATCAGCGGCGGGGACCCCGCCCTGCATGACTATTACGAACTGGTGGGCCGGCTGGACGCCGCCATCGACGCCGCCATCTCCAACTCCTACCTGGCCCAGGCCATGCGAAGCCTGCGCGTGCACCTGGTCCGGATCCGCCGGCTTGCAGCGGACGACGCCCGCCGCCTCACCGCCGCAGCGGCCGAACACGCCGCCATCGCGGAGGCCATCGCAGCCGGCAACCCGAAGCTCGCTGAGGCGGCGACGATCGTCCACCTGCACCGAAGCCTCTCCCACGTCAAAGCAACCCACGCATCCCACCCGAAGGAGCACCATGGTTAAGGAACACCACGTCCGCGTCTACAAGAGCGAAGAGAACCTGCCCCGCGAGGACCAGCTCGCCTACAAGATCGCCCAGGTCGCGGCCGATCCCGTCGCCGTCTCCGACGAAGTCACCGACATGGTCATCAACCGCGTCATCGACAACGCCTCGGTGGCCATTGCTTCCCTGAACCGCGCCCCGATCGTCGCTGCCCGGGCCCAGGCGCTCACCCATGGTCCCAGCACCGGAGGCAAGGGCTCCAAGGTCTTCGGCATCGAGGAACGGGTTGCACCGGAATGGGCTGCCTGGGCCAACGGCGTGGCCGTACGGGAACTCGACTACCACGACACCTTCCTCGCCGCCGACTACTCCCACCCCGGTGACAACATTCCCCCGATCCTCGCCGTGGCCCAACACGTTGGGTCCAGCGGGCACGACCTCATCCGCGGCATCGCCACCGGCTACGAAATCCAGGTCAACCTGGTCAAGGCCATCTGCCTGCACAAGCACAAGATCGACCACGTCGCCCACCTCGGCCCCTCCGCCGCCGCCGGCATCGGCACCCTGCTGGGCCTCGACGTCGAGACGATCTTCCAGTCGGTGGGCCAGGCGCTGCACACCACCACCGCAACCCGGCAGTCCCGCAAGGGCGAGATCTCCACCTGGAAGGCGCACGCCCCGGCGTTTGCCGGCAAAATGGCCGTCGAGTCCGCGGACCGGGCCATGCGGGGCCAGACCTCACCCGTGCCGATTTACGAGGGCGAGGACGGCGTCATCGCCTGGATGCTCGACGGCCCGGACGCCTCCTACATGGTCCCGCTCCCCACTCCGGGCGAAGCCAAGCGTGCCATCCTGGACACCTACACCAAGGAGCACTCCGCCGAGTACCAGGCGCAGGCCTGGATCGACCTGGCCCGCAAGCTCCACGGTGAGCACCCGGAGGTCACCGACCCGGCCAACGTCGAGTCCGTGCTGATCAAGACCAGCCACCACACGCACTACGTGATCGGCTCGGGCGCGAACGATCCGCAGAAGTACAGCCCCACCGCCAGCCGCGAGACCCTGGACCACTCCATCCCCTACATCTTCACGGTGGCGCTGCAGGACGGCGCCTGGCACCACGTGGACTCCTACGCCCCGGAGCGCGCCGCGCGTCCGGACACCGTGGAGCTGTGGCACAAGGTCACCACGGTGGAAGACGCGGAATGGACCCGCCGCTACCACTCCCTGGACATCGCCGAGAAGGCCTTCGGCGGTTCCGTGGAGATCACGCTCAAGGACGGCACCGTCATCACGGACCAGATCGCCGTGGCCGACGCGCACCCGCTGGGCGCCCGGCCGTTCGCCCGGGAACAGTACGTGAACAAGTTCCGCACGCTGGCCGCCGGCCTGGTGGAAGAGGCTGAAATCGAAAGGTTCCTCGCCGCCGTCGAACGCCTCCCCGAACTCGCCGCCGGCGAGCTGGACCAGCTGAACATCACCGCCGCCCCCGGCGTGATCGACCTCGCGGCGGCACCGAAGGGACTCTTCTGATGCTGTACTCAAAGACAACCCCGGAACAGAAGCGGATCCGGTTCCGGGAACTGCTGGCCTCCGGGACCATCCAGCAGTTCCCCGGCGCCTTCAACCCGCTCTCCGGCCGCCTGATCGAGGAGAAGGGCTTCGCCGGCGTCTACATCTCCGGCGCCGTCCTGGCCAACGACCTGGGCCTGCCGGACATCGGCCTGACCACGCTGACAGAGGTGGCCACCCGTGCGGGCCAGATTGCCCGCATGACGGACCTTCCCTCGATCGTCGACGCCGACACCGGGTTCGGTGAACCGATGAACGTGGCCCGCACCGTGCAGGAACTGGAAAACGCCGGCCTGGCCGGCTGCCACATCGAAGACCAGTTCAACCCCAAGCGCTGCGGCCACCTGGACGGCAAGAACGTGGTGGACCTGGATACTGCCACCAAGCGGATCCGGGCCGCCGCCGACGCCCGCCGGGACCCGAACTTCCTCATCATGGCCCGTACCGACATCCGGGCCACCGATGGACTGGAGGCGGCGCAGCAGCGAGCCAAGGCCCTGGTTGAAGCCGGCGCGGATGCAATCTTCCCCGAGGCCATGAAGGACCTGAGCGAGTTCAAGGCCATCCGGGACGCGGTGGACGTGCCGATCCTGGCCAACATGACCGAGTTCGGCAAGAGCGCGCTCTTCACCGTGGATGAACTGGCGGGCGTGGGCGTCAACATGGTCATCTACCCGGTAACGCTGCTCCGTAGTGCCATGGGCGCTGCTGAGCGTACTCTGGAATCGATCAAATCCGACGGCACCCAGGAGGCACAGGTTCCAAACATGCTGACCCGTGCCCGGCTCTACGACCTCGTTGACTATGAGGCCTACAACCACTTTGACACCGGGGTGTTCAACTTCCGGATCCCCGGAGTCTGACACCCCACCGGACTGCCGGCCCCGGCCGGTCAACAGGCGTTAGGAACAAAGGAGTTTCAGCATGGCTGAAAATGAGATCAAAAAGGGCCTCGCCGGCGTCGTGGTGGATTACACCGCGGTTTCGAAGGTCAACCCGGACACCAACTCGCTGCTCTACCGCGGCTACCCGGTCCAGGAGCTGGCCGCCCGCTGCAGCTTCGAGGAAGTTGCCTACCTGCTGTGGAACGGCGAACTGCCCACAAAAGAGCAGCTCGCGGAGTTCACCGCGCGGGAACGTGCCGGACGTGCCCTTGACCCCGTGGTCAAGCAGGTCATCGACGCCTTGCCGGTGACCTCGCACCCGATGGATGTCTGCCGGACCGCGGCCTCGGTGATGGGTGCCCGGCACCCGCAGGCGGAGGACTCGTCGCGGGAGGCCAACATGGCCAAAGCGGTGGACCTGTTCGCCGCCATGCCCGCAGTGGTGGCCTACGACCAGCGCCGCCGCCACGGCCAGGAGCTCGTGGAGCCGCGCGATGACCTGGGCTATTCGGCGAACTTCCTGTGGATGGCCTTCGGCGAGGAACAGGTGCCCGAGGTGGTGGATGCCTTCAACGTCTCGATGATCCTCTACGCCGAGCACTCCTTCAACGCGTCCACGTTCACCGCACGCGTCATCACCTCGACGCTCTCGGACCTGCACTCAGCGGTAACCGGAGCCATCGGGGCCCTGAAGGGTCCGCTGCACGGCGGGGCGAACGAAGCCGTAATGCATACCTTCGACGAGATCGGCATCCGGCAGGAGGAGTCCCTCGAGGAGGCTGCGGCGCGGGCGAAGGCCTGGATGGAGGATGCCCTGGCCCAGAAGAAGAAGGTCATGGGCTTCGGCCACCGCGTCTACAAGCACGGCGACTCCCGGGTCCCCACCATGAAGGCCGCCCTGGACAAAATGATTGCCCACTACGGCCGCCCCGAACTGCTGGGGCTGTACAACGGCCTGGAAACGGCGATGGACGAAGCCAAGGCCATCAAGCCGAACCTTGACTACCCGGCGGGGCCCACCTACCACCTGATGGGCTTCGACACCCCCACGTTCACCCCCCTGTTCGTGGCCAGCCGGATCACCGGCTGGACCGCGCACATCATGGAGCAGTTGGACGCCAACTCGCTGATCCGCCCGTTGAGCGAGTACAACGGGGTGGAGGAACGGCACCTGGCCTAGGGTTTGGTTGGAACGTCCGACGGCGGGCGGGCACTGCGGTGCCTGGCCCGCCGTCGGCTTTTAACAACCTGGAGTTTGCCGCGTCAGCCCAGGAGGCTGCGGGATGACGCGACGGTCTCGTTGTCAGTGTGCATGGTGACCACTACGTTCACCCTGCGGCCCTCCAGCACCACGGGCAGCCAGTGGTCCGCGTCCTGCCACATGCGGTCCACCGGGAGGGTGTCCACCGGGAACCACTCGGGCAGGATCTCGTCGCTGGGTTCCGGTTCGCCCTCCCAGGTACGGGCGGTGAACAGCGTGGTCTTCATGTTCCATTCCGGGCGGGCGGGAAAAAGGAAGTGGACCGATCCGGCATCCGCCAAGTCCTCCGCCTGCAGCACCACCCCGGTCTCTTCAAGGACTTCCCTGATCACGGCCTCCGCGTCGGTCTCCCCCGGCTCAACGTGGCCGCCGATGCCTACGATCTTGCCTTTGCCGAACCCGGTTTGCTTGAGTCCCAGGAGGACTTCGGCCCCGTCTTCCCCGTCACGGAGAAGGAAGCATAGGGTCACAGCGGCTGCGGTCATTGCTCCAGCTTAACGTGGCGCCGGCCCCGTACAGCGGTGCGGTGCCGCGCTCCGGTGCCCGTTGCTACAGTGAGCCCCATGAACACGGAAGGCGGGGAACAGTCCACGCCCGCTCCGGGAGTCCGGCCTCCGGGACGCAGCACCGTCCGGTTGCCTGGCTGGCTGGTAAAGAGTCCGCTGTATGCCGGATGGCTGTGGACCGGAGCGTGGGCGTTGCTGATCCTCGCCGACGAATACCTGGACCTGGCCGGCTGGGCCTGGTACGCGTGCGTGGGGATGGCCGCACTGCCCACCCTGGGCTGCACGGTGGCCGTCCTGCATGCCACTCCACGCACATACCTGCGGCCCGCGGGAGAGTCCGTGCTGGCACACTTCTTCGTGCGGTTCCTGGCGTTGACGGCCGCTTTCCTGGTCTGGGGCATCTCGGTGGTGGCCAGCGCCTCGGTTTCAACCACGGTCCAGGCGCTTGCAGGTGAATCGGAGCGGGCAGTCACCTCGCTCGGCCTGAATCTCCTCGTGGCCGCCGTGCCGTTGGTTGTGTCTGTGCTGTGGATGGCCCTGATCGTGCGTTGCGCCTGGTTCCTTGCCCGCCTCCGCGGCTGGCACCAGGCGCCTGGGAATTCGCGCGTCCCGGCAAGGTTCCTGCGACGTTCCCCGGAACTCCGGAGGGTGGTCATTGGCCTCGCCCACCCGGGCCTGCTCCTGGTGGCCGGGCTCGGCACTACTCTCCTGGCCCTGGTCCTCAGCGGACTGGAACTGACGCTCAACGTGATGGAATGATCCCCCGCCCGCCCGCCCGCGGGCTAGCCCAGTGCCCGCGGGTGTGCCGCGGCGTAGATCTCGCGGAGTGTATCCGCAGTGACCAGTGTGTACACCTGGGTGGTGGTCACCGACGCATGGCCAAGCAGCTCCTGCACCACACGGACGTCGGCGCCGCCTTCGAGCAGGTGGGTGGCGAATGAATGCCGAAGCGTGTGCGGCGAAACATCGCGGGTGATGTTGGCCTTCTCCGCCGCCGCCTTCAGGATGGTCCAGGCACTCTGGCGGCTGATCCGCCCGCCGCGGGCATTAAGGAACAGCGCGGGCGTGCCCTTTCCCTTGGCGGCCAGCAGCGGGCGCCCGCGGACCAGGTAGGCATCGAGCGCCCGGGCCCCGTAGGAGCCCAGCGGCACCAGGCGTTCCTTCGATCCCTTGCCGAACAGGCGGACGATCGCGGGCCCCGCTCCCGGTTCGGCAAGGGAGATATCGTCAACGTCCAGTCCCACCGCTTCGCTGATCCTGGCCCCCGTGGAATAGAGGAATTCGAGCAGGGCGCGGTCCCTCAGCCCGGTGGCGGTATCGGTTCCGGCCGCTTCGAGGATGCGGGTCACCTCATCGACGCTGATGGCTTTGGGGAGCCGCTTGCCGGCCATCGGCGGGTGTACCTCGCTGGCCGGATCCGCCGTTGTGTGGCCCTCCAGGGCCCAGAACTTGTGCAGCCCCCGGACAGCCACCACGGTCCTGGCGGCGGACCGCACCCCAAGGGTGGACCCGCCGTCGGAACCGTCCGAAAGGGCGCGGACGTAGCCGGTGACGTGGTGCCGGGTGATGTCGCCTGGACGTGTGCAGCCTGCGGCGGCGAGGTAGCGGGCGTAGCGGGCGAGGTCCCGCCGGTAGGCTGCCAGCGTGTTCGCGGCAAGCCCCCGCTCCACGCCAACATGCTGGAGGTAATCGGTGATTCCGCGTTCGATCGCGGCCGGTATTCCGGGCGGGGCAGCACCGGCCAAGGCGGCACCGTTTGCAGCGCCGGGGTTCGGAGCCTGTTCGACCTCCGGAGCCGCTTCAGCCGAGGGACCCGGAACCATCAGCGCTGGCTGGGGTGTGCGGGCCAAGGGGCGTCGGCGGGACGAAGCCCTTCATAGTTGCCGGCCCGGGCCGCAGCAGCGGCAAGGATCCCGACGACGGCGGACGGGTTGTGCAGGCGGCCTGCCAGGACAGAAGCCACGGCATCGTCCAGGCTGATCCAGTGGAACTCGATCTCCGCTTCCTCGTCCGTCCGCTCGTGGCGCTCGTGGTGCGGCACCTCGGTGAGGTCACGGGCCAGATAGATCCGGATGGCTTCGCTCGAGGATCCGGGGGAATTGAAGACATCGGCCAGGACGTTCCATGTTCCGGCCGCCAGGTCCGCTTCCTCAGCGAGTTCCCGCGCCGCCCCCACCACGAAGTCTTCGCCTTCGACGTCCAGCAGTCCCGCGGGGACTTCCCAAAGGTCCATGCCGACGGGATGCCGGTACTGCTTCAGCAGCAGGATCTGACCTTCGCCGTTCATGGGCAGGACGGCGACAGCACCCGGGTGGTCGATGTAGTCACGGGTCAGGGCGTCCCCGGACTCGGAGAGCTGGAAGGTGTCACTGACGACGTCCCAGATCCGGCCCTGGTAGACCTTCTCCGTAGACAAAAGACGGCGCGGGCTTGGTGCATCCGAAACCTGTTTTGCAGGGGTGGCTTCAGGTGTACCAGGCATCGCGCCGTCCTTTTTGTTCTATTGACTACTTAGCGGTAACGCTACCCGATGCTGCAGGCTCCCCTGCCGCGGCAGCGTCCGTGTCGGCGGCACCCTGGTGGTTCGCGTTCTGGTGATCCAGGGCCGCCTTGACCAGTCCGGTGAACAGCGGGTGCGGGCGGGTGGGCCGCGAACTCAGTTCGGGGTGCGCCTGCGTCGCCACGTAGTACGGGTGGACGTCGGCCGGCAGCTCAACGAATTCGACGAGCCTGCCGTCCGGGGAGGTGCCGGAGAAGACCAGGCCCTTCTCGGCAATCTGCTGGCGGTACTTGTTGTTGACCTCGTAGCGGTGCCGGTGGCGTTCGCTGACCGTGGTCTTGCCGTAGGTACCGGCGATGACCGAGCCCTCGTCCAGCTTGGCTTCGTAGAGGCCAAGGCGCATGGTGCCGCCCAGGTCGCCACCGCCTTCCACGAACTCCAGCTGCTCCTCCATGGTGGCGATGACCGGGTACTTGGAATCCGGCTCGAACTCGCTGGAGGAAGCACCTTCCATGCCCACCACGTTGCGGGCGTACTCGATGACCATGCACTGCAGGCCAAGGCACAGGCCCAGCACAGGCAGCTTGGTCTCGCGGGCGAACTTGAGGGCGCCCAGCTTGCCTTCGAGGCCACGGATACCGAAACCGCCCGGCACGCAGATGGCGTCCACGCCGTCGAGCGCCTTGATGGCACCCTCACGGGTCTCGCACTCGTCCGAAGGGACCCAACGGATCTTGACCTTGGCCTCATTGGCGAAGCCGCCGGCACGCAGGGCTTCAGTCACCGAGAGGTAGGCGTCCGGAAGGTCGATGTACTTGCCCACCAGGGCGATTTCGACCTGGTGCTTGGGGTTGTGGACGGCCTCCAGGAGGCGGTCCCAGCTGGTCCAGTCCACGTCCTTGAACGGCAGGTCCAGGGCACGGACGATGTAGGAGTCCAGGCCCTGGGCGTGCAGGGTCTTGGGGATGTCGTAGATGCTGGGGGCGTCCGGGCAGCCGATGACGGCTTCGAGGTCGACGTCGCACATGCGGCCGATCTTGGCGCGCATGGCTTCGGGGATCTCGCGGTCGGAGCGGATGACGATGGCTTCGGGCTGGATACCGATGGAGCGCAGGGCCGCCACCGAGTGCTGGGTGGGCTTGGTCTTCAGTTCCTGCGACGGTCCGATGTACGGGACCAGTGACACGTGCACGAAGAAGACGTTGCCGCGTCCCACGTCCTGGCGGACCTGTCGGGCCGATTCGAGGAACGGCTGGGACTCGATGTCGCCAACGGTGCCGCCGATTTCGGTGATGATGACGTCGGGGGCGTTCTTGCCTTCAGCAGGCAGCCGCATGCGGCGCTTGATCTCGTCCGTGATGTGCGGGATGACCTGGACGGTGTCGCCGAGGTATTCGCCACGCCGTTCCTTGGCGATCACGGTGGAGTAGACCTGGCCGGTGGTCACGTTCGCGGAACCTTCAAGGTTCTCATCGAGGAAGCGCTCGTAGTGCCCGATGTCCAGGTCCGTTTCGGCGCCATCGTCAGTGACGAAGACCTCACCGTGCTGGAAGGGGTTCATCGTGCCCGGATCCACATTCAGGTAGGGATCGAGCTTCTGCATCGTGACGGACAGGCCGCGTGCCCGGAGCAGGTGACCGAGGCTGGAGGCCGTCAGTCCCTTACCGAGTGAGGACGCCACACCGCCGGTGACGAAGATGTGCTTGGTCATCTTGGAGGAGCCCGGGAACCGGGAATTTACACGGGAATTTGATCGCTGCACCACGGAATTCGAGCCTATCATCAATTGAGCCTTCCACGGATCGGGCCGAACCTGCACCCAAGCGTTCCAGTCTGCTGGGATGGGGCCGCTGAATCAAGAGGCCTCCATCCGGATAGTCGACGGCCAACCGGCCCGCTCCCCCCGCTTTTTGCCGCGTCAGGCCCGCTGTGGCAGGAGTTTGGCGTCGTCCAGCAGTTCCTGGGCGTGGGCCTGGGCGGACTCGGAGTCTTCCTGCCCGGCCAGCATGCGGGCGAGTTCACGCACCCGTTCCGGCCCGTCAAGGAGGCGGACGTCACTGGAGGTGAAGCCGGTGGCGGTGCCGCCGTCGGCTCCCCTGACGGACGTTTTGGTCACGGTGATGTGCTGGTCGGCAAAGGCGGCCACCTGGGGAAGGTGCGTGACCACCAGCACCTGGACGTGGCGTGCCAGCATAGCCAGCCGGCGGCCGATCTCGACGGCGGCGCGTCCGCCCACACCGGCGTCGACCTCGTCGAACACAAACGTGGGGACGGGGTCGACGGCGGCGAGCACCACCTCGATGGCAAGCATCACCCGGGACAGTTCACCACCGGAGGCGCCTTTGCCCAGGGGCCGGGCCGGGGCTCCGGAGTGCGGCTGCAGCAGGAAGGTGATCTCGTCCGCGCCGTGGGGGCCCAGCTGCCCGGAGGGCTCAAGATTGATCACCAAGGTGGCGTCGGCCATGGCCAGGGCCTTCAGCTCGGCACTGACCCGGGCAGAGAGGTCCTTGGCGGCCTTGGCCCGGATCCTGCTGATGGCTGCCGACTGCTTGGTGAGTTCCGCTTCGGCGCGGACCACCTCCGCGTCCAGGGCTTCGATGCGGGAGGAGTCGTCCTGCAGCTCGTCGTATCGGACGCGGGCCTTTTCGGCCCACTCCAGCACTTCGTCGATGGTTGGGGCGTATTTGCGGACCAGCTTGGCCAGGGCTGCCCGCCGGTCCTCAATCTCGGCGAGCCGTTCCGGGCCCTCCGAGTCCAGGCCGGCCTGGTAGCTGGCCAGTTCGGTGGCGATGTCGTTGAGCAGGAAGCCCACTTCCGCCAGCCGCGCCGCGGCGGAACCGAGTTCGGCGTCGTGCTCGGCCACATGCTCCAGGGTGCGTTTGGCGGAATCCACCAGGGTGGTGGCGTCACCGGTCTCGCCGAAGTCCTCGGCGATGAGGGCCTGGTGTGCCGTGCTGGCGGCAATCCGCAGTTCCTCGACGTTGGCGAGCTTGACGGCCTCGGCCTTCAGGAGCTCGTCCTCCCCCGGCTGCGGATCCACCTCGTCGATTTCAGCGAGGGCGGCCTCCAGGGATTCGGCTTCGCGGAGCCTGTCCCGAGCGGCGCTCCGCAGGCTGTCCAGTTCCGCCTGGCTGGCCTTCCACCTGCTGTACAGCTCCTGGTACGCGGACAGCGGTCCGGCCAGGCTGTCCCCGGCAAACTTGTCCAGGGCTTCCCGCTGGGCCGTGGCGCTCTTGAGCCTGATCTGGTCCGACTGGCCGTGCACCACCACCAAGGATTCGCCGATCTCGGCCAGGACGCCCACCGGCGCAGCCCGCCCACCGAGGAACGCACGGCTGCGGCCGTCCGCACCCAGGCGGCGGGCCAGGATGAGCTCGGCGCCGCCGTCGAACTCCTCGGCTTCGGCACCGGCATCAAGCGCACGGGCGATGGCCGGATGTCCGGCGTCGAGCTTGAGCACCGCTTCCGCGGTGGCACTTTTTGCGCCGCTCCGGACGGCGCCGGCATCGGAACGCGCTCCCAGGAGCAGTCCGACGGCGGTGACCACCATGGTCTTGCCCGCACCGGTTTCACCGGTCACCACGCTCAGTCCAGGGCCGAGCGGAAGCGTTGCGTCGGTGATGACGCCCAGATCGCGGATTCTCAGTTCTTCAAGCATGGCTTCACTTCGCAGTCGACGGATCGGGATCGCTGCCAGGGTTCTCCGCATGCGGTACCGGCAGCGGCGGCATGGGCCGTGGCGTCCGCACAATGGGAATGGGGCCGGTGTGCACGGCATCGGACTTGGGCACCGGACCGCGCCAGCCATGGATGGGCAGCTCGAACTTGCGGACCAGGCGGGCCGAGAAGGGGGTCTGGTGGGTGCGGGCCAGCCGGACCGGGGTGGCCGATTTGGTCACTTCCACGCGGGCGCCCGGCGGCAGGTCCACCGAGCGCCGGCCATCGCACCACAGGACACCCTGGGCGTCGGTGCGTCCCAGCACCTCAACAGCGAGCCTGGACCGGGGCGATACGACCAGGGGCTTGGCGAAGAGCGCATGTGCACTGATGGGCACGATCACCAGCGCCTCCACCTCCGGCCACACCACGGGACCACCGGCGGAGAACGCGTAGGCCGTGGAGCCCGTGGGGGTGGCCAGCACGATGCCGTCGGAGCCGAAGGACGTCAGCGGTCGCTCGTCCACCTCGGTCACCACCTCGAGCATCCGTTCCCTGTTGGCTTTCTCGATGGCGGCCTCGTTTAAAGCCCAGGTGTGCCAAATCTTCTGGCCGCGGACCCAGACCTGGACATCGATGGTCATCCGCTCTTCAACGGTGTACTCGCGGCTGGCAATCCACTCCACGGTCTGGGCAAGGTCCGCCCGCTCGCTTTCAGCCAGGAAGCCCACATGGCCCAGGTTCACGCCCAGCAGCGGCACGTCCACCTCGCGGACCAGCTCAGCGGCCCGAAGGATGGTTCCATCGCCGCCAAGGACCATGACCAGTTCCACATCGGGCAGCTGGACGTGGTCGTGGAGCACCTCCACCGGCTGGGCCAGGTGCCCGAAGAACCGTTCCATGTCGCCCAGTTCGGACTCCTGCATCACGGGGACCATGCCTGAAGCATGCAGCAGGGCGCAGGCTTCCCAGGCGGCTTTCAGTGACTCCTCGCGGCCGGTGTGGGCAAGGACCAGTACACGCCTGCTCATCAGGTTCCGCTCTCTAGTGGTTCGGCCAGATTTGTCCGAGCAAAGCAGCAGCTGCTGCCTCACGCTCTTCGATCTTAGGCAAGTCTTGGGTGATCCTGCGTTTTATCCACAGGAAGTATTCGACGTTTCCGTCCTGTCCGGGCAGCGGACTGACCGCAAGGCCGCACAGGTCCAGGCCGGCGTCGAGCGCTGCCCTGGCCACCTTTTCCACGGCCATCCGCCGCTCGCGCTCCGACGTCACCACGCCGGTGCGGCCCAGGCGGTCCTTGCCGATCTCGAATTGCGGCTTGACCATCAGCACCAGGTCGCCGCCGGGCTCCGTGCAGTCAGCCAGCGGCTGAACCACGAGGGTGAGGGAGATGAAGGACAGGTCGGCGACGGTCAGGGCGGCCGGGCCGCCGATGTCCGCAGGTGCCATGTACCGGACGTTCATGCCCTCGTGGACCTCCACGCGGGGGTCGTCCCGGAGGTGCGGCACCAGTTGGCCGTGCCCGACGTCGACCGCCACCACGTGTGCGGCCCCGCGCCTCAGCAGGACGTCCGTGAAGCCGCCGGTGGAGGCACCGGCGTCGAGGCACCTTTTGCCTTGGGCCGAAACGTCCGGGAATGCGTCCAGGGCGCCGGCCAGCTTGTGCCCGGCACGGCTGGCGTAGGTGTCCTGGTCATCATGTTCGACGGCCAGGTCCCGGCTGTCGTCAACCTGCAGGGAGGCCTTGGCAAGGACCTGGCCGCCGGAACGGACCTTGCCCTCGGCAATCAGCGAGGCTGCGTGCGTCCGGGACCTGGCCAGTCCGCGGGCCACCAATGCCTGGTCGAGGCGTACCGGCATCAGGCGGCCCCGCCGGTCTTTTCGCTGCCTGTGGGAACGCTGTCTGCGGGTTCGCTGTTGAGGGCGGCCAGCAGTTCATCGTGCAGCACGTTGTAAACGGTTTCGTGCTCCGCTGCCGGAAGGCCGGGCAGGTCGAGAAGCCTGGCGGTGGCCTGTGCCACCTGGGGATCCCTGATGTCCTGCCCGGGGGCCTGGGGCCACTCCGGGGCCGGCTGGTCTGTCGGATGGTCCGGTTCGGTCAGCTCGGTCATAGAACCAGTCTAGTGATCCAGCCACACCAGCTTGGGCGCCTGCGGGGTTGACGCGTCAGGCGTCCCGGCCCACCATGCGGCACACGCCGCGCGCCACGAGTTGAGGTCGTCCTGGCTGCCAATGATGCCCACTGCTCCGTTGGCCACGCGCGCCGTCGACTGCCCGCACGTGTAAGTGCCGTCGTCGTGCGTTATCTCCGGGTATGGCCGGTGCAGGTCCGTAAGGTTTTCGATGATGTACGCGGGACGTTCCGCGGCGCGGGCCGCCAGGATGGTCTCGCGCGTGTCGACGCCGGTCAGCACGGCCACGGTGGCGAAGCCGGCGTTGTTGCCGCCCAGGATGTCCGTGTCCAGCCGGTCGCCCACCACCAGGGGGCGCCCGGCGCCAAGCCGCTTGGCGGCCGAATGGAAAAGCGGCGCTTCCGGCTTACCCGCGACTTTCGGCTGCTGCCCGGTGGCCGCAGCGACCGCCGCCACCAGGGTGCCGTTTCCAGGAGCGATGCCGCGCGCCTGCGGAATGGACATGTCCGTGTTGGTGGCCACCCAGAGGGCACCGGCGTTCACCACATAGGTGGCTTCCGCCAGGTCCTTCCAGCCAATGGCGGGGCTAAAACCCTGGACCACGGCGACCGGGTCCTCATCCTGGCCGGCCACCGGCACCAGGCCCGCCAGCTCAATTTCGCGGGCCAGGGCCGGACTGCCGGTGATGAGGATCCTTGATCCCGGAGCCAGCATCGCGGCGAGCAGCTCGGCCGCCGCCTGGGATGAACTGACCACCTGGTTGTCCTCAGCCGGTGCACCCAGCTCACGGAGATGCGCGGCAACTTCCGCCGGTGACCGGGAGGCGTTGTTGGTGACATAGCCCAGGCCAATGCCCAGCCCGGAAAGCTGCTTCAGCGACTCAACAGCTCCGGGAATGGCGTGGGGCCCGGCGTAGACCACGCCGTCCAGGTCGGCGAGGAGTGCGTCGAAGCGGGAAACCAGGGAAACATCGCTCATCTGTGTTCAGTCTTCCCGGCGGTCTTCGTCGTGCTCAATGCCTGCGTTGTCCTGGGCAGCGGTGTCGTCTGCGCTGGCATCGTCAGCACCGGCGTCGTCCGCATCGGCGTCGTCCGCGGGTACAGAGTGGAGCTCGTCGTGTTCCACCGAGTCCTGGTCCGATTCTGCGTCGTCGGAAACGAAGTAGTCGGCATCCTGGTCGTCGATGCTGCTGTCCTGTGAGGACTTCGCCTCGGCTGCGCGGGCGCTCCCGGCAGCTGCCTCCGTGGAACCTGCTGCGGGCGTTTCCGCCCCAGCGCCCTTGGAGGCGCGGTCCAGCATACGCCGGCGTTCTGCCTCTTCCCGGGCTTCCTCTTCCTCGTCCCAGCCGAGGTCGATGATTTCGGGTTCTTCGTCGGCGCCCAGGCCCAGGGCATTTTCTGCCACGACGGCCTGCCGGCTCCACTTCTGCGACTCGTCTTCGCGTCCCACCGCAGCCAGCGCGTCGGCGTAGGCGCGGAAAAGGCGCGGGCTGTAGGAGAACGCGCGGTTCATGTCCAGCTGCGGGATTTCAAGTTCGGCTACTGCCGCGTCAAGCTGGCCCAGGTCGGTGCGCGCACCGGCGGCGACGATTGCCAGTTCCACCTTGCCGGGGGCATCCAGGTCCTGGGCTTCCTCAGAGCGCGCCACATCCAGGGCACGGTCGGGGCGTCCCAGGCCACGCTCGCAGTCCGCCATGATGGGGAGGTGGACGTTGGAACCACTGATACGGCGGAAGGTGCGGAACTCGCGGAGCGCCTCACCGTAGTGCCCGGCGGCGTAGGCTGTCAGGCCAACGGCTTCCCGGACAGCGGCGAGCCGGCCGCCGCGGCGGCTGGCTGCCAGGGCGTGCTGGAAGGCAAGCTCCGGCTCGTCATCGATGAGGCGGCCGGCCATCACCAGGTGGCGGGCCACCCATTCCGAGCTCTTGGCTTCGAGGGTCTTGATCTGGTGCTGGGTGGCGCGGTCCAGTTCTTTACCCGTGACGTCTTCATCGATTTCGGGTGAGCGTTCCCGGTCCGGGCGGTTGGCGCTGCGGAGGTCGGCGGCGTTGGGCACGCGGACAGGACGGTCTTCCTGGCGATCGCGGCCAAAGCTGCGGGGGCCGGCCCCACGGCCGGACTCGGCGCGGGAGTCACCGCGGTCGAAGCCGCGGGGAGCCCGGTCCTGCCGGCCTCCGAACGGCTTGCGGTTATCGCCGCCACCAAAACCACGGCGGTCACCTTCGCCGTCGCGGCGCGGACGGTCACCAAACGGCTTACCATCACGATCACCGAACTGGCGACGCTCGCCGTCGCCGTCGCGGCGCGGACGGTCGCCAAACGGCTTACGGTCACGGTCACCGCCGCCAAAACCACGGCGATCACCCTCGCCATCGCGACGGGGACGGTCGCCAAACGGCTTGCGGTCACGGTCACTAAAGGGCTTGCGGTCGCGGTCACCGAACGGCTTCCGCTCGCCACCGCCGGCACCGCTGCCAAAACCGCGACGGTCACCCTCGCCATCGCGGCGGGGGCGGTCACCAAAGGGCTTGCGGTCACGGTCACCGAACGGCTTCCGCTCGCCACCGCCGGCACCGCCGCCAAAACCGCGACGGTCACCCTCGCCATCGCGACGGGGACGGTCACCAAACGGCTTACGGTCACGGTCACCGAACGGCTTCCGCTCGCCACCGCCGGCAGAGCCGCCGCGGGAGAAGTTGTTGCCATCGCGGTCGGACCGGGACCGGAATCCGCGGGGCTCACCGCCGGAGTTGTTGTTGCCGCGGAACGCGCCCCGGTCGTTGCCTCGGTTGCCACCGTTATGCTCGGCCATGTGGATTCCTCCTGTTGTGAGCCGACCACTGGCGCAACTGCAGCCGCTCGTTTCGTTTCCTACGCAACCCGAAATCAAGCGCTTCGAAGTCCGTACATCTTCATCAATTCTAGTGGAGCCACCAAATCCCCCCGGACAGTGCGGGCCCTGGGACCGGGTATCGTGGCCATCTTCACAACGGGACAGCCCTGCGGCAGCCGCTGCCCGCTGTAACCCGGCCGCCGGCATGAACTCCGCCCGCCGGACGCCGCTGGCAGCTCCTTCGGTTTTTCGGGTTAAATGTGGGAGGCCCCAACCGTGTGGTTGGGGCCTCGACCATTAATAGTTGTTCCGGCGGTGACCTACTCTCCCACACCCTCCCGGGTGCAGTACCATCGGCGCTGTGGGTCTTAGCTTCCGGG
>NZ_JARETC010000013.1:0-105243 GCF_029077345.1 Arthrobacter sp. NQ4 | reverse complement strand
TTCCGGACCGGCCTGTTGAGCGAGTGGCGGGCCACGCTGATCGTGAAAGACACCATCTGCCTGAGCACCGAGGACCGGGCCGGGGTGGATGAGGAACTCGCCGCCGACACCGGCGCCCTGAACGGCCTGGGCGACAGGGCCATCATCGCCGCGGTCCGCGCCGACGCGTACCGGCGGGACCCCGCCTCGGTCGCGAAGCGCGCCAGCCGGGCCATGGGCGAACGGTGCGTGAGCCTGCGCCCGGCCCCGGACACCATGACCTGCCTGACCGCCCTGCTCCCCGCCGCCCAGGGCGTCGCCGCGTACGCCGCGTTGTGCCGGGACGCCGACACCGCCCGCTCGAACGGGGATCACCGGTCCCGGGGCCAGGTCATGGCCGACACCCTCGTCGAACGCGTCACCGGCACCCCCGGCGGGATCAACGGGGTCCAGATCCAGCTCGTCATGACCGACCACACCCTCCTGCAGGCCGGCGCCGAACCCGCACGACTGCCCGGCTACGGCACCATCCCCGCCGAACAGGCACGAACCATCGCCCTCACAGCCCCTGGTGAGACCGACCTCAACCTCTGGGTCCGCCGGCTCTACACCGCCCCCGGCACCGGCGAGCTGGCGGCCATGGACTCCACAGCCCGGCTCTTCCCGCCAGCACTGAAACGCTTCCTCCAAATCCGGGACGACACCTGCCGGACCCCCTACTGCGACGCACCCATCAGGCACCACGACCACGTCACCCCCTGGCACCACCGCGGACCCACCACCGCCGGAAACGGCCAAGGCCTCTGCGAAGCCTGCAACCACACCAAAGAAACCCCAGGCTGGGCCGCACAAACCATCCCCGGCCCACGGCATACGGTTGCAACCACCACCCCCACGGGCCACACCTACCACTCCACAGCACCACCACTCCCCGGCACCCCACCTGCAGGAGGCACACGGTCATGCGGCTCTCAGGAACGGGGGCTAACCTTGGCGCGTGCCACCCCTTGAGATCCTTGTTTCTTCCTGGCAGTTCGACTGGGCCGCCGTGGCTTTCGCCGCCGCGGCCGGCATTCTGTACGGCTGGGGAATACGGTCAGCCGCGCGCCGGGGTCAGGGATGGCCAGTGTGGCGGGCGGTGGCGTTCTACGTCCTGGGTCTGGGCTCATTCATCATCCTCACCTGCGGGTTCACTGGGGTATACGGAGCGCAGCAGCGGTGGGCCTTCACCATCAAAATATCCCTGCTGCTCTTTGTCGTCCCGCTGCTGATCGGCCTGGGCAAACCGCTAACCCTCGCGCGGGCAGCACTGCCGGCCAAGGGCACAACAGCCTTGGACAAGGTCCTGTCCAGCAGGCCCGTACGGTTCGTCAGCAATTCATTTGGCGCGCCCCTGCTGGGACTGGCCCTCTTCTCCACGTTCCTCACGCCGGCCTTCTTCACGCTGCGGACCGACCCCGTGGCAGGCGCCCTCCTCACCGTTGGCGTGCCGCTGCTGGGCATGCTGATGGCACTGCCGATCATCGAAGAGTCCGATTTCCAGCGCTCCAGCGCCTACCTGACCCTTGAATTCATGTTCGTGTTCATCGAGTTGCTGATCGATGCGGTCCCCGGCATCCTGCTGAGCCTCAACGGCCAGGTGCTCGACCACGTGATGTCCGTTCCCAACCCCCAATGGTGGTTCCGGGACGCTCTCCAGGACCAGCAGTTCGCCGGAAATTTGCTGTGGTTCATCTGCGAGGTGCTGGACCTGCCGCTGATCATCCTCATGTTCATCCGCTTCTCACGCAGCGACAAGAGGGAAGCAGGCGCCTTCGACGAACTGACCGACGAGCAGTTCGACGAACTTCAAAACCAGCACCTGCGTGGGCGGCAGTAACCATCCCGCGCCCGCTGCCCGGCACCGGGAAGGGTAGTGCGGAATTCGGTGTGTCCACCCTTTCCCGGGGAAGCGTAGAGTGACATAGGACGCCTGATTCTGGACGCCTCGCTGCCAAGGGAGAAATCGTGACGATTGATTGGGACGAAAAAAAGGCCCTGCTACAGGAACCGAATATCGCGAAGGTAACCCAACTCTGCGATGAGCTGATGGAAAAAAAGCCTGGTTCCACTGTCCCCTATATCGACCCCGTCCACGACGAGGACGAATGCAGGATCATCAGCCTCCAGGCCAGCCCCGGCAAAGGGACCGAGTCCGGGTTCGTCTCCCACAACAACGACGACGAAGCTGCCCGACGCGCCACGCAGATCTATGAGCTGGCCGAGCTGGACCCCCGCTACGTCATGCCGTGGAATGCCTACCCCTGGGTGCGTGAGAGCGGCAGCCCCTCCGCGCTGAGTGTCCAGGAAAAGACCGATGGGCTCCGCCCGTTCCGCCAGTTCCTGAAGATCAATTCCCGCGTTTCGGCCATCATCGCGCACGGCGCGGACGCGTCCACATTCCTGACCCTCTTTGAGAAGACCTACCACTCATCGCTGAAGAACAGCGGCATCAAAATCTACAAGGCCTCCGCCCTCGGCGGCAGGGCCTTTGCTGTTTCCGAGGCCAAGCAGGAAGAGCTTCTCGCCAAGAGCGTCGAAACCTATCGTGATGCGATGCAGCGGGCGGGCATCCAGCACCTTTAGCGCGCGGTCTGCCGCACGAAGAAAACTGCGCGTTCCTTGAGCCTCTCTTGATGAATCCTTGCTTCTCCATCTTCAGCATTAGTGGAGTAGACACTCAGGATTCTCCGAGGTAGAGCATTCGATCGGCCTCGTTTCCTGCTGCAACTCGGGGGAACTTGGCATGAAGAAACTCATCATTGCTTCGCTGGCGGCCACGGGCCTGGTCGCAGGATCGTTGGCGGCGAGTGCGGCTGCCAACGCCGGCACCGGCACCGTGGTGCGCGTGGTCGACGGGGATACGGTGGTGGTTTCCGTCAACAATGGCGACCACACGATTCGGTTGCTGAACATTGACACCCCTGAAACCAAGGATCCAAACCAACCCGTCGAGTGCCTCGGCCCTGAGGCCTCAAAGTACCTTGAGGGCCTGCTCCCGAAGGGAACCCAAGTCAGGCTTGAATTCGACGCTGAGCGCCACGACAAGTACGGCAGGACTCTCGCTGGAGTCTTCACAGCTGACGGTTCCCTGGTCAATGCCAAGATTGCGCAGCAGGGACTGGGGATCCCGGTCGAGTACGGCGGCAACAGAAAATTCCTCCCGCCAGTAACAGCCGCATACGAAGAGGCCAGAGCGGCTAAGGCCGGGCTCTTCTCCGAGAGCATTGACTGTACCCTTCCGGCTCAGTTGGCTGACACTACAAAGGGCTTGGAAGCCGCCACCGCGGCTTCACCGGCAACAACCTCTGCCGCGGCGGGTACGGCCGCAGGCGTACTCGCAGCCAAAGTGGCCGCGGCGAAGGCACTCCGGAAGGTCCTCAACGGGGACAAAGCAACGGAGCGCGCCCTTCTGTGGGCAGGGCTTTCAACTGCCGTGTTGGCCAAGCACGTATCGAACCTGGATAAGAAAATTACCGCCGCAGAAACGAAGGCGGAAGATACGAAGGCCCTGAAAGCCACCCTGGCCGCGGCAGAGAAGAAAGCCGAGGAGGAGCGTGTGGCGGCTGAAGCAAGGGCGGCTGCCGAACGCAAGGCAGCAGAGGAACGAGCTGCGGCAGAGAAGAAGGCAGCAGACGAGGCGGCTGCCGCTGCGGCCGCAGCAAAGGCCGCAGCGGATGAAGCAGCGCGGAAAGCGGCAGCTGAGGCGGAACGCCTGCGCAATCTGCCCGCACCGGCACCAAACCCAGCACCCTACGTGGCGCCAGCTCCGCAACCGTATGTGCCGCCCGCGCCCTCCACCAAGTACACCGGGCCGCGGTGCTACGCTCCGGGCGGTAAGACCTGGCGGCCGTGCTGACCTAAATTCTCCCGGTCAGTCGTCCGCCTCGACCTTCCGCCGCTCCTCAATGCTCTTGGCCACGTGCAGGATCCCGTCCTCCACTCCTCCCGCGATCGCTTTGGGTGCTGCCGCCACACCCCCGGCCACGGCACTCACTGCGCCCGCCACAGTGGTGCCAGCCGCTTGTCCCAGCTCCATGACCGACTCGTGCCATTCCTTCCGCTGAAACTCAACGTTCAAGGGCATGTCATAGGCATCGGAGAATGCTTTGAGGAGTCTGTTGATCTCGGCAACTGAGTCGTACAGCTTGGGCATCTCCAGCGGGTTCATTACGCGGGACATCATGTCTGCTTTGGCAGCCTTAGCGGCAGCTTCGGCAAGCCGTTGCAGTTTGGCCTTCGTGGCGTCGCGCCTGCGCTTGCGAGACCGCTCAACGTGCTCCGCGTGGGCAACCGCGTTTCCTTCGGCAGCTCCACGGACAATCTCGAGCGAATCCATGCGGACCATGTTGGTCAGGGCGACGGCCGTAATGATGAGCCAGTGTTGAAGCTCCCCGGAGGCTGCGAATTGGGCGGCATTGAGTCGTTTCCCAAATCCTCGGGCCTCAAGCCCTTCGCTTATCCCATCAATGTGGTTCAACGCCACAGCTTGCATTTGGGCAAGCTGTGCTGATTGGCCCGCCACTTGATCCCACAGCGTGTCGCTAAGCATGCCGGTGTCTTCAAAATAGCCAAAAGCTTTGTCCAGAATGTGGCTGGTCCCCTGGATGTTGCCTAGCGCTTCGTTGCGGGCATCCCGGAGGACGACATCCAGCTTGGCGTCGATCGATTTGAGCTGCACCTCCAAACTGTGGATGGCCGTCCTAATAGCCAAAGTTGCTGCCAAGACATAGGGATTCACCATTGCAGCAGGATTGGGAGTAGAGCCCATTAGCTCAACCACAGTGTCGATGGTGCCGTCGGGCTGCCTCAAAACGCCGCTGACTATGCCGAACTTTTCTTTAGTTGAACCCGCCAATTGCAGGTAGCGGGCGTAGGATTCCGATGTCATCTGGAAAGAATTTCCACTAATGCCCGCGCTTGAAAACGCCCCAGCTACGCCAGCAGCAAGGGCAAGCATGTCCGTTAGGGCGCTCCCCAAGTTCGAAGTCGCCTCTGGCTGGACATCCAGCTTTCGGAACAGCTCAGTAACGGCTTCGGGCGTTCCGGCAACAAGGGCTGACTCACCCTCCACGTAGAGGGCAAGGTTCGGTTCTGCATCATCCATAGGGCAAATCTTCACACAAACGGCAGGCGACTGGTTGGTGGCCCCCGCTGTCGCCCCGGACCACTAAACTCGCATGGGTGATCACAGGTGAAATCAAGTCCCATGTCGACAAGGTCTGGAATACGTTCTGGAGCGGCGGAATTTCCAACCCCTTGGAAGTCATCGAACAGATCACCTACTTGCTGTTCCTGAAGCGGCTCGACGAGAACCAGACCCGCGAAGAGAAGCGAGCCAACCTGCTGGGCCAGCCTCTGCAGAACGCAATCTTCCCAGACGGTTTGGACCCGCAGGGAAGGCCTTACTCAGATCTCCGCTGGTCCCGGTTCAAGGACTTCTCGCAGTCCGAGATGTTCTCCGTGTTCTCCCAAAGCGTCTTCCCGTTCCTGCGCAACGAGTTGCCCAAGCAGTCCAACGGCGAGGACTCCACCTACAGCCATCACATGAAGGATGCGCAGTTCAAGGTCCCCAACGCTGGCGTTCTCAAGCAGGTGGTGGACATTGTGGACAGCATCAACATGGACGGCAAGGACACCAAGGGTGACCTCTACGAGTACATGCTCTCCAAGCTCGCATCGGCAGGGACCAATGGTCAGTTCCGGACGCCACGGCACATCATCGATCTGATGGTCGCGATGACGGAGCCCAAGCCGCTGGAAGCAATCTGCGACCCCGCATCCGGCACCTGCGGGTTCCTGGTCCAGGCAGGCCACTACTTGCGGGACAACAACCCCAACCTGCTCACTAATGCGGAAACCAGCAAGTTCTTCCACCACCAGCAGTTCCACGGCTACGACTTCGACTCGACCATGCTGCGCATCGGCTCGATGAACATGTTGCTGCACGGAGTCGAAAACCCGGATATTTCCTATCGCGATTCCCTGGCCGACCTCCACGCGGACGAGGAAGAAAAGTACGACCTCATCCTGGCCAACCCCCCGTTCGCCGGGAGCCTCGATTACGACAATGTGGCCAAAGACCTCCTGAAGGTCGTCAAGACAAAGAAGACCGAACTCCTGTTCCTGGCACTGTTCCTCAAGCTGCTCAAGCCCGGCGGCCGGGCCGCAGTCATCGTTCCCGACGGCGTCCTGTTCGGCTCCACCGGAGCGCACAGGTCCCTGCGGAAGACGCTCGTTGAGGGCCACAAGCTCGACGCCGTGGTGAAGCTTCCTTCCGGTGTCTTCAAACCGTACGCAGGTGTCTCCACCGCCATCCTGTTCTTCACCAAGACCAACTCCGGCGGCACCGACAACGTCTGGTTTTACGACGTGAAGTCCGACGGCTTCAGCCTCGACGACAAGCGCACGCCACTCGGCTCGTCCGACCTTCCCGACGTCCTGACCCGCTGGAAGAAACGCACGACGACGGAGCTTGAGCGGGAGCGCACGGATCAGTCATTCTGTGTGCCGCTTTCGGAGATCGCCGCGAACGACTACGACCTGTCCCTGAACCGGTACAAGGAGATCGTGCACGAAGATGTCGAGCACGCGGAGCCGGAGGAGATCCTGGCTGCCTTGGAAGGGCTTGAGGCCGAAATCGCCGAGGGCATGTCAGAGCTGCGGGAGCTGTTGAAGTGAAAGTTCGGCTGGGAAGTATCCTCAAGGAATTCAAGGCCAAGCCGCCCAAAGGCTCCAATCCTGAGGTCCTTACGCTGACTGAACGGAATGGATTCGTCAGGCAGGCCGACCGCTTCAACAAGAGACTCGCCACAGAAGATGTCAGCGGATACAAGTATATAGAACTCGACGATTTCGCCTTTAACCCATATCTTTTGTGGGCTGGAGCAATAGCGCGAAATGGTCACTTCGCAAACGGAGTGATCTCGCCGCTCTACCCAACATTTCGCCTATCGCCGGGAAATCATGCTGGCTACGTCGAGCGGCTGGTACTGAGTCGGCAGCTGATTAGCGCCTACGACAACATTGCATTTGGTTCAGTTCCCCGGCGCCGCCGTTCCTCCGTCAAAGACTTCTTGGATCTGGAGGTCCCCGCACTCCCACCCCTCGACGAGCAGCGGCGGATTGCGGCGATTCTGGACAAGGCTGACGAGCTCCGCATCAAGCGCCGCGAAACACTCGCCCACCTCGACAGCCTCATCCAGTCGATTTTCCACGCCATGTTTGATCAGTTTCTTGTCGACACTGCAGCCACTGTTGGTAGCACCGGCCTCGTCCAACTTGGGCGACAGAGGGCACCGAAGTACCAAAGCGGAAACCACACACGACCTTATATGCGCGTCGCCAATGTGAAGCTCAACGAGTTGGATCTCAGCGACGTACTGCAAATGGACTTCGACGAAAAGGACTTTAAGGCGTACCAGCTCAACTATGGCGATATCTTGCTGAACGAGGGACAGAGCACGGAACTCGTCGGCCGTCCAGCCATGTGGCGAGATGAGATTGAAGATTGCTGCTTCCAGAACACACTCGTCCGCTATGTTGCGGATCCAGGTCTGATTGTCCCCGAGTTTGCACTAGCCACCTTCCTCTATTACTTCCATCGCGGTGAGTTTGCCAAGATCAGCAGCAAGACCTCAAGCATCGCTCATCTGGGAGCAGCACGTTTTGCACGCATGCCGATGCCAACACCCCCGTTGGAGCTCCAGCAGAAGTTCGCAAGACGGGTATCTGCAGTCGAGCGCTTGAAGGATATCCACCGCAAGCATCTAGCCGAACTGGAGGCACTTTTTGCGTCACTTCAACACCGCGCGTTCAAGGGGGAACTCTAATGTCCGAAACAGCAACTGAGTCGTTGGCAACCGAGGTACCGATTTGGCCGGCACTCATCGTTCCCGTCCTGGAGGCGCTTGAGGACGGCCGGACGCTGCACCGCAAGGACCTGTTTCATCAGGCCGCGGACAAAGCAGGCCTCTCAGAGTCAGCACGTCTTGAGACACTGAACTCGGGCGGCCTCCGATACGAGCAGCGGATGGGCTGGGTCCTGAGCCACGTCACCCGGGCCAACTGGATCGACCGCCCGACGAAGGGGCACTACTGCATCACGGACGAAGGCCGGCGATGGCTCAAGGAGAATCCTGACGGTATCAATTACAGCCAGGCCCACGAGATCTTCGCCAAGTACTGGCCCAAGTCCGAAAAACCAACAGAATCTTCGCAGGCAGCCGCCACAGAAGCAGTCGCGACCGACGAACTGGAGCCCGTCGAGCAAATCGAGGACGGCATCAACCGCATCCATGCAGAAGTAGGAGTTTCACTGCTCGCCCGGCTCCGTGAGGGGCATCCGGATTTCTTCGAAGAAGCTGTGGTCAAGCTCCTTCTAAAAATGGGCTACGGGGGTGCCGAACAGCGCGGCCGCCGCATCGGTGGTACCGGGGACGGTGGCGTGGATGGGGTCATCGATCAGGACGCCCTCGGGCTCGACCGAATCTACGTCCAGGCCAAACGCTACGCCGACGGCAACACCGTAGGCCGCGAAACCATCCAGGCTTTCGTAGGCGCGCTCCACGGCGTGGGAGCGTCCCGCGGCGTGTTCATCACCACCAGCACCTTCACGGCGGGCGCCCGGCAATACGCCGAGAACGTCCCGTCACGGATCATCCTCATCGACTCCGCCCGTCTGGTCGGCTTGATGATCAAATACCGTGTGGGCGTGCAGGTAAAGCAGAGCTACGACGTAGTTGAGCTGGACGAGGACTTCTTCGAGTAGAAGGCTAAAAGGCGCCCATAATGTCGCCCCGGCCCGATAGGTTCCAGCCATCACACGAAAGGGCTGGGTCATATGATTTCGGAAATTCTCACGGGGCTCGACAAGAAGTTCGAAGGCCGTATCAATTCGTTCTATACGTTCGGCGCCTCAGCGCTTGCGTTGGCCGCTTTCTTGAGTGGCGGACAGCCGCCGCTTGCGGTCTTGTCATCGCTGAGCAGTGACTATTTCGGCGCTTCCATACCTTGGTTCGAGATCGGCCAAAGTTGGGTTGCGGAGAGGTCGTGGCTTACGCCAGGACTTTGTATCATCCTGATTATCGCTGCCGCAACAGTTGTCGTCTTACAAGGTCGGCGATCCAAATCAAGTCGTTCCTCCGCAACTCTGTGGTTCATCGCCGTCCTCGCCGTCTCGCGTGGAACCAATATCCTGGTCATTACCCTTGCGATCTCGGCCGTCCTCGTCTGCGGGGGCTTGGCCAGACAGCGGATCGACGCAACCAGATATGTAGCTGCCGAAGCCGTCATTCTTGGCCTGATCTCGGCGCCCAAAAGCTTGGCGGACTTGTTATGCGGGTCCAGAGTGCCCGACAGCGAGGCTCAGGACCTTCGCATGATCGAGCCAGTCCCGGACCACGAAATGCCGTCGGGCGCACACTTTGCCCGTTGAGCATTCCCCGCCGCTGTCAGAGGCGTGGTTGACTAGTGCCAAACGTCGCATCGTGGGATCGGAGAAGGCTGCATGGGGGCAGCGGCAGTGAACAGCAACTTTGGCTTCATGCTGGACGACTGGCCAGACTTGGCCCAGCACGCCCGCCGGGCCGAGAAGTTCGCCCGCATCGACCCTCGGGCTTCGATGTTCTATTCCCGGTACACCCTTGAGCGGCTGGTCGAGTGGCTCTACAAGGCGGAGCGCACACTCACCCTCCCCTATAAGGAAGACCTCAACGCTCTTCTGAACGAACCATCGTTCAAGGCTTTGGTGGGCGGCGCCATCGGAAGCAAGCTCACCATCATCCGCAAAGCCGGAAACAACGCTGTGCACAACCCAGTCAACCCCAGCGCCCAAGGCGCGGAGATCGTCCTACGGGAACTGCACCACGTCTGCTACTGGCTCGCCCGGAACTACGCGAAGGGCGGCAGCCAAATGCCGCCGTCGTTAGCGTTCGACACCGGCCGCCTCGCCCCCGCGACCGCAGCACCGTCCCCGCAGCAAACCCCCGAACAACTGCAGAAACTCGAAGAGCAACTCAAGACCAGCCGCGAGGCCCATGCAAGCGAAGCCGAAAAATCGGCAAGCCTGGAAGCACAACTGCAGCAGCTCCGGGCCGAAGTCGCCGCCACAAAGCAACAGAACCAAAAAGTCCCGGACCTGCACGACTACGACGAAGCGTTGACCCGCCGGCACCTCATCGACTGGGACCTCAACGAGGCCGGATGGCCGCTCGACAACCCGGAAGACCGGGAATTCCAGGTGGACACCATGCCCACCGCCAGCGGCGCCCTGGCCGGTACCGGCTACGTGGACTACGTCCTCTGGGGTGCGGACGGGCTGCCGCTCGCCGTCGTCGAAGCCAAGCGCACCACCAAGGACCCACACGTAGGAAAGCAGCAAGCCAAGCTGTACGCGGACTGCCTCGAGCGCCGGTACAACCGGCGGCCCGTCATCTACTACACCTCGGGCTACGACACCTGGATCTGGGACGACTTCATGTACCCGGAACGGAAGGTCCAGGGCTTCCACACCCGCGACCAGCTGCAGCTCCTCGTCAACCGGAGGCAGACACGCAAGCCTCTGGCGCAGGAGCAGATTGACGATGCCATCGTCGAACGTCCCTACCAGCACAACGCCATCCGATCGGTGGCGGAAGCCTACGAGAACCAGTTTGAACGCAAGGCACTGGTGGTCATGGCGACGGGGACCGGCAAAACGCGTACCGTCGTCGCGCTCACCAAACTGTTGCAGGAAGCGAACTGGGCCAAGCGCGTCCTTTTCCTCGCGGATCGCGTAGCCCTGGTGAAGCAGGCCGCCAACGCCTTCAAGACCCACTTGCCCGGCTCGGGGCCCGTCATTCTGGGTTCCGGCGAAGAGGCGGACAGCCGCATCCACGTGGCCACGTACCCCACAATGATGAACCTCATCAACCAGACCGAGGGAAAGCTGGGAAAGCGCAGGTTCGGCATTGGCCACTATGACCTCATTGTGGTGGATGAGGCGCATCGCTCGGTGTACCAGAAGTACCGCGCCATCTTCAGCTACTTCGACTCACTTCTGGTCGGGCTTACCGCCACTCCTCAGTCGGAAGTGGACCGCAACACCTACAGTCTTTTTGGCATTGAAGACAACGTCCCCACGTTCGCGTACGAACTTAATGAGGCCATTGATGCGGGGTATCTTGTTCCACCGCGAGTGGTTCCGGTCCCGCTGAAGTTCCCGTACGAAGGGATTTCCTACGACGACCTTCCCGAAGCCGAAAAGGAGCATTGGGACGACCTTGAATGGGATGAGGAAGGCGAAATCCCGGACTCCGTGGACGCCAACGCCCTGAACTCCTGGCTCTTCAATGCGGACACTGTGGACAAGGCGCTGGAAGTCCTCATGACGCACGGCCACAGGGTCGCCGGTGGGGACCGGCTGGGCAAGACCATCATCTTCGCCAAGAACAACCTTCACGCCCAGTTCATTGAAGAACGTTTCGACAAGAACTACCCGCACCTGAAAGGCCACTTCGCCAGAGTCATCACCCACCAGGTCAAGTACGCCCAAAACCTGATTGATGCCTTTTCGGAGCGCGATAAGAATCCGCATATCGCGATCTCCGTGGACATGCTGGACACCGGCATCGACGTTCCCGAGGCCGTTAACCTTGTCTTCTTCAAAATGGTCCGGTCCAAGACCAAGTTCTGGCAGATGGTGGGCCGCGGCACCCGGCTTTGCCCCAACCTCTACGGACTGGGCGAAGACAAGGAAGACTTCTTCATCTTCGACCTGTGCCGCAACGCGGAGTTCTTCAATGCGGGCATGGCGGGCAACGAGGGTTCAGTGGGAAAGTCCCTCGCAGAAAGCACCTTCGCTACCCGCGTCCAGCTGCTGCGGACAACGGCGGACCTCACCTGGGACGCGAACGTTCCCTTCGTGATCGATCTGAGAAAGTCCCTCCAACACACCGTGGACCGGCTGCCCCGCGACAACTTCCTGGTCAAACCCGCCCGCAAATGGGTGGACCGGTTTGCCGAACCAGAGACATGGGACGACTTGGATATCGAAGACTTCGAGGCGTTGGAAACCCGCGTGGCCAGACTCGCTTCCATAGGCGCCCTGCCCGACACCGAAGAGGCAAAGCGCTTCGACTTCCTCATGCTTCAAACCGAGCTGGCATCGCTGCAGGGCAAGCCTCTTGGGCCGTTGCGGACCAAAGTCCAGGCAGTAGCCGCGGCGTTGCAGGACCAGCCGAACGTCCCCGCCATCGCAGCGCAACTCCAGCTGGTGGAAGCAATCCTCAATGACGAGGAGTGGGAATCTGTTTCAGTCGAGTGGCTGGAAGTGATCCGGCTGAAGCTGCGCGAGCTGGTGCACCTGATCGAGAAGCGCCGGCGTAACGTCGTCTATACCCACTTCCAGGATGAACTGGGCGAGCTGGAGGAAATTGAGCTTGCCGGCGCCAGCAACGGCCACGTGGACTTGGCCCGGTACCGCGACAAGATCCGCCAGTATCTGGACCAGTACCAGGAGCACGCCTCCATCCAGCGGCTCCGCCGCAACAAGCAGCTGACCGCACTGGACCTTTCCGAGCTCGAGCGGATCCTGCTGGAAAGCGGGCTGGGCACACCCGAGGACCTCACCCGTGCAGCCGCTGATGGGCTTGGGCTCTACGTGCGGTCCCTTGTCGGCCTGGACCGTGAGGCAGTGCAGGAAGCTCTGGAAGATTTTGTTGCCGGGACCACCCTCACCTCACAGCAGCTCGACTTCCTACAGGTCCTGACCAACCACCTTGTGGACAACGGCAGGGTTCCACCGTCCGCACTCTTCGATTCGCCCTACAACGAACTGGCCCCCTCGGGGCCGGACGTCCTGTTTGGAGACGAGAAAGTTGTTCAGCTGTTCAGCATCCTCCGTGACATCGAGGGCCGGGCACGAGCGGTTCAGGCCGGGTGAAATCGCAACCGAGTTCACAGGGTTCTTTCAGCCACGCGGGCGCATACTCGTAGGTACCCGGACCGGCGAAAGAACCAGGCTGAACCTTGACGTCCCACACCAACCGCACCCCCGGGGCGGCATCCCCAGCAGAGGCTGCAGCCGTACGCATGGCGGCCCTGCCCCAGCTCCGGCACTGGATTGCCGTGCCGGTCACGGCGGCTGTCCTGATCGTGGCCGCCGGCCTGGCCCTGCGGTTCATTCCGGCGCTGACGTCCGCGGACATGTCCGTGGATGCCGAGCTAAGCCATGACCACACGGCGCCGCTGACGGGTGTGGCCATGTTCATCAATGTGGTGTTCAGCCCGGCAGGGGGCGTGCTGATGATCGCCGCCCTGTGCCTGTACCTGCTGCTGGTACGCCGGAGTCCTGTCAACGCGGTTGCCACAGGGCTCGTCGCTGCGGGAGGCTGGGTCAGCAGCGAACTGTTCAAAGTACTCGTGGCCAGGCACCGGCCGGACTCCACCGCCCTGTTCAACCCGCTGATCCCCGAACCGGGAACGGACAGCTTCCCGAGCGGACACGTGGCACTGGCCTCCGCGCTGGCCATCTCCGTCTACCTGCTGGCCCGCGGCACCAAGTGGCAGCGGCCCGCGGCCATTATCGGGATCGTCGTGGCGGTTGCCGTCGCATTCTCGCGCGTCTACCTCGGGGTGCACTATCCCACCGACGTCACGGCGTCCTTCCTCACGGCAGCCACCGGTGCGGCGTTCCTGACAGGCTTGTGGAACCGGTTTGGCCTGGCGCTGCTGGCCCGCATACCGTTCCTGGCGAAACTGGGCCCCGTCCCGGCACCCCAGGCCTGATCCACTGTCATGACGGGCTTCATTGACGGACTCCTGAACGTCAGCCCGCTTGTGGCGTACATCGCCGTCTTTTGCCTGGTATTCGCGGAGGACGCCTTGTTCGTGGGCTTCGTCATCCCCGGTGAAACCGCCGCCGTCCTGGGCGGAGTGGTGGCCAGCCGGGGCGAAGTGCAGCTGGGCACCATGATGGCCCTGGTGGTGTGCGCGGCCGTCATCGGCGACAGCGTGGGCTACGAGGTGGGCAAGCACCTGGGCGGCCGGCTTATGAAGACGAGGCTGCTGGCCCGCCACTCCGGGAGGCTGGAAAACGCTCAGGACTTCCTCCGGCGCAGAGGCGGGTCCGCTGTGTTCCTGGGCCGCTTCACCGCCTTTTTCCGCGCCGTCATGCCCGCCCTGGCCGGCACGTCCCGGATGCCCTACGGCCGCTTCATCGCCTACAACGCTGCGGGCGGCGTGGCCTGGGGCATCGGCTTCGTCCTGCTGGGCTTCCTCGCCGGCAACTCGTACGAGACCGTCGCCCAGGCAGTGGGCCGGGACCTCGCCGTCGTGATCGCCTTAGTGGCGGTGGCGGCGCTCGTCGCCTGGCATGTCCGTTCACGACGGCGGCAGCAACGGCGGCGCCCGGCCAGCCAAGGGCGGGACAAGGGCCCGAATTCATAGAAGGGTTTGACAGCAACTGTGACCAGTGCCATATTTAAGGCGTGGACCTGTCAGACAGCCGGACAGCAGGACAGCCTGCATCGTTCCGCCCCCTTGCCCGGCTGAGCGCTGCCGAGGCGGTGTTCAACGCCATCCGCCAAGACATCGAAACGGGCAACATCCCGGTGGGGAGCAAACTCAGCTCCGAGGCCACCCTCTCGCAGCAGTACGGAGTAAGCCGCTCGGTGATCCGGGAAGCCCTCCGCTCCTGCACCGCCCTGGGCCTGACGGTCACCCGGACCGGCAAGGGCACCTTTGTCATTGCCAGCAAGGTGGCCAACGACCTCACGTTGGGCCAGTACTCCGCCCGCGACCTTACCGAAGCCCGCCCCCACATCGAAATTCCCGCCGCCGGACTGGCCGCAGAGCGTCGAACGGAGGAGGAACTGGACACCCTCCGCCACATCATGGGTGCCATGGCCACCGAAACGGATCCCGAATCCTGGGTAGCCCTGGACTCCACCTTCCACGCCACCATCGCCCGCGCCAGCGGCAACAAAGTGTTCGCAAGCGTCGTGGCTGACATCCGGGACGCGCTGGCGCATCAATCCGAGACCCTGAACATGGTGGCAGACCGCCAACATGCTTCCGATATTGAGCACCAGCAGATCCTTGCCGCCATCGAGACAGGCTCCGCGGAAGAGGCCCGCGCCGCCATGGCCCACCACCTGGAGGCCGTGGGCGTGGCCCTGGACTCCATCCTCAACAGCTAGCAAGATCCAACCAACCCTCCCAAGGACCCCATGCCATCCCCCGTGTTTTCTGCTGCCCACACTGCTGCCCCGGCCGGGCTGTCCCTGCCGCAGCACACCCCACTGGTCGCCGCCGTCCGTGACGGCCTCGTGGAAAGTGTCCACTACGGCTCCGCGCTTGCCCTCGCGGCGGACGGCACAGTGGCGGCATCGGCAGGGGACCCCCTGGCACCGTTCTACCCCCGGTCAGCGCTCAAACCCCTCCAGGCAGTGGCCATGGTCCGCGCCGGCCTTGAGCTTCCCGCCGACCTCCTGGCACTGGCCGCGGCAAGCCATTCAGGTGCGGCAGAACACCGCGACGGCGCGCTGCGCATCCTCGAAGTGCACGGACTTGCCCCCACGGACCTGGAAAACAGCACCGACCTGCCCTACGGCACGGTCGAACGGGAAGACTGGCTCCGCACCGGCGGCAGCGCTACCCGGATCACCCAGAACTGCTCCGGAAAGCACGCTGCCATGGTGGCCACCTGCCTGATCAACGGGTGGCCCGTCCAGGGCTACCTCGATGCCTCCCATCCGCTGCAGCAGCTGGTGGCCCGGACCGTCACCGACCTCACCGGCGAGGAGCCGGCCGCCGTCAGCACCGACGGCTGCGGCACTCCCTTGTTCGCCCTCACGCTGCGCGGCATGGCCCGCGCCTTCGGCCGGATCGCCCAGGCTGCAGCGGACGACGACGGCAGCCCGGAAGCCGCCGTCGGGCTCGCCATGCAGCAGCACCCCGGGATGGTGGCCGGGGACGGCCGCGACGTCACCGCACTGATGCGCCTGCTTCCCGGGGCCGTGGCCAAGGACGGCTTTGAAGGCGTGCAGCTGGTGGGCCTGCCCGACGGCAGTGCCGTGGCCGTCAAGATTTCCGACGGCGGCGACCGCGCCCGGATGCCCGCCACCGTCCGCCTGCTGGAGGCGCTGGGCGTGGAGACGGAGCCGCTTGCCGGCATCGCCACGGCCCCGGTGCTGGGCGGCGGCCACGAGGTGGGCCGGCTGCTGGCCACCGACTTCCTGAATCACTTGTCCGCACCCGTCAACGAAGCCCTGTAAGGACACCATGACAACCATCGAAACCGCCGCACCCGCACAGGTCCGGTCCGAGCACGACCTCCTCGGCGACCGGGACGTGCCCGTGCACGCCTACTGGGGCGTGCACACGCTCCGCGCCGTGGAGAACTTTCCCATCACCGGCCAGAAGCTGTCCTCCAACATGCACCTGGTCCGCGGGCTTGCCGCCGTGAAACTGGCCGCCGCCCGCACCAACCGCGAGCTCGGCCTGCTGGACGCCGAACGCGCCGACGCCATCGAGCAGGCATGCCAGGACGTCATGGCCGGCCGCCTGGCCGACCAGTTCGTGGTGGACGTCGTCCAGGGCGGTGCCGGGACGTCGTCGAACATGAACGCCAACGAGGTCATCGCCAACCGGGCCCTGGAAATCCTGGGACACCCCAAGGGCGACTACGCCCGGCTGCACCCCAACGACCACGTCAACCTCAGCCAGTCCACCAACGACGTGTACCCCACGGCCGTGAAGCTGGGCACCATTTTCGCCGCCCGGGAACTGCTGGCAGCCCTCGAAGAACTCGAGGATGCCTGCGCTGCCAAGGCACTGGAATTCCGCACCGTTGTGAAGATGGGCCGCACCCAGCTCCAGGACGCCGTGCCCATGACCCTGGGCCAGGAGTTCGGCAGCTACGCCGTGACCATCGGCGAGGACCGGCTGCGCCTGGCGGAGGCCGAGCTGCTGATCCACGAGATCAACCTCGGCGCCACCGCCATCGGCACCGGCCTGAACGCCCCTGCCGGCTACGCCGCAACAGCCTGCCGGCACCTGGCGGAGATCACCGGGCTGCCCCTGGTGACCGCCGTGGACCTCATCGAAGCCACCCAGGACGTGGGCGCCTTCGTGCACCTGTCCGGCGTGCTCAAGCGCGTTGCCGTGAAGCTGTCCAAGATCTGCAACGACCTGCGCCTGCTCTCCTCCGGCCCGCGTGCCGGCTTCGGTGAAATCAACCTGCCGGCCGTGCAGTCCGGCTCCTCCATCATGCCCGGCAAGATCAACCCGGTCATCCCGGAGGTGGTCTCGCAGGTGGCCTACGAGGTGATCGGCAACGACGTCACCATCACCATGGCCGCCGAGGCCGGGCAGCTGCAGCTCAACGCCTTCGAACCGATCATTGTCCACAGCCTCCACAAGAGCATCTCCCACCTCGAGGCAGCCTGCCGCACCCTTACGGCCCGCTGCATCCGGGGAATCACCGCCAACACCGACCACCTGCGCCGCACCGTGGAGCAGTCCATCGGCCTGGTCACCGCTTTGAACCCCCACCTCGGCTACACCACGGCCACGGCCATCGCGCAGGAAGCACTTGCCACCGGCAAGGGCGTGGCCGAGCTGGTCCTGGAACACGGGCTCCTCACCGACGCCCAGCTCCAGGAACTCCTGAGCCCCGAACGCCTGGCAAACCTCAGCAAGTAGTCCCCCAACTGCTCCCCGAAGGACACCCCCATGACTAATACTCCCCTTCCAGACCACTTGATTGATGGTGGTCACGCGCATGCGTCCGAGACCTCCCTGCACGCGGAGGACAAGGGTTACCACAAGAACCTGAAGCCGCGGCAGATCCAGATGATCGCGATTGGCGGTGCGATCGGTACCGGCCTGTTCCTGGGCGCCGGCGGCCGTCTCAACGCCGCGGGCCCGTCCCTGGTCATCGCGTACGCGGTGTGCGGGTTCTTCGCGTTCCTGATCCTGCGCGCGCTGGGCGAACTGGTCCTGCACCGGCCTTCCTCGGGCTCGTTCGTTTCCTACGCCCGTGAATTCTTCGGTGAAAAAGCCGCGTTCGTCTCCGGCTGGTTCTACTGGATCAACTGGGCCACCACCACCATCGTGGACATCACCGCCGCCGCCCTCTACATGCACTTCTTCGGCAACTACGTCCCCTGGATGGCCGATGTCCCGCAGTGGGCCTGGGCACTGACCGCCCTCGTCGTGGTCCTGGCCCTGAACCTGGTCTCCGTGAAGGTCTTCGGCGAAATGGAATTCTGGTTCGCCCTGATCAAGGTCGCCGCCCTCGTCGCCTTCCTCATCATCGGCACCTACTTCGTCATCTTCGGCACCCCCGTGGACGGCCAGCAGGTCGGCATCAGCCTCCTGTCCGATAACGGCGGGATCTTCCCCAACGGCCTGCTGCCCATGATCATCCTCATGCAGGGCGTCCTGTTCGCTTACGCCTCCATCGAACTCGTCGGCACCGCCGCCGGCGAAACCGAGAACCCCGAAAAAATCATGCCCAAGGCCATCAACTCCGTGGTCTTCCGCATCGCCGTGTTCTACGTCGGCTCCGTGATCCTCCTGGCCCTGCTGCTGCCCTTCACCTCCTACCAAAAAGGCGTCAGCCCCTTCGTGACGTTCTTCGGCTCCATCGGCGTCCAGGGCGTGGACGTCATCATGAACCTCGTGGTCCTCACCGCAGCCCTGTCCTCCCTGAACGCCGGGCTCTACTCCACGGGCCGGATCCTGCGTTCCATGTCCGTCAACGGCTCCGCGCCCAAGTTCGCCTCCCGCATGAACAAGGCAGGCGTCCCGTACGGCGGCATCGCCATCACCGCCGTCGTCTCCCTCCTCGGGGTCCCGCTGAACTACCTCGTCCCGGCCGAAGCCTTCGAAATCGTCCTGAACATCGCCTCCGTCGGCATCATCATGACCTGGGCCACCATCGTGCTGTGCCAGATCCAGCTCAAACGCTGGGCCGACAAAGGCTGGGTCGAACGCCCCTCCTTCCGGATGTTCGGCGCCCCCTACACCGGCTACCTCTCCCTGCTCTTCCTCGTCGGCGTCCTCATCATGGTCTTCATCGACTCACCCCTGACCATGCTCGTCACCGCCATCGCGTCCGTCCTCATGGTCCTCGGCTGGTACGCCTGCCGCCACCGCATCCGCCAAATCGCCGAAACCCGCGAAGGCTTCACCGGGACGTCCCCGGTGGTGGCCAACGCGGCGGCTGACACCTTCAAGAAGTAACTGCCTTAAACGTCCGACGGCGGCACCTGGGTTCTGGAAGTCCGGAACCCAAGTGCCGCCGTCGGGGTTTAAAGGTGGCTCACCCCGTCACTTGGACGGCTTGACCACCATGGCTGATCCGCCGCCGCGCCTGACCGGCTCGGCTGCGGCCAGGGTCCGTCCGTCGTCGAGGAACTCGATGGCGGTGGCGGCCCCGATCTCCGAGGCGGACGTGAACGAGTCACCCGACGGCGTCAGGATGTGGCCGAACCGGGACGTCAGGGCCGGGCCGTACTTGTCGATGAACGCCGGCTCTGCGGTTACCTTCTCGGTGTTCCGCTGGGAAGCCCGGGGGGCCGCAATGGCATCCGGGATGCTCATGCCCAGGTCAATGCGGTTGACGATGGTCTGCAGGACCGTGGTGATGATGGTGGAGCCGCCCGGGGAGCCCAGTGCCAGGAACGGCTTGCCGTCCTCGAGCAGGATGGTGGGCGACATGGACGACCGCGGCCGCTTGCCCGGCTCAATCCGGTTGGGGTCCTCGGCGCTGTAAACCGTGGAGAAGTCGGTGAGCTCGTTGTTGAGCAGGAACCCGCGGCCGGGAACAACCATGCCGGAGCCGCCGGTCTGTTCAATGGTCAGCGTGTACTCCACCACGTTGCCCCACTTGTCCGAGACGGTCATGTTGGTGGTGGAGATGTTCTCCGTGTCCTTCTCATCGGCGAGCGCGGCCGGTTCCGCCGGGCAGCTTCCGTCGTAGGAGGTGACGTTGCCGGGCTTCACGGGTTTGGGTGCCGCATGGTTGGGGTCAAGCTCGCAGGCGCGTTCCTTGCCGAAGACGGGATCGGTCAGCGCTTCGGTGGGCACGTCCACGAAGGCGGGGTCACCCACATATTTTCCCCTGTCCGCGAAGGCCAGGGCGCTGGCCTCCAGATAGTGGTGCAGCACGGCCGGCTGGTCATTCTTCAGTGCCGGCAGGTCGAACACGTCCAGGATGTTCAGCGACTCCCCCACCGTGGTGCCGCCGCTGCTTGAAGGTGCCATGCCGTAAACGTCATAGCCGCGGTAGTTCACGTGCGTCGGGTCCTGGTCCAGGGCTTCATAGCCGGCCAGGTCATCGGTGGTCATGGAACCCACCGGGACGGGGAGCTTGGTGTCCGGGGACTTGGGCGGGTTCTGGACCGTCTTGGCGATTTCCTCCGCGAGCGGGCCGGTGTAGAACGCGCCCATGCCCTTGCGGGCCAGCAGGCGGTAGGTGTCCGCGAGGTCGTGGTTCTGGAAGACCGAGCCCACTTCGGGCAGCTTACCGCCCTGCAGGTACAGGTCCTTGGTGGAGGTGAAGGCCTCGAACCTCGCCTGGTTGTCTGCGGTCTGGCTGCGGAACGTCTCATCCACCACGAACCCGCGGTCTGCCACCTTGATGGCAGGTTTCAGTGCGTCCCCCAGGCTGATGCTGCCCCAGCGTTCCAGTGCCCGCTCCCAGGTGGCGGGCGTACCGGGAACGCCCACGGAGACGCCACTGGTGACGAGCTCCGGGGTGAACCGGTACGGCTTGCCGGTGGCGGGATCGATGAAGGCATCCTGCTTGATTCCTGCCGGCGCCGTTTCCCGGCCGTCGATGGTGCTGACCTTTCCGGACTTGGCGTCGTAGTAGACGAAATAGCCGCCACCACCGATCCCGGCGCTGTACGGCTCGGTGACTCCAAGCGTGGCTGCCGCGGCAACGGCCGCATCCACCGCGTTCCCGCCCTTGCGGAGGACCTCGATGGCTGCCGCTGATGCTTCCGGGTCCACCGTACTGACCGCGCCGCCGTAGCCGGTGGCCGTGGGGTCCTTGTCTGTCTGCCGCGGATCGGCCGAAGCGGGGCTGATGGCCCCCGTGGTGACGCTCATCGCCAGCGCCGCAGTAACAGCTGCGAGCCGGCGTCCCAGATGTGGCATGGTGGCTCCTAAAGGGGATGTTGAGTGATGTGGGCCACGCTACTCTTCGGGTAGGACACACTCAACGACTCCGGGAAGGAAGGGCATCATGCCAGGATCCAAACTCGCGGTGGTGGGCGCCGGCAGCGTCGGCACTTCGCTGGCATACGCGGCACTGATCCGTGGTTCGGCCAGCAGCATCGCCTTGTTCGATGTCAACGCGCCCAAGGCGGAGGCGGAAGCCCTGGACCTTGCCCATGGCAGCCAGTTCGCTGCGGCGTCGGCCACGGTTGCGGGCGGCGGGGATATCGCTGTCACGGAAGGCGCCGACGTCGTGGTCATCACGGCCGGCGCCAAGCAGAACCCGGGCCAGAGCCGGCTGGACCTGGCCGGCACCAATGTGCGGATCCTGGAACAGCTGATGCCGCCGCTGCTTGAGCGGGCACCGGACGCCGTCTATGTCCTGGTGACCAACCCGTGCGACGTCCTGACGGTGGCGGCCCAGCGTATTTCCGGACTGCCCCCGCAACGGATCTTCTCCTCCGGCACCGTTCTGGACACGTCCCGGCTGCGCTGGCTGCTGGCCCGCCGGGCAGGGGTTTCCGTCTCCAGCGTCCACGCAAGCATGGTGGGCGAGCACGGCGACACCGAATTCCCGCTCTGGTCCGGCGCCACTATTGGCCCGGTGCCGATCCGCGAGTGGACAGAAGGCGGCGAGCGGATCTTCACGCCCGAATACCTCGCCGGCACTGCCACGGAAGTGGTGCAGGCCGCCTACAAGGTCATCGCCGGCAAGGGCGCCACAAACTACGCCATCGGCCTGTCCGGCGCCCGCATCGTGGAGGCGCTCCTGCGCGACGACAATGCCGTCCTGCCGGTTTCCACCGTCCTGTCGGGGCTTCACGGTATCTCCGGGGTGGCCCTGTCCCTGCCCAGCGTGGTGGGCCGCGGCGGCGTGCACCGCGTCCTGGAAACGCCCATGGACGACGGCGAACTGGCGGCACTGCGGCACTCCGCGGACACCCTGCGCCACACCATGGACGCGCTGGGCCTCTGAAAGGAAGTCATGCAACGCCGCCGCAACCCTCCCGGGCGACGGGTTCGCATAAGCTCACTTCCAGGTGCCAAACGCTGACCCGAACACGGCTGGCTCAACGACGAACCAACAGGAGTAGACCCATGACCAACTGGCGGATCAGGGATTTCCATTCGGCTGACCTGGACGGCATCCTGCACCTGTGGGAGACGCTGAAGGCCAACAACGTCGAGCCCGTCTACGCCCTGTCCGAGGTCCTCGCCTCCTGCGAGAAGGACCACGCCGTGGTGGCGGTGCTGGGTGAGCAGGTGGTGGGCGCCGCCGTCGGACGTGCCGCCCACGACCAGGGCTGGATCGTGTTCCTGGCCACCCTGCCCGAGTACCGCGGCCGCGGCATCGGCACCTCACTGTTGGCCGCCGTCGAAAACCGCATGGCCCCGCACGGCCTGAACAAGCTCTCGGCGCTGATGCCGGAATCCGAAACCCGGGTGGAGGCCTTCCTGGGCCGCGGCTTCGCACTCAAGAAGAACCTCCGCTACTTCGAACGCACCATCCCGGTCCAGCGCCAGGAGCTGGGCGCCCTCGGCCAGCTCGGCGGCCGCGTCCTGGCCCGCGACCTGTGGGAAAACGTGGCCGGCATGCGCAAGGAAAAGGAACTGCTCGAACGCCGCCTGGTGCTTCCGCTCGCCGAGGCGGACCTGGCTGATGAATTCGGCGTGGTGCCGCCGCGCGCCGTCGTCCTGTTCGGCCCGCCCGGCACGGGCAAGACCACCTTCGCCAAGGCCATCGCGTCCCGGCTCGAATGGCCGTTCGTGGAAGTGTTCCCCTCCCGGCTGGCCGGCGATCCCCAGGGGCTTGCCGGCGCGCTCCGCGAAACCTTCCTGGAGATCGCCGAGCTGGAGCACGCCGTGGTGTTCATCGACGAGGTGGAGGAGATCGCCTCCCAGCGTGCCGGGGATCCGCCGTCGCCGCTGCAGGGCGTCACCAACGAGCTGCTGAAGATCATCCCCGCGTTCCGCGAACAGCCCGGCAGGCTCCTGGTCTGCGCCACCAACTTCATCCGCGCCCTGGACTCGGCGTTCCTGCGCCACGGCCGGTTCGACTACGTCATTCCCATTGGGCTGCCGGACCGGCAGGCGCGGGAGGCGATGTGGCAGCGCTTCATCCCCGCGGCCGTGGTGGACGCCGTTGACGTGGAACTGCTCGTGGAACGCACGGAGGGCTTTTCGCCGGCGGACATTGAGTACGCGGCCCGCAGCGCGTCCCAGCGGGCCCTGGAGAAAGCAGTGTACGACGACGGCGGGCTGGCCTCGGGAGGCGACGTTTCGGTCCGGGAGGCGGTCCGGAAGGGTCCCTCAACCCAGGACTACCTCGACGCCATTGGTGATACCCGGACGACCGTGAGCGCCGAGGTGCAGGCGGACTTCCTGGAGGACATCGAAGCCCTGGGACGGGTGTAGCCTGCCGGCCTTCCGGCCGGGGCGTGGGGGACCTTTGCCTCTTTGCCCGGCTGCTGCGCACCGCCAAAGTGGTGCCCATGGCAAAGATCCTGATCCCGTACGGAACCTCGGAGGGCCAGACGGCCCGCATCGCCGACTACATCTCCGACGTGCTGCAGGCCCACGGCCACCAGGCCGACACACTGGACCTCAAGCACGCTGACCACGACCTCCCGGACGGCTATGACGCCGTCATGGTGGGCGCCTCGGTCCATGCCGGAAAGCACGAAGGCTACGTGGCCGATTTTGTCCGCAGGAACTTGCCCGCCCTGCAGAACCTGCCGGCCGCCCTGTTCTCGGTCAGCCTCTCAGCCCACGGCGACCCGGAGGACGCGGAAAAGAACGTCGCGGAATTCGAGGACGGCACCGGCTGGCGGCCGGACAAGGTGGCGATGTTCGGCGGTGCACTCCTCTACACCCAGTACGGGTTCCTGAAGCGCATATTGATGAAGAGGATCGTCAGCAGCCAGGGCAGCCCGGATACCGATACCGGCCGGGACTACATCTATACGGAATGGGACGGCGTCCGCCGGTTCGCGGAGGAGTTCCTGGTCTACATGGAGCGGAATCCGGGTCCGGTGTCGTAGCGGAGGTTCTCGTAGTCAGTGTCGTCCGCCTCGTCCAGCTGCGCGTCGAATTCCTCCAGCAGCCAGGGATTGACCCGCGCCAGGATCTTCCGTACCTCGTCCACCTCCACGGCGGCATAGAGCACGGGCCGGGCATCCCGGTACTTGGTCACCGGAGGCTTGTCCGGCCACTTCGCCGCCAGCGCCTCGACACGCTCAGGCAGCGAGTTATGCGCGTTGTCGGCGATCTTGACCAAGGCGGCGTCATGGTCCTCGGCGATCTCACGGATGCCGGACTGGTAATCGTCGGGGTTGCTGTGCAACCGGTTGGTGACGCGCTCAATGATGTCCACGGAGCGCTCAGGGACGCCCATCTCCAGCAGGGCCTGCCGTGTCATCGGCGTGTCCTCGGCAATGTCGTGAAGGTAGCCCGCGATCCGGATCTCGTCGTCGAAGTCCGCCAGGGCATCTCCGACGGCCAGGACGTGGTCCCGGTAGGGCCGCTTCAGCTTGTCCTTTTGCCGGTTGTGGGCCACCTCGGCGAGGACTTTGGCGGTTTCCACCGTGAATGTTGGCGTCCGGCCCTGGGCCGGAATCTGCTCGTCTGACATCCACCAAGCTTAGCCAGCCGGCGGACGCTCCATCCCTGGCCACACCCAGGGTTCGCGGGGCAACTGTGCCGGGTCGAGGGCGTGCAGGGCCTGGTCCAGTGTTCCGGCGGGCAATCCCAGGGACTCCAGCAGCAGGTTCCGCACCTCCCGGGCTGTTACGCCGGCTTGGCCAAGGTCCGCCAGCGTGACCGCGCCGTCGCGCTTGGCCAGCCGCACGCCGTCGCGGTTCACCACCAAGGGCACATGCACATATTCCGGTACGGGAATATTCAGGAGGGAGGCCAGGTAGGCCTGCCGGGGCGTGGACGGGAGCAGGTCGTCGCCGCGGACCACCTGGTCAATGCCCTGCGCGGCATCATCCACCACAACGGCAAGGTTGTAGGCGGTCACGCCGTCGTTCCGGCGCAGCACGAAATCATCCACGACGCCGGTGAACGTCCCGTGCATGACATCCTGCACCGTGTAGTCATCAACGTCGGCGCGCAGCCGGATGGCCGCCGGCCGGGTGGACCGTTTGTAGTCGAGCTCTGCCCGGTCCAGGTTGCGGCAGGTGCCGGGGTAGGCCCCCTGTGGAGCGTGCGGCGCGGACGGCGCCTCCTGGATTTCACGGCGGGTGCAGAAGCATTCGTAGGTCAGCCCCGCCGCTTGAAGCCGGTTGATCGCCTCGGCGTAAATGGGTCCGCGGCTGGTCTGTCGCACCACCTCCCCGTCCCAGGTGATGCCCACCGCCGCCAGGTCACGCAGCTGCACGGCTTCCGCACCGGCGCGGGCGCGGTCCAGGTCCTCCACCCGCAGCAGGAATCGGCGGCCGGTGGAGCGGGCGAAAAGCCAGGCGAGGATTGCGGTTCGAAGGTTCCCGACATGGAGTTCACCCGATGGGCTGGGGGCAAAGCGGCCGGCGGAAGTCATGGAACAACCCTAGACGGAAGCACACAAGAGCCCCTCAGCTACCGATGACTTCCGGGAACCGGGCGTCGGTAGCTCAGGGGCTCTTGCCGTGTTTGCAGAATGAGCGTGGTGTGAACAAGCCTCAATCAGCGGCAGCCTCCTTGCGGGAAACGGTGTCCAGGGGCCGGGTGGTGTGCCGGGGAACCTGTAGCCTGCGGGGAACCAGCGGTAGCTTTTGCCCTTGTTGCCACTATTTCAGCAGACACCCTACAGTTGGGACAACCACCAGTACTTCAGTTGGTCAGACTGACCAATCCATGGAGTTCCCAGCGACAGGAAATGATCAGATTGCAGGAACTGGACGACACCGACCGGCGCATCCTCAGCGCCCTTGACGAGGATCCCCGGGTTCCCATCATGGTGCTCGCGCAACGCCTGGGCCTTGCCCGGGGAACCGTCCAAAGCCGGCTGGAGCGGATGGCGGCATCCGGAGCCCTCCGCCCCAACAGCAGCCGGGTGCTCCCAGCGGCACTGGGCCGCGGCGTGGCCGCCGCCGTGAGCGCTGAACTGGACCAGAGCCACCTCAACGAGGCCATCGCGGCGCTGCGCGACATCCCGGAAGTGCTGGAATGCCATGCCCCTGCCGGGGACACCGACCTGCTGATCCGCGTGGTGGCCAAGAGCCCGGACGATCTGTACCGGGTGTCCGAGGAGATCCGGCTCTGCCCGGGCATTGTCCGTACCTCCACGAGCATGTTCCTTCGCGAGGTCATCCCATACCGGACCACCGGGCTCCTGAAAGGCCGGCCGGAATAGCCGGCGGCCCACAGGGAACCTCTCCCCATCGCCGCCCGCAGGCTGCCCGGCTAGGCTGGCACGGAAGAGCCAACAGGGGGACAACATGGCGGGGAACTTTTACGGCGCGGATGTGGCGCAGCTGCGGCAACTGGCCAAGGAGCTGTCAGCCGGCGCCAACCGGCTTAATGCCCTGGGGCAGCAGCTCGGCAGCAGCATCGGCTCCGGCCTTTGGAAAGGGCGCGACGGCGACAGGTTCCGCAGCGAGTGGACGGCATCGCACGCGAAACTGCTGAGGTCGGCCACGTCAGGGCTTGAATCAGCAGCCAGGACGCTCCTGGCCAATGCGGACGAACAAGAGAAGGCAAGCACCAGCGGTCCGGGCGGCGCCGGCGGGTCCGGAGCCGGCGGGGCTGGCGGGACCGGCGGGGCTGGCGGGACCGGCGGGGCAAGCGCGCAGGACCTGACGGATATCCTCACCGCCATGACGCCTGCCGAGCGGCGCGCCTACCTGCAAAGCGACGAGTTCCGCCGGTGGGCCCAGGCAAACCCTGAAGCTGCCAAAGCCGCCATGGATGCCGCCGCGGACTCGGGCCTCATCAGCAAGAACTCCAAGGGGTACCAGGACTTCCTCAACGACTACTGGAACGGGCAGGCGATGCTGGCGATGGGCATCGATCCAGCCGACTGGGACACGTCCAAGGGCACGGAATACAACTGGGAGACCATCGCCAAGGTCTATGACTTCTACGGCCGCGCCTACCTTGCCAATCCCGATCTGCAGTGGGCAGGCATGGCCAACATGATTGGCCCGTCCTTCGCCGGCGGTTTCCGGGACATGGCCATGCTGCGGGACCTGGCCCAGCAAATCACCGACAACCCCGCCTCTGACATCCCGCTCCCGGTCCTTGACCAGCTGGAACAGCTCGCAGGCATGACGGACGACGAAATCCGTTTTTATGAGACCAGCATGCTGGACATGAACAAGGAAATCTTCCTGGACCAAGCCCGCCAGCACCAGGCGTACATGGACGGCGGCATCGCGGAGATCAACCGTCTTCGCGACTCGGGCGCCATCGACCAGGCCACGGCCAACGCGTGGGCGCAGATCGATTCCGGCGATCCCAGCCAGGTTCGCGAGGGCAACACCACACTCCTCTACCGCGAACAAAACGAAATCATCGCGGACGACTACGACGCCATGCGCAGCCACCCCGGAGGCGAAGCGGTTACGTACATGGTCACGCTCGCCGGGGAACCATCCATCCCGGGAGCCAGGAGCTACCCCGAGGTGTTTCCCTACACCTTCAGCGTGGAAAGCCCGGGGCCGGAAAACATCCCCTTCACCAGCTGGGACAATCCCGCCCAGTTCCGCACCGACTTCACCACCGGCTTCCCGGACGGAAACATCGCCAACGCGGACCAGCGCTGGAACCTCATCAGGCAGGACACCCTCCCCGCCTACCAGCACCTTCTGGCCACGGACCCCGAGGGTGCTGCACAGATTATCGGTTCCGATTTCAACGGGAGGGTGGCCCAATACCGGCCCACCAACAATATTCCCGGTATCATGGACCGGTTCCTTGACGGCTTCGACGCGGAGGTCCACCAGTGACTGCCACCCACCGCATCGCCGCACCCGGGCGGTGTGCCGCCGTCGCCAGTGCCCTGATGTCCCTCCTTGTCCTGACCGGCTGCCAGGCCGCCGCGCCGGCTCCGGCCGATCCCACCACCGCCACTTCATCTTCTGCAGGGAGCACCGTGAAAACCTCTTCGTTCTCCACACTTGACGCCGCCGGTGTGGAAAGCATCCGCAACAGCCGGACGGCCCGCCTGGACATGAGTTCGGGGCGCCTTGAGAAGGAGGCAGTGCGGGTCACCAAGGACAGCTACGGCCCGGAGATCAACACCCGGGACTTAGGCAAGATCAGCCTCAGCATCCTGGCGCCCAGCGGTGAGATCACGGCCGAAACGGACCGGATCCGTTTCAACACCACGGACTCGCGCACGGATTTCAGCGAGGTGACCTACTTCCTCACCGCCGGCTCACCCGAGGAGTACTTCGAGCTGATCAGGGACGGCGTGCAGCGGTACGGGATAGCTGCGGATGCGGCCGAGGAATGGATCAGCAGCACCCAGGCGGACCCCGGCTCCAAGAGCGACTTCTCCATCACGCCCGGGACCGGCACCGGGCTGGTGGTGAACTACGATCTCCGCTACGACGGCAGCAAGGACACCCAGGTGATCATCGTCCACGTCCTCCCCGCACCCTGACCCGCCGGGCCACGCCTAGACCGGCGGTCCGGCGTTGGACTTCAGGTTCTTCATGACGAGTGTTGAAGTCAGCCGCTCGACGCCGGGCAGCGATGTGAGTTCGGTGTCATAGAAGCGCTGGTAGGCGGGCAGGTCCGCCGCGATGACCTTGAGCAGGTAGTCCGGGGATCCGAACAGCCGCTGGGCCTCCACGATGTTCGGGTTGTCCGCCACCCGGTTCTCGAAGATCTCCATCGTGGGCCGGTCCACCTGCCGGAGCGTGACGAAGACGATTGCCTCAAATCCCAGGCCCACCGCGGCGGGGTCAACGTCCGCCTTATACCCGCGGATGACTCCGGACTGCTCCAGGTCCCGCAGCCGCCGATGGCAGGGCGCCACGGTCAGGCCCACCTTCGAGGCGAGGGCGGTGGCGGTCATCCGGCCATCTTCCTGAAGGTGTCGCAAAATATTTCTGTCGATGTTGTCCAGCACGCAATAAACATACTGCCTCTGCTGCGAGGCGGGCGAAAAAGGGACAGCACTTTTGGTGCCATTCTTCCTATGGTTGCTCCTGAGAGACGTTCGACAGGAGAAACCGATGAATCCGCAGCTGTTCCTGGCCTTCCTGGTGGTGGCCGCAGCCCTGGCCTGCACGCCTGGAGTGGACTGGGCGTACACCATCGCGGCCGGACTCCGGCAGCGCAGTTTCGTGCCCGCGGTGGCCGGGCTCTGCGGCGGCTACGTCCTGCACACCGCCCTGCTCGTGGCCGGCCTGGCCGCCGTGCTGGCCGGCATGCCCGGCGTCCTTGGCTGGATAACCCTGGCCGGCGCGGGGTACCTGCTGTGGCTCGGGGTGGGAACCCTGCGCTCCTGGCGCGGTGCGAGCTTCAGTGCGGATGCCGCCGTCGGGCCGGGAACCCAGCTGCGCACCTTCCTGCAGGGCATGGGCACCAGCGGTATCAACCCCAAGGGCCTGCTCTTCTATGTGGCCCTCATTCCGCAGTTCGTCAGCGCCGATGCGTCGCTGCCCGTGCCGGTGCAGTCGGGCCTCCTGGGCATGACGTTCGTGGCGCTGGCGGGCCTGGTCTATACGGTGGTGGCCCTGCTGTCGCGCACGCTGCTGCAGAGCAGGCCCGGCGCAGCGCGCGCGGTAACCCTGGCCAGCGGCATCATCATGGTGGTCCTGGGGACTGTGCTGCTCGGCGAGCAACTGTTGCCCTTCCTGGCCAACCACTCATAGGCCAACGGGTCCTAATCCCCGCTGAGTTCCCTCCAGTCCTGCTCCCAGATCCGGCGCATTTCCTCATCCTTGCGGATGGGCGCCGGAGCCTCCAGCTCCCGCTGGGGTTCAGGGTCACCGCGCCGGCGTCCCCAGTCGCGCGGATTCAGCGAGCGTCGGCTCGATTCCAGGACCAGCAGCGCCCGGTCCGTCAAGGCGTCATTGCGCAGCGCAAGGTGCGTCTTGCGGCGGCGCAGGACCTCGGCGATCGCCTGGTGGGCCGCGTCCAGCCGGCCTTCCCTCCGCAGGGCACGGGCACGGACCAGCAGCAGGGCAGCGGAGAGGTCGTCCGCGTTCAGCAGTCCCTCCGTCCAGTCGATGACCGTGCGGCTTCGGCCCAGGCTGAGGGCAAGGGAGCAGCGGGCCAGGGCCATGGGAAGCGACGGCGGCAGCCCGGTCAGCGAGTCGAGCGCAGCCTCGGTGCGGCCGGTCTCGCGCAGCGAGTGGGCCAGGGCCAGGAACACCGATTCCTCGCTGAACAGGACGGGGATCTCCACCCGCTCAGCCAGCTCGATCCGCGTGACGATCCTGGTGAGGTAGGTGGAGGAGTACCTGTTGGCTTCATCGTCGTTCCTGGTGGTGAGCCCCCGCTGAAGGAGCTCGGAAGCACGCAGATAGCCGCCGTGTTTGTACACCAGCAGCCCGGCCATCAGGTAGCAGAGCCCGGCCCATCCGGGGTAGGCGCGCGCCAGGGTGATCAGCCGTTCCGGCTCGCGGCTGGTGAAGACGGCTTCGTGGACCGCTTTGGCAGGCTTGGGCATCAGCCGCTTGAGCCGGGGCACCTCGCCGTCGATGGACAGCAATGCGGGGTTCCGCCCACCCAGGACACCGGTCAGCAGGCCACCCACTCCCCCGGCGAGATCACGGACCGGAGTGCGCAGCTGTGCCTGTCCGAAAGGGGTGAGATCGCGGCTGTCCCAGTAGATCGGTGCAGTCTCCCCGGCGCTCATCCTTAAATGCTAACCGTGAGTTCAGAGCCCCCTCCCCAGTCCGGGCCCCAGGGCAGTCAGTTCCTGGCCATGAACCATTCGGTAAAGGCGGAGGCCCGGCCGGACCCGTCAAACCTGATGACCCACAGGTTGTCATACGTGGGGCGGCCGCCCGAGTAGGCGGTGACGCCCTGGACAAAGGCGGTGTTGCCGTCGCATCCGAGCAGCTCCCAGCTGAATGTCCAGTCGGCTGGCTCGTCGCGTGCGGCGAGCCAGCCTTCGACGATCCCCTCGTCGCCCCGCCAGGGTTCCGGATCGTGGGGACGGGTTTCATAGACCGCGTCAGGGGTGAACAGGGCGCGGATGTCATCGGCGCCGTTGCTGTTCCAGGCCGCCTGGTACTTTTCCATCCAGGCGTGGACAAGATCCTCTGCCGACGCACGGCCTTTTGCTGAAGCTGGCTGGGTCATACCTAGGTTGTACCCGCGCCGCAGTGCCGGCGCAACGGCGTCACCCGTTGGCGGCTGCTATCCACACGCCGATCACCCAGGTGCTGGCAGCAAGGCAGGCGAGCCCGAATTCAGCGAGCATACCCACGCCGGTGGCCTTCAGGGCGGCCCAGCTGGACCTCGCCGCCGTCGTAAAGTTCCGCGTGCGGAGGAACTCGCTGGCCAGCAGGCCGGCAGCAAAGCCCACGAAGAGCCCCACCACGGGGATGATGAACATCCCCACGACTCCCGCAACCAAGGCCACCACGATGCTGCGGCTGGGAATGGCGTGCTGCTTGAGTTTCCTGCCGGTCAGGACGGCACCTGCCGTCATTCCCGCGGCGACGAAAATCATGGCCACCGCAAACACCACCCAGCCCGCCGTCCCGGCACCGCCCCAGATGGCCCACGCCAGCAGGCTGACACCGATCAGCACGCTCCCGGGCAGCACGGGAATGATCGTGCCGGCCACCCCCACCAGGATCGCCAGGCCGCACAGGATGGTCACCACGGTCTCGGAGCTCATGATGCCCAGTCTAGGTGGCCCGGTTCAGCGCCTTAACGCCCGACGGCGGTGCCTCCTTCGGGGAAGGAGGCACCGCCGTCGTGGTTCCGGAGGAAAGGAGTCCTACTCCGCTTCCACCGCTGCGGCGACGGCGGCGGTAACCGCCGGGGCCACGCGCGGGTCCAGCGGGCTGGGGACGATGTAGTCCGCCGACAGGTCCTCGGCGGCAAGCTCGGCAATGGCACGGGCCGCGGCCAGCTTCATGGCCGGCGTGATGCGGCGGGCCCCTGCGTCGAGCGCACCGCGGAAGATGCCCGGGAACGCCAGGACGTTGTTGATCTGGTTGGGGAAGTCGCTGCGGCCCGTGGCCACGACGGCGGCGTACTTCACGGCAACCTCGGGCAGGACTTCGGGGTCCGGGTTGGAGAGGGCGAAGACGATGGCGTCCTGGTTCATGGTGGCCAGGTGTGCCTCGTCCAGCTTGGAGGAGGAGACGCCGATGAACACGTCGGCTCCAGCGAGGGCTTCGGCGGGGCCGCCGGTGATGCCGCGGGGGTTGCTGCGGCCGGCGATGTCCGCCTTCTTGCTTCCGGGGCTGGCGGCCAGGTCCTCCCGGCCGCTGCTGATGACGCCCCGGGAGTCCAGCAGGACCACGTCGGTGATACCGGCTGCGAGGAGGATTTCGGCGACGGCGATTCCTGCCGCTCCGGCGCCGGACACCACAACCTTCAGCCCTTCCAGGCCGCGGCCGGTCACCTTGGCTGCGTTGGTGAGCGCGGCAAGGGCAACGACGGCGGTGCCGTGCTGGTCATCATGCATGACCGGGCAGTCCAGGGCTTCGATCAGCTTTTCCTCAAGCTCGAAGCAGCGCGGAGCCGAGATGTCTTCAAGGTTGACGGCGCCGAAGCTGGGGCGCAGGCGGACCAGCGTTTCGACGATCTCGTCCACGTCGGTGGTGTTGAGGACCAGCGGGATGGAGTCAAGGTCGCCAAAGGTCTTGAACAGGGCGGACTTGCCTTCCATGACGGGCAGCGAGGCGCTGGCACCGATGTTGCCCAGGCCCAGGACGGCAGTGCCGTCGCTGACAACGACCACCAGGCGCTCGGCCCAGGTCAGCGTGCGGGCGAGTTCGGGCTTGGCGTGGATGGCGCGGCTGACCTCGGCGACACCCGGGGTGTAGGCGATGGACAGGTCCCGCTTGTTGGACAGCGGAACAGTGCTGGTGACGGACAGCTTGCCGCCCTGGTGGGCGCTGAAGATCTCGTCTTCGGTCAGGGCAGTGGCTGCTGAGTTGTCGGCGGCGGTAATTGCGTCAATGGACACGTCGTTGTCTCCTGGTGCTTGCCGTGGGCGCACGGCACATGGGACTGGAACCCGGCAGCGGGCCCAGCATGGAAAAGTAGTGCGACAGGAAACCCAGGGGTGGCGGGTCCGTGGGAACGCCGGGGATGTTTCCGCCCTGCCGCTCCTGTGCCTCCATGGTAGGCAGTCCCGAACTGCCCGGATGGCACCTCTTGACAGCCGCGGCGTCTGAAAAAACGTTTTGGCAGCGGTTTATGTGGCCCGCATCACGTGATTATGGCGGATTTAATCGGGGTTTTGGTCTAGACCAGTTACGCCGATCGACTCACTGTTAACGCCGCCTCGGCTTCCGGGGACAGCCGCCCGCAGGCCTTTTTGAGGTCTTCCTCCGCTTCAAAGAGCGACAGCCGGCGGTTCCGCACGGACTGGACCAGACCAGTGACCGTCAGGAGGAGGACCCGTGCTCCCACGGCGTCACCGCAGGCGCCGGCCACGAGCTTTTCGCTGAGTGCGTCGATCTCGCGCAGGAGGTCCGTGGTGTCTTTGTCCGGCAGGTACACGCCCCTGCTGAGGCATTGCTCCACCGCGGGCTGCATGACGCGCATATGGAAGATTTCCATCAGCAGGCCGGAAAGAGCGCGGCCCCGGAAGCGCGGGGACGAGCCGCGGGAACCTGCCTGCAGCTCGTCCAGCTGCTGCCGGTACAGCGCCAGCATCAGATGGGTGGGGGACGGAAAGTAGCGGTAGAGCGTGCCCAGCGGCACGTCTGCTTTTTCTGCGACCTGGGAGAGTTCCACGGCATCCAGCCCCGTGCGGGCAAACCCGGCAGCGGTATCAAGGATCCGTGCGTAGCGGAGGCGCTGGCGTGGAGCGGAAGGCCTGGCGGCCATGGGCGGATGGTCTGAAAAAGTCTCGGGCATCAGCATTCCGGGGTTGTGTCGTAGGGACTGCGGCCAGGAGCGCCCCCACTTCCGTACCGCCCTGCAGCCCGGTTCAACTATACGGCACAGGCACGTGACCTAATTAGTCAGCGGCCTTATCTTCAGGCCCCCAAGGGGTCAGCCGACGCCCCGGATCTTCACCACAAAGACCGCGCCCAGGAGTCCTATTGCCGCAGCGGTGAGGAACAGGGTCCGGTAGCCGCCCCAGTAGTTCACGGCCAGGAGCGCCAAAGCCGGAGCAACCACCTGCGGCAGCGAGTTGGCCACGTTGATGACGCCCATATCCTTGCCCCGGCTGATGGCGAAAGGCAGGACCTGGGTCAACAGGGCAAAGTCCACGGCCAGGTAGGCGCCAAACCCGATGCCCAGGACCGCGGCACCGGCCAGCGCACCGGGCCACACGGGAAAGAACGCCATGATGGCACCGGCCATGGCGATGGTGGCGGAGGATCCGATGACGAAGGGCTTCCGCCGCCCCACCCTGTCACTCCAGGGCCCAGCGACGACGGCCGTGATCATCACCATCACGGCATAGATGCCGGTCAGGACCAACACCCCCATGGCGGGATCCCCGAAGTGGATGACGTCGCGCAGGAAGAAGAGGAGGTAGACGATGGTCAGCTGGTTGCCCACATTGACCAGGAAACGGGTCAGCCAGGCCCACGCGAAGTCCGGATAGCGCCGCGGGCTGATCCAGAAGCCCTTGATGAAACCGAGGGGGCGGAAAGCCGTCAGTTCAGACTTGGGAAGTTCGGGGTCGTTCCGGTGGAACAGGTACGGCAGCACGGAGAGCAGCAGCGCACCCGCGCAGAGCCAGTAGCCCACCATGAAGTTTCCGGAGACCACGGCGCCGAAGACCGCCCCCGTGAGGATGCCGAGGGTCTGGCCCATTGCCGCGAGTCCGCCCACTCCCCCGCGCTGGACCACGGGAACCCGATCCGGGACGGCGGCGGTGATGGCGGCGTAGGCGGCGTTCGCGCCCAGCTGCACCAGGCACCAGAAGAGAACCATGAGCGCCACGGCACCCGAGAAGGACATGGCCAGCAGCGCCGCGGTGGCAAGCACTGCCCCGGCCAGCACCCACGGCGCCCGCCGGCCGAACCGTGACGTGGTCCGGTCCGACAGCGCGCCGAAGAGGGGGTTGGCCACCAGCGACACGGCGGCCCCGCAGGCCGTGACCAGGGACAGGATGGCTTCCTTGGCAGGCGCATCGATGCTGATGGCCTGCTGGCCGATGAAGACGTTGATGGGGCCGAAGAAGGCGGCGTTGATCCCCACGTTCACCAGCACCAGCCCGGTCACCCAGCGGGCAGTGACCCGCTCAACCGGTTCGGCGAGCGCTGCCGCCGGGGTTTGGGCCGCGAAGGTGCCGTCCGGCGCGGGCGTATTGGACACACTCATTGGTTTGGCTCCCCCTGGTACGGCCGGTTGGCGGTGGGATCAGACTATCGTGGGCGGTAACGCGCCGCCCTGCGCCGGGCGACGAATGTGCACAGTCCACCACCACGCGAGGAGAGCCACGTGACCACACCAGCAGGAAACGGATCCGCTCCGGCCATGAACACTGCCGATCTCTACGATGAGCGCGGCGACGCACTGGCATCGGTGTCCCTGCAGTTCCAGTCCTTGGGTGGCAGGTCCCATTTCAGCGGTCCGGTCCGGACCATCCGCTGCTTCCAGGACAACGCCCTGGTGAAGTCCACGCTCGGCTCGCCAGGGAACGGTGCGGTCCTGGTGGTGGACGGCGGCGGCTCGCTGGGCACCGCCCTGATGGGGGACATGATCGCCGAAAGCGCTGTGGCCAACGGCTGGGCCGGCGTCGTCATCAATGGCGCCATCCGCGACCGGCTGGCAATCGCTGAACTGGACCTCGGCGTCAAGGCCCTCGGAAGCAACCCCAGGAAGAGCCAGAAGGCCGGAGCCGGCGAGGTCGACGTGGACGTGGTGATCGACGGCGTGACGTTCCGCCCCGGAGCCACCGTTTGGTGCGATCCCGACGGCATCCTCGTGGAACCGTAGGGGCGTTTGGGCAAAGGCTTCAGCAACAAAATACGCACGGCGGGGAATAGAAAGAGCCGGTAAGATAGTTACTGAAAGCAACTATCGCTGCTTGTATCCTTTTTCTTCCCTTGGAGCACCCATGTCCAAAGCCACTGCCGCGCCAGGCGCCGGAGAAACCCTGACACGACGCCAGATCGTCACCGTAATGGTGGGCCTGATGCTGGGCATGTTCCTGGCATCCCTTGACCAGACCATCGTCTCCACGTCCATCTACACCATCGCCAACGACCTGGACGGGCTCTCCCTGCAGGCGTGGGCCACCACCGCCTACCTGATCACGTCCACGGTCAGCACCCCGCTCTACGGCAAGCTGAGCGACATTTTCGGGCGCCGCCCGCTGTACCTGGCCGCCATCGCCGTCTTCCTGGTGGGCTCGCTTTACGCGGGGTCCGTGCACTCGATGACTGAACTGGCCATCGCCCGCGGCATCCAGGGCCTGGGCGCCGGCGGCCTGCTGGCCCTGGCGCTGACCATCATCGGCGACATCGTCTCGCTCAAGGACCGCGCCAAGTTCCAGGGCTACTTCATGTCCGTGTTCGGAATCTCCTCGGTCCTGGGTCCGGTAGTGGGCGGCGCGTTCGCCGGTTCCGCCAACATCCTGGGCTTTGACGGCTGGCGCTGGGTGTTCTTCATCAACATTCCCATCGGACTGGCGGCCCTGACGGTGGTGTTCCTGTTCCTGCACCTTCCCGCCAAGCACCTCAAGCAGAAAATCGATTACTGGGGCGCGGCAGCGATCACCGTGGCCATCGTTCCCCTCCTCCTGGTGGCCGAACAGGGCCGCACCTGGGGCTGGACCTCGCTGAACTCCTTCCTCTGCTACGGCCTGGGCGTGGTGGGCATTGCCTGGTTCCTGCTGGCGGAGAAACGCGCCGGCGACTACGCACTCATCCCGCTGCGGCTCTTCCACAACGTCACGTTCGGCCTGTCCTCGCTGCTGAACTTCATCATCGGCATCGGCATGTTCGGCGCCATCGCCATGCTCCCGATGTACCTCCAGCTCGTGAAGGGCCTCACCCCCACCGAAGCCGGCCTGATGATGATCACCTTCACGGTGGGCATCCTGTTCGGATCCATCACGGCCGGCCGCACCATCTCAGCCTCCGGAACGTTCCGCATCTTTCCCATCATGGGTACCGGAATCCTGACCGCGGCGGCCCTGGTGATGGGCTTCTCGCTGGGAGTGGACACGGACCTGTGGGTGCCGGGCCTGATTGCGGTGTTCTTCGGAGTGGGCCTGGGCTTCTGCATGCAGCCGCTCACGCTGGCCATGCAGACCTCGGTACCGCCGCGGGACATGGGCGTGGGGACCTCCTCGGCAGCGTTCTTCCGCTCCATGGGCGGTGCCGTGGGAACCGCCGTCTTCATCTCCATGCTGTTCAGCCTGGCTGCCAGCCGTATCGCCGACAGCATGAAGGCCGCCGCCACGGATCCCGCCTACCTGGCCGTGCTCAAGGACCCCGCCATCGCGTCGGACCCGGCCAACGCCAAGCTGTACGACTTCTTCAAGAACGGTGCATCCAACGACTCCCTGAACGACACCAGCTGGCTGCACACCGCCAACAGCACCCTGACCAGGCCCATCACCGACGGGTTCGCCACGTCCATTGACACGGTGATGCTGACGGCGGCAGCCCTGACCGGCCTGGCGTTCCTCATCAGCTTCGCCCTCCCCCGGAAGAAGCTGACCGACCAGAAAGCATCCCCGCAGGACAGGGACAGCATGGAGATTCCGGCGCACTAGCAGGTGGCCCGGGAGCGCACTGAACGGACGACGACGGCGGCACGGCCCGCCGTCGTCGTCCGGCGTTTAAGGGGAAAGCCGCTCAAGGGGACAGGGGCGCCAAGTGGAACCTAAGGCGGTGACGTGCCACACTGTTTAGCGCGTGTGCGCCGGCCCCTTTGGCCGGTACCGCAGCCGACGACGTCCGCACCGCATCCATAAAACCCCCAAACCCAGGGAGAACCATGCCCACTGCACAGGAGCAGACCACCACCGGGATTCCGCGGCGGGTGATCTGGCTGGCGCTCGCGGGGGCGGTGGGCGGATTCCTCTTCGGCTTTGACTCGTCCGTGGTCAACGGGGCCGTGGATGCACTGAAGGGAGAATTCGCGCTCTCCGAGGCCGTGACAGGCTTCGCCGTGGCCATTGCCCTCCTGGGCTGCGCGGCCGGCGCCTTCCTGGCCGGCAAGGTGGCGGACCGGCACGGCCGCATTCCCGCCATGAAGCTCGGCGCGCTGCTGTTCCTGGTCAGCGCCCTGGGCACCGGGTTCGCCTTCGGCGTCTGGGACCTGGTGTTCTGGCGCCTGGTGGGCGGGCTGGGCATCGGCCTGGCGTCGGTCATCGCCCCGGCCTACATTTCCGAGATTTCGCCGCGGCAGGTGCGCGGCCGCCTGGCCTCGCTGCAGCAGCTGGCCATCACCACCGGCATCTTCGCCGCCCTGCTGTCCGACGCGCTCCTGGCCACCACTGCCGGTGGCGCGGACCAGCGCTTCTGGCTGGGCATTGAGGCATGGCGGTGGATGTTCCTCGCTGCCGCCGTCCCGGCCGTGGTCTACGGCTGGATTGCCTTCACCCTGCCCGAGTCCCCGCGGTTCCTCGTGTTCAAGGGCAAGGAGGAGGAAGCCCGGAAGGTCTTCGCCTCGATCGCCCCCGCCGAGGACACCGACCGGCACATCCGCGAGATCCAGGACGCCATCGAGGAAGACAAGGTGGCCGGCCAGAAGGGCTCGCTGCGCGGCAAGACCCTGGGCCTGCAGGCAGTGGTCTGGGTGGGCATCGTCCTGTCCGTGCTTCAGCAGTTCGTGGGGATCAACGTGATCTTCTACTACTCCACCACCTTGTGGAAGGCTGTGGGCTTCCAGGAGAAGGACTCCCTGGCCATCTCGGTGGCAACGTCCATCACCAACATCCTGGTCACCCTGGTGGCCATTGCCCTGGTTGACCGCGTGGGCCGCCGGCCCATCCTGCTGGCCGGCTCCGTGGGAATGGCCGTGTCCCTGGGCGCCATGGCCCTGGCGTTCTCCTCTGCCACCGGCTCCGGCGAGAACATCACCCTCCCGGGTGCGTGGGGTCCCGTGGCCCTGGTTGCGGCCAACGTGTTCGTCGTCAGCTTCGGCGCCTCCTGGGGACCACTGGTATGGGTGCTCCTGGGCGAGATCTTCCCGTCCCGGATCCGCGCCCGGGCCCTGGGCCTGGCCGCCGCCGCGCAGTGGGTGGCCAACTTCGTGATCACCCTCAGCTTCCCGGTCATGGCGTCCGCGTCCCTGCCGCTGACCTATGCCATGTATGCCCTGTTCGCTGCCGCGTCCTTCTTCTTCGTCATGTTCAAGGTGCCGGAGACCAACGGCATGTCCCTGGAGCAGGCGGAGACGCTGTTCGTACCGAAGGGTTCGGCGAAAGCCAAGTAACGCCCCATCACGTTCGGCAACCTTTCCGGCGACGCCCCATCAGCTTCCGCCGGAAAACAACAAACCCTCCATCACCTGGCGTGATGGAGGGTTTGCTGTTTATTGCCTGACGTGCGGCGGTTACACGACGTGCGGTTCGTGCGAGGACAGGTAGGCCCGGCCGCCGACCGCGACCAGGATGGCGATCACCATGGCCACCGCACCGGCGAAGAACGGCACCTGCGGGCCGAAGTGCTCGCCGAGCTGGGCCGCCGCGAACGGGGCCAGCGCGCCGCCCATCCAGCGGACGAAGTTGTAGCCGGAGGATGCCACCGGCCGGGGTGAATCCGAGACACCCATGGCCAGTTCGGTGTAGATGGTGTTGTTGACGCCCAGCAGTGCACCGGCAACGATCACCAGCACGACGACGGCGGGAACCGAGTGCCCGGCAGCCAGTCCCAGCCCGGCCAGGTCCAGCATGAGCAGGAACAGCGTGCCCGTCAGGACCTTCACCGCGCCGAAGCGGGCCTGCAGCGGCGGGGCCACGAAGACCGAGAACACCGCCACGGCCACGCCCCACCCGAAGAAGACTCCGCCAATGCCGTACGCATCCATGCCCAGGATGAACGGGGTGAAAGCCAGGATGGTGAAGAAGCCGTAGTTGTAGAACAGGCCGCTCGCCGCCGTCGTCCGCAGTCCCTTGTGTCCCAGCGCCAGCAGCGGGTCGCGGAGGCGCACCTTGCGCTCAGGCAGCGGGGTCTTGGGCAGCAGGGCGATCAGGGCGATGAAGGCGGCGGCCATGAGGACGGCGGTGCCGAAGAAGGGTGCGCGCCACTGCCAGCCGCCCAGGAGGGCGCCGAGCAGCGGGCCGAGGGAGATGCCCAGGCCCAGGGCGGCTTCGTAGAGGATGATGGCGGTCCCGGCGCCGCCGCTGGCCACGCCTACGATCACGGCGAGGGCGGTGGCCACGAAGAGGGCGTTGCCCAGTCCCCAGCCGGCGCGGAAGCCCACCAGCTCACCGACGCTGGCGGACATTCCGGACAGCGAGGAGAAGACGACAATGACGGCCAGGCCGATCAGCAGGGTCTTCTTGCCGCCGATCCGCGAGGACACAAAACCCGTGATCAGCATGGCCAGCGCCGTGACCAGGAAGTAGCTGGTGAAGAGCAGCGATACCTCGCTTGGGCTGGCGTCCAGGTTGGTGGCGATGGCCGGGAGGATGGGATCCACCAGCCCGATGCCCATGAAGGCGAACACTGCGGCGAGGGCGGTGGCCCACACCGCCTTGGGCTGTTTCAGGAATGAGGCCTTTTCGGCCTGCAGGGTTGATTCTGGTGCCGGCAGGGTTTCTGCGAGCTGGCCGTCCATGGAGGGTACTCCTAAGTTCGTGGCTAATTCAGCGTGGGTGGCTGGTTCAGTTCTGGAGGGATGCATTGATCTTGTCGATGACCGGCAGGGCCTCCGACAGGGCTTTACGGTCCTGGTCGGTGAGGGTGCTGAGGATGTCGGCCATCACCTGGTTGCGCCGCGTGTTTGCGGCGTCGACGGCGGCACGGCCTTCGGGGGTGAGAATCACCCGGACGGCGCGGGAGTCTGCCGGGTCGGGCTCGCGCCGGGCCAGGCCCGCGCGTTCGAGCTTGATGATCTGCTCGGTGGCGCTGGGCACGCGGACCCCGAGGTTCCGGGCAATTTCACCGACGCGCTGGCCTTCGCCGAGCAGCATCTTGAGCGTGCTGAGCTGGGCGGCGCTGAGTTCACCGTCCGCGTCGAGGCGCCGGACCAGGTAGACACTGTGGCGGAGGGCTTCGCGGAACCCACTGGCGAGTTCCTGGAGCTGGGGATCGTTGGTATCCATCGTTAGGTACCCTAACATTTAGGGTACCTAACAGTCAATGTCTAGAGGGCCAGCTTCATGCCGACGTGGCTGGCCTCGAAGCCCAGCTGCTGGTAGAACCGCTGGGCTGCCGTGCGGCTTCGATGGGTGGTCAGCTGCATCAGGCTGCAGCCGCGCCTGCGGGACTCCCCGGCCGCCCAGCCCACCATCAGCTTCCCGAGCCCCTGGCCGCGGAGGGACGCGTCCACCCGGACGCCCTCGAGCTGCGAGCGCCAGGCACCCTTCCGCGAGATCCCTGGCAGGAAACTCAGCTGGAAGGTGCCAACTGCCGCGCCTGCGGCTTCGCCGTGAGGCACCAGTTCGCCCACCACCAGCAGATGGTTCCGGTCAGCCGCTATCGCGTCGAAGGCGTGCTCGTAAGGTTCCATGTCCTGCGCGGTTTCCCGCCCGGCGGCCAGGGCATCGTCGGCCAGCAGCCGCACCATGGCGGGCAGGTCGGCCCGGGTGGCGTGGCGGAGGCGGAACGTGCCGCCGTCGACGTCGGCAGTGAACAGGGCAGGAACGGCATCTTGGGCAGGGATCACCTGCCCAGCCTTGCACAGGAAGCGAACGACGCCGGCACTCGCGTGAGTGCCGGCGTCGTGCTGATGGCGCATTGCCGGAAATCCGGCAGGATCTGATGGATCGTTGCGTCAGGGGGTGCAGGAAGTGATGGCGCGTCCCGGGATGTGTCAGGCCGGGGTGCTGGCCAGCTCCGCCTGCCGCTCCTCCACCAGGGTGGCAACGGCATTGAACAGCGGATGGTCCTTCTCGAGCCCGGTGATTTTCGCCGTGGCATCCGCCGGGCCAGCGGAGGCCAGGATGGCTGCCAGCTCGGTAGCCTCGGCATCGGCGGGATCGGTGAAGCGCAGGGCGGCCGCGATGGCACCCAGCAGGGCCTCCGGCACGACGCCGCGTTCTGCCAGTTCCGCCGCCGGGCCGATGAACCGTTCGTGCCGGCTCAGCTTCCGCAGCGGGGCGCGGCCCACCCGGTTCACGGTGTCCGGCAGGTACGGGTTGGAGAACCGGACCAGGATCTTCTGGACGTAGGCCTCCTGCTCGTCGTTGCTGAACCCGTGCTTGGCCACCAGGAGCTGCTTGGTTTCCTCCAGCACGGCCCGCACGTCCTCGGCCACATCCTGGTCCGCCATGGCGTCCGAGATCTTCTCCACGCCCGCTTCGAAGCCGAGGTAGGCGGCAGAGGCATGCCCGGTGTTCACGGTGAACAGCTTCCGCTCGATGTAGGGCGAGAGGTCATCCACGAAGGTGGCTCCCGGAATCACCGGAACGGAATCGCCGAAGGCGGTGCGGTCGATGACCCACTCGTAGAAGGTTTCCACCGTCACGTCCAGGCCCTGCCCGGCCTCCTGGTTGGGCACGATCCGGTCCACGGCGGTGTTGGCGAAGACCGCCTTGCCGTCGAGCACTGCGGCGGTGACCCCGGGCTGCGAGGCAACCTCCTTGGCCAGGATGTCCGTGGCATTGATGGCGTTCTCGCAGGCCATCACCTGGAGGGGCGCGAGCCCCGGTTCCCTGGCGACGATGCCCTTGGCGATCACGGGCGCCACGAACTTCAGGATGTGCGGGCCCACCGCCGTGGTGACGATGTCCGCCGTCGAGATTTCCTGGACCAGCTCTGCTTCCTGGGCGTTGGAGTTCAGCGCCCGGAAGTTGTCCACGGTGCGTACGGCGGGGTTCTCCCCCACCTCGTGCACCGCATAGCTGTCCGCCTGCGAAAGCCGGGTGATGAGTTCCTCCGCGACGTCCGCGAACACCACCTCGTAGCCTGCGTCATGCAGGAGCAGGCCCACGAAGCCGCGGCCGATGTTGCCGGCACCGAAATGTACTGCCTTCACTATGCGTTGACCTTTCCGAAGAGCTCCAGGACTTCGTCCTCGGACGTGGCAGCCTCCAGCCGGGCCACCTGCTCCTTGTTGGTGAATACCTTGGCGATGGAGGACAGGATGTGCAGGTGTTCGTTGTTGATGCCTGCCACGCCCACCACGAACTTCACTTCCTTGCCGTTCCAGTCGATGCCCTCCGGGTAGCGGATGACGGACACCGCGGACTTGCGGATGTGGTCCTTGGCGGCGTTGGTGCCGTGCGGGATGGCCAGGAAGCTGCCCATGTAGGTGGACACGGATTCCTCGCGCTCGTGCATGGCGGCGATGTAGCCCTCATCCACGGCGCCCCGGGCCAGCAGGAGCCGTCCGGCCTCGTCGATGGCGGCGTCGCGGGTGGTGGCCTTACCGGTCAGCACCACGCTCTCGCGGGCCAGGATCTCGGAGGTTCCGGTGGCGGCTGCTGCGCCGCCTGCCGTCGCTCCCGCGGCAGCGGGGGCTGCGTCCACCGGGGCATCGGCGGCGTGGGCACCGTGGGAGGTGCCGGCGTCGGACTTTTCCCCTTCAGTGTTGCTTTCGCGGACCAGCTCGACGATCTCGTCGTAGCGGGGGCTGTTCATGAAGTTGTCCACCGAGTAGTGGACGGCGCTGGAGGTGACCGGCTTGGCGCGTTCGGTCAGGTCCTGGTGGGTGACCACAACGTCGTAGGTGTCGCTGAGGTTGGCGATGGAGGCGTTGGTGACCTTGACGTCAGGGAATCCCGCCGCCTTGATCTTGTTCCGCAGCACCGAGGCGCCCATGGCGCTGGAGCCCATGCCGGCGTCGCACGCAAACACGATGTTCCGCACCGGGCCGGCGAGCATGCCCACTCCGCCGTGGCCGGCGGCCGCACCAGCGGCAGTTCCCGCGCCGGCACCGGTCAGGGTGGAGGCAACGGAGCTCTTCTTGCCCTTCATGGCCTCCATGCGGGCGGTGGCGTCGCCCAGGTCCGCCTCGTCACTGTGCTTGGTGGTGCGCAGGATGACGGAGGAGACCAGGAAGGAGACGGCAGCCGCGAGCACCACGGAGAGGATCACGCCGAAGTAGCTGTCGCGGGAGGTCTGCGCCAGGACGGCGAAGATGGAGCCAGGCGCGGCCGGGGCCACGAGGCCGGAATTGGTGATGGCCAGGGTGGCGATGCCGGTCATGCCGCCGGCGATGGTGCCCAGGATCAGCAGCGGGCGCATCAGGACGTACGGGAAGTAGATCTCGTGGATGCCGCCCAGGAACTGGATGATGGCAGCGCCGGGGGCGGAGGCCTTGGCGGCGCCGCGGCCAAAGAACGCGTACGCGAGCAGGAGGCCCAGGCCGGGACCGGGGTTGGCCTCCAGCAGGAACAGGATGGACTTGCCCTGCTCCAGGGACTGCTGGACGCCCAGCGGGGTGAGCACGCCGTGGTTGATGGCGTTGTTCAGGAACAGGACCTTGGCGGGTTCGATGAAGATGCTGGTCAGCGGCAGGAGGCCGTTCTGCACCAGGAACTGGACAAAGTTGCCGGCGGCCGTGCTGAAGGCGGTGACCAGCGGCGAGATGCCGTAGAAGCCCAGCAGTGCCAGCAGGGCGCCCCAGATGCCGGCGGAGAAGTTGTTCACCAGCATTTCGAAGCCCGGGCGGATCTTGCCGTCCCAGATGGAGTCGATCTTCTTCATGGTCCAGCCGCCCAGGGGGCCCATGATCATGGCGCCGATGAACATCGGGATGCCGGCGCCCACAATCACGCCCATGGTGCCGATGGCCCCCACCACGCCGCCGCGGACGTCGTAGACCATCTTGCCGCCGGTGTAGCCGATCAGCAGCGGCAGGAGGTAGGTGATCATGGGGCCTACCAGGCCGATGTTGGGCTTCCCGCCGGTCTCGCCGAAACCACCGAGCTGCGGAACGGGCAGCCACCCCTTCTCGATGAAGAGGGCGGTGATGATGCCCCAGGCGATGAACGCGCCAATGTTGGGCATGATCATGCCGGACAGGAATGTCCCGAACTTTTGGACGTGCACGCGCGCGCTGGTGCGGGGTTTTGCAACTGTCTCTGTTGCCATGTGATTTCCTAACCGTCATTCCTGCTGCTCCGCAGGATTGGTCCGATGATTACGACGACGTACTGCTGGGTAATGCGGGGTTGTAGGGCTATCCGGCCGGGCTGGTGGAGATCCGGTGCAGCCATTCGAGGAAAAGCTTGAGTTCCGAGCTGGAAAGCTGGTCAGAGTGCGAAGCCTGAAGTGCGGCGTTCAGGGCGATCGCTGCCACCACCACCGAGGACTTCCCGGTGCCGCCCGGGGCCGGGCCGCTGGCGGGCTCGGCGGACACCGCGAAAATCATGGCGTCCCGGGTCATGGTGGACAGTTCGAGGTTGCGTTCGGTGGCGGGTTCCGCAATCAGCATCAGCGTCACGCCCACGTTGGCCGCCAGGATGGACCTGGCCGCTTCCCTGGGCTGGACGTTCAGCTGGCCCGCCGCCGCTGCCTTGTTCAGCATCTCTTCCATCAGCGCCTCGGCATCCGCCACGATGGCAGGACGGCTTTCCGGACGGATGTTGCCGAACATGACCAGGTACAGCTCGGGCTGGTTCAGGCCGAACTGGACGTGGTTGTCCCACATTCTCCGGATGTCCTCAAGGGGCTGTCCGGAGGGGGCGAAATCCCTTTCGCCCGCGACATATTCCTCAAACCCTGCGGCGACGACGGCGTCGAACAGACCTTCCTTGTCACCGAAGTGGTGGTACAGGGTGGGAGCCGAAACCCCTGCCAGTTGGGTGATCTGGCGGGTGGAGACCGGAGCTCCCGCCGAATTTGCCAGCAGTTCCGCGGCAGCACGGAGCAGCCGCATTTTGGGGGGAAGCTGGCCATCCAAACTCATAACCGCTACCCTAGCACCTATAGCGTTGCTATATGAACTGAATCACATACAATTTTTTCAGGCACGTTTCCCGCCCCTGGACGTAGCAGTCCTCCGGCGGACCCGGCACGGCGCCGGAGAACTTGGCGGGCCTGTCTACCGGCAGAGAATGAGGACCTTCAGTGCAGAACTTCCCAGGAGTAGGCGTCAGCCCAGGCCGCGTCATCGGCACCATCCGGCAGATGCCCAAACCCATCAGTGAGCCTCCCGCCGGTGAACAGCTGGCTCCGGACACCACTGCCGAGGAAGCCACCGCAGCGCTGAAGGCAGCTTCCCAGGCGGTGCACGACGAACTGAAGGAGCGCGCCGCGCACGCCATCGGTGACGGCAAGGCTGTCCTGGAAGCCACTGCACTGATGGCCAAGGACACCATGCTGATCAAGGGGGCGGCCAAGCTGGTGGCCCGGGGTGTTTCTGCCGAACGCGCCATCTGGGAATCCGGCTCCTCCGTGTCCGAGATGCTGCACAACCTGGGCGGCTACATGGCCGAACGGGCCACCGACGTCCTGGACGTCCGTGCCCGGATTGTCGCCGCGCTGCGGGGCGTCCCCGCACCCGGCATCCCCGCCTCCAACACCCCGTTCGTGCTGGTGGCAGAGGACCTTGCCCCCGCGGACACGGCAACCCTTGACCCGAACAAGGTCCTGGCGCTGGTCACCGCCGGCGGCGGCCCCCAGTCCCACACGGCGATCATCGCCCGCTCCCTCGGCCTGCCCGCCGTGGTTGCCGCCGTGGGCGTCGACGAGCTCCCGGACGGCACCGAGGTCTACGTGGACGGCGCAGCCGGCAGCATCACGGCCGAACCTGACGAGACCCTCCGTGCCACGGCGGAAGCCTGGGCAGCCACGGCGTCGCTGCTGGCTGAGTTCACCGGCACGGGTACGACGGCGGATGGCCACCAGGTGCCACTGCTCGCCAACGTGGGTGGCGGCAAGGACGCCGAAGCTGCCGCCAAGCTCGGAGCCCAGGGCGTAGGCCTCTTCCGCACCGAGTTCTGCTTCCTGGAGCGGGACACCGAACCTTCCGTTGAAGAGCAGGCGGCTGCCTACAAGAGCGTTTTCGATGCCTTCCCCGGCAAGAAGGTGGTGCTGCGCACGCTGGATGCGGGCGCGGACAAGCCCCTGCCCTTCCTGACCGATTCCACGGAGCCCAACCCTGCCCTCGGCGTCCGCGGCTACCGCACGGACTTCACCACCCCCGGCGTCCTGGACCGGCAGCTCGAAGCCATCGCCCTGGCCCAGCAGCAGTCCCAGGCCGACGTCTGGGTCATGGCCCCCATGATCTCCACCGCGGAGGAAGCCTCGCGCTTCGCCTCCATGTGCGCAGACGCCGGCATCAAGACCCCCGGCGTCATGGTGGAGGTCCCCTCCGCGGCCCTGACCGCCGAGGCCATCCTCCGCGAAGTCAGCTTCGCCAGCCTGGGCACCAACGACCTCACGCAGTACGCCATGGCTGCCGACCGCCAGCTCGGCCCGCTCGCCAACCTGAACACCCCCTGGCAGCCCGCGGTCCTGCGCCTCGTGGGACTGACCGTCGAGGGGTCCCGCGCGGAGGGCCACGACAAGCCCGTGGGCGTCTGTGGTGAAGCTGCCGCCGATCCTGCCCTCGCCGTCGTCCTTACCGGCCTTGGCGTCAGCACCCTGTCCATGACCGCGCGGTCCCTTGCCGCGGTGGCCGCGGTCCTGAAGACCGTGACCCTGTCCGAGGCCCAGGAACTGGCCAAGCTGGCCCTGTCCGCGCCGAGCGCCACCGAAGCCCGCGCCTGGGTGCGGGAAAAGCTGCCGGTCCTGGAGGAACTGGGGCTCTGACGCCCGCGGGCATGCCGGCCACACCCGGGATAGGCTACGTCCATGGCACTGATAGCCCCCCGCGTCACGGCCGGCCTGCCCGCCGGCGAGGCCCGCAGCCTGACGCGCGCCCTCGAGGACAGCAATGACATCACCGTGTTCGTGGACGGAACGGTCCACCGGCTGCCCGGACAGGCGAGGGACGCCGTCGTGGATCTCCTCGCCAGGCTGGGCCGCGGCGAAACGGTGACCGTGAGCAGCGTGGAGGAGATGCTGACCACCTCCCAGGCGGCCGAACTGGCCGGGATCTCGCACACCTACCTGCGCAACATGACGGACCGCGGCGAGATCCCGGTGGAGTACCGCGGATCGCACCGCCGGATCCGGACGGCCGACATCATGACGTGGCTTGGGAAGCAGAAGCTTGCGGAGCAAAAGCGCAAGCACGAAAAGGACGCCGGCGATCACGCCGGCACGGCCGGGTAGTGCGGCCCCGCATGACGTGGCCGCGGCGACGGAAAGACGTTTCGCTTCACTCTGCCGACGTGGAAGCAAACGGTTTGCATGGCCGCATCTTCTGGGCTCACGGGACGCCGCCTCCCGGACCGGACGCTGCCGGAGCCCCCGCCGCGCCCGCCTATGTCCTCATCCACGGCATCGGCGTCTCCCACCGCTACCTTCGCCGCCTCCACGGCGAACTCTCCGCCGTTGCCCCCACGTATTCGCTGGACCTGCCGGGCTTCGCCGGGACGCCCAGGCCGGAGCGGCCGCTGTCCATTGCAGACTACGGCGCCTTCATCGCCCAGGCCCTGAAGGCAAGCGGCATTGGCTCCTACATCCTGGTGGGACATTCCATGGGCGTGCAGTTCGCCATCGAAGCCGCCCTCTACGCCCCGGGGCAGGCCCACCGGCTGGTGCTCATGGGGCCGGTGGTGGACGCCCGGTACCGGAGCGTGCAGCGGCAGGGGCTGGCGCTTTTCCTGGACGCCCTCCTCCGCGAAAACGCGTCCTCCAACTGGCTCGTCTTCTCGGACTACTTCCGCTGCGGACCGCGCTGGTACTTCACCGAACTCCCCGTCATGATGGCCTACCCCACGGAGCGGCGGCTGGCCGGCATCAATGTGCCCGTCCTGGTGCTGCGCGGCAACCACGACCAGGTGGCCGGCGCCGACTGGTCGCTCCGGCTCTCGCAGGTGGTGCCGGAGGGAAGCTTCGTGGAGATCCAACGCGCCGGACATGTGGTCCAGCACCTGCGTCCGCGGCAGGTGGCGGAGGCCATCAAATCCTGGGCCGCGCCGCCCACCGCCGCATCTTGAGGGCGGCGTGCAGTTCCAGCCGGGGCATCCCCTTCAGCGGGTCCACCCCCAGCAGCTGCCGGATCCGCCCCAGCCTGTTGTAGATGCTGCTGCGGTGCAGGTGGAGCTTGGTGGCCACATCCTGGACTGAGCCGTCATTGTCATAGAGCAGCTCCAGGACCGGAATCAGCTCGCCGTTGCGGTCGTGGTCCTCGAGCATCCGGAAGTACACCGACCCGGAATCAGCCCACGCCCCCACCCCTCCCCCGGCGGACGCGAGTAACTGGTACACGCCGGTGGCCCTGCAGTCCACCAGCTCGCCCAGCTGGGGATCCACCGCGGCGGCCTGGGCCGCCATCCGTGACTGCCGGTATGCCTCGGAGAGCTGGCGGGTCTTGGCGAAGCCTTCACTGATCCCCAGGATGATCCGGTGCACCGGGCGGCCGGAGCGCTTGGCCAGCTCCAGCTGGTAGTGCACCAGGACCTGTGCATGGTTGGCCCGGCCGGTCGATTCGCGGAACAGCACCACCGAATGCGTCTCCGTGCCGGCGCTGAAGAGGGCGGCGTCCACCCCCACCGTGGCCTGGAGTGCGGTGGACCGGTGGATCAGGGTGGACGCGATGGGGTCCGGGCCGCTGGCCCAGCCGTCCGCGTCCAGCACCGTGACCATCTGCCATGGACCCCTGCCCTGGACTTCCTTCCACCCGGCCACGGCGGCCACGGCATTGGGTTCTCCGGCACAGGCGGCCAGGAATTCCCGCTCACGGCCCCGCCGGAATTCGGATTCGGCCGTGTTCGAGTCGAGCAGGAGCCCGGACAGCAGCTCCAGCTCGTGGTTGACGCCGGGCAGTTGGGTGAGGATCGCCGTCGGGCTTTCCTCCGCCGAGTCCTGCTGCACCCAGAGGTAACCCACCCGGAAGCCGCGCACCATCAGCGGGACGCACACCCGGCCCAGCATGCCCAGGTCCGGGTTGGCCGGAACCACCACGGGCCGCACGGCAGTGGCAATGCCATGGGAGAGCTGCCAGGCGCTCACGTCCGCCGGAACCTTCTTGCTCAACAGGAAGTTCACCCGCACGCGGTCGGCATGGGACTGGTTGGAGCTGTAGGCGAGCAGCAGTCCGTCCAGGTCCTCAAGGGAAAGGCCACGGCCCAGCTTCTGCGCCACCTGTTCGACGAGCTGTTCCACACCCTGCTGCTGCATGGGCCAACAGTACTGCCCAGGTGGCCCAGCGGACGAACGGACACGAGGCGACACCTGACGCTTCAGGACTCGACAGGTGTCGAGGCGAACGATCCGAAATCCGCGGAATGGCGCGGTTTGGCGTGCAGCATCCGATGGGGTTCATGTCGCCTGGCTCACAGCGGGATTTATCGTTGAAACACGAAAATCCTTCCGCCTTTTCGGCCTACCGGCCCCAAAAACTGGAGCAGACGATGATCATCGGCGTCCCCAAAGAAATCAAGAACAACGAATTCCGCGTGGCCATCACCGCGGCAGGCGTCCACGAGTTCCTCACCCACGGGCACACCGTGCTGGTGGAGCGCGGGGCCGGCCTGGGTTCGGGCATCACCGACGAGGAATACTCGATCGCCGGCGCCGAGATCGTCAACGAGGCCGATGACGTCTGGGCCCGCGCCGACATGGTGATGAAGGTCAAGGAACCCATCAAGGCCGAGTACCACCGCTTCCGCAAGGGCCTGATCCTCTTCACCTACCTGCACCTGGCCGCCGAGCCGGAGCTCACCACGGAGCTCATCAACTCCGGCGTCACCGCCATCGCCTACGAAACCGTCCAGGAAGGCCGGTCCCTCCCCCTGCTGGCACCGATGTCCGAAGTTGCCGGCCGCCTCTCCGTCCAGGTCGGCGCCACCTCCCTGATGGCCCCCGCCGGCGGCAAGGGCGTCCTGATGGGCGGCGTGCCCGGCGTCCGCCCCGCCAAGGTGGTTGTCCTGGGCGCCGGTGTTGCCGGCACCAACGCCGCAGCCATGGCCCTGGGCCTGGGCGCCGACGTCACCATCCTGGACATCAACATCAACCGCCTGCGCGAACTGGACGCCCAGTACCAGGGCCGGTTGAAGACCGTTGCCTCCAACACGTACGAGATCGAAAAGTCTGTGGTGGACGCCGACCTGGTGATCGGTTCCGTCCTCATCCCCGGCGCCAAGGCCCCCAAGCTGGTCACCAACGACCTCGTGGCCCGGATGAAGCCCGGCTCCGTCCTGGTGGACATCGCTGTGGACCAGGGCGGCTGCTTCGAGGACACCCACCCCACCACGCACCAGGAACCCACGTACAAGGTGCACAACACCATCTTCTACTGCGTGGCCAACATGCCTGGCGCCGTACCCAACACCTCCACGTACGCGCTGACCAACGTCACCCTGCGCTACGCGGTGTCCTTGGCAAACCTGGGCGTCAAGGCCGCCTTCGACCGCGACCCCGCCCTGGCTGCGGGCCTCAACATCGCCGCGGGCCACGTGGCACACCACTCCGTGTCCGAGGCCCACAACCTGCCCCTCGTGGCTGACTGGCACGAGCTCGTCTCCGCTTAAGGCCCCCCCTTCATCGATTGCTCCGTACTTGTCGTTTTGGACCCCCGGAACGACAACTACGGAGCAATCGATGAGTCATTTAACCCCAAGCTCCCTGGCCCTCTCGATGATTTTGAGGACCTCGACGGCGTCTTCCGGGTTTACGGGGAGGGGCAGGGATGACTGTGCTCCGCCGTCGAGGATCCTGGCTGCCAGCAGGCGGTAGAACTCCGGGTAGTTCCCGCGTTCGGTGGGCAGACGGTCCAGGTGTCCGTCGCGGCCCAGGAGCCCGGCCCACTCCGGAGCTTCCACGCCGTAGTCCCCGTCCAGCGGGCTGCCACCTGCCACGATGTAGGGCTCCTGCGGGTCCACGCCGTTCTTGGTGAAGCCGCCGATCGAACCCAGCACCCGGAAGCGCGGCCCCTGCTGGGCGCACAGCACGTTCATGGCCAGGTGGCTGATCACTCCCGACTGGTGTTGCAGGACCAGGAAGACGTCGTCGTCAGCCCGCTCATCGGACCGCCGCGCCTGCAGTTCCGCGTGGAGGATGGTGGCCGGGCCGAACAGCTGCAGTGCCTGGTCGATCAGGTGGCTGCCCAGGTCGAACAGGACGCCTCCGCCGTCGGAAGCGGTGGCCCGCGCTTTCCAGGCTTTGGCGATGGCCGGGGACCACCGCTCGAACCGCGACTCGAACCGGGTCACCCGGCCCAGGGCCTGGGCCGCCAGCAGCTTTTGGAGGGTCAGGAAATCCCCGTCCCACCGGCGGTTGTGGAACACGGTGAGCACCCGGCCCAGATGCCCCGCCAACGCAATGAGTTCCTCGCCCTGCGCGCTGGTGACCGCGAACGGCTTGTCCACCACCACGTCCAGCCCCGCCTCCAACGCGGCCTTTGCCAGGGGGAAATGGGTCATGGGCGGCGTCGCCAGGACCACAAGGTCAAGGTCCGCTGCCCGCCTGACGACGTCAGCGCCGTCGCGCACCACCTCCACCCCGGGAAGCCGGGACGAGGCACTTGCCTGCCGCCCGGCGTCGGACGTTGCAACGACGTCCAGCGAGTAGCTGGTGTTGGCTGCCAGCAGCGGCGCGTGGAAGACGCTGCCGGCAAGCCCGTAGCCGACGACGGCGGTGCGGATGGTGCGGGGGGCGCCTTCAGTTCCGGTCATGGAAGCAACGCTACCCCCGGTCCCGCGTGGTTAAAACGCCTGGCTAAAAGAAGCCGGCACCCCTGGAAGACCAGGGGTGCCGGCTTGTCGATCGGGCTGCGGGGGGTTACTTCTTGACCCAGCCGATGGTGGTCCAGTCCGGGACCTGCGAGGTGCTCTGGAAGAGGGACGGACCGTAGTTGGCCAGTCCGGTGCGGACGAAGGAGATCTGCGGGCCGTTGAAGACCACGCCCATGGAGTAGTACTTGGCCATGTGCTCCTTCTCCACGTCCATGGCTGCCTTGTTGCGGGCTGCGTTGTCCTCGATGGAGGCGAGGTCGGCGATCTTCTTGTCCAGCTCGGCGTCGCCCAGCTTGTTCTCGTTGACCTTGGAGTCGTAGTACTGCTTGACGGCGTCGGTGGCATCCGGGCCCACGGTGTAGCCGGAGATGCTCAGGTCGAACTCGCGGCTGCCCAGCACCTTGCCGAAGTCGGCGGAGGCGCGCTGGTCAATGCCCACATCCATGCCGCCGGCCTGGAGCTGCTTCTGCAGGGTCTGTGCCACGGCCAGGGTGGTGGGGTCGTCGCCGAAGTTGCTGATCTTGAAGGCAGCGGGCTTGCCGTCCTTCTCCATGATGCCGTTGGCGTTGGCCGTGTAGCCGGCGTCAGTGAGGACCTTCTTGGCGGCATCGGCACCGGTTTCCTTGACCGGGTAGTTGTCCTGGTAGTACTCCGAGAACGGCAGGAGCATCATGGAACCGCTGCTGGGCTCCTCCCAGTTCAGGCCGTTGAAGCGGACCTTGCGGAGGGCTTCGCGGTCCACGGCAGCGAAGATGGCCTTGCGGACGTTGACGTCGGTGATGCGCTGGGCATTCAGGTTCAGGCCGCCGGCGAAGAGGCGCTGGCCGCGGCGGATGTCCGCATCCTTGGTGCCGTCCAGCTGCTTGTAGAGCGAGATGGTGTTGGCGGACATGGCATCGATCTCACCGTTCTTGAAGGCGGCGATCTGTGCGCTGGTTTCCAGCTGGCGGAAGGTCACGTTGGCCAGGACCGGCTTCTGGCCCCACCACTTGTCGTTCGGAACCATGGTGACCGTCTTGGCGGCGGTGTCGTACTGGTCCAGCTTGAAGGGGCCGGCCATCCACTCCGGGTGCATGTTGCCGTTGAAGCCCTCGTTGAAGATCTCCGGGGTGTTGACGGCCGGGTGGATGAGTCCGAAGAAGAGCGAATCCACGGGGAAGACCGGGCGGCTGGTCTTGACGATGACTTCCTTGTCGCTGCTGCCCGCCTCGACGGAGTCAACGAACTCATAGGCGCCCGAGCTGACGATGTCGTAGCCGGCATCCGGGCTCTTGAGGATGTTCCAGGTGTTCTTGAAGGCCTTGACGTCAATGGGCGTGCCGTCGTTGTAGGTGGCCTTGGGGTTCACCTTGATGGTGATGGTCTGCTTGCCGTCCTTGACCACGCTGTCCACCGACTCGCAGAAGTCCGTGTTGGGCGTGACCTTGCCCTTGAAGTCAACCTTCCAGCAGCCGCCGATGCCGCCGCTGTTCATGGCGATCGGGTTCATGGGGATCTGCAGGGCGGAGTTGTCCGCGCTGTTGCCGTTGTTGGAGAATCCGTTGAAGTCCGGGCCGATGTTGCCCAGCGGAAGGGTGACCTTGCCGCCCTGCTGGAGGTCGGACGCCGGCTTCTCGTTGATGCTGATCAGCTTGGACAGGTCGCTTCCGGATTCCTGTCCTTTGGCTGTTTCGGGGCCGCTGGCACCGCCACCGCCGCAGGCCGTCAGCGCCAGGGCCGCAGCAACGGCTGCAGCTCCGCCGATCCTGTTCAGTTTCCTCATGGTTTTCCCTTCATTGGTGCGAGTGGTGGTGCTTTGGGGTCGAAAAATCCTAGGGCGCATGGTGGTCTACCGGTTCGTGGACCACCAGCATGTCCTCGTCCAGCTCCCCGTCCGGGAAGAAGCAGGCGAACTGCTGGTCCGTGGCGGAGGACGCCGTTTCCAGGGGCGGTTCAAGGGTGAGGCACTTCTCCTGCTTGGCCGGCGGGAGTGCGGCGAAGACGGGACAGCGGGTGGCAAAATTGCAGCCCTTCGGTGCCTGCAGCGGCGAGGGCAGGTCTCCCTGGAGGATGATGCGTTCGCGGGTGCGTTCCAGCTGGGGATCCGGCACGGGGATCGCGGAGAGGAGGGCGCGGGTGTAGGGGTGGCGGGGGTTGTCGAACACCCGTTCCACGGCGCCGATCTCCACGATCTTTCCCAGGTACATGACGGCCACCCGGTTGGAGATGTGGCGGACCACCGAGAGATCGTGCGCCACGAGCAGGTAGCTCAGGCCCAGTTCGGCGCGCAGGTGGTCCAGCAGGTTGATGACTCCGGCCTGAACTGAAACGTCGAGGGCCGAGACGGGCTCGTCCAGGACCACCAGCTTGGGGTTCACGGCCAGTGCGCGGGCTATCCCGATCCGCTGGCGCTGGCCGCCGGAGAACTGGTTGGGGAAGCGGTTGACGTGGTCCGGCTGCAGGCCCACGAGCTTCATCAGCTCCATGATCCGCTTCCTGATCGCGGCCCGGTCCATGCCCGCGTTCTGCAGGGGCTCGGCAAGGACTTCGTACACCGTGAACCGCGGATCCAGTGCGCCCGTGGGGTCCTGGAACACCATCTGGAGTTCGCGCCGCATTTTGGCTTTGGTCCGGGCATCGGCCGCCTGCTTGTTGCTCAGGCCGCCAATGACCACCTCGCCGTCCTGGTCCGGGTGGAACTCCATGATTTCCAGCAGCGTGGTGGTCTTTCCGGATCCGGATTCGCCCACGATGGAGAAACATTCGCCTTCGCGGATATCGAAGCTCAGGCCGTCCACGGCCTTAACCGTGCCGATCCTCCGCTTGATCAGGGCGCCCCTGGTCAGCGGGAAGTGTTTCCGCACGTCCGTGAGCTGTAGGACGGTGGACCGCTCCTCCCTGGGAATGGCATCGAAGCGGGACACCGGCACGGGCGGCGCAGCGAATACGTCGTGCACATCCACGGTTCCGCCGAGTGAGCCGGACTTGATGCACGCCGCGCGGTGCCGGGCGCCGTCGTCAACGGGTGCCAGGGCGGGCTCACCGTCCAGGCACGCCTCCGAGGCCAGGGGGCAGCGGGCAGCGAACGAGCAGCCGGTGGGGGCGTGCAGCAGGTTGGGCGGCATGCCCTCGATGGGAACGAGCGAGGATTTCTCTGCCACATCCACGCGGGGCACGGCGCCCAGCAGGCCCATGGTGTAGGGCATCCGCGGGTTGTAGTAGATGTCATCCACGGCACCGGTTTCCACCGGCCTGCCTGCGTACATGACCATGATGTCGTCGGCCATCCCGGCCACCACGCCAAGATCGTGCGTGATCATGACGACGGCGGCGCCGGTCTCCTCCTGCGCCGTGTGGAGCACCTCCAGGACCTGGGCCTGGATGGTGACGTCCAGGGCCGTGGTGGGCTCATCGGCGATCAGGACCCGGGGGTTGTTGGCTATGGCGATGGCGATCATCACGCGCTGGCGCATGCCGCCGGAAAATTCGTGCGGGAAGGCCTTCAGCCTGTCCTTGGGGCTGGGAATCCCCACCATGGCCAGAAGTTCGACGGCGCGGGCTTCCTTGGCCGTCCTGCTCATGGTGGGGTGGTGGATGGTGAGCGCTTCGATGATCTGGGTGCCCACGGTGAACACCGGGGTGAGGGATGACAGCGGGTCCTGGAAGACCATGGCGAGGTCGTTGCCGCGGTACTTGCACATGTCCTTGTCGCTGAGGCCCAGCAGTTCCCGGCCCTTGAGCCGGACGGAGCCGGAGACCTGGGCCGTGGGCGGGAGGAGCCCCATGACGGCCAGCGAGGTGACGGACTTGCCGGACCCCGATTCGCCCACAATCCCCAGCGTCTTGCCCGGCATCAGGTCGAAGTCGACGCCCCTGACGGCGTGCACAATGCCGTTCTCCGTATTGAAGCGGACGTTCAGGTCGCGGACGGACAGGACGGCGTCGCCGGGGGCGTGGAGCCCTGCCACGTGCAGGCGCTCCACGGCTGGACGCGATGGGTCCGTGGCTCCGGTAGTGGTTTCGCTGCTCATGCCGCCTTCTTTTCCGCGGTGATTTTCCGGGTTTTGGCTTTCTTTGCCTTGCCGCTGGAAGTTGAGCTGGGGTCAAAGGCGTCGCGCAGGCCGTCGTTCATCATGGCCAGGGAGCCGGTCAGCAGGAACATTACGGTGAGCGGCACCCAGAACATCCAGGGGAAGGTCTGCACCTGGGAGGTGGCCTGGCCGATCAGCACGCCCAGGCTCACGTCCGGGACCTTGATGCCGATGCCGATGAAGGAGAAGGCGACCTCGGCCAGGATGGCTGCGGTGACGCCGCGGGTGATGTCCAGGATCAGCAGCGAGCCGATGTTCGGCACCAGGTGCAGCCAAACGATCCGGCGCGGCGGGACACCCATGTACTGGGCCGCCTTGACGAAGTCACGCTGCATCAGCGACATGGACATGGAGCGGATCAGGCGGGCGGTGCCCATCCAGCTGAACACCAGCAGGACGATGATGAGCAGAAGCCACGAGGGCAGGTCGCGTTTCAGGCCTGCACCGCCGCCGCTGGTGGCTACAGCAACCACCAGGAGCGCCGGCATCATGATCAGCGCTTCGAGGATGAACAGCATGACCTTGTCCACCTTGCCGCCGAAGTAGGCCATGGTGCAGCCGTAGACCGCGGCAATCAGGACCGACACCAGTCCCACCACCAGGCCGATCAGGATGGAAATCCTGGTGCCCTCCACGGTCATGGCGTACAGGTCGATCCCTGCCTGCGACGTCCCGAGGTAGTGGTCGGCCGACGGGGGCATGCCGATGTTGAAGGGGTCGATGGTTTCCTTGTCCCATTGGGTGAAGAAACCGCCGATGAACGAGAAAACGGTCAGGGCCAGGAAGATGGCCAGGCCGGCCACTGCGGTCTTGTTGCGCAGGAAGCGGCGGAAGATGATGGTGGTTTTGCCAATGACGACGTCGGCGCTTTCCAGGTGCGCGTCCTGCGCCACTGCTGCCGGGTCAACGGCGTTCAGGTTGGTCATGGCTACTGCACCCGCACTCTCGGGTCGACAAGCGTGGTGGCGAAGTCCGCGAGGATGGCGCCCAGGGCGAAGATCACGGAGCCGTATGCCAAGGTGGCCGTGGCCGCGTTGACGTCCTGCAGCGAGATGGCGTCGATGCTCCAGGACCCCACACCCGGCCAGGCGAAGATCTTTTCCGCGAAGAAGCCGCCGGCGAAGATGGCCGGGATGGTGAAGGCGATGCTCTGGGCCACCGGAATGAAGGAGACGCGCAGTGCGTGCCGGGCAATGGCCTGGTTGCGGGTTAGCCCCTTGGCGCGTGCGGTGCGGACAAAGTCGGCGTTCACGTTGTCCAGCAGGTATTGCCGCTGGGCAATCTGGTACGCGCCCCACCCCACAAGGGTGATGGCAACCGTGGGGACTGCATAGTGGGCCAGCATGTCCACGAACTGGGCCCAGCCCGGCGCGATGCCGGGGGTGGAGATGCCGGTGACGAAGAAGATCCGGTCGCCCACGGATTCGTTGATGTTGATGGCGCCCAGCTGCACCAGGAAGTAGGCGATGGGCGCCGGCACGATGTACGCGAGGTAGCTGTAGGACGTGATGACCCGGTCCTGGAACTTGTACTGGCGTGCCGCCGAATAGACGCCGAGCGCGACGCCGATGACCAGGGTCAGGATGATCGATGCCAGGAAAAGCCGGGTGGAAATCCAGACCCGGTCCCCGAACTCGGCGTTGATGTAGGCGCCGTTGGGGCTGCGGCCCCAGTCCCAGCGGGTGACGATTCCGGTGAGCCAGTCAACGTAGCGCTCCCACGGGCTGAGGTCCGGGTCCAGGCCCTTCAGCCGCATGGAATTGGCCACCTGCTCCGGGGTGGGCCGGGGGATCCGTTCCTGCTCGAGCAGCGCCGGCTTAAGCGAGCTGACGGCCAGGAAGTAGCCGGCGGACGTGGTGAGGAAGATCATCACCACATACGTGATGCCGCGCTTGGCGAGGTACTTGAGCATGAGCGCTGCTGGATCCTTCCGTCTTCCCCGGACAAGCACGGGTTGTGCCGCCTCACCGGGTCCTGCACCAGCGGGTAGCTGGCCTCCCGCAGCCCTTAGGGCAGGTCCTGGTGGACTATGTCGCGGGTCACATTCCAGAGGAAACTATCACAAGCCCCAACCCGAAAAGTGCGGGAATCCCCGGAAATTGGACGCGCCGTATCAGATCGTTATGAATAGTTCTGTGAAGCCCGCATGACTGGACGTGGGGGAACGCCATCGCGTAACCTACGCGCCCGTGACAACCCGTGTCACAAGGTCGCGCCAGGATGTTGCCAGCCGTTCGCGTGTGACGCCATGTTCACGGATCAGGTGCAGGAGCCGCTCGGGATCGAGGGTGGCGTTGAGGGATCCGGCCATCAGCCAGGGTTCCGGGGAATCCATCCCGCCTTCGCGCAGCAGCATCTCCACATGCCGGTCCCAGAGGGCGGCGGCAGGTACTTCGAACTTTCCCCTGGAAGCATTTCCGGCAGCAAGCACCAGGTCCCCGTATTCCACCACGTAGGCGATCCGCTCGGTTCCGAAGGCGATCAGCCGGTCGAGCGGCGGAGCACCTGGCCCCAGTGGCGGCGGTCCGAACAGGAACCGGGCTTGAAACGCGGCCTCGGAGTCGTTCAGCAAGGTCAGCATCAACCCGGCCCGGCTGCCGAAGCGGCGGAAGACGGTGCCCTTGCCCACGCCGGCCTGTTCGGCCAGCCGGTCCATGGTGAGCGCAGCGGCTCCGCCCTGCTCGATCAGTTCCCGGGCAGCCAGCAGGAGGCGTTCCCGGTTGCGGGCAGCATCGCTGCGTTCCGCGGCCGTTACCGGGGTCATTCCCGGCCGCACTGGGATGGAACTCACACAGACAGTGTAAGCATGGGGAATATAAACGGACTACGGTCCGTTTAGTCTGGTGAAGGCTCCGCGAGCCCGAAGTTTGACCGATAGCGGCCCCCGCCGCTCCCCTAGCCAGGAGTTCCCATGACCAAGAGCACAGTACTTACCCTTGTCGGCAGCCTCCGCGCCGAGTCCACCAACCAGAAGCTGGCCGAAGCCATCCAGCTCAACGCCCCGGAGCAGGTGGACGTGGTGATCCACGAGAGCCTGGGCAACATCCCGTTCTACAACGAGGACATCGACGTCGAGGGCCAGGTCCCTGCCGCCGCCGCAGCCCTGCGCGCCGCAGCCGAGGAAGCCGACACCGTCCTGCTGGTCACCCCCGAGCACAACGGCACGGTTCCCGCCGCCCTGAAGAACGCCATCGACTGGCTGTCCCGCCCCTTCGGCGCCGGCGCCCTGGCAGGCAAGCCCACCGCCGTCGTCGGCACCGCGTTTGGCCAGTACGGCGGCGTCTGGGCCCAGGATGAGGCCCGCAAGGCTGCCGGCATTGCAGGTGCCCGGATCCTGGAGGACGTCAAGCTCGCCGTCCCCGGTTCCATGGTGCGCTTCGCCGAAGTCCACCCCAAGGACGACGCTGAGGTTGTAGAGCAGATCAAGGGCATCTTCGACACCCTTGCCGCAGCAGCTCCCGCCGCCTAGTCCCCCTGGCGCAGCGCCCGGCACGCAGCCCGCGTGCCGGGCGCTGCTGCATCCGGTGTTGCCGTGACCAACTCTTGTCTCAACCGGTACCGTGCGGACATCTCCGCCGGCCGGCGCCGCCGTAGCGTTAATCCCCTGGACCTACCGGATCGGATTGCGGTGCCGCATGGCAAAAAGATGGAGCGGGGACGGGCGTGGGCGCGGTGCCCTGGCTGCGGTCGCCGGCTGCCTGGCGCTCCTGCTCTCCGGCTGCACGCCCAGCGGGGGCAGCGCCGGATCCAGCGGGGCCCCGCTGGCCCTCCTTCCCGCCACGGCGCCGGCCACCCCTTCCACCGGTACGGCCGGAGCGGCGCGGGAAAATCCGGACAGTCCCACGGCCCCTCCGGACCCCGGCACCAACGCCGGGCCCGCGACTCCCCCGGTGACGGCATATTTCGTGATGGTGGACGACGGCGGCAGGCACGGTGTCCGCTTCGGCTGCAATGACAGCCTGGTTGGCTCCGCCCAGCCGGGAGGCTCCGGGGACGCCCGGCTCAAGGCGGCAATCGGCGCCCTGCTGGGTGGCGGCCGCCCGCCCGCGAACGCCTACAACGCACTGGGCTCTTCCCGGCTGACGTTCCTTTCCGGGAGCTTCGACGGAACCACCGTCACCGTTTACCTTTCGGGAACGCTGAACCAGGGCGGAACATGCGACCTCCCCAGGATCGAGGCCCAGCTAACCCAGACCGCCCTCGAAGCCGTAGGTGCCATCAGGGCCGACATCTTTATCAACGGCGAAGGCCTGTCGGACTATCTGAGCCTGGATTAGCGCGCCGCCTGCCGTAAATCGCGTATAAACAGATGTTGCCTCGGAAGCAACAACGGGCTGTATCCTGACTCTGTGACCCACGAAACACTTGACGCCCCGGCCGGAACTCTGCCCGCCGAAGCCATCGATGCGATCGAGCGCGCGGCCACGTCCGCCCACCGCCACGAGGGACTGTTTTCCGAGCGGGCGGCCAACATCCGCCAGTCGGCCGTCCGGGATGTTTTCGACATCTCGATGCGGCCGGGACTGGTTTCCCTGGCGGGCGGAAGCCCGTACCTGCAGTCACTTCCCCTGGACCGCCTGGCAGCGACGGCGGCAAAAATCATTGCCGACGACGGACTCACGGCCCTTCAATACGGCGCCGGGCAGGGTACCGCGGAGCTCCGGGCACAGATCTGCGAGGTCATGGCCGCCGAGGGAATCCTGGATGCCCTGCCGCAGAACGTGGTGATCACGGCAGGCTCACAGTCGGCCCAGGACGTGGCCACCAAGCTCTTCTGCAATCCGGGAGACGTGGTCCTGGTGGAGGATCCCACCTACGTGGGGGCGCTGAACACCTTTGAGGCCTACCAGGTGCGGGTGGAGACCGTGGAGATGGACCAGTACGGCCTGGTCCCGGAGCTTCTGGAGGCGCGGATCGCGGCCCTGCAGCTTGCGGGCAAAAGCATCAAGTTCCTCTACACCATCCCCAACTTCAACAATCCTTCCGGGATCACGCTGGCCAGGGAACGGCGCCAGCAGGTGGTCGATATATGCCGCAGGGCGAATATCCTGGTCCTGGAGGACAACCCCTACGGACTGCTGCGCTTTGAAGGTGAGCCTTTGCCTCCCCTGCGCGCCGCCAACCCGGACGACGTCATCTACCTCGGCTCCTTCTCCAAGATCTTTGCCCCCGGCCTCCGCATCGGCTGGGCCCTGGTGCCTGAACACCTGCAGCGCCGGTATTACCTCGCCGCGGAATCGGTGACGCTCTGCCCGCCGGCCCTGAACCAGATGCTGGTCTCCGCCTACCTCCGCGACTACGACTGGAAAGGCCAGATCGAAACCTACCGCGGGCTGTATGCCGAACGCTGCCGCGCCATGCTGGCAGCACTCAAGGAGTACATGCCGGCGGGGACCACCTGGACCAGCCCGCAGGGGGGCTTCTTCGTCTGGGTGACCCTGCCCGAAGGCGTTGACACCTACCCGCTGCTGCACAAGGCGATCGATGCCGGCGTCGTGTTCATCCCCGGCGCCGCCTTCACGCCGTCGGACGAACCGTCCAACAAGCTGCGGCTCGCGTTCAGCGCCGTTCCCCCCGACGCCATCGCCGAGGGTGTGCGCAGATTGGCGCCGGTGCTGCAGGAAGCCATGGCGGCGCTGTAGCGTAAGCCACACGAACGCCGAAAACCGAGCAAAGGAGCATGCATATGGGTGGAATCATCGTTGTAGGGGTTGACGGCAGCGAGACCGCGAAGAGGGCGGCGGAGTCGGCCAGGAACCTGGCTGCAGGACTGGGCGCTTCACTGCACGTCGTGTCAGCCTTCGACAGCGACCGGACCGAGGTCTTCGGCAGCGGCAGCGACCGGTGGATCGTGTCCGATGCCGACGCCGCAGAGCAGGTGGCACGGACCGTGGCTGAGTCGCTGGGCCGCGACGTCCCGGTCACCTATTCCGCAGCCCGGGGACGGCCCGCAGACGCCCTCATCAAGGAAGCCGTCCGCATGGATGCCCGCGTGATCGTCGTGGGAAACCGGCGCATGCACGGCATCGGCCGTGTCCTTGGCAGCGTGGCCAACAGCGTGGCCCACAACGCCCCGTGCGACGTGTACATCGCCAACACCTACGACGCCGACTAACGCGCGGAAGCCCTCCTGGGGTAACGCAGGACACCCCCCGTGGTGGCGGACATCGCTGCGGGGGGTGTCCGTTCTCACCGCAATATCACCGATTCAGCTGCTGGCGCAACGATAAAATTGGATGGGCCCCCAAAGGCGTGGACACTGCCGAATCCACCCCACAGCGAAGGGCTCCCCTTGATCACCTTGCAGCGCCGCCAGCTTGTTGGCCACGACATCCTCCTGGCCCGCCACGGCAACCACATCAGCTCCATGCGGGTGGACCGCAGCAATGACCGGGTGGTTGCGCTCCTTGATGACGGCAGCCTGGACAGCGCACCGAACCTCATCACCCCCGGGCTCCAGCTTCCGCAGACCGTGCGCAGCGTCCTGCGCGAGGACTGGAAGCTCCTGAGCGCCTGGGCCGGCATGGCCGCGCTCATGGGTGGCCTGATGACCGCCGCCGCTGTTGTGCTGGGAACCACCGCGGATCCGGCCATGCTCGAGGCTTTCACCGCATACGCCGCCTACTAAGCCCGGTTGGGAGCCTGAACGTTCAGGCCACCAGCCAGCCCTGCAGCACCCACCAGATCCCGGCCATCACCAGCCCCCCGAAGAGCGATCCGGCCACCACTTGGGCCAGGGAATGGGCCCGCAGAACCACACGTGACCAGCTGACTGCCGGGATCAGGAGCAGCAGCGGTGCCCACGCGGCGCCGAGCATCAGCACGGATACGACGGCGGCGCAGGACACGGCAGCGGCGTGGCCGCTCATCTTCCAAAACGGACTGACCACCGCCAGTACCGCCACGCCGCCCACCACCGCCAGGACCATCGCAAAGACGCTCTCCGGCGCATCCACGGCGCCCAGTACCAGCAGCCCTACGGCGATGCAGCCCAGCGCCATCAGCAGCACGGGTGCACGCTGCTTCCGGTCGCTTACATGGTGGTCCGTGACCTTGCCCAGCCTGACCAGGACCAGCAGCACCATCAGCGGAAGCACGCACACGAAGAGGGCCGCCAGCGCGCCGTAGCCGATGGTTCCCGGGAAACCCGGCTGGGCCAGCGGGCTGATCAGCAGCTGCAGGGAAACCACCACCGGAGGCTGGAAGACCTCCGTCAGCCACCTGGCTGTGCGGTTCCTGACCCGGATTGCCCCGTTGTCTATTGCCACGTCCTGACCCGGCGCCCTAGTCCAGGAGGAGCGCGGGCTCCTCCAGGATGGCTGCGACGTCGGCCATGAAGCGGGCGGACAGGTCACCATCCACCACGCGGTGGTCGAAGGATCCCCCGAGGGTGGTGATCCAGCGGGGAATCACCTCTCCGTCCAGGACCCAGGGCTTCTGCTTGATGGTTCCGAAGGCAACGATGGCCACCTCGCCCGGATTGATGATGGGCGTCCCGGTGTCAATGCCCAGGGCGCCGATGTTGGTGATGGTCAGCGTCCCGCCCTGCATCTGCGCCGGCTGGGTCTTCCCGGCCCTGGCCGTGGTGGCAAGGTCGTTCAGCGCCAGGGCCAGTTCCTTCAGGGACAGGTCCTGCGCATTCTTGATGTTGGGAACCATGAGGCCGCGCGGAGTGGCCGCGGCTATGCCCAGGTTCATGAAGTGCTTGACCTGGATCTCGGCGCTGCCGTCCTCGTTATCCACCCAGGCTGCGTTCACGCTGGGGTTCCTTGCGGCGGCCCAGATGACGGCCTTGGCAAGGATCAGCAGCGGCGAGACCTTGATGCCCTCGAAGTCCCGGGAGGCCTTGAGGCGCTTGACGAATTCCATGGTGCGGCTTGCGTCGACGTCCACGAAGATGCTGACGTGCGGTGCCGCGAACGCTGATTCCACCATCGCCTTTGCCGTGGCCTTGCGGACGCCCTTGACCGGAATGCTTTCCACGCGCTGGTCCTGCGGCTTCCCGGCCTTGCCCCAGAAACCGTCCGCCTTGTCCAGTTCGGCGTCACGCTGCGCCTGGTAGCTCACCAGGTCCTCGCGCGTCACCTCGCCGCGGGAACCGGTGGCAACAACGTCGGCGAGGTCGATGCCCAGGTCGCGGGCAATTTTGCGGACCGGGGGCTTGGCCAACACCCGGTTGACCAGGCCCGTGATGGTGCCGCCAAGGGTTGGCCGGGTGTCGACGGCGGCAGGTTCCGCCGCGGAAACCTCGGCGGGCGTGCGGGGCTGGACAGGTTCAACCTCGGGGGCGTTGACCGTCACGGCAGCCGCCGGTGCAGTCTTCCGCGGGCGCCGCTTGACGGCGTCGGCCTTGGGTCCTGACCCCACCAGGGGAGCGGCGGACGGGGTACCGGCGCTCCCGGCCTCCCCCGCATCCACTGGCAGCTTGCCGTAGAGCGGCTGGGCAGGAAATTCAGCGGGAGTACCGGCGGCGGGAACGGCCTGCGGCGCGCGGACATCGGCGGGGGTCGGGTCCCCGGAAACTTCGTCGCTGACGCTGATGATGGCGGTCCCGACGTCGACAGTCACCCCTTCCTCCACCAGCAGTTCGGTGACGGTTCCGGCAAAGGGGGACGGCAGCTCCACGATCGACTTTGCGGTTTCGATCTCGCAGATGACGTCATTGACGGCGACGGTGTCACCGGGCTTGACCTTCCAGGAGACGACTTCCGCCTCGGTGAGGCCCTCGCCGACGTCGGGCAGGTTGAACTTGTTCAGGGTCATGGTGTCCTCAGTAGGAGAGGGCGCGGTCCAGCGCCTCCAGGATGCGGTCGATGTCCGGAAGGTAGTCTTCCTCCACCTTGGCAACGGGGTAGGGCATATGGAACCCGCCGACGCGGATCACGGGCGCCTCAAGGGAGTGGAACGCCCGCTCGCTGATCCGGGCTGCGATCTCGCCGCCGATTCCGCCGAACGTGGGAGCCTCGTGCGTGACGATCAGCCGCCCGGTCTTTTGGACGGAGGCGGTGACGGTGTCGAAATCGATCGGGGAGATTGACCGGAGGTCGATGATCTCGATGCTCCTGCCGTCCTCCTCCGCTGCGTTCGCGGCTGCCAGCGCCACGGGCACCAGGGGGCCGTAGGCCACCACGGTGGCGTCTGTGCCCTCGCGAAGGACGTGGGCCTTGAACGGATCCTCCGACGGCCCGGGTGTCTCGACATCAACGTCGCCCTTGAGCCAGTAGCGGCGCTTGGGTTCGAAGACGATCACCGGGTCCTGGCATTCAACGGCCTGTTGGATCATCCAGTAGGCGTCATGCGGATTGGACGGGGTGATGATGCGCAGGCCCGCCGTGTGGGCGAACAGTGCCTCCGGGGATTCGGAGTGGTGTTCAATGGAGCCGATGCCCCCGCCGTATGGGATCCGGATGACCACGGGCACGCTGAGGTTTCCGTTGCTGCGCGAATGGATTTTGGCGAGCTGGGTGGTGATCTGGTTGAAGCCGGGGAAGACGAAGCCGTCAAACTGGATCTCGCAGACCGGGCTGTATCCCCGGAGGGCCAGGCCGATGGCGGTGCCGATGATCCCGGACTCGGCCAGCGGGGTGTCCACCACGCGGTCCGGGCCGAACTCACCGATCAGCCCGTCCGTGACCCGGTAGACGCCGCCGAGCGGACCGATGTCCTCGCCCATCAGCAGTGATTTGGGGTGTGCGGCCAAAGTGGCGCGAAGGCCTTCGTTGATGGCCTTCGCGATGGTCATGGTGGTCATCAGTGGCCTGCCTTTGCTGCCTGCCCGGCGGACTCTTCCTCGCCGGCGAATCCTGCGCTGTATTCCTCGAACCACGCCAGTTCCTCGGCGACCAGCGGGTGGGCCTCCCTGTAGACGTTGGCGAAGGCCTGCCGGATATCCGGGTTTTCGAGGTCGTGGGCGGTACGCCGGACGTATGCGGCCAGTTCGTCGCCGTCGGCCTTGACCTTGGCGAAGTAGGCGTCGTCCGCAAGGCCCTCGGCACGCAGGTACTTCTCCAGGCGCGCAAGCGGGTCCTTGGCGCGCCAGGCGTCTTCCTCCGCCGACTGCCGGTACTTGGTGGGATCGTCTGCCGTGGTGTGCGCCCCGACCCTGTAGGTGAAGGCTTCGATGAGGACCGGCCCCTTGCCCTGGCGGGCGTGCTCCAGGGCCCACTCGGTAACTGCGTGCACGGCGATTACGTCATTTCCGTCGACCCGGATGCCGGGGAACCCGTAGCCCTTTGCCCGGTTGGACAGCGGAACCCGGGTCTGGACGTTGGTGGGCACGGAGATGGCCCAGTGGTTGTTCTGGCAGAAGAACACCACGGGGGCCTTGTAGGAGGAAGCGAACACCATGGACTCGTGGACGTCGCCTTCCGAGCTGGCGCCATCGCCGAAGTACGCGATGACGGCGGCATCCGGCTCCCTGCCTGCCGCGTTAGATGCGGCGGCAAGCTTCTGGTCACGCTGGATCCCCATCGCGTAGCCCACGGCGTGGAGGGTCTGCGCAGCCAGGACCAGCGTGTACAGGTGGAAGTTGGTGTCCTTGGGGTTCCAGCCGCCGTTGGAAACACCGCGGAACTGGCGCAGGAGTTCGGCCAGGTCCACGTTGCGCGTGAGGGCCACGCCGTGCTCGCGGTAGGTGGGGAAGATGTAGTCCTGCGGCTGGCTGGCCCTGCCCGATCCGATCTGTGCTGCCTCCTGGCCGGTCAGCGGGACCCACAGCGCCAGCTGGCCCTGGCGCTGGAGGGCGGTCGCTTCGACGTCGAACCGGCGGATCGCGGCCATGTCGGCGTACAGGCCGCGGAGGGCCTCAGGGGTGAGCTTGTCCGCGTAGTCGCTGAAGACCGGCTCGGTGCCCAGTTTCCCGTCGGGGCCGAGTAGCTGCACCATCTGGGCCGCGGGCTCGCCCATCACGGCTTCAGCATCGGCTTCCCGCTGGTCGTCTACCGCTGTTCCGTCGAACTCGGTGGAAGGCAGATGAGTGCCCATACCGTCTCCTTGCTTGCCGCATCCGGATGCAATGCAATGTCGCTGGGATATATGCCGTACGGGGAATACATTCCCGGCACGGCATATACATTGGCTTACTGATCCTAACTTTATCTTCGGTAAGTAGCGGGAGGGCTACTTGTTAAGTGCTAGGAAGTTGCCGGTGCCTTTGTATAGTCGGCACACAACTGGAGGAATCGGGTATTCGCTTCGGGTTCTCCGATGCTGACCCGCACGCCCTCTCCGGCGAATGCCCGGACGGACAGGGCGCGTGTCCCCGCCAGCTCTGCGAAAGCAGTACTTTCGGCGCCAAGCGCGAGCCAGACGAAGTTTCCCTGGGCATCCGGGACCGCCCAGCCCAGGTCCCGGAGACCCTCGGTTACCCGGGTCCGCTCATCCACGAGTTTTTGTACCCTTTCCACAACCTGGGCGTAGTTCTCAAGGGAAACGATTGCTGCCTTTTCGGCTATCTGGGATACCGCGAAAGGTGTTGCGGCGACCCTGAGGTACTGGGTCAGTCCGGGGTTGGAGACGCTGTAGCCAACGCGGAGCCCTGCCAGGCCGTGCGCCTTGGAGAACGTACGGAGCACCACCACGTTGGGATATTTCCGGTAAAGGTCGATCCCGTCCACGGCGTCCTCCGCCCTGACGAACTCCTGATAGGCCTCATCGATGACCACCACCACGTCTGCCGGGATGGAGCGGATAAACGCTTCGGTTTCGGCTGCAGTAAGGGCAGGGCCGGTGGGGTTGTTGGGCGTGCAAAGCAGGATGACTTTGGTGCGGGCGCTCACCGCGGCCGCCATGGCCTCGAGGTCATGCCGTCCCTCGGCGGTCACCGGAATGCGTACGCTCTCTGCGCCTGCCAGGCCCACGCTGATGGGGTACGCCTCAAAGGACCGCCACGCATAGATGACCTCGTCCGCTTTGCCGTCCTCGTTCTGGCCGGCAAAAGCAGCCAGGATCTGGTTCAGGGCACCCAGGCTTCCCGCTCCAGTGACGATGTCCTCCGCCGGTACGCCCAGGAAATCCGCGAGCGCCGCGCGGAGCTTGCTGCTCAGCGGGTCCGGGTACCGGTTGAAGTCCGTCTGGCCGGCGATGGCCTCGAGGACGGCCGGGATGGGCGGCAGCGGGTTTTCGTTGGAGGACAGCTTGTAGCTGGCAAGACCGCTGACGGCGGCCGGCGGTTTTCCTGCCGCGTAGCGGGGCAGCCGGTCCAGCACCGGGCGGGGTGCGATGCCGCCCGCCCTGGTATCAGATGAAGTCATGGCTCCTAGCCTACGTCCAAGGTCCCGTGGGAATCCGGGGGCCAGTCCCCGAAAAATCGGGGCACGCCGCCATCCTCCCCCATGGGACGGTATGGAAGCATGGTGCCATGGCTTCATTCATCCTTCGGGTCATCGTCAATGCCGCAGCGCTGTGGGTGGCCAGCTGGCTGCTGCCGGGAATGGACATCTCCAGCACGGCGGCATCTGATGCCGTAGCCAGGACCGGCATTTCGCAGGACACCGGGACGATCGGCATTGTCCTGGCCTACCTGTTCATCGGCCTTATCTTTGGCGTGGTCAACGCCTTCGTGCGGCCGCTGGTGCGGCTCCTCGCGCTTCCCATCACCATCCTGACCCTTGGCTTGTTCGCCATCGTCATCAATGCAGCCATGCTGTACCTGACGTCCTGGATCAGCACTTACACGCCGGTGCACCTCACGATCGATTCCTTCTTCTGGACTGCGCTGCTGGCCGCGGTCATCATCTCGCTGGTGTCCCTGGTGGCGGGTTTGCTGCCGGGCGGCCGGCGCTGACTCCCCGGCGCATCGCCCCTCTTTCGAAGAGCCCCTCCCCCGGGAAGCCCTGCCCTCCCGAGTAGGAGGACGGCGGAGAACAGGTACCCCCTAGGTACCGCTCCCCGGAACAGCAGGAAAAACTCCAGTACCTGCCACCCATGACCCCCACGGGACCAGCCGCCTAGGCTGCAAACCGGGCCCCAAGAGGCCCGTTGCTGTCAGTTCCGGAAAACGGGGGCCCACCATGAAGCCCATAAGGTTGCTGCTCGCTGCCTGCCTGCTTATGACATGGCAGGCCGACCCCGCCCATGCAGAATCGGACCCTGCCCTGCAGGGCGGCGGCCCTTTGGGCAATGACATCTCCTGGCCGCAGTGCGGCTCTGATCTTCCGGCGCCCCCGGCATTTGCGATCGTGGGCGTGAACGGCGGCCGCCCGGACACGGTCAACCCGTGCCTGGATGCCCAGCTGGCGTGGGCGGACCAGAGCGCGGAGTCGGCCGGTGGAACGCCGGCGGCGGTGTATGTGAACACGGCCGCAACCGGGCCCGCGGAGGGGTTATGGTGGCCGGCAGACAACACCTACGGTGGCGCCGCCGTCAGCAACCCGTATGGATTGTGTGACGGCACCGCGTCCCCGGCCTGCGCTTATGTTCACGGCTACGCCATGGCTGCCGTTGATGCCGCAATCCTGAAGGGGGTGGACGGCGGCGGGGTACGCCGGCTGTGGTGGCTGGATGTTGAAACCGGAAACAGCTGGTTATGGGACAAGGCAGCCAATGCAGCTGAGCTGGAAGGCATGACCGCCTACCTGCAGGGGACCGGCGCGGATGTGGGGATCTATTCCACTTCCTTCCAGTTCGGCGAGATTGTGGGCGGGGTAAGTCCTGGCAGCAACCTATACGCGCTCCGGAACTGGCTGGCCGGCCCCGATTCGGCCTGGTCCGCCAGGGAATATTGCGCGTCCGACCCCCTGACCCCGGGCGGGACCGTCACCACAACCCAGTTCACCGAGAACAACCTGGACTACAACTACCGCTGCCCGGGCGCCCCTCCGGCACCCGCTCCGGCGCCCGTTCCAGCACCCCCTCCACAGCCTGCCCCGCAGCCCTCCCCACCTGCCCCGCAACCCGAACAGCCCCGCTCCACCCGGTGCGTGGAATTGCACGCCGCCCAGATTTCGTAAGGGCGGCAACAGCCAGGAGAATCAACACCTACCTGGCCCCCGGCTGCGGCCGCCCGGAAAAGGGATCCCTCCGGTCCATGGGCGGAGCGGGCGGCGGAGGCTTCGACAAGGAAAACCGGGTGGCAGTGGCCGCCCCGCCGGCGCCCAGTACCCCGCCCAGTACCGCGGTGGACTGGACCAGCGACGGATCCTTGCTGGCGCCCACAAGCTCCGCCGCCTCCTCGTAGCCGGTCAGCCGGTGCCCGGGCCCCAGGCCGGCGTCTTCTCCGCCGCGCACGTACAGGTCATTGGTCACGGTCACGGTGACCTGGTTCCGGGCGTCCCGGTTGGGCAGGCCATCAGTGCCCGGCACCCAGTCCGTGCGGTGTTCGAGGTGAAGCGTGCTGACCTCCGGCGGGGGCGCGATGCGGGCAACGGGAGATCCGGCAGTCAGGACGTACTTCATGCGGTACTCCCTGAGGACGTCCTCGTCCGCCGCCAGGTTCATGGCATGGATGCCGCCCTGGCTGTATCCCACCGCCACCACATCAGCTCCCGGTTGCGCACCGGCCGCCCGAAGTGCCTGGAGGACAGCGGCATTCACCTGTTCCGAGTTGCTGCCCATCCCGTCGACAATGCCGGAAAGATCGAAAGGATTGGTGCCGTGGTCGGCGTCGTTCATCTGTGTCCCGGGAACCACCACGACGTAGGCCTTTCCGCCGCCGGTATGCACCTCGATAACTTCGATGTAGCCGCTGCCGCGCTCCTCAATCAGCCTGACCCGCTCAAGCAGCCCGGCGGGGGTGGCGTCGAGGTCGATGCGCAGGCGCTCTTCCTGCCTGACTGTTACAGGGCCTGGGCGCAGCGACGGGACAAGCCAGCCAACCGCCGGTTTGATGCCGGGAAGGACCGTCACGGCGTTTGCCAGCACTGATTCAGTGGCATCACCGTTCAGGAAGCCTGTCCGCCAGAAATCCACGTGCTTCTGCAGTTCCACGTCCGGTTCCGACAGACCGAGCATCCACTGCATATGGGCAGTGGATTCGGCCATTTCGTAATCCCACCTGCAGCTGCGCACCTGTCCACTGATCCGCTGCAGTTCCAGGCGGACTTTCAGGACCGCATCCCGCGCCTCCCCCACCGCGATCAGCGCCGCGGAGCCTGTGGCGCGGGGCTGGTCCTGGTAAGGACAAAGCTCCTGCCAGGCCCCGAAAAGCTCCGCCTCAACGGCGGTGAGCCCCCTGGCGAGCCCATCCAGCTTCGCGGCCCCCGCCTCCAGTTCCTCCAGCTGCACCGTAATGCCGCCCACGCCTCCGGATATTGTCAGGATCCCGTCCGGAGGAGGCGGCGAAACATGAAGGGGACCGCCTGAGCCGGAGGGAGTTGCGTCCGCCATCAGAACCGTCCGTCAGCTGGACAATCGGCTGTCAGGGCTGCCTGGGCATGGACGGCCACCGCGGCAGAAGCCTCCCGGATCCGGTCCAGGGCCCGCCGTACTGCCACCGCCTGAAGGCTCACGGAATCCCGGTATGCCTGTCCGGCCGGCGACTGCCAGTCCTCCAGCTGGATCTGGTGAAATCCCGACAGCACCTCTTCGGTCCGGTCCGAAGACCGGGCCACCTTCCTGCCTACTTCCTGGACTGCGAGGCTGATGCCCAGCCCGCCACCCCATATCCCGTCCATCAAACCGTCCCCCCGTCCCAGCTTCCTACCCGGTTTCCTGCCCGCCGCCCGTCCCGGCCTCCCCGGCCGGACAATCCGCCCCAACCGCGCTGCTCCCAACGCTAGGCACGCGCCGCTGCCCACGTAAGCGCCGCCGTCGGCTATGTGGACAAGTAACGTGGACGATCCGCTTAAGGCGCTGCCGGACTTCATGAAAGAATCAGCACATGCCTGAAACTGCCGCCACAGCTGATACCCGTACGCCCTCAGGACGCCTGGCCCTCGCCGCGTCATCGGAAAAAATCGCTCTTGGACCCCTGGACGGCCGTTACCAGTCCGCCGTCGCGCCCCTCGTGGACTACCTGTCCGAGGCCGCCCTGAACCGGGACCGCGTGGCCGTGGAAGTTGAGTGGCTTATCCACCTGACCGGCAACAACGTCCTTCCCGGCGCCGGACCCCTGAGCGCCGAACAGCAGGACCGGCTCCGCGCCATCGTCACCGAATTCGATGCAGCGTCGGTGCAGGAGCTCGCCGACATCGAAGCCGTGACCGTGCACGACGTGAAGGCCGTGGAGTACTACATCGGCCGCCGCCTCCCCGCAATCGGCATTGAAAACCTGACCGCCATGGTCCACTTCGGCTGCACCTCCGAGGACATCAACAACCTCTCCTACGCGCTCGGCGTCAAGGGTGCTGTGGAGGACGTGTGGCTCCCGGCAGCCCGCGCCCTGGTGGCACAGATCAGCAGGATGGCGGAGGACAACCGGGCGGTCCCCATGCTGTCCCGCACCCATGGCCAGCCGGCCACCCCCACCACGCTGGGCAAGGAACTGGCCGTGATCGCGCACCGCCTGACCCGCCAGCTGGATCGGATCGCGAAGACCGAATACCTGGGCAAGATCAACGGTGCCACCGGCACCTACGCCGCCCATGTGGCCTCCGTCCCCGCCGCCGACTGGCAGCAGGTCTCCAAGTCGTTCGTGGAAGGCCTGGGCCTCACCTGGAACCCCCTCACCACCCAGATCGAAAGCCACGACTGGCAGGCGGAGCTCTACGCCGACGTGGCCCGCTTCAACCGCATCCTGCACAACGTCTGCACCGATGTCTGGAGCTACATCTCTATTGGCTACTTCGCGCAGATCCCGGTGGCCGGGGCAACCGGCTCGTCCACCATGCCGCACAAGGTCAACCCCATCCGCTTCGAGAACGCTGAGGCCAACCTCGAGATCTCCAACGGCCTGCTGGACACCCTGGCCGCCACCCTGGTGACCTCCCGCTGGCAGCGCGACCTCACAGACTCCTCCAGCCAGCGCAACATCGGCGTCGCATTCGGGCACTCCCTTTTGGCCATTTCCAACGTGGCCAAGGGCCTGGAGCGCCTGGATGTTGCCGAGGACGTCCTGGCAGCGGACCTGGACACCAACTGGGAGGTCCTGGGCGAGGCAATCCAGATGGTGATGCGGGCCGAGGCGATCGCAGGCGTCGAAGGCATGGAAAACCCGTACGAGCGCCTCAAGGACCTCACCCGCGGCCAGCGCGTGGATGCCGCCCGCATGCAGGAGTTTGTGCAGGGCCTGGGCCTTTCCCCGGAGGCCGAGGCACGCCTCCTGGCTCTCACCCCCGGCCGGTACACCGGCATCGCGGACCAGCTGGTGGACCACCTGAAGTAGGCACTGCGCCAGCAGGGCTGCCGGAAGGGCAGGAATTTACGACGGCGGCGCCGGGCTCATGTGGGCCCGGCGCCTTCGTTGTGGAGCGGCAGCGCCACGGACAGTTCCGCTTTGCGCCCGCTACCAGCCGGGGGTGGGAAACTGGGAATATGAAGTTGCTCCTGATCCGCCACGGCGAAACCCCCGGCAACGTGCTGGGCCAGCTGGACACCGACCATCCCGGCCCCGGGTTGACCGAACTCGGCGAACGGCAGGCAGAAGCCATGGCGCGGGCCCTTGCCAACGAACGCATCGGAGCGCTGTACGCGTCCACGTTGATCAGGACGCAGATAACGGCCGCACCGCTGGCACGCCTGCACACCCTTGACGTTGAGGTGCTTGAAGGGCTGCACGAAATCGAGGCCGGATCACTGGAGAAGCTCACCGACCACGAATCCCATAAGCGCTACATGGGCACCGTGATCTCCTGGGCTGCGGGCGACCTGGACCGGCGCATGCCCGCGGGGCCCGACGGCCACGCCTTCTTCGACAGGTTCGATGCTGCCATCGCGCTGGTGGCCGGGCGGGCGGAACGCCAGCAGCACGGCACCGTTGCAGTGGTCAGCCACGGCGCCGCCATCCGTACCTGGGCGGGGCTGCGGGCCGAGGGCGCAGACCACGAGTTCGCTGCCCGCCATGTCCTGGCCAACACCGGAATCGTGGCACTCGAAGGCAGCCTGGCGACCGGCTGGACCCTGCTCCACTGGGACGGAAGCCCCGTGGGCGGCCTTGCCCTGGCAGACCCGACCGCGGAGGACCCGACAGGTCGGGACGTAGCCGCCCCCTAGGCCTGCTGCCGGTGGCGCCGGGATGGACGTGCCCGCAGCGCGGGACACGGACGGGCGTCGATCCCGCCGGGCAGGCTCCCGCGGACCCCTTGAACGCTTGGGCTGCGGGACGGCACCCCGGGCACAAGCCGGGCTGCCATCGCTGCGGCATCTGCCGCCGCCGGCCGTTCCCGGGGATCCATGGCGGTAACGGACCGCAGCAGGGGCACCCAGCCGCCGAGGTGGCCTGGGACGTCCGGGGACCGCAGGGTCCGGGCCACGAGGGATTCGATGGCGGTGCCGGGAAACGCCTTGGTGCCTGTGAGGAGCTCCAACAGGACCAGCCCCATGGCGTACACGTCCCATGACGGAGCCGCTGCCCCGCCGGATGCCTGCTCGGGACTCATATAGTGCACTGTGCCGGACGAAATTCCGGGCTCGGGCGCCGAGCCGGTGGCCGTGGCAATTCCGAAATCGATGATCCGGACAGGACTTCTCCGCAGGCCGCTCAGCATCAGGTTTGCGGGCTTGATATCACGGTGCACAAGACCGTTGGAGTGAAGGTACGCGAGCGCACCGAACAGGCCGCGGGCCCAGAGGGCCACATCAGCGGGCGTGGGGCTTTCCAGCCGTAGGGTTTCGGACAGGGTTGCCCCCAGGGCCAGCTCCTCCACAAGATAGGGCCGTCCCGCATGGGTCCCGCCGCCGCCCACCACGCCTTGACCCAGCAGCCTCACGATGGATGGGTGGGTGAGGCCGGCGAGGACGGAAGCTTCGTTCCGGATCCGCTGATGCTGCTTCCGGCCGCTGGCTGCCGCGATCTTCACGGCCACCTCCGGACCGCCCTCAAGGTCCACCGCCCGAAAGACTTCGGCAGCTGCTCCCCTGCCCAGGCGTTCCCTCAGCTGGTAGCGGCCTGCCAGCGGCCCAGCGGCATTCAGCGACGAATGCGGCAGCGCCGGCGCTGCCGTCCCCGTGGCGCTCATGCGGGAAAGGCTGCGGTATGGTGGGCGCCCCTGGAATCAGTTGTCCATGCATCGAGCTGGAACCCGCAGGCGCAACGCCACACAGGCGGAAGTTCGGTACTTCCGGCACTGGTTGGGGCGAAGGTGTAGCTGGCGCGCTCCCACCCGAGTGCCGGGGTCACCAGCTGCATCGGTGAACCGCAATGGACGGCGGCCTTTCCCTGCGGCGCTGTGGTGCCGTCCAGGGTGGATCGCGTCAGGTCCAGGAGCCCATCAGGGGTGGTCGCAGCCATGCCGGGCTCACGCGGTGAAACTTCGGTGGAAGAAACCAACACACTCACGACTCCGTTGGGAAGCAACTTTGGGAACAATCGTAAGCTTACATATAACTAGCCGAACTAGCTAGTCAGGCTAGTGAACTTTTAATTCCGCACTTTCGGCCGCCTGGAGCGATTCGGTCATGCGCTGGAGGAAGTCGACCACAGTTCGGGCCTCCTCTGCGGTCAAGCCTTCCGCAACCGCCATCATCCGGCGATGCATGGCACCGAGGGTCTCCCGGACCTCCTTGTCCGACTCCACCGTGGGGACCACCACCACGGAGCGGCGGTCGGAGGGGTGCGCCTCCCGGCGGACATGCCCGCTGGCCACCAGGCGGTCAATCAGCGAGGTGGTGGAAGCGCTAGTAATATTGAGGAACCGGCTGAGATCCTTGGGGACAACCTGCTTGCCGGACGCCTGGACCCTCAGCAGGTACCGCAGGGCAAGGATGTCCGTCTCACCCATGCCCATGGAATCCCTGGTGCTGCGGCGGATTTCGGTCTCGGCCGCCCGGTAGTCCCGGAGGGCCTTGAGTACCGCCGCACTGTAGTCCAGTTGCCCGTCGGGTCCGTACCAGTAGCCGGATCCCTCGTTGCCCATAGAAGCCATGGGATCATTTTAGACCAACTGGTAACTAGACCGCCAAGTAACTTCCCTTCACGGCTGCTCCTGGCGTTATCCAGGTGCTAACCGCCAGGAAACACCTGCGTAACTCCCCGCACCTAGCCTTGTCAGGCATACCCCTCCGGCGAATCGAGGCAGATATGCAGACCAACCCCAGGCTCAACATCCGGCAGGTCTCCTGGTCCAATCCCGTTGGCGCGGACCTTCGCCGCGCGCAGCAGGCCGAACTCGACGCCCGCTTTGGCCGGCCCGACCACGAGCCCGGGCCGCCGCCGTCGGGAGCAGACTGCGCTGTCTTCCTGGTGGCATACGACAAAGGATCGGGGCAACCGGTGGGCTGCGGCGGGCTCCGGCTCCTGGATGGAACAACGGCCGAAATCAAGCGGCTCTACGTGCTGCCGTACACCCGGGGCTCCGGCGTTGCCAGCTCCATCCTCGCGGCACTGGAAGCAGAAGCATTCAGCCAGGGAATCACCAGGATCAAAGCCGAAGCCGGATCGGCACAGCCTGACGGCCGGAACTTCTACGAGAATTCGGGGTTCGAACCCATCCCGAACTTCGGGCCCTATATCGGCGTGGAGCACTCGCACTGTTACGCCAAGCGCATCAACGCCCACAGTGCCGCCCAGACCGCCATGGCCTAGCACCCGGTCCGTCACACTCGGATTGCGGGCAGTGGCTTCGGCTAATCTCGGCCTATGGAAACAGCAGACATCACCTTCCGGACCCGCAAATGGGTCCGGCCCGAGGACCTCAACGCCAACGGGACCCTCTTTGGCGGCAGCCTGCTGAAATGGATCGACGAAGAAGCCGCCATCTACGCCATCCTCCAGCTGGGAAACGGCCGCGCAGTCACCAAGTACATTTCGGAGATCAACTTCGTCAGCTCCGCGGTCCAGGGCGACCTGATCGAAATGGGACTGACAGCCACGCGGTTTGGCCGGACCTCACTGACCATGCGCGCCGAGGTCCGCAACATGATCACCCGGCAGAGCATCCTCACCATCGAGGAGATCGTTTTCGTGAACCTGAACCAGGAGGGCAAGCCCGAGCCGCACGGCTATACGGAAATCACCTACGACAGGGACAGGATCCCCACCCACCACCTCAGTGTGACCGCCGTCAAGGACTGACGCCGCCCACGGCCAAGGTTTTCCCCCGGTTCACGCCGAGGGCCCCGGCCGTTTCCCCGACTGGACCAAAGTGAGCAGCCGGGCTGTTTATCGAATCGATAGCTATAACAGCCCGATTTTTGTCATGCCCGGCTATAGGCTGTGCGGACATGCTCCGATTCCAGTCCAGAAATGAGTCCTGATCGTGCGTACATTGAAGACTTTGGTTGCCGCCGCCGTCGCCGCCACCCTGCTCGCCGGCTGCGGCGGGGCTTCCACCCCGCCCGCTTCGACCGGTGAAGCCTCCGGGGCTCCGGCAGGCGCCTCCGGGGACACCCTGGTGATCTACACCAACTCCAACGGCGAGGGCCGGGGCGACTGGTTGGCCGCCAAGGCGGCCGAGGCCGGATTCAAGATCGAGATCGTGGGGGCCGGGGGCGCCGATGCCACCAACAAGCTCATTGCGGAGAAGAACAACCCCATCGCCGACGTCGCATTCGGCCTGAACAACATGTACTTCTCGCAGGTCAAGAACGAGGGCGCGCTGGAGGCCTACCAGCCCGCGTGGGCGGGCGATGTGGACAAGGGCCTGGGCGACGGGGAGACGTACTGGCCCCTGGTGAAGCAGGCCATCCTCCTGGGCTACAACTCGGACAAGATCTCCAAGGACGCCGCACCGAAGGACTGGACGGACCTGTGGACCAAGGACGAGTTCAAGAGCCGGTACGAGCGGGTCATCGGCCTGGGCACGGCCACGGCGCAGCTGGTTTTCGCCGGCATCCTCTCCCGGTACCGGGACGACTCCGGGGATCTGGGGATTTCCGACGACGGCTGGAAGCAGGTTGAGCAGTACTTCAAGAACGGCAGCCCCGCAGTGGCCAAGACCGACCTGTTCGCCCGGATCGCCGCCGGCGACGTGGACATGGGCCAGATGCCGTCCTCGATCATTGCCGACCGCGAAAAGTCCTTCAAAGTGAACGTGGACACGGTCATTCCTTCCGTGGGGGTCCCCCTTGCCGTGGAGCAGATCGCCCTGGTGAAAGGCACCAAGAAGAAGGAGCAGGCGCAGAAGTTCATCGACTGGTTCGGCAGCGCAGACGTCCAGGGCGAGTTCGCGCAGAAGTTCAACTCCATGCCCGTCAACAAGAGCGCCCAGGCGAAGGCCAACCCCGAGGTGGTGGACTTCTTTGCCGGCCTCAAGCAGCAGGACATCGACTGGGACTTCGTCCAGAAGAACATGGGCGCCTGGGTGGAGAAGATCGAACTCGAATACATGACGTAACCCGTCCCGCCAGCCGCCGTTCCCGCGTTCCATCAGACAGGTTGCCATGATCCGCTTGGAAAACATCGAAGTTACCTTTGGCGATTTCACCGCCATTCCGCATCTGGACCTGCATGTCCAGCCGGGTGAGTTCTTCACCCTCCTGGGGCCCTCCGGCTGTGGAAAGACGACGGCGCTGCGCACCCTGGCCGGCTTCATCCAGCCGGCCGGGGGTACGGTCCGGGTGGACGGGAAGGATGTGACCCGCCTTCCCAGCGACAAGCGGCAGGTGGGCATGGTGTTCCAGAACTATGCCCTGTTCCCGAGCATGAGCGTATGGGAGAACATCGCCTTCGGACTCCGGGTCCGGAAGGAAAAACCTGCCGACAGTGACCGCCTTGTGCGGGATATTGCACGGCGCGTGGAACTCAGCGACGAGCAGCTGGCGAAGAACGTGGCCGAGCTGTCCGGCGGCCAGCAGCAGCGCGTGGCTGTTGCCCGCGCCCTGGTGCTGCGGCCCAAGATCCTGCTGCTGGACGAGCCGCTGTCCAACCTCGATGCCAAGCTCCGCCACCAGTTGCGCCAGCAGCTCAAGGACCTGCAGAGCGAGTTCGGCATCACCACCGTGTACGTTACCCACGACCAGGACGAGGCCCTTGCCATGAGTGACCGGGTGGCGGTCTTCAACAAGGGCGTGGTGGAACAGGTTGGGACGCCCCAGGAAATCTACGACCATGCCGCTACGGAGTTCGTCTGCAACTTCATTGGTGACAGCTCGGCCCTGACGCCGGACTTCGTGGCGGAGGTCAACCGGCTCTCCGGCGCCGGCCTCAGCACGGATGCCAGATCCTACCTGCGCGTGGAAAAGGCCTCCCTGGACCGGCCGGCGGACGGAGGGACCGCCGTCGGGCTTCCCGCCACCGTGGTGTCCCGGACCTACCACGGCCTGCACAGCCGGTATGTGGTCCGCAGCCATGGCGCGGATATCCGCCTCCTGGTCCGGGAAGACGGCGCCGCGCACCCTGAGGCCGGCACGGCCACAACGGTCTACGTCCAGCCCGGGCACATCCTCCAGTACCATCCGGGATCCGGTGCCGCGCTTGCACAGGACCAGGCGGTTGCCCTGCCATGAGCGGCAACAACGCGGTGCGCAGCATGGTCCGCTCCCCGTTCGTCGTGGTGGTGGGGGTCATCCTTACCTGGTTCATCGCCGCGTTCCTGGTATGGCCCAACGTGAACATCCTGATCGCCACGTTCTTCCCCGACGGCAGCTTTTCGGGCCGTGCCGCGGAGAAGCTGTTCTCCTCCCAGCGGGCCATGAAGGCACTGGCCAACAGCTTCCTGCTGGCCGTGGCGCTGTCCGTCACCGTCAACCTGGTGGGCGTCTTCATCGTCCTGGTGACGCATTACTTCAGGATCCGGGGTTCGAGGATCCTTTTCCTGGGCTATGCCTCCACCTTCATCTATGGCGGCATCGTGCTGGCGGCGGGGTACAAATTCATCTACGGGGACAAGGGCATTGTCACGTCGCTGCTGGTCCGGGTTGTCCCCGGCATGGACCCCGGCTGGTTTTCCGGGTTCTTTGCCGTGCTGGCGGTCATGACCTTTGCCACCACCACCAACCACATGCTGTTCGTTGCCAACGCCCTCAAAGGCATCGACTACCAGACCATTGAGGCCGCGCGGAACCTTGGCGCCTCCACTTGGACCATCCTGCGGCGCATCGTCCTGCCCATGCTCAAGCCCACGCTGTTCGCCGTCACCATCCTGTCCTTCCTCACCGGCCTGGGCGCCCTCAGCGCCCCGCAGGTGCTGGGTGGCCGCGATTTCCAGACCATCACGCCGATGATCCTGACGTTCACCAACAGCCCCACTTCACGCGACCTGGCGGCGCTGCTGGCCGTGATCCTTGGCCTGGCCACTATGGTGATGCTCGCCGTGATGTCCCGGCTGGAGAAGGGCGGCACCTACTTTTCGGTGTCAAAGGTGTCTTCCGAGCTGCAGAAACAGGACATTGCCAACCCCGTAGCCAACGTGGCGGTGCACGCCGTGGCCTATCTCCTCTTTGCCGTCTACACGCTTCCCGTGGTGCTGATCGTGCTTTATTCATTTGCCGACGGCGCCGCCATCCAGACCGGACAGCTCTCGTTTTCCAACCTGACACTGGACAACTACATCCGTGTCCTCACTCAGCAGTCCGGGCTGCGGCCGTTCATCGTCAGCGTGGTGTACAGCGCCCTGGCGGCCGTCATCGCCGTCGGCGGCCTGCTCTTTGTGGCCCGGCTGCTGCAGAAGTATAAAAACTGGGTGGCCTCAACATTTGAGTACCTGCTGCACATCCCGTGGATCCTGCCCTCAGCGCTGCTGGCCCTGGGCCTGATTGTCAGCTACGACCACCCCAATCCGCTGGTAGGCGGTGCCGTCCTCACCGGAACAACGGTGATCCTGCTCATCGCCTTCGTCACGGTGAAGATCCCGTTCACCCTGCGGATGCTCAAGGCATCCTTTGCCGCCGTGAACTCTTCCCTGGAGGAGGCCGCCGCCATTATGGGCGCCAAGACGCTGTATGTCTTCCGCCGGATCCTCCTGCCCCTGGTGCTTCCGGCGGCGGCAGCCATCACGGCCCTGAACTTCAACAGCCTGCTGGACGACTACGACACGGCGATCTTCCTGGCCCATCCGCTGGTGCAGCCCCTGGGCCTGGTGATCAAGGCGAACACCGACGGTGCCGAGGGCACGGAGGGCATCGCAAACACCTTTGTCTACACGGTGCTGCTGATGGTGATCACCGGGGTGACGATGTACCTCGTGTACGGCAGGTCAGGGCGGCGGAAGGGCAGGAAGCGTCTTCCCGCAGCTCCGGCCGGCCTGCAGGTCTCCGACGCCGGACTTCCCGGCGCACAGGCGCCGGGTGAGGACGACGCCACGCGCCCGGCAGCCGCCGTCCGCTGACTACCGCCCCGGACCGCTGGCGACGGCGGTCCGTGCGTTCCGCCGCCGGGCCAGGTTGAGCACGCGGTCGCGCAGCGGCTGGGCACGGTCTGCCAGGGCGACACGCCCGAGTGCAGAGGAGGCCACGCTCACGGCGCGGGTGCGGAGTCTCCGTTGCTTGTTGTAGGCGCGCAGTGCCTGCTCCTGGCCTTGAGGCGCGTTGTTGAGGAGGTCGGCCAGTGTCACCGCGTCCACCAGCGATTCACAGGCGCCGCGGCCAAGGGTGGGCATCATGGCGTGCGCGGCATCGCCGATGAGCACCGTCCGCCCGCTGACGTAGGAGCGCAGATGCGGCACTGTCCACAGGCGCTGGACGAGGCATTCCTCCGGGGTAGCTGCAGCGAGGGCACGCCGGATGGCAGGCGCGTGGCCGGAGAAGCGTTCCCGGGCCTGGTCCAGCGCCAACGGAACATCGATTCCGTAGGGTCCAAGTTCGGACCGGTAACTGGCGTACCAGAAGGACCCGCCCCGGGCGGCTGCCATGCCGAACAGGTCGCCGCGGCCCCAGTACTCGCCCACCTCGTCCTGAGCGACCGGCGTCGGGAGGGTTCCCCGGAGGGCAAGGTAGGGCGTCAGGCGGGCATCGGTGGCGCTGCCCCATCCCGTACGGCGAACCATGCTGTGGACGCCGTCAGCGCCCACCACCAGGCTGCCATCCGCGGGGACTGACTGCACGGCATCGGTGACACGGCGTACGGCGGCGGGCACGGCGCCGTCCAGCAGCCGGATCAGGTCGATCCGGGAAATGCCGAACATCTCCCCGGCATCGACCGTGACCCACGGTTCACCCTGTGCATTGCGGACCGACCCGCTGCCCAGCACCGGGCTGACGGCCCGGGCCTGGTCCAGTATTCTCAGCCGGGCCAGGGCTCGCTGGGCGTTGGGCCACATCCCGAGGGCGTTGCCGACGGTGGGCAGTTCCGGCCGTTTCTCGTACACCGTCACGTGGAAGCGGCTGGGATCCAGGGCTGCCGCAAGGGCCAGGCCGGCGATGCCGCCGCCAACGATCGTGATCGTTTCCATGCGCGCCATTTTACTACTTTTGTAGTGATCCGGAAGGGGTCCCACTACACTGAATCCATGCCGGACCGACGCACCCTGTTGCTCGATGCCGCCCTGGCCGTGGTGGCGGACAAGGGCATGAAGGGGCTCACCCACCGGGCCGTGGACACCGCCGCAGGCCTGTCGGAGGGCACCACGTCCAACTACTACCGGAACCGCGCTGCCCTGGTTGACGCCGTCCTGGGCCGGCTGCTGGAGCTGGACGCCACCCTCCTCCGGGACCAGGGGCCTGCCGGTCCGCCCAAGGACGTGGGTGAACTGGCAGGCCAGCTCGCCTCCATGGTGGTGATGCTTGCCGGCCGGCACGCCGGCCTGACCCGCGCCCGGCTGGCACTTTCCCTGGACAAGCCGGACTCCGTGACGGCCGGCCACTTCCAGCTGGTGGGAGGCCTGGAACAGGCGCTTGCCGGGCTGGGAGTGCCGGACGCGCGGGCGCGGGCACGGGATGTGGCCGACTACGGCGACGGGGTGCTGCTGCACCTGCTCACCGTCAGGCGGGACGAGCAGCCGGACGCTGCCGCCATCGCCGCCGCTGTCCGGCGGCTGGTGGGTATATAAGCCTCACCCGGCCGGCCGGCGTCGTCCTTTCTCCGGATGCCCTAGGAGGAGGCGGGCCAGCCCGTGTAGGCCTCAGCCAGGTAGGCCCTGCCATGGCGGGAGGAGACCACGGAGTTCAGTTCGCCGAGCTGGCGGGCGCGGGAGAAGTCGTCCGCATCGGCCGGGGTGTGCAGCATGGTGGTCATCCAGTAGGAGAACTGCTGGGCCTTCCACACCCGGTCCAGGGCGCGGTCGCTGTAGGTGTCCAGGAGCCGGTCCGAGCCGGAGTTGTAGTGGCTGTCCAGCCCCTCGAAGAGGAACTTGACGTCGTTGATGGCCAGGTTGAGGCCCTTGGCACCGGTGGGCGGCACGGTGTGTGCGGCGTCGCCGGCCAGGAACAGGTTGCCGTGGCGCATGGGGGTGTGGACGAAGCTGCGGAACGGCAGGACCATCTTTTCCAGGACCGGACCCTCCTTGAGCTCGAAGCCGTTGCCGTTGACGCGGCTGCGGAATTCGGCCCAGATCCGGTCGTCATCCCATTCCGCCACGTTTTCCTTGGGGTCGCACTGGAAGTACATCCGCTGCACGGTTTCCGTGCGCTGGCTGATCAGGGCGAAGCCGTTGGCCGAGTTGGCGTAGATCAGTTCGTCGGAGCTGCGCGGCGCCTCGGCCAGGATGCCGAACCAGGCGAAGGGGTATTCGTGGAAGTACCACTTGCGGTGGGCCTCGGGGATCTGGAACCGGCAGTGGCTGCGCGAGCCGTCAGCGCCCACCAGGAAGTCGGCCTGGATTTCGAACTCGACGCCGTCGGCATCGGTGAACCAGACCTTCGGCCTGCCCTCCAGGTCGTGGACGGTGGTGTCGGTGACGCTGTACCGCACGTCGCCGCCGTCGTCCTTCCTCCGTGCGGCGAGGTCCAGGAAGACGTCCGTCTGCGGGTACAGCCACACGGACTCGCCCACGAGGTCCTTGAAGTCGATGCGGTGGCTCTCGTTGTTGAAGCGCAGCTCGATGCCGTCGTGCCGGTCGCCGTCGCGCAGCACCCGGTCCGAGACGCCACTGTCCACCAGCAGGTTAACTGTTCCGTGCTCCAGGATGCCGGCGCGCACCGTGTGGGAGATTTCCTCGTGGCTGCGGATCTCGATCACCGTGGACTCGATGCCTGCCTTGGCCAGAAGATGGGAAAGCATCAGCCCTGCCGGACCGCCTCCCATGATGGCTACCTGGGTGGTGATGATTTTTCGTGCCATGGCTTTGTCTCGCTTCGTTGCGGGGCCCGGGAGTGGGGCCGGAATGGGTGCCTGGGTTCAGTGTGCGCCAGGCCGGGTGACCGGCGTTACAGGCATTCCGTTCAACGGATTCCGGGGGTGGTGTGAGGGGCCGGATCAGGCCTCGGCGAGGCCGCGGGCAATGCCGCGGGCCGCCGTCTGCAGCGCGGGAACCAGCGCCTGCAGCCGCATTTCCCGCAATGGAACCACGACGCCGAGAGACGCCACCGCGCGCCGGCGGCGGTTAAGGACGGGCACGGCTATGCCCCACGTGTCCGGGTCAACCACGCCCTTCAGCTGCGCGAAACCCTGTCGCGAAGTGTCCGCGAGCAGGGTCCGCACGTCATCGGCAGTCAGCTTTCCGTCGGGATCGTGGAACTGGCCGAGGTACTCGTTCTGCAGCGCCCTGTCCTGGTGGGCCATGAGCGCCAGGCCGGCTGACGAGATATGGACAGGCATTCGGCCTGCCACCTGGGCGCGGTTGACCACCGAGCCGCGCCGGGAGAGCCGCTCCACGAAGAGCGCCTCCCAGCCGTCCAGTACAGCAAGGTTCACGTTTTGGTTCAGGACCTGCTGGATGTCCTCCATGAAGGGCATGGCGGCCTGGCGCAGCGCCAGAGCGGGAGAGGCGCGGTTCACCAGTTCCCAGAGCCGGAGGCCGGGACGGACCGTTCCCCCGGGGGCAGTCTCCAGCAGGCCATGCCCGGCGAGCTGGCCCACCAGCCGGTGCGTGGTGGTCAGGGGGAGGCCGGACCGCTCCGCAAGCTCCGACAACCGGAGATCGGCGACGTCCTGGGGGAAGGCGGAGATCAGCCGCACAATCCGGTCCACCACCGAATCGCCCGAGCTTGAGTTCGCCACGGCCGCACGCCCTTCCGTTGAATGGGAAGTCCAGCATACCGCGCCCGGCGGACCAAAGGCGGGACGAACCGAAGGCGGGGCGCACCCACAGGCGCTTTTACCGGACGGCTGTCAGGCCGCCGTCGGGCCCTGCTCCGGCCTGCGCCGCAGGCGCCGCCACGCGCCGGGGGCGAGCACCACCGCGATGCCGACGGCGGCGCCAATGACGGTCTCGATGATGCGGTCCCGCAGCAGGATGGACGCCGAGGCGGGGACCACCAGGAGCGTGGACACCAGCGCGAGGGGTGTGACGAACACCTGGGCCACCAGGTACTGGCGGATGATGAACATCTCCGCGCCGAACTGGCAGAGCGCCATCACCAGCACCGTCTGCCAGGGCTGCAGGCCCACCAATAAGACGGCTGCCAGGACCAGCAGGCCCAGCACCGTGCCGATGATCCTTTGGATGCCGCGGCGCACCCGGTGCCTGGTGGTGTGCCCCACCAGCGGAACCACGGCGGCCACCATGGCCCAGTAGTTGTGGCCGAAGCCGAGCCGGCCGCCGGCCCACGTGGCCAACGAGCCGGCCAGGCCTGCCGCCACCAGGTAGCCGAAACCCTCAAGCCACGCCGTCCGCTTCTCCGCCGGGGTCCGCCGGATGCGGGGAGGCCTGGCCCAAGGGGTGCGGTGACTGGGAAGGATCCGGGAGGAGAAGCCGATGAGCAGGGCGAACACCGTGGTGAGGACCGCGACCAGCATGCCCTGCCACAGCGGCGGCTGGTTGGGAATGGAGGCGATGGCGGCGAAGGCGAAGATGTGGAAGAGGGAGCCCGCCGGGCGCAGCCGCAGCCAGGAGATCGCCACCGAACACCCGCCGGCCACCAGGGTGGTGGCCAGGACCAGCAGCCAGGTGTGCGCGGCGGCATCCAGGCCCCAGGCTGGACCCATCCGGGCGGCGAGCGCGGCGAGGAGGATCACCAGCAGCATCAGCAGCCCGGCGCGCAGCTGCAGCACAAAACGGACGGCGTGCGGCTCTCCGCGGCCATAGATTCCGGTGAAGGCACCGAACGACGCGAAGATTGCCAGGTCCAGCCTGCCCAGCAGCACCAGGGTGATCAGGGGCACGAAGACGCCGACGGCGCACCTCAGTGCCGGGTGGTGGTCCTTGTTGCCGGGGGCGATGCTGAACATCTCAGCAAGCATCTTCACGGGGGCAGCGCCTTCCTTGGGGGTGGATTCCGGGGTGGCGGCCGCGCTGACGTTCCTGGTAAATCCTACGGCCCAGACCCCCGGGACCGCCCGGCACGTTCCCATGAACGGAATCGGGAGGCAATGCGGCGGAAACAACGCCCCATGATGCTTGAGTCATGAAGCGCCCTCCGCACAACTCGCCCGCCGCTGACCTGAGCTGTGAAGTCTGCGGCCGGATGCCGGAACCGCCCAAGGCGCGGCTGACCCTGGCGAACGTGGCAGCGATGCTGCCCATCGAGCTCCTGGTGCACGCGCTGGTGGTGGAGACGCACCTCCCTTACGTGGCGAAGGTGCTGGTGCTGACCCTCACCGCCACGGTCCTGGTGATCTGGGTGGCCGAGCCGTCCGCCGCCCGGATCCTGCGCGGCTGGCTGCATGCCCCGGCGCTGCGGCACCGCCGCCGGCTGGCCGCCGCCCCGGCGCTGTGGCGGGCGCGGACGATGCTCCAGGACCAGCCGGGATCGCTGCAGCGGGTCACGCGGGCGCTGTCCCGGCTGGATACCAATATCCTCGGCATCCACGTCCACCCGGTGCCGGGAGGGGTCCTGGACGAGTTCGTGCTCTCGGCTCCAGGGACCGTGGGCGAGCGTGAGTTGCTGGCCGCGCTTGCCGACGGCGGCGGGAGCCGTTCGCACGTTTGGCCCACCACCGCGCTGGCCATGGCGGACGGGCAGACCAGGGCGCTGAGCCTTGCCTCGAGGATCGCGGCTGCACCGGAGGAACTGCCCCTGGCGGTGGCCGAGCTGCTGCACGCAACGATTGTGCCGCCGTCGGACGCCGGCACCAAAGCGGCCGACGACGGCACCCGGCTTAAGATCCCCACGGCCTGGCATGGCCCCATCACCTTTGCCCGGCCGGGCGAGCCGTTCACCCCGGCCGAGTCGGCCCGGGCGCACCGTCTGGCGGAGCTTGCCGAGATCCTGTCCCACCGGCGCGAGGACTCCCGCGCCTAGGTCCACGGGCAGTCACAATCCGTTGGCAGGCCATCCGGGCTCATCGGACCGTGAAACCCCTTGACAGTGGCGGGAGTCACTTCTACCTTTGATTTTGGGATCCCAAATTGGGATCCCAAAAAGAGTATCCGCTCCACGCTCCGGATCGTCCAGCGGCCGCTCCCCCTCCGCAGGCCGGCCCCATCCTGCCCGCGACGCATCACACATCTTTTCGAACCCTCCCCATCCGTAAACTTCCCCGTGAAGGAGAAGCTGTGTCCATCCCAAACACCGAAACAACGGCCACGTCCGACGAGGCCGCACCCCAAACCGCCGAACAATCCGGAAAGGGCGGAACGCAACGGCGCACCTCCGTCCGCTGGAAGTTGTTCCTGCTCCTGCTCGTTCTGGTTTCCGTCAACTACATCGACCGCGGCTCCATCTCTGTCGCGCTGCCCATCATCCAGAAGGAATTCAACCTCGCTCCGGAGTTGGTGGGCCTGCTGCTGTCCGCTTTCTTCTGGACCTACGCCCTGATGCAGGTTCCCGTGGGCTGGCTGATCGACAAGTTCGGTCCCCGCAAGGTCATGACCGCTTCCTGCATCGGCTGGGGTGCTGCCACAGCGGCGTCCGGCATGGCCGGCGGCTTCCTGAGCATGTTCATCGCCCGGCTTGGAATCGGCGTGACCGAAGCCGGCGTGATGCCTGCCGGCGGAAAGCTCAACGCAATCTGGATGCACAAGTCCGAACGGGGCCGCGGTGCCACCATCCTTGACGCCGGCGCACCCCTGGGAGCAGGGCTGGGCGGCATCATTATCGCCGGCCTTATCGCCTCCACCGGCAGCTGGCGCTGGTCCTTCGTCATCGCCGGCGCCGCCACCGTCCTCATGGGCGTGGCCGTCTGGTGGTACGTCCGGGACAACCCCCGCCAGCACCGCGGCGTCAACGACGCCGAGGCCTCCTACATCGAAGCCTCGCATGCTGCCGAGGACGCCGAAGCAGCCATGGACGGCAGCAAGGGCAAGCGCGGCCTGCTCCCCTACCTGAAGTTCCGCTCCTTCTGGGCCATGTGCCTGGGCTGGCTGGGATTCAACGGCGTCTTTTACGGCCTGCTGACCTGGGGCCCGCTGTACCTGGCCCAGGCCAAGGGCTTCGACCTGAAGACCATCGGCTGGTCCACCCTGGTGATCTTCGGCGCCGGGTTCGTCGGCGAAATCATCGGCGGCACCATCGCCGACAAGTGGCGCGCCTCGGGCGCCTCCGCAAACCTGGTGATGCGGACCCTCCTGGGCATCTCCAGCGCCATCGTCGTGGCGGGGCTGGTGGGCGTGACCGTTGTCCCGGACGCCACCACCGCCGTGGTCCTGCTCTCCGTGGTCCTGTTCTTCCTGCGCTGGGTGGGCCTGTTCTGGAGCATCCCCTCCATCCTGGGCGGCCGCACCAACGCCGGCGTCCTGGGCGGGGCCATGAACCTCAGCGGCAACATCTCCGGCTTCGTCACCCCCATCGTCGTCGGCCTGATCGTGGGAGCCACCGGCTCCTACACCTGGGCGCTGCTGTACTTTGTGGGTTCCGCCGTGATCATGGGCGCATCAGTGCTCACCCTGAACTACAACAAGCGGCTTCCTGTCTAAGCTGACCCTCGCAGGGAAACCTGCAAACACATGCCCCCGCAGCCGGGACCAGTGCCGCACAAAATCCGAATGGAGCATCATGCTGACCGCAGAAGAGACCCAGGACAAGGACCGCCCACTCCGCGAGACTGTCCGGGACACCCTCCGCACCCGGATTTTCGAAGGACACTACGCTCCCGGCACGCGGCTCGTGGAGCGCGACCTGGCAGCCGAATTCTCCGTATCCCGGTTGCCGGTCCGCGAAGCGCTCCGCATGCTCCGCCAGGAAGGCCTCATCAGTGACCGCGGCGCCCGCGGCGCCGAAGTCAGCAGCCTCAGCCCCAAGGATGTGGAGGACCTCTTCGACGTCCGCCAGTCCCTGGAGGTGCTGGCCTGCAGGCTCGCCGCCAAGCGGGCCACCAGGGACGACCTTTCCTACCTCGAGCGGCTGCTGGACAACGCGGAGGCGTTCCTGGCCAAGGGGGCGGTGATGGAGGCGCACCGCGCCAACAGTGAATTCCATGACGCCATCACCGCCATCGCAGACAACAACTTCCTCAAGTCCGCGCTGGAGCCCCTCCAGGGCCGCATGCACTGGCTGTTCCGGCACGTCAGCGACCTGCCCGAGCTCATCCGCGAACACCGCGAACTCTATGCCGCCATCGCCAGCGGCGATCCGGACAAGGCAGCCGCCCAGTCCGCCTCCCACATTGGAAAGTACCGGGACCAGTTCCCTGAGGACTTCCAAAAGACCGAACCAGAATTCCACCGGAAGAGAAAATGAAACTCCTGGTCATCAACCCCAACATCAGCGCAGATGTCACGGCGCTGATCGAATCCGAGGCGCTCCGATCCGCTTCCCCCGGCACTGAACTGCTTGTCCGGACGGCCGGCCACGGCGTCGAATACATTGAGACCCGCTTCGAATCCCTCATCGCCGCCGGCGCGGTGGCCGAAATCATCGCCGAACACACCCGCCCCGGAGCAGACCCGGTGGATGCGGTGGTGGTGGCAGCCTTTGGGGATCCGGGCATGCCGGCCCTCAAGGAACTGGCGGACATCCCCGTCATCGGCATCACCGAGGCTGCACTGTGCGCAGCCGCCCTGCAGGGCCACCGTTTTTCCATCATCGCCATCTCGGACCGGATCAAGCCCTGGTACCGCGAGTGCGTGGAGCGGTTCGGCCTGTCCGGCCGGCTGGCTTCCATCCGCTCCATCAACGACTCCCTCACCAGCATCGCTTCCGTGCAGCAGGATTTCCGGGAAACCCTGCTGGCGCTGGGCCGGCAGGCCGTGGCCGAGGACGGTGCCGACGTCGTGATCCTCGCCGGCGCCCCGCTGGCCGGGCTTGCCCGCGAACTCAACGGCCAGATCCCCGTCCCGGTGGTTGACGGCATTTCCGCCGGGATCCGCATGGCGGAGGCCGTGGCCGCACTGCAGTCCGGAACCCACCGCGCCGGAGCCTTCGCCCCGCCCCCGGCGAAGGACCGCAAGGGCCTGTCCGGCAACCTGGACGCGGCCCTCGCCGCCCGCCAGGAACGCGCCGGCACACCCCAGCCCACCGCCTGAACCACACGACCCAAACCCTAGGAGGACACCGATGTCCCACCAGCCAGAACTTGTCATAGCCAACGCCACCGTGGTCAACAGCGACGGCCGCCAGGAAGCCCACATCGTGGTTTCCGGAGGCCGGATCGCGGCCCTTGTGGACGCCGCCCAACCCGCCCCGGCGGCAGACCGCACCATCGACGCCACGGGCAAGCTCGTGATCCCCGGCGGCGTGGACGGACACTGCCACGTGGCGCAGGTGACCGGCCGCTTCCGCACCCTCGACGACTACCGGACCACATCCACCGCAGCACTGTGGGGCGGCACCACCACCATCATCGACTTCGGCATCCCCCGCGACGCCCAGGAAACCCCGCTCGCCGCCGTCCTGCACAAGAAGGAACTGGCCACCCAGTCACGCTGCGACGTGGCCCTCCACGGCGCCGTGGTCAGCTGGGACGAAACCGTGCCGTGGCAGCTGGAGCAGTTGGCCGCCGAGGGCGTCCGTTCGGTGAAGATGTACACCACCAACCGCGGCACCACCATGGCCGACGGCGGCACCATCCTGAAGGTGATGCGCGAAATGGTGCGGCTGGACGGCCTGGCCTACATCCACGCCGAGCACGATCCCATCATCGCCGACTGCACCGAACAGCACGCCCAGGACGGCCGGATCGGCATCGAACACCTGCACCGGACCCGGCCCGAACTGGCCGAGGAGATCTCCGTCAAGGAAACCCTGGCCATGGCCGAATACACCGGCGCGCCGGTCTATTTCGTCCACCAGTCCACGCCCGGCGCCGTCGACCTGGTATCCCAGGCACGGGAACGCGGGCTCGAGGCCTACTCCGAGACCTGCCCGCACTACGTCACGCTGGACGACACCGTCTACGCCTCCACGTTCCCCGAGTGGTTCGCCTGCTGCCCGCCCATGCGCAGCGCGGAAACCGTGGCCGCCCTCAAGGAGCGGCTGGTCTCGGGCGCCATCCACACCATGTCCTCCGACCACTCCTGCTACGACCTCTCCCAGAAGCGCGAGCGCACCGATGACGTACGCGCCATGCCCCACGGGCTGCCCGGCGTGGAAACCCGGATGCCCGTCACGTTCACCGCCATGACCTCCGCCGGCGCCACCGTTGAGCAGTTCGTCAGCGCATTCGCTGCGGAGCCGGCCCGGATCAACGCCGTCCCCGGCAAAGGCCGCATCGCCGAGGGGTTCGACGCCGACCTGGTCATCTTCGATCCTGCCGAGGAACGCACGGTCAACGGCGCCGCCCTGCACATGGGAACCGACTTTTCACCCTTCGACGGGAAGGCACTCACGGGCTGGCCCGCCGTCGTGGTCTCCAACGGGCGCGTGGTCCTGGACGCCGACGGCTTCCACGACCCCGGCGCCGTGGGCCGCTTCGTCAACCGCAACGGCTTCCGGCAGCACCAGTCCGCCGCCGCCGACGCCTCCCACCTGCCTGCCGCCGTCCTCTAGGAGCCCCCATGCCCGCAACCACACGCCCCTGCAGGATCGGCATGATCGTGCCGTCCTCCAACACCTGCCTGGAACCTCAGACCTACCGCATCCTGGGCAGCCGCACCGATGTCACGGTGCACTTCACCAGGATCCCGGTCACCCGCATCGCCCTGGACGATTCCTCCAACCGGCAGTTCGACCCCGCCGTCATGGAGGAGGCAGCCAGGCTGCTGGCGACGGCGGATGTGGACGTGATTGCCTGGAACGGCACCTCGGGTTCATGGCTGGGGTCAGCCCACGACCAGGAACTGGCCGGCGGGATCACTGCCGCCACCGGGATCCCGGCCACCACCTCCACGCTGGCCTACCTTGAGGCCTTCCGGGCCTTCGCCACCGGGCGGATCGGCCTCTTCACGCCCTATACCGGGGACGTGAACCACCAGGTCATCGCGTCCTACGAGCGTGAAGGCATCAAGACCGTGGACCACCGGGCGCTGGGGCTCACCGACAACGAGTCCTTTGCCCGGGTTACCGACGACGAGATGCGCCCCGGCTCCCTGGAACTCGCCGCCGCGGCACCGGACGCGCTGGTGTACCTGTGCACCAACCTTTACGGAGCCAACATCACCGCAGAGATCGAGGAAGCCACCGGCATTCCCGTGCTGGACTCCGTGGCCGTCACCCTCTGGCACGCCCTGAAACTGGCAGGCGCGCCGTTGCTGGACCCACGCTGGGGCACGCTGCTGGCCTAGCGGACCTGCCCCAAAACCTCCCTGAAGCAGCAGGCCCCTACACGCGCAGGGTGAGGGCACCGGGCTCCATGGTCATGAGCACGTGCTTGCCCTCGCCCTCGTGGTCTCCGTCCAGCTGGTAGTCGTCCTTGTGCTCCAGCGTGATCTCAACGGTCTTGCCCTGGAAGTACTCCACGGCGGTGTCCCTGTTCTTGCCCTTGCCGATGATGCCGGCCAGCACGGACAGCCAGCCCAGCTTGCCGTGGTGCGGCGCCAGGACGGCAATGTCCAGCAGGCCGTCGTCCACCTTGGCGTCCGGGAAGATCTCCAGGCCGCCCTGGACCTTGCCGCAGTTGCCCACCATCACGCTGCGGACGCCCCGGTGCACCACTTGCTTGCCGTCGATCACCACGGTGGCCTTGACGGGTTTGCCGGGCAGGTTCCTGATCCCGGCGTCCACGTAGGCGAGCCAGCCCACCTTGTCCTTCAGGTCCTCATTGGTGTCCGCCATGATGGTGGCGTCGTAACCCATGCCGGCCATGACCAGGAACAGCTGGTCCTTATCCGGGTCGCTGCGGCGGGCGCGGACCACGTCGATCTTCCGTTCGGTACCGATCAGGGCGCCGGCCATGGCACCGTCGTAGTCGGTGACGTCCATGCCCAGGTTGCGGGCCAGCAGGTTGCCGGTTCCCAGGGGCAGCAGGCCCATGGGGGTGTCGCCGCCGGACAGCACCTCGGCGACGCAACGGACAGTACCGTCGCCGCCGGCCGCGATGACGATGTCCGCGCCCTGCGCCAGCGCTTCCTTGGCCTGGCCCACCCCGGGGTCCTCCTTGGTGGTTTCGAGCCAGATGGCTTCGCCCCAGCCGTTTTCCACGCAGTGCTTGGCCACCAGGCCGCGCACGTCGATGTCCACCGGCTTGGCGGGATTGACGATGATGGCGGCACGTTTGGGCGAAGTGGAGCTGGTCTCAGTCATGGCGTCCTCTAATGGCGAATGGAAAGCAGGCTTCTGAAAGAAGGGTATCCCGCCGCGGGGGCGGTCCGGCGCAGCGCGGCGGCCTACAGCGCCTTGACCGCACCCAGCACCTGGGCCAGGGAGTCCTTGGCATCACCAAACAGCAGGGAGGTCTGGGGTTCGTACAGCAGGTCGTTCTCGATGCCGGCGAAGCCCGGGCGCATGGAGCGCTTCAGGAACACCACCTGCCGCGCCTGGGCCACTTCCAGGATGGGCATGCCGTAAATCGGCGACCCGGAGGACGTCTTGGCGGCCGGATTCACGACGTCGTTGGCGCCTACCACCAGGGCCACATCGGTGGTCTTGAACTCCGGATTGATCTCGCCCATCTCCTTGAGCGACTCATACGGCACGTTGGCTTCCGCGAGGAGGACGTTCATGTGGCCGGGCATCCGGCCGGCCACGGGATGGATGGCGAAGTCCACCTCGATGCCCCGGGCTTCCAAGGCCAGCGCCAGTTCCGCGGCCGTGTGCTGGCCCTGTGCCACCGCCAGCCCGTAGCCGGGGACGATAATCACCCGCTGGGCGTACCCCAGCAGGACTGCCACGTCCTCCGGTGAAGACGAGCGGACCGGACGCCCGCTCACAGCCGTGGACCCCGCCGTCGAACCTCCCCGGAAAGCCCCGAACAGGATGCCCGCCACGCTGCGGCCCATGGCAGCCGCCATGGCACGGGTGAGGATGGTGCCGGAGGCTCCCACCAGGGTGCCGGCCACCACCAGCAGGACGTTGCCCAGCACCAGGCCCGATGCCGCGACGGCCAGGCCGGTGAAGGCGTTCAGCAGCGAGATGACGATGGGCACATCGGCGCCGCCCACGGGCAGCACCAGCAGCACGCCGGCGGCCAGGCCCAGGGCCAGCAACAGCGCCGCGAGCGGCAGCGAAGCGGTGAGGACCACGGCGACGCCGGCGGCGATAGCGGCCAGGAGGACCACAGCCATCACCACGGGAAGGCCCGGAAAGACGACAGGCCGGGTGGTCATCAGTTCCTGCAGCTTGGCGAACGTGATGCCTGATCCGGCGAAGGACACAGCCCCCACCAGGAGCGTGAAGACGATCGCCACCCGCATCCAGGGGTTGTCCGCATGCCCCAGCTCCAGGAGCGCCACCAGGGCTGCCGCGCCGCCGCCCACCCCGTTGAAGAGCGCCACCAGCTGTGGCATCTGCGTCATCTTCACCCGCCGGGCCACGGGCGCCGCCACCGCGGAACCCACGGCGATGGCGGCCAGGATCCAGGGGATGTTCTCCAGCCGGGCGGACAGGAAGACAGTGACGACGGCGATCAGCGCACCGAGTGCCCCCACCAGGTTTCGGCGGCGGGCCGTCCGCGGGGAACTGAGTCCGCGCAGGGCCAGGATGAAGCAGACCGCAGCGGCGAGGTAAAGCAGGGAAGTCCAGACGGGGTCGAGGAGGCTCATTTGCTGCCTGCCTTGGGCTGGGCGCCCGCCTTCACGGCGTCCTTTTTGCCGTGGAACATGTGCAGCATCCGGTCCGTCACCACGAACCCGCCCACCAGGTTGGCCGTGGCAAGGACGACGGCGAGCAGCGCCACCGCGAGCACCCAGGGGTCCGCTGCCTGGCCGGCGACAATGATGGCCCCCACCAGGATGATCCCGTGGATGGCGTTGGCACCGGACATCAGGGGCGTGTGCAGGGTGCTGGAGACTTTGGAGACCACCTCGAAGCCAACGAACACCGCCAGCACGGTGATGGTCAGCAGCGCGATCCCGTCCATCAGCGCGCTCCTTCCTGCCCGGCCGCAGCCGTGGCCGTCCGTGCCGCCAGCAGGTCCGCGGTGGGCTGGTGCCGCACTTCCCCGGCGTGGGTGAGGCATGCGCCGGCCACCACTTCGTCACTGAAATCCAGCGCGAGGGTCCCGTCGCGGACCAGGAGGGCCAGCAGGTTGGCCACGTTCTTGGCGTAGAGGCGTGAGGCGTCCGATGCCATGGCGGAGGCGGGGTCTTTCAGCCCCACCAGGGTGATGTGGCCCGTTCCGTCGGCGGTGGGGATGGGGATGTCCCGGCCGGGCACGGAGCCCTCCACGTTGCCGCCGGACTCGGCGGCGAGGTCGACGACGACCGACCCCGGGCGCATGCCCTGCACCATCCCGCGGGTCACCAGGAGGGGCGCCGGGCGCCCGGGGACGGCCGCCGTCGTAATCAGGACGTCCGACTGCGCCACGTGGGGTGCCAACAGCTGACGCTGCCGCGTGCCGGCGTCGGAACTCAGCTGCCTGGCGTAGCCGCCGGCCGCTTCAGCGGTTTCGAGGTCCAGCCGGATAAAGGTGCCGCCCATCGAGGCGACCTCGTCGGCGGAGGCGGGGCGGATGTCGTTGGCGAAGACCCGTGCCCCGAGCCGCTTGGCGGTGCCGATGGCCTGCAGCCCTGCCACGCCGGCGCCGAGCACCAGGACGCGGGCCGGCGGGATGGTTCCCGCCGCGGTCATGTACAGCGGGAAGAACCGGGGAAGCCTGATGGCTGCCTCCAGGACGCACCGGTAACCGGCTACCAGGGCCTGGGAGGTCAGGGCGTCCATGGACTGGGCGCGGGAGATGCGGGGCACCAGTTCCAGGGCGAAGGAAGTCACTCCGGTGTCAGCGAGCGCCTGCACCGCGGGCAGTTCGGACGATGGCGACGCGAGGCCCACCGTCACGGCTCCCCTTGGCAGGGACGCGGCAGTGTGCGGGTCAAGGGGCCGGACGTGGGCCAGGACATCCAAGGCTGAGGTGTCCAGTACAGGGACGATGGTGGCGCCGGCCTGCTGGTAGGCGGGATCGGCATGTCCCGCGCCGTCCCCTGCCCCGGTTTCCACCAGGACGTCCAGTCCCATCCCCGCCAGCTCCCTGACAGTATCCGGAGTGGCGGCGACACGCCGCTCGCCCTCCCTGCGTTCCCGCGGAATCCCCAGTTTCACCCGCCGACTCCTCTTCCTGACGAGCTGTGCAGCGGCTCTGCTGCACGCAGTTGGGTTGAGTCTAGAGCGCGGCGGCCCTCGGCGGGAGTAGTCGGCGGGGAGCTTGTGGGTAACGATTCGCCTGTCAGCGCGCGTCCTCCCGGGGCTGGGCGTCCCTTGGCGCGGCGGGCGGGTTATTTGTTGCTGGCGCGGATGGCGTCCGCCACGCTTTCGAGATGGACGCGCATGGCCTCGGCGGCGGCGTCCGCGTCATGGGCGCAGACGGCATCGATGACGGCAAGGTGCTGCGGGAGCGAGACGGCCGGGCGCCCCGGCTGGCGCGCCAGCCGGAACTGGAAGCGGACCGCCTGTCCGCGCAGCCGCTGGATGGTTGCCGCGGCGGTCTTTTGCCCGCTCATGGCAATGATCTTTTCGTGCATCGCCTGGTTGCCTTCCGAGTAGGACTCGCGGTCTCCGCGGTCCACGGCGCCCTTCATCCGGGCTGCCAGCTCCTGCAGTTCGGCGATGTCGCTGTCCGTGGCCCGTTCGGCTGCCTTGCGGGCACAAAGGGCTTCCAGGGCTGCGCGCACCTCAGTGATCTCAACGGCCTCGTCCACCGAGACGGCGCGCACCCTGGCGCCCCGGTTCTGGACGCGTTCCACGAGGCCTTCAACGCTCAGCTCCGAGAGCGCCACCCTGATATTTCCCCGGCTGGCTCCATACTCGGCGGCGAGGTCGCCTTCCACCAGGCGCTGGTTGGGGACCAGTTCGCCGCTGACGATGGCGGTGCGCAGCAGCTCCGCGAGTTCGGCGGCGGTGAGGGTCCGGCCCGTTCCGTCCATGGTCTCCACAGCCCACCATCTCCCTGTTCAGCCGGTTGCCAATTTTGCTGACAATTTTCCGGATTCAGCGTACTCCAGACCCGGCCGCCCGGACCCCGTGCTGACCATTGATTGTTAGCTATATTGCTGACAACATTTGCTTGTGCGGTTATCGAGTTAGCACGGCGTCGTTCTGCAGGCGCCCCTGCCAGGAGCATGCGCGATGATTATTGACATCCACGGCCACTACACCACGGCCCCAGCCGCCCTTGGGGAGTGGCGCGAGCGCCAGGTGGCAGCGCTGCAGGATGCCTCGCCGCCCCCATCCCGTGCCGATGTGAAGATCTCCGACGACGACCTGCGGGCGAGCATCGAGGCGAACCAGCTCCGGCTCATGGACGAGCGCGGCATCGACCTCACCGTCTTCTCGCCCCGGGCATCCTTCATGGCCCACCACATCGGGTCGTTTGAAACTTCCGCCGAGTGGGCTGCCATCTGCAACGAACTCTGCTACCGGGTCAGCATGCTCTATCCGGAGCGGTTCGTCCCGGCCGCGATGCTTCCGCAGTCCCCCGGCGTGGACCCGGCGACCTGCCTCCCTGAACTGACCCGCTGCGTGGAGGATTACGGGGCCGTGGCCCTTAACCTGAACCCGGACCCGTCCGGCGGCCACTGGACTGCCCCGCCCCTGACGGACCGGTACTGGTACCCGGTCTACGAGAAGATGGTGGAGTACGGCATCCCCGCCATGGTCCACGTCAGCACCAGCGTCAATCCAGCCTTCCACACCACCGGCGCGCACTACCTCAACGCGGACACCACAGCGTTCATGCAGCTCATCCAGGGCGACCTGTTCGCGGACTTCCCCACCCTGAAACTCGTCATCCCCCACGGCGGCGGCGCAGTGCCGTACCACTGGGGACGTTTCCGCGGCCTTGCCATGGCACTGGGAAAGCCCGCACTGGAAGAACACCTCCTGCAGAACGTCTTTTTCGACACCTGCGTCTACCACCAGCCCGGAATCGACCTGCTGCTGGAAGTCATCCCGACGCAGAACATCCTCTTCGCCTCCGAGATGATCGGCGCGGTCCGGGACATCGACCCGTGGACCGGCCACCACTTCGACGACACGGCACGCTACATCGACGACGCCGGCCTTGACGAGGCCGAACTGGGCGCCATCCAGGAACACAACGCACGCAACGTTTATCCACGCCTTGACGCCCTGCTCACGCAGCAGGGCCGGTGACATGCCTTCGGAGGGAACAATGATGCAGGAACTCGGCGTGGTCCACACCAATATCACCCGCGCCGGGGAAGACGCCGTCAAGGCCCTCTCCGCGTTCGGCGTCAGCACTGTGCATGAGGCCATGGGCCGCCTGGGGCTCATGCGCCCCTACATCCGCCCCGTCTACCCCGGCGCCACCCTGTGCGGCACCGCTGTCACCGTCCTGCTCCAGCCCGGCGACAACTGGATGCTGCACGTTGCAGCCGAACAGCTCCGGCCCGGAGACGTGGTGGTGGCAGGGTGCACCACGGAATGCGAGGACGGCTTCTTCGGCGAATTGCTGGCAACGTCGCTCCGGGCACAGGGCGCAGCCGGCCTGGTCATCGACGGCGGCTGCCGCGATGTCGCAGCACTCCAGGCCATGGACTTCCCCGTTTTCAGCCGCGCCATCAATTCCAAAGGCACTGTCAAGGCAACGCTCGGTTCCGTGAACGTCCCGGTGGTCTGCGCCAACGCACTGGTCACCCCCGGGGACGTGGTGATTGCCGACGTCGACGGCGTGGTGGTGGTGCCCGCCGCCCGCGCCGCCGAAGTAGCGGCAGCCGCCAGGAAACGCGAAGAGAACGAAGAAGCCAAGCGCGGGCGCTTCGCAGCAGGAGAGCTCGGCCTGGACATCTACAACATGCGCGGACCGCTTGAAGCGGCGGGGCTGCGGTACGTGGATTAAACGGCGCGGACGGCAGGACCGCCGTAATCGAGTGCAATGCGCCGCGCGGCCTCCGTCAGCTGCGGGAGGACCGTTGCCTCGATATCCCGGGCCGCTGCCCGGTGTGTCTGCAGGGACACATTGGCCGCGGCAACAACCTCGTTTCCGCGGCGGACCGGGACGGCCACACCGCGCAGGCCCTCTTCGAGTTCCTGGGAGACCATGGACCAGCCCCTGGTCCGCGCCGCTTCCACCTCTGCCCTGAGGTCCTCCACACTGCCGATTGAGCGGTCGGTAAAGCGGCGCAGCTGGACCGACCGGAGGTACTCCTCCAGCTGTGGGCCAGGCAGCCCGGCAAGCAGGACGCGGCCCATGGAGGTTGCCCACGCCGGGAAGCGGGTCCCGACGGTGATGGAAACGCTGAGCAGCCCCGGAGACGGCACGCAGGCCACGTAGACCACGTCGCCGCCGTCGAGGATGCACAGGGCTGTTGTTTCATTGAGCTCCGCCGCCAGGTCCCTGAGATGGGGCTCGGCCACCCTGGGCAAGGTCAGGCCCGCGAGGTAGGAACGGCCGACGTCCAGGGACCGGGCCGTGAGTTCGAAGGCCGGCCCCTCGGCGCGGATGTACCCGAGGTCCGCCAGGGTCAGCAGGAAGCGGCGGGCGGAGGCACGGGTCATGTCCGTCCGGGCAGCCACCTGCGACACGGTCAGCCGGGGCTGGTCCGGAGTGAAAGCGAGCAGGACGTCGAATGCCTTCTCAACCGACTTCACGAAGTAGGCTGCCTGCTCCTCCATTGACGTTGCTGTTCCTCTCTGAACGGTTGGCGTGCCTGCGCCGGCCTGCCGGCCTGCGGTGCCTGTTTGATCTTATCGTTCGGCGCGTCCGCCTTTCAGTGCTTTTCCCGGAGCTCTCCCAGGGTCTGCTCCAGCAGCTGGCGGGCCCGCCCGTCCAGGCCGAGGAGGGGCACCATGGCCACGGCTTGCGCACGGAGGTGGTCCCACCCATCGGTGCACCGGACCCCCAGCTCCATGGCCCGCTCCACGCTGGCAGTGGCATGGCCGGCGTAGACGTAGTCGTAGAGCACAGCATCGGGGGCCAGCCGGGCTCCGCCCCAGACCGGACCGTCGGTGGCCTTTTTCCCGACAGGAGTCGCATTGACAATCAGGGACGCCCCGGGCGCCAGGTCCTGCGCCTCCTGCCAGGTGACGGCCTGGGCCTCGATGCCGAAGCCGTTGGCGAGGTCCAGCAGCTCCTCCGACGCGTGGGGATCGCGGTCCGCAATGGACACTCTTCCTACCGTGTCCTTCAGCGCGACCAAGGCAGCCCGGGCTGCTCCCCCGGCACCCAGCAACAGCGCGTGCCGCTGGTACCGGCCCTCCAGCAGGACGCCCACGGCGGTAACGTCCGTGTTGTGCCCCGCCAGCCGGCGGTCCTGCCGTACCAGCAGGTTGCAGGCACCACTGAGCTGGACGGGCCCGGTGGCTTCATCAGCGGTTTCCGCCGCCCAGTGCTTGTGCGGCATGGTCACGTTGGCCGCCACGATGTCCGGTTCCAGGAGCCTGCGCCGGACGGCGCCAAGATCGGCGTCCGGCGCCACGTCCCAGGCCTCATAGGTCCATCCGCTGCCGAGTTCCTGCAGGACCGGATTCCACAGGCCGGGGGACATGGCCTGTGAGGCGGCGGAACCGATCAGGACCAGCCGGGATGCGTGCCCGCGTCGTTCGGCCATGATGCACCTTTCCTTTTGCCGTTGTGATTGGCGTCACGGCCTAGTATCCTCTTTCTAGGCGCATTCCGCACACCTGTTCGCATTGCGTACAAATAATGACAGATCCCCACCTTCAGCGTGGAAGGGAACCCCACCATGACCCACATCGCAGCAGGAGCCCAGGCGCAGTCAACGCCTGAAGCACAACGCCAGCTCAAGCGCGCCCGGAAAGCCGCGCTGGCTGCCTTCCTTGGCGGCGCCCTGGAGTACTACGACTTCTTCATCTATGCCACCGCCGCGTCGCTTGTGTTCTCGAAGATCTTCTTCCCGGCCGGCGATCCCACGGTGGCCCTCATCGCCTCCTTCGCGACGTTCGGCGTCGCCTACGTCGCACGGCCCTTCGGAGCTGTGGTGTTCGGTCATCTCGGTGACAAGATCGGCCGCAAGAACACCCTGGTGCTCACCCTGGTGCTCATGGGCAGTGCCACTTTCCTGATCGGCGCCCTGCCCGATTTCAACGCAGCCGGCTACTGGGCCCCGGCACTGCTGGTGGTGCTGCGCCTGATGCAGGGCCTGTCCGCCGGAGCGGAAACCGCAGGTGCTTCCGCGCTGTCCACGGAGGAAGCCCCCGAAGGCCGCCGCGGCTTCTTCGCCAGCTTCGCCATGAGCGGCATCTCCGCCGGCATCGTCCTCGCGTCCCTGGCCTTCCTGCCCGTGGCCGCCATGAGCGAGGCGGACCGCCTCGCCTGGGGCTGGCGGATCCCGTTCTGGCTCTCCCTGGTGGTCCTGATCGTCGCCTACCTGGTCCGCCGCTCGCTGGAGGAGCCGGAGGTCTTTGAGGAAAAGCACGACCACGGGGAACTGGTGAAGCTCCCCTTCGCCAAGATGTTCCAGACGCACCCGGCCCAGTTCTTCCAGGTGGCGCTGATGTCCTTCGAGACCGTCACCAACACGTTCATGCAGTCCTTCGGCCTGGCCTATGCGGTGTCGGTGGGCGTCCCCGCCTCCACCATGCTCTGGGTCAGCATCCTGGGCAACGTGCTGGCGATCGCCAGCCAGCCCCTGATGGCACGCTGGTCCGACAGCTTTGGCCGGCGCCCCATCTTCATCAGCGGTGTGCTCGGTTCCGGCGCCATGATCTTTGTCTACTTCTGGGTGATCTCCACCGGAAACATCCCCATGATCTTCCTGACCAGTACGCTGATCACCGCCGGCACCTACTCCATGTCCAACGCAATCTACCCGGCCTGGTTCTCCGAGCTCTTCAACGTCAAGGTCCGGTACTCCGGCATGGCAATCGGACTCCAGGTCGGCATCCTGTGCGCCGGCTTCACCCCGCTGCTCGGCACCGCCCTGGTGGGTGCCGACAAGGCGAACTGGGGACCGGCAGCCTGGATCGTGGCAGGTTCCTCGATCCTCGCGGTGGCGGGCGCCTGGTGGGCGCGCGAAACTGCAAAGACCCCGCTCCGCGAGCTGGGCAACCACGTAAAGTAACGGCCTTCGCAGCCACACCGCAAAACTGAAGAGGACGACGGCGGGAAGCACCCGCCGTCGTCCTCTTCAGTTAAGCTCCGGATAAAGTCAGCCGCGGGCAGTGAGGTCCGCGGAGATGAGCTTGGCCGTGGCCACGATCTCCTGCGCCACCGAAGCCAGGTACGCCTGCGGATCCGGCTTGGCCTCCACGGACTGGGCCTGCAGCGAAACGTTCACCGCCGCCACCACCTTGGCCCCGTCATAGACCGGGGCGGCCACGGACATGAGGCCAAGCTCCAGCTCCTGGTCCAGGAGGCACCAGCCCTGCGCCCGGACGGTGTCCAGCACCTTCAGCAGTTCCGGGACGGTGCCCAGGGCGCGGGGCGTCAGCGGCTTGATTTCGGCCGCCGCCAGGTACGCCTTAAGGTCGGCCGGCGGCAGGTAGGCAAGCAGCACCCGGCCCATCGACGTCGCATACGCCGGGAACCGGGTACCCACCGTTATGCCGACGGTCATGATCCGGCGGCTGGTCACCCGCGCGATGTAGGCGATATCCGTGCCGTCCAGCACGGCCGCGGACGTGGATTCGCCCAGTTTGAGGGACAGCTCCTCCAGGTGCGGCTGCGCCAGTTGCGGCAGCGAAAGCCCCGAAAGGTAGGCGTAGCCCAGCTGGAGGACCTTGGCCGTGAGCGCGAACGTCTTGCCGTCGGTGCGTACGTAGCCGAGCTCCACCAGGGTGTGCAGGAAACGGCGGGCCGTGGCCCGGGTCAGGTTGGTACGCGAGGCCACCTCGGTGAGCGTCATGACCGGGCGCTCGGCGTCGAAGGCGCGGATCACGGCCAGGCCCCGGGCCAGCGACTGGACGTACTGGTCGCTGGCCTGCGGGGCGGCCTGGGTATCTGTGCCTGCGGCGTCAATCATGGTTACCAATCCTAGGTGCGGTGACGGGCGCAGGCTCATCCGGCGGCGGGCGTGGCCTTCAGCGGGACGGGCACCAGGTCCTGGAGTTCTTCGAGGGTGCAGCCGAAGGTTTCACGGACGGTGACGCCGTCCGGGCCGGTGAGGAAGACGGCCTTGTCCGTGTAGACGCGGGTGACGCAGCCGACGCCGGTGATCGGGTAGGTGCAGGCGTCCACGATCTTGGACGCGCCTTCACGGGTCAGGAGCGTCATCATCACGAAGACGTCCTTGGCGCCGGTGGCCAGGTCCATGGCACCGCCGACGGCGGGAATCGCCCCGGGTGCGCCGGTGTGCCAGTTGGCGAGGTCGCCGGTGGCGGAGACCTGGAAGGCGCCCAGGACGCAGATGTCCAGGTGGCCGCCGCGCATGATGGCGAACGAGTCGGCGTGGTGGAAGTAGGACGCGCCCGGGAGTTCGGTGACGGGGATCTTGCCGGCGTTGATGAGGTCCTCGTCGATCTGGTCGCCCTTGGCTTCGGGGCCCATGCCGAGCATGCCGTTCTCCGTGTGGAGGGTGATGTTCTGGTCCTCGGTGAGGTAGTTGGACACCAGGGTGGGCTGGCCGATGCCGAGGTTCACGAAGGACCCGGGGGCGATGTCCTTTG
>NZ_JARETC010000012.1:0-129077 GCF_029077345.1 Arthrobacter sp. NQ4 | reverse complement strand
GCAGGGGCCCCCCACGGGGGGAGGAAGAGGAGTTGGTGCTCCGCGGCGGCCTCGACATCCCCCCCACCCCGAGTATATAAGTCCCAAAAACAAGGGGGGGGGGTCCAGGGCTTAAAAAGGCGGGCCACCCGCCGGCGGACCCTAAAGCAGTTGTTGGGGCAAGCCCAACCTGGAAATCAGTGTCCGGTGGGCACGTAGCGCTTGATGGAAGCTTCCAGCTCGGCTTCGGCGGCGGCGCGGTCGCCCCAGCCCTCGGCCTTGACCCACTTGCCCGGCTCCAGGTCCTTGTAGCGGGTGAAGAAGTGCTCGATTTCCTTGATCAGGTACTCGTTGACGTCGCTGACTTCCTGGATGTGATCAAAGCGGGCGTCCACCGGCACGCACAGGATCTTGGCGTCTCCGCCGCCGTCGTCGGTCATGTTGAAGACACCGATGGGGCGGGACTCGACGATGACGCCGGGGTGCAGGTCGAAGTCCTGCAGGAGCACCAGAGCGTCCAGCGGGTCGCCGTCCTCGCCGAGGGTGTTCTCGAAGTACCCGTAGTGCGTGGGGTACTGCATGGAGGTGAAGAGGACGCGGTCCAGGCGGACGCGGCCGGTCTCGTGGTCAACTTCGTACTTGACGCGTGATCCCTTGGGGATCTCGATGGTCACGTCGTGCTTCATGGGAATGCTCCTCGGCAATTGCAGGGGGTGCGCGGCACACTTGACGGGCCCACAAAAAAGCGTGTCGGTGCCGCCGACTACAATTGAGGATATAGCGAGAGGCCCTGGAATCAGGAACTTGTGGGGAAATTTCAGGACTTGAGGACCGGCACCAGCATGACCAAACCAACCGGCGGGGAACCGTTGCGCGCCCGGCGTTCCCGGCGTTCCGGCGGCATCACCCAGGAGGCAGGGAAGTCCTGGCACCTGGTCCTGGCCACCCTGGTCCTGCTCGCGCTGGCCATCCCGGCGGCCCTGCTCGTGGCTCCCGGATTCCGCGGACCGGAGGCCCCGGCGCCGGCCCCCGCTGCGCCCGCCTGGCAACAGGCCCCCGCCACACTTTCCGCCCCGCAGGTGCTGGCACCCCTTCAGCCTGCCGCCCCCGTACCCGCGCCGTCAGCCGTGGCGGCGCAGGTGGAACCGTTATTGACAGCCGACGGCGGCGGTACTTTCACGGGCATGGTGCAGGACGCGCTCACGGGCCAGGTCCTCTTTGACCGGGGTGGCGCGGAAGGCCGGGTGCCGGCGTCGAACCTCAAGCTGCTGACCGCCGTGGCCGCGCTGCGCACCCTGGGGCCGGAGCACCGGTTCACCACGAAGGTGGTGCAGGGCCCTGCTCCGGGCCAGGTGGTCCTGGTGGGCGGCGGCGACGTCCTCCTGGGCGCGGGGGAGTCGCGGCCCGGACAGGCCATGGGCCAGGCCGGCCTGGCCACGCTCGCAGCCCTCACCGTGCAGGCCCTGCAGGCCGCCGGTACCACCGGTGACATCAAGGTGCTGCTGGACGACTCCCTCTTCACCGGCCCTGCACTGAATCCCAACTGGCAGTCCGGCGATGTGGAAGCCGGCGAGATCGCTCCGCTGTACCCGCTGGCGCTCAACTCCGCACGCTTTGATCCCGCCGTCACCACCGGTCCCCGCCCCCAGGACGCGGCCATGGCTGCGGCGGAAGCGTTCGCGGCCCAGCTCCGTGCGGCAGGCGCCGGGGCGGGACTGACGGTGGCGGCCGGCGTCGACCGTTCACCCGGCGCGGCCAAGGCCGGCGCTGCAGCCCTGGCCGGTGTTGACTCGGCCACCGTGGCGGAGCAGGTGGACCTGATGCTGCAGGTCTCGGACAACTACCTTGCCGAAACCATGGGCCGGATGGCCGCGTTGACCACGGGACGGCCCGGAAGCAATGACGGCGCTACTGCCGCGGTGACTGCCGAGCTTGCGGCCGCCGGGGTCACCCCGGACGCCGTGAAGCTGGTGGATGTGTGCGGCCTGGCCATGGGCAACCAGGTCACGGCCCGCCAGTTCACGGACGTGGTGCGAGCCATGACCACGGGAACGGATGCCAGGCTTCGCGCCGCACTGGACGGATTCCCGGTTGGCGGATTGTCGGGCACGTTGGACACCCGTTACGGGGATGCCACCACCTCGGGCGGCGCCGGGCTGGTCCGCGCAAAGACCGGGACCCTGAATACCGTGCTGGCGCTGAGCGGCTATGTGGTTGACGCCGACGGCCGGCTCCTGGTGTTCTCCTTCATCGGCAACGGCCTGACGCCCGGAGCCGCCGGCAACAAGGTGGCGCTGGACCGGGCAGCTACCGCGCTGGCGGGCTGCGGTTGCCGCTAGCGCGGGCTTGCGGTGGTCCCCAGCAGCGCGGCCATCACGACGGCGGCCAGCACCGACTTCCAGCCCGTGCGCGGGCCGATGGTCAGGGGAGCGATGGGACGGTAGGGGATCATGGTTCCTCCTTCGATGGTTATGGCCGTGGACCGCATGGGCGGCGCTGCCCCGCATAAACGGTGCGGGGCAGCAACGGTTGTGCGGGGGCGGGCCGCTCCTGGACAGGCAGGTTGCCCTGCGGTTTCCAGCCTGCCCGGCGGGTCTGGGACAACGCTTTCGCCTCCCTGTGCAGGGGCTGTGGAAGTTTCGCCGGTCAGCGAACTTAAGGACGATCCCTGGCCTGCTGTGTTCTGATGGGAACCATGGAGTCCACTGCGCGCGAGTCCGCACCGACGTTGTCCCCGGAAGCCCAGTCCAACCAGGCAGCCCAGTCCAACCAGGCGCAGGCCCTGATCAACTGGGACCTCGCTGCCTCTGCCGCGGCGAGGCTGGCTCCGGCCGGACCCGTGCTCGACGGAAAAGCCATTGGGGAGGCGGTGGACAGCCTGCGCCGGCTGGCGGACGCATCCGTGCCGCACGTCCACGAGATCACCGGGCTGGAAGCGGCGCGAGACCTTCGCGATTCCTCCGTGCTGGTGGTGGACCGGGCGTCCTGGGCCAAGGCCAACACCCAAAGCTTCGCGGTGATGCTCAAGCCCGCCATGCAGAAGATGCTGGACACCCGGCGCGGAAACCTCAGCCCCGCGGCCGCCCAGGTCAGCGGCGCCATTACCGGCAGCCAGTTGGGCGCCGTCCTGGCCTTCCTGTCCAGCAAGGTCCTGGGCCAGTACGATCCCTTTGCGGCGCTGGCGGAGAATTCCACGGCCCCTGCTGCCGGCCGGCTCCTGCTGGTGGCACCGAACATCGTCTCGGTGGAGCGCGAACTGAACGTCGCCCCGGAGGACTTCCGGCTCTGGGTGTGCCTGCACGAGCAGACGCACCGGGTGCAGTTCGCGGCGGCACCATGGCTGCGCCACCACATGCTGGAGCAAATCGACGAACTCAGCGGGCACCTGCTGGGCAACGTCGATTCCCTGATGGAGCGTGCCTCAGCTGCCGCGCGTTCACTGAAGGACCGCTCTGCCAGCGGAGACACGCCGGGCCGCGGCGCCATCCTGGACCTGCTGCAGGATCCGGAGGAAAAGGCCGCCATCTCGCACCTCACCGCCGTGATGAGCCTGCTCGAAGGGCACGCCAACGTGGTGATGGACGCCGTCGACGCCAGCATTGTCCCGTCCGTGAAGACCATCCGGCAGCGGTTCAACGACCGCGGCAAGGACCGGGGCGTCATCGAGAAGTTCATCCGCAGCCTCCTGGGCCTGGACGCCAAAATGCGCCAGTACTCCGACGGTGCCCGCTTTGTCCGCGCCGTTGTGGACGTGGCCGGCATGGAGGGCTTCAACAAGGTATGGGACTCGGTGGACCACCTTCCCACCGAGCCCGAGATCCACGACGCCAAGCTGTGGCTCGACCGGATGGGCCTCTAGTTGCCTTCAGAGGTACCGGTGGGCGCCCCGGCGGCTGAAGGACAGGGCGCGCGGAGCGGCCGACGCCGGCCGGGCAGGTTGGCGCCCGTCGTCGGCACTGCGCGCAAACTGCTGCAAAACGCCCTGGCCGGGGCCGGCTATCCCCGCCACGTCCTCGTAGCTTGCAGCGGCGGCCCGGACTCCCTGGCGCTCGCCGCCGTCGCCGCGTACTTTGCCCGCCGCGGCCACGTGGACGGCCGCCCGCTGACCGTCGGCGCCGTGGTGGTGGACCACCAGCTGCAGGAGGGGTCGGCCGATATTGCCGCCCGCACCGTGGAAGCACTGCAGGACCTGGGCCTGCACCCGGTGGAAATCCGGACCGTTACGGTGGCCGGTGCCGGCATGGGCCCCGAAGCCGCCGCCCGTGAAGCCCGGCATGCCGCGCTTGAGGCCGCAGCCGCAGATCAGGGCGCGGAGGCAATCCTGCTGGGTCACACCCTGGACGACCAGGCCGAACAAGTACTGCTGGGCCTCGCCCGCGGCTCCGGCACGCGGTCCCTCGCAGGGATGCGGCCGGCCCGTCCTGGAACCGGAAATGCCGTCCTCCTGCGCCCCTTCCTGGAACTCCGCCGGGCGGACACCGAGGAAATCTGTGCCGTGGAAGAGCTGGATCCCTGGCACGATCCCACCAACTCCGATCCCGCCTTCGCCCGGTCACGGACCCGGGTGGAAGTCCTCCCGCACCTTGAGGAAAAACTTGGTCCCGGCGTCGCCGAATCCCTGGCCCGGACAGCCGCCATCCTGCAGCTGGACGCCGACTACCTGGAGGATGTGGCGGAAAGCACCTACGCCTCCCTGGTGGAACGGGACGGCAGCGGACTGAGCCTGCCGGAGGAGGCGCTGCGGGCGCTTGCACCGGCCATTAGGTTCCGTGTCATCGCCAAGGCAGCGGCCGACGCCGTCGGGCAGCAGCCCAGCTACCGGCGCCTTTTGGCGGCAGAAGCGCTGCTCCGGCGGCATGGCTCGGCCGGACCGGTTGAGCTTCCCGGCGGTGTGAGTGTGTACCGGTTGTCACTGGCGCAGCTGGAGGAATCGAAGGACGCGGCGGCTGCAGGGGCCCCGGGCGGCGCCGGTTCCGTTCCCCGCGAACCCGTGCGCTGTGGGAAGCTAGTATTCCGGCCTCAAAAACCGCCCGCAAAATAGTCGCACCCCGCATCTAAACAGGAGCCATTGGTGGATTCAAACGACGTCCAGGCAGATCTCAAGCACGTTCTCTACACCAAGGAACAGATCCAGCAGCGGATCACCGAACTCGCCGCGCAGATCGACAAAGACTATGAAGGACGCGAAATCCTCATCGTTGGTGTCCTCAAGGGCGCCGTCATGGTCATGGCTGACCTGGCCCGGGCACTGCACAGCCACATCTCCATGGACTGGATGGCCGTGTCCTCCTACGGCTCGGGTACGCAGTCCTCCGGCGTGGTGCGGATCCTCAAGGACCTGGACACCGACCTGATGGGCAAGGACGTGCTGATCGTCGAGGACATCATCGACTCCGGCCTGACCCTGTCCTGGCTCAAGACCAACCTGGAATCCCGTGGCACCGCGTCCGTGGAAATCTGCACCGCGTTCCGCAAGCCCACCGCAGCCAAGGTGGAGATCGACGTCAAGTACGTGGGCTACGACATCCCCAACGAATTCGTGGTGGGCTACGGCCTGGACTACGCGGAAAAGTACCGCAACCTGGACTTCGTGGGCACCCTGGCGCCGCACGTCTACGAGTAAACCCTTCCCACGGCATGGCGGTTCACGGCAATCGTGCCGCCCGGGACTGCCGTGACATCCCATCCCGCACTGGCCTTGCTGAGTGGGGGAAGCGTGAGTAGCGGCAGCGTGGGCATCCGGGACGTGGCGCGGGAAGCCGGCGTCTCGGTCACCACGGTCTCGCACGTCCTCAACGACGTGCCTTTCGCCCGGGTCAGCCCGGAAACCCGCGAGAAAGTACGGACGACGGCGGCCCGGCTGGGATACGGCCCCAACCGCCTGGCGCGCGCCCTCCGCAGCCGAAGGTCCGGTGTGCTGGGCCTGGCCATTGAGGATGTGGCCACCACTCCGCACGCCGGCCGCATCATCCTGGGCGCGGAGCAGGCGGCCCGTGCCCGCGGCTACGCCCTGATGGTCGTCAACATCCCGGGGCAGGCGCAAGCGGAAGCCGGCACGCAGCCCGGCTTGAAGTCCAGCCCGGAACCCGGCCAGCGCGCAACCCACCCCATACAAGCTGGCGTGGAGTCCCTCCTGGCACGGCAGGTGGACGGAATCCTCTACGCGGCCGGCCACCGGCGCGTCCTGCAGCATTCCGCCACCCTGGGCAAGGTCCCCGCGGTCTTGCTGGATGCCGTCGCCGCGGACCTGAGCCTTCCCGCCGTCGTGGCCGACGAATACGGCGGGGCAGCAGCCGCGGTGGAAGCACTGCTCGCGGCCGGCCACACCCGGATCGGACTCCTCACCACCGCTGAAGAGAACCACTCCACCCGCCAGCGCATCCTGGGCTTCCGGGACGCACTTCAGTGTGCGGGACTGAACGGTGCCTCCGCCACTGGCGAGGCGGCGTCGCCCGATGCATCCGGCGGGTACGCGGCTGCCCGCAGAATCCTGGCAGCCGCCAACCCGCCGTCGGCCCTCTTTTGCTGCAGTGACTCCCTGGCCATGGGCGCCTACCGCGCCGCCGCGGAACTGGGCCTGTCCATCCCCGGCAACCTGTCCGTCGTCGGGTTCGGCAATGAGGAACTGCTGGCCGCCAACCTCCATCCGGGGCTGACGACGGTCGCCGTGCCGCACTCCGAAATGGGGGCCTGGGCCGTCAACCGGCTGATCGATGAACTCGAAAGCGCCGCAGCGGAGGCCGGCCCCACCCCACCCACAGGCGGACCGGACCCAGTGCTGCTCGGGTGCCGGCTGGTCACGCGTGGGTCCGTGGGGCTGCCGGATACCGGGAAGCGGCAGCCCTGACGCGGTATTCTGCGGACTGCCGCACCATCTACGCCCACAGGGAACTTTTGCTTTTCGCTATGCGTGATTTACTCCGGACGGTGTATAGCTAGAAGCTGACGCAGCACCATCACGCGCGCAGACTACTCGCCGTGAAGCACTACCGGAAGGGACGGGGCCAGCCCCGAACAGATGAAAGCTAAGAACTTCTTCAAAGGCCCGGGCATCTGGATCGTCGTTGTGGTCGGTCTGCTCCTTGTGGCTTTTGCAACGCTCGCCCCCGGCGGTGCGGCCCGGATCGACACGGACAAGGGCCTGGAACTGCTCTCCAGCAACAAGGTGGAGCAGGCCAAGATCTTCGACGGCGAGAACCGCGTTGACCTCACGCTGAAGGACAACCTGCAGGTGGACGGGCAGGACAAAGGCAAGAGCGTCCAGTTCTTCTTCGTGGATGCCCGCGCACAGGACGTGGTGAAGGCTGTCACCGACGCCAAGCCGGCCCAGGGTTTCACCGACCAGCCGATTGAAAGCAACTGGTTCTCCGGCCTGCTTTCCCTCCTGATCCCCGTGATCCTGCTGGGCGCACTCTTCTGGTTCCTTATGACCCGCATGCAGGGCGGCGGCTCCAAGATCATGCAGTTCGGCAAGTCCAAGGCCAAGATGGTCAGCAAGGACATGCCGCAGGTCACCTTCGCTGACGTTGCAGGTGCCGATGAGGCCGTGGAGGAACTCCAGGAGATCAAGGAATTCCTGCAGGAACCAGCCAAGTTCCAGGCCGTCGGCGCCAAGATCCCCAAGGGCGTGCTGCTCTACGGCCCGCCAGGTACCGGTAAGACCCTGCTGGCCCGCGCGGTTGCCGGTGAGGCCGGCGTACCCTTCTTCTCCATTTCCGGCTCTGACTTCGTGGAAATGTTCGTCGGCGTCGGTGCATCCCGTGTCCGCGACCTCTTCGAACAGGCCAAGGCCAACTCGCCCGCCATCATCTTCGTGGATGAGATCGACGCCGTCGGCCGGCACCGCGGCGCCGGCATCGGCGGCGGCAACGACGAACGCGAGCAGACCCTCAACCAGCTGCTGGTGGAGATGGACGGCTTCGACGTCAAGACCAACGTGATCCTCATTGCGGCCACCAACCGGCCAGACGTCCTGGACCCGGCCCTGCTGCGCCCCGGCCGCTTCGACCGCCAGGTGTCCGTGGAAGCGCCGGACCTGATCGGCCGCGACCAGATCCTGCAGGTGCACGCCAAGGGCAAGCCGATGGCTCCCGGGGTGGACCTGAAGGGTGTGGCGAAGAAGACGCCCGGGTACACCGGTGCCGACCTCGCCAACGTCCTCAACGAGGCCGCTCTGCTCACCGCGCGTTCCAACGCCAACCTGATTGACGACCGCGCCCTGGATGAGGCCATTGACCGCGTCATGGCCGGCCCGCAGAAGCGCAGCCGCGTCATGAAGGAACACGAGCGCAAGATCACCGCCTACCACGAAGGCGGCCACGCCCTGGTGGCGGCGGCCCTTCGGAACTCCGCCCCGGTCACCAAGATCACCATCCTTCCCCGCGGCCGCGCCCTTGGTTACACCATGGTGGTCCCGGAAAACGACAAGTACTCCGTGACCCGCAACGAACTCCTGGACCAGATGGCCTACGCCATGGGTGGACGCGTCGCCGAGGAGATCGTGTTCCATGATCCCTCCACCGGTGCGTCCAATGACATCGAAAAGGCCACCGGCACCGCACGCAAGATGGTCACTGAATACGGCATGAGCGAACGCGTCGGTGCTGTCCGCCTGGGCCAGGGCGGCGGTGAACCGTTCCTGGGCCGCGACGCAGGGCACGAGCGGAACTACTCTGACCAGATCGCCTACGTCGTGGACGAGGAAGTGCGCCGCCTGATCGAGCAGGCACATGACGAGGCCTACGAAATCCTCACCGAGAACCGGGACATCCTGGACTACCTCGCCCTGGAGCTGCTGGAGCGGGAGACCCTCAACCAGGCCGAGATTGCCGACATCTTCCGTGACGTCCGCAAGCGGGACTTCCGCGAGGTGTGGCTGTCCAAGGAAACCCGTCCCGTCCAGTTGACCGGACCGGTGGAGAGCCGCCAGGAGCGGGCTGAACGGGAAGCGCAGGAGGAAGCGAAGAAGGCGCGCCTTGACGAGCCGCTGGACGCCCAGCCCCCGCACCCGCAGGGCGTGTCGGAGGATGCTCCGTTTCACGGAGGCACCCCCGACTCGGGGCCTGACACCCTTCGCGGCTAAGCTTTCCTTGTGACTTCCTTCGACGACGACGACGTTTCCGCCTCCGCCGCCTACCCGGCGGAGGACGGTTCCCACCACTCCAAGAGCGAAAAGGTGGACCGGCCACGGATTGAGGCGGCCGTCCGCGAGATCCTCCTTGCCATCGGCGAGGACCCGGACCGCGGCGGCCTCGTGGACACCCCGAAAAGGGTTGCGAAGGCGTACGCCGAGGTGTTCGCCGGATTGCACCATGATCCTGCGGACGTCCTGTCCACCACCTTCGACCTGGACCACGAGGAACTGGTCCTGGTCAAGGACATCCCCTTCTACTCCACGTGCGAGCACCACCTGGTGCCGTTCCACGGGGTGGCCCACGTTGGCTACATCCCCTCGCACGACGGCAAGGTGACCGGGCTGAGCAAGCTGGCCCGGCTGGTGGACATCTACGCCCGCCGCCCCCAGGTACAGGAGCGGCTGACTACCGAAATTGTCGAAGCGATGGTGCAGCACCTCAAACCCCGCGGTGCGATCGTCGTCGTCGAATGCGAGCACATGTGCATGTCCATGCGCGGCATCCGCAAGCCCGGAGCGAAGACCGTCACCAGTGCGGTCCGCGGGCAGCTTCATGACCCGGCCACCCGTGCCGAAGCCATGAGCCTCATCCTCGGAAGGTAACCACACACCATGGATTCACTCGCTGCAGCCCCTGGAACGGGGCCCGCTACGTCCCCGCTGCCCATCCTGCGCAAGCCCCGCCCGGCTGCCCGCTTTGAGGACCTCCCCACCGGCCGCACCCTGGTCATGGGCATCCTGAACGTCACCCCGGATTCATTCAGCGACGGCGGCAAGCACGCGACGGCGGACACCGCCATCGCGGCAGGCCTGCGGATGTTCTACGCGGGTGCGGACATCATCGACGTCGGGGGCGAGTCCACCCGGCCCGGAGCCGACGACGTCACGCCGGACGAAGAGCAGCGCCGCGTCCTGCCCGTGATCGAAGCACTGGTGAAGGCCGGCGCGCTGGTCAGCATCGACACCACGCACGCCTCCACCGCAGCCGCTGCCTTGAAGGCGGGCGCGGCCATCATCAATGACGTCTCCGGGCTGACCATCGAACCGGAGATGGTGGAGCTTGTGGCGGCCTCCAAGGCACCCTATGTCCTCACGCACCGCCGCGGCGACGCCCGGACCATGAACTCGCTCGCCGAATACACGGATGTGGCCGGGGAAGTGGTGGCGGAACTGGCAGGAGTACGGGACAAGCTCTACGCAGCCGGTGTCAGCAGGGAACAGATCATCATCGATCCGGGCCTGGGGTTCGCGAAGAACGACGCCCAGAACTGGGAACTGCTGCAGAACCTGGACCAGCTGGACAGCCTGGGCCATAGGGTCCTGGTGGCTGCTTCCCGCAAGCGCTTCCTCGGCACCCTGCTCACCGTGGCCGGGAAGTCCGCCGCTCCTGACGAGCGGGACAGTGCCACGGCCGCAATCACAGCGATCAGCGCCTACCGCGGGGCCTGGGCCGTCCGCGTACATGACGTCGGTTCCAGCCTTGACGCGGTCAAGGTGGCTGCGCGCATGGCGGCACCCACAACACAAGCCGTACACAAAACGCAATAGGGCCGGGGGACCCATGGACAGGATTACGCTGACCGGAGTGACCGCCGTCGGCCACCACGGTGTCTTCGATTTTGAACGCCGGGAGGGCCAGCCCTTTGTTGTGGACGCCGTGCTCTACCTGGACTTCACCGAAGCGGCGCAGTCCGACGACGTCCGGGACACCGCCCACTACGGTGAGGTGGCGCAGCGTATTACCGAGTGGATCACCGGGGAGCCCCTGAACCTCATTGAGGCACTCGCCGTGCGGATCGCCGACAGCCTCCTGGCCGAATTCACGCTCCAGGCCGTGGACATCACCGTCCATAAACCGCAGGCCCCCATCGAGGTCCCCTTCGGTGACGTGGCCGTCACGGTCCACCGCGAGCGGGTTCCCGCCGCCCCTGCGCTGTCCGGTGCGCAGGCATGAACGGGATCTACACCAAGGCCGTGCTGGCCCTGGGCAGCAACCTTGGTGAACGCAACGAGACCCTGACCGAGGCTGTGGCGGACCTGGTGGATCCGCCGGAAGTACGGCTGCTCGCCGTCTCGCCCATAGTCCAGACCAAGGCCGTGGGCGGCCCTGCCGGCCAGCCGGACTTCCTGAACATGGTCATCACCGTGGAAACCAGCCTCACCCCTGGCGAACTGCTGGAACATTGCCAGGCCGTGGAAAACAAGCACCTCCGCGTCCGTGAGGTCCGCTGGGGGCCGCGGACGCTCGACGTCGACATCATCACCTACGGCGAGCTCCGCAGTGACGACCCCGCCCTGACCATCCCCCACCCCCGGGCGGCGTCACGCGCTTTCGTCCTCTACCCGTGGTCGCTCATCGAACCCGCCGCCACGCTGAACGGCGAACGGATCAGCACCCTGGCAGTCCAGGCGGACGATTTCAAGGATCTTGCCCCGTTCGACGGGTTCGGGGAATTTGACGGGATGCCGACGGCGGGAGCGGTGGAGGAGAGATGAAGCCCATCAACCCGCTGCGCCTGCTGCTGATCTGCGTCATCCTTGCCATCGCGGGCTGGTCGGCCACGGTTGTCACCAGCCGGTACAGCATGGCCACGCCTGTCCTGCCTGCCACCGCGCTGGCCACGATGGGCGTCATCGTCATCATCACCCTGATCCTGGGTATCCGGATCCTGAGGTGGCGGAACAGCCACCAGCCCAACAGCAAGGCGAAGAAGACGCAGCTGGATCCCCTCCTGGCCGCCCGGACCCTGATCCTGGCGCAGGCGTGCGCCTACGCCGGAACGGTGCTCCTGGGATGGCATGTGGGAATCTTCCTGGACCAGCTGCGCATCTGGAGCCTGCGCAGCGACCAAGGCATCACCTGGCTTGCCCTGGCCATGGCGGGCGGCGGCCTGGTGATGATCGTGGTGGGGCTCGTCGTGGAGCGGTTCTGCAGGATCCCGCCGGAAGACGGCGACACCAACAGCGTTGACGGGAAGAAGGGCCGGCCTGCCCGCGGGGAAGCCGCAGGGGAAGGCGAGTATGCGTACCGAGGCGATTGACCCGCCGGGGATCGACTGGCAGCGGGTGTCACCGAAATACGTCACCGTCCGCCTGGTGGAATGGGCCCTGGCCAACATCGCCGCCATACTGGTCCTGTCCGCGCCGCTGGTGTTCGTCCTCCTGGGATGGTGGCGGTGGCCGCCGCTGTGGCTGGCCATCACCGTTCCGGCCGCCACCCTGCTGCTTGCCTTATGGCGGCTGGTCCTCATCCCGCGGCAGGTCCGGGCCATCGGCTACGCGGAGCGGGACGAGGACCTCCTGGTCAGGAGCGGCATCTTCTTCCAGCGCACCATGGCCGTCCCGTACGGACGCATGCAGTATGTGGACATCGCCGTGGGACCTGTGGAGCGGGGCATGGGCCTGTGTACCGTCAAGCTCCACACAGCGTCCCCCGGCACCAATGCGCGCATCCCCGGCCTCCCGGCGGCTGAAGGCGCCCGGCTCCGTGAACAGCTGGCCGCCCGCGGCGAAGCCAGGCTGGCAGGACTGTGACCACTGACGGCCAGCTGCCCGGTCCGGCGCTGCCGCCTGCCGGCACCGGCCCGGAAGCCACGGGAACGCCCGACGGCGAATGGCTGCGTGTGCATCCCGCCTCACCTTTTGTCCGTGGCTGGGTTGCACTGGCCGCCATCACGTTCTTCTTCGGCCGCGACCTGTTTGAGCGGACACTCCAGGGCCAGCCCGTGTTCGAGGACGGGTTCGCCCGCCGTGCACCGTGGCTCCTGGGCGGCGGTGCCGCGGTGCTGGCCGTGGCAGTCCTGGGGTTCGTCCTGACCTGGTATTTCACCAAGTACCAGGTCTCCGGCGGCTATGTCCGGGTCAACACCGGCCTCCTCTTCCGCCAGCACCGGCAGGCACGCCTGGACCGGGTGCAGGCCATTGACATCGTGCAGCCACTGCTGGCCCGCATCTTTGGCCTGGCCGAACTCAAGTTTGAAGTTGCCGACGCCGGCGAATCCGCCGTGCGCCTGGCGTACCTCAGGATCGACGACGCCCGCCAACTGCGCGCCACCATCCTGGCACGGGCCTCCGGGGCTGAGGCAGGTTTCGGGGCGGGCCCGGCGGCCGGCGCCGCGGCGCTTCCAGGTCCCGGCAGCCCGTCGGCGGAGTCCTTTGCCCCGCCCGCACCTGAGGCGCCCGAAATCCAGGTACTCAGCGTGCCGCCGTCGCGCCTTGTCGGATCGCTCCTGTTGAGCGAGCAAAGTTTCTTCATTGTGGTGGGCGGTTTCGCTTCCGTGGTCCTGTCCGCGCTGACGGACAACCGCGCTTTCTACTTCTACCTGGTACCCGCAGCGCTGGGCCTTGCCGCCAGCTACTGGAACTTCTTCAACAAGGGCTACAACTTCACCGCCGCCGTCTCACCGGACGGCATCCGGCTGCGGTACGGGCTGCTGGACACCCAGGCGCAGACACTTCCGCCGGGTCGGATCCAGGCCGTGAAGATTGCCCAGCCTCCGCTGTGGCGTCCGTTCGGCTGGTACCGGATGCAGGTGAACGTTGCCGGCTACGGGACGTCCGGCAACGCCGTCGAAGGCAACACCAGGACCATCCTCCTGCCGGTGGGCAAGTTCGCCGACGTCCTTGCCATGCTCTCGCTCGTCCTGCCGGACCCGGGAACGGATCGCCCTGCGGAGGTGTTCGCCGCGGGGCTTACCGGCAGGGATTCCGACGGCGGGTTCACCACCACGCCCCGGCGGGCCCGGCTGCTGGCGCCCCTGGGCTGGCGGCGGAACGGGTTTGCCGCCACGGACACGGCACTGCTGATCCGCTCCGGACGCTGGTGGCGGGACCTTGTGCTGGTGCCCCATCAACGCACGCAGTCACTGGCGATCCACCAGGGGCCCGTGGCGCGCCGGTTCCGGGTGGCCGACCTGGTCCTGCATACGACGGCCGGTCCCGTTGCCCCGCGGCTTACCCAGGCGGGGCTGGACGAGGCCAGGCAACTCTTCGACGAGCAGTCTGCGCGGGCCCGGCTGGCCAGGAAGCGGCAAACCACCGAACAATGGTTGCGGCAGGTTGTTCCGGCAGTGGAACCTGCGCCCGTGCCGGGCACACCGGTTCCCGGAGCGCCGTACCCTGGGGCTCCAGCCATTGAAGCCCGCACCCATTACCAACAGGAAGGCCAGACGCATGGCTAAGCCCGGACGCCTCGGCGTCGGAATCATCGGCGCCGGCAAGGTGGGCGCCGTGCTCGGCGCGGCCCTGCGCGGAGCCGAGCACGCCGTCGTGGGAGTGTCAGCCGTCTCCGACGCCAGCCGGGACCGGGCCGAGGCACTGCTTCCCGGGGTGCCCATCCTTGAGGTGCAGGACATCGTGGAACGTGCCGAACTGGTGCTGCTGGCGGTGCCCGACGACGCGCTGCCGGATTTGGTGGAGGGGCTGGCGAAGCTCGGCGCCTGGCAGCCGGGGCAGCTTGTGGCACATACCTCGGGCCGGTTCGGCGTGGGCGTGCTGCATCCGGTCCGTGCTGCCGGCGCCGTGCCGCTGGCGCTGCACCCGGCCATGACGTTCACGGGCATGAGCCTGGACCTCACCCGGCTGCTGGACTGCACCTTCGGCGTGACGGCCGATGCCGCCATGCTCCCCATCGCGCAGGCGCTGGTGGTGGAGATGGGGGCGGAGCCTGTGGCCATCGCCGAGGCGGACCGGACGCTCTACCACGCGGCCCTGGCCCATGGTTCCAACCACCTGGTCACCTTGGTGGCACAGGCGTCGCAGCTCCTGCGCGAGGTGGGAGTGGAGTCGCCCGAGCGCATGCTGGGGCCGCTGCTGCGCGCCACCCTGGAAAACGCGCTGGCCTCGGGGGAGTCTGCGCTGACCGGGCCGGTGGCCCGCGGTGACGTGGGCACCGTGCGTGCGCACGCCGAGGCGTTGCGGGAGTTCGACGGCGGTGGGCATGGGGACGTGCTTGAGGCCTACCTTGCGATGGCCCGCGCCACTGCCCTGCGCGCTGAAGGGCGCGGCCTGCTGAAACCCGACCAGCTGAAGGGGCTGCGCGAGGCCCTCGATCCGAAGGAAGACTGAATGCCCATCCAACTCGTCACCACCGTGGCCGGCCTGAAAGCCGAAAGCGCCCGATTGCTCGGCGCGAAACAGGGTGTCTCCCAGGGGCTTGTGCCCACCATGGGCGCCCTCCACGAAGGCCATGCAACGCTGGCGCGCACCGCCGTCGAGCAGAACGATGTGGTGGTGGTCAGCATCTTCGTCAACCCCCTGCAGTTCGGCGATGCCGTTGACCTGGACCGCTACCCGCGGACACTCGACGCGGACCTCGCCCTGCTCGAGGAGCAGGGCGTTGACCTCGCGTTCGCGCCCTCCGTGGAGGAGGTCTATCCCGGCGGCGAACCCCTGGTGCGGATCACTTCGGGCCGCCTGGGGGATAAGTGGGAGGGCGCCTCGCGGCCCGGCCACTTTGACGGGGCACTCACTGTGGTGGCCAAACTGCTGCACTACGGCATGCCCGCGGCCGGTCTTCCCGCCGGCCCTGCGGGTTCTGCCGGCGGCAGCCTGCCTGCGTACCGGGCCTACTTCGGGCAAAAGGACGCCCAGCAGCTGGCCCTGGTCCGGCGGATGGTTTCCGACCTGAACTTCCCGGTGGAGATCGTGGGCGTGCCAACGGTGCGCGCAACGGACGGGCTGGCGCTGTCCAGCCGGAACCGCTTCCTGTCCGATGCCGAGCGGGACGCCGCGCTGGTCCTGTCCAGGGCCCTGCGGCTGCTGGAGGAAAGGGCGAACGCCCATGAGGCGCTGGACCTCGACTCCGCGCTGGCGATGGTGGAATCCCAGCCCCTCGTCTCGCTGGACTACTTTGACGTAGTGGACCCGGGCACCCTTGAACCGCTGGCCGAGAACTGCCGGGAAACACCCTTCCGCGGCGAGGGCCTGGCGCTCATCGCGGCCAAGGTGGGCCCGGTGCGCCTGATCGACAACATTCCGCTGAGTTCGTAGCTGCCTTCACAGCTGCCACGCCGGCCCGGCGCATACCGTGCCCGTTACAGGCCTGAGTGGTCCCGGTTGATCATGAGCTGTTCGAGCAGCGCGCGTTCAGGCCGGCCCGGGTTCCTGGCGACGCAGCGGCGAAGGCGGGCCCGGACGAGTTCTTCATTGGGATCCTGGCCGCCAAGCAGTTCATCGATGATTTCCTGCGCCTGCCACCGGAGCGACTCGATGGCGAACTGCCTGACCTCTTCGGGCGTATCACTGGACATCCAGGGATCGGGATCCGACGGGACACTTTGGAACATCCGCTCTGCTGACATTGGGGCCTCCTTGCTCCAAACCGGCGGACCCTTGGGGGCGCCTTGCGGTGTTCTAAAGAACTGCGTAGGAGAAACACTACAGCGGGCAAGACCAGTCTGTCTCCCCTGCAGTAGACTCCAAGTCTCATGAGCACAGAGGCGAAGGTCCCGATATCCGATGCGTCTTCCCCGGCCTCGTCGGGGGAGGGCAACGCCAATTCCGTGGAGCGGATCCTCTCGGTGGCCTACGAGCTGTTTTCGCGCAGGGGAATCCGCGACGTGGGTGTCAATGAGCTCATCGAGCGGTCAGGGGTGGCCAAGGCCACCTTCTACCGGCATTTCCCGTCAAAGGATTCGTTGGTCCTGGCCTTCCTGGAGCAGCGGGACAAACTGTGGACTGTTGAAGCAATAGTGGCCCAGGCCCGCGGCCGGGGACAGACACCGGAGGAGCGTCTGCTGGCGATCTTCGACGTCCTGGGGGAATGGTTCCGGCGCGATGACTTCGAAGGGAGCACCTTCACCCAGGTCCTGCTGGAGATGGGACCGTCCCACCCCCTGGGGCAGGCCAGCATCAACTACCTGGCAAAACTTCGGAGCCACGTGCAGGCCCTGGCCGAAGAAGCCGGGCTTGTGGACCCTGACGGGTTCGCGCGTTCCTGGCAGATCCTGATGAAGGGCTCCATCATCTCGGCCACCGGCGGTGACCTGGACGCCGGGAAGCGTGCCCAGCAGATGGCTGCCTGGCTGATCGAGCACCACAGGGCGTAGCGGCTGGCGTTGCAGGACGGGCTTCAGAAGTGGCCTCGGAACTGTCCATGGCCGCCTACGGCCGGGCACCAATGGCCTCCGGGAAAAGGGCGAATGGCGTGGCGAGGAATTCGGCCCAGAGGGGATCGTCGGCCGGCAGGTCGTTGAGGTCCACGTATCTGTCGTCGTCGGGTTCCCACTGCGGAAGGTTATTGAGGCTGGCCTCCAGGCATTGGCAGAGGGCGGGCGCGGCCCATTGGAGCAATGCTGACCAGTTTCCTCGTGGCCAGTGGGTTGGTTCGGCATCCTGGTGTTCTGGGTTGTAGTGCCTGCCTGTTGGTGAGGTCCAGCCGGGTGGTTCATTCTTGTTGGCCGGGTCCGGTGTCCATTGGCTGTGGTGTTTGAGCCGGTGGTGTTTGGGGCAGAGTTGGGCCAAGTTACTGGTTCCGGTGGTGCCGCCGTGTTGCCAGGCTTGTAGGTGGTCGGTTTCGTTGTCGGGGGTGCGGTTGGTGCAGCCGGGGAAGGTGCATTTGGTGTCGCGCATCCTGATCCAGCGTTTGATGGTTTCGGTGAGCCGGTAGTTTTTCCGGCCGATTTCCAGTGGTGCGCCGTCGCGTGGGTCGATGAGGACCCGGTAGAAGGAGTCCGCCCCGTCGGCGACAAGTTTCCGTGCCATGGACGCCGGGATCGGGCCGAAACCATCCAGTAAGGCGGGTTCGTCGGTGGCTCCGAGGAGGGCGAACACGGGCACGGTGACCAGGACATCGGCCCGCGGCGCAGGGACCTTCCCGATCGCGGTACCGCCCGCCGGGGTGCTGGTCCCTGCGGTGGTGCCAGTGGAACGTTCACCCGTAGCCTGCCCGGCTCCGAGAAGCAGAGATGCGGCGATGTCGGGGCGGAGTTGGGTAAGGGTGCGGGGTTCGTCGGGGCCCTGGAAGCCACGGGCGGTGGCGGTGGTCCGGTTCCAGATGGCGCAGGCGGTGTCCCCGGGGAGGTAGAGGGAGACCCAGGCCATACCGTCCTTGTCCGGGGTGTATTCCATCCGCCGGTCAGCCACACCCTTGACATGGCGCTTCTCGATCGATTCCGGATGGTGGCGTTCCCGCCAACCACGCACCTTCGCCCGGAACCGGGACGGGACAAGCTCGCCGGGGGCGACGCCGCGGGCGGGCTGGGGTGCAGCCGGGTCGAAGAAATGCGCCACCAGCGCAGCAGCACCAGTCCAGTCGACGCTCTCGGTTTCGTCCGCAACGATGCGGGCGTGCTGCCACGACATGTCCCCGGTGGCCAAGGCTTCGAACACCAGCGGCAGGGAGCAGATCCGGCGTGAGTGCTCCACCAACGCCCCTGCTGCCGCGGAGCTGATGGTCAGCACCCCGGCGATCTCCTCCACGGCCGACATCTCCGCATAGGTCCGCTCATGCACTGGGGCGTCCGGGGCCAGCAGTGCGTGCTGGATCTCGACGGCGTCGGCAACGTCGCGGGCCTTGACCGCGGCGAGCTGGCCTTCCAGCCGCTTCACGACCTCCAGCCGTTTCAGGCGGAGTTCGTACCGCCGCTGCAGCACATCCACGTCAGTGCCAACGCAGGCACCGGATGCAAGGGCGGTGTCTTCCTGAATCAGCCTGCGGAAGGCAGCCATGGAGGATTCAAGTCCCTCCACAACCGCTGCCCCGCCTGTCCCGATTCCCATACCCATATCATCCAGCGACCCACTGACATTCTGACGTGGCATCGCCCATCACTGGCCACCGGTCGGGAGCTGCCGGAGGCCCAATCGTCACGTCCAAACGCCACCGGCCGTCCAAGGTGCCTCGGCCGCGCAAGCTGCCTGCCGCCGTCGTACGCAATTCCAGGGCGCAAAATCCCCGGCGCACCCCAAATACCCGCCGCGCAAAGGAGCTTGCGCGGCGCACTCGTGAGAGCACGCAAGATGGATAGTCAGCTTGCTTATTACTTTCCCATTTCCTAGGCTGGAGTGGTCAGGCAATCAACTCTCAAGCGGGACCCCCGCGTGCCAAAAGCGCGCAACCGCAAGGATGAGGAGGAACAATGTCAGAGCACAGCATCGCAGGCAAGAAGGTCGCATTCCTGCTGACTGACGGAGTGGAGCAGGTAGAGCTCACCAGTCCCTGGCAGGCAGTGAAGGACGCCGGCGGCGAGCCCACCCTGGTGGCGCCGAAGAGCGGCAAGCTGCAGGGCTACAACGGCACGGAGAAGGGCGATACCTTCGACGTCGACCTGACGGTCGCGGAGGCGAACGCCTCGGACTTCGACGCGCTGGTACTCCCGGGTGGCGTGGTGAACGCAGACCACCTCCGCGTCGACAAGGACGCCCAGAGCTTCACGCGGAACTTCTTCGAACAGCACAAGCCCGTGGCATCGATCTGCCATGGACCGTGGCTGCTCATCGAGGCCGGAGTCATCCGGGGCCGGAATGTCACGTCCTACTTCACGCTGGAAACCGACCTGAAGAACGCGGGCGCCAACTGGACGGACCAGGAAGTGGTGGTTGACCAGGGCCTGGTGACCAGCCGGAACCCTGATGACCTCCCGGCGTTCAACAACAAGCTGGTGGAAGAAATCTCCGAAGGCCAGCACGCAGGGCAGACCGCCTAAAGCAAAGCCCTAATGTTCCCTCAGGGGTAAAAAGTACCCATGCGGAGGAATTACTCCAGCGGGTAGAGTGTTGGAATCTGCAGCGGCGCCGACCGCGCATCACTCTTAAAACACCCCTGAGGGAACACCCATGTCTACCGAAGTCTCTCCGAACGCCAGCGGACAGCCCGCCCCTGACCAAGGACCCGGCGAAGGAATCCGCCAAGGAACCCTGCCCGCTGCCCCGGAGAAGATGTCCCGGGAGTCCGTGACCATCATCAGCACGCTGCTGGTGGCGACGTTCGTGGTGATCCTCAACGAGACCATCATGAATGTTGCCCTGCAGCGGCTCATGGTGGACCTCCGGGTGGACGCCCCCACTGTTCAATGGCTGTCCACCGGATTCATGCTCACCATGGCCGTGGTCATCCCCACCACCGGCTTCATCCTCCAGCGCCTCTCCACGCGTGCCGTCTTCATGCTGGCCATGGGCCTGTTCGCGGGCGGAACAGCACTGGCCGCGGTGGCCCCGGGGTTCGAGGTCCTGCTCCTGGCACGGATCGTCCAGGCCGGCGGCACCGCCATCATGCTGCCGCTGCTGATGACCACCATCCTCACCCTGGTCCCGCTGGCAAAGCGCGGCGCCGTCATGGGCAACGTGAGCATTGCCATCTCGGTGGCACCGGCCATGGGCCCCACCGTCTCCGGGCTGATCCTTGAGCATTTCACCTGGCGCTTCATGTTCGTCTTCGTCCTGCCCGTGGCCCTCGCAGCGCTGGCCATCGGCGCCAAATACCTCACCAACGTGGGCGAGGTGGAGAAGGGCAAGCTCGACGTCCTGTCCGTTGTCCTCACCGTTCCCGCTTTCGGCGGCCTGGTCTACGGGCTCAGCCAGATCGGCGGCGGCCACGGCGGCCAGGCTGGCCCGGGTGCCGGTGCCATCGCGGCCCTTGTCATCGGCGTCGCAGCGCTCACGGTCTTCGTCCTGCGCCAGGTCCGGCTCCAGAAGGCCGCCGCGCCGCTGCTGGATCTTCGCGCGTTCAACTTCCGGATGTTCACCGTCTCGGTCCTGCTGATGGTGGTGGCCATGATGGCGCTGTTCGGCGGCGTCATCCTGCTCCCGCTCTACCTGCAGGAAGTCCGCGGCCTGGGGTCGCTCGAGACCGGCCTGGCGCTGCTTCCCGGCGGCCTGGCCATGGGGCTGCTGGGCCCTGTCATCGGCCGCGCGTTCGACAGGGTAGGCCCGCTTCCGCTCACCGTCACCGGCTCCATCCTGATGGTGGTGGCCCTTTGGCAGTTTTCAATGCTCGACGCCGGCACAGCGGTTTGGTGGATCATCACCCTGCACGTGGCGCTGAGTTTCGGCCTGGCGCTGCTGTTCACCCCAGCCTTCACCACGGGCTTGAACCCGCTGCCGCCGCACCTCTACTCCCACGGCTCAGCGATCATGAGCACCACGCAGCAGGTGGCCGGTGCGGCGGGCACGGCCCTGCTGGTGTCCATCTTCGCTGTGGTGAGTGCGGCGTCGGGACTCGTAGCAGGGATGAGTGCCGCCTTCATGACGGCAACCGTCATAGCCTTTGCCGCCGTCGTACTGTCCGCGATGATGCGCAAGACCGAAGGTGCCGGCCCGGGCCACGGCGCAGGACACTAGCCGGCGAAGAAGTCGCTCAGTTCCTTGATCAGCTTGTCCGGGGCCTTGATGGCGCCGTCGTGGCCGAAGCCGGGCAGGATGGTGTAGCTGGAGCCGGAGAGGACGTCGTGGATCTGGCCGCAGGCGATGCCGAAGTAGGCCGGGCTCTTTTCGCCCACCACGATCAGCGTCTCCAGGGGGAGTGCCTGGAATGGCTCGGCAGGCATGTCGGCGGCGATGATGGCTTTGATTTCGCGGACGCCGGTGCGCATCAGTTCGCGCTGCTGCTTGCCTTCGGTGGTGCCCGCGGTCAGCTTGTTGGCCAGGGTCAGCATGGACAGCGGCATGCGCGAAGAAAATGCACCGCCGGCTTCCAGGCCGCGCTGGATCACGGCGAGGGCGCGGTCGTCATCCTTGGCGGCGATGGCACGCTCATATTCCACGATCCAGTCGGCGGTGACGCTGCCGTTCACGGAGACTGCGGGATCGTAGACGGCGAGCCGTTCCACGGGCAGGGTCCGCGCGGCGTGCAGGGCAACCGCTCCGCCGAAGCTGTGTCCAAAGACGTCCGTGCTGGAGGTGTGCTTCATGACCGTGTCCAGGTCGCGGATGTCCACGTCCAGCGTGTAGTCCTCGGGCTGCGGCGACGATGATCCGCGGCCACGCCGGTTGAACGTGTGGACCGGCCGGCCCAGGGCGGCGCTCAGCTTTTGGGCGAACTTGGTGTAGTCCGCGGCCGTCACCATGGAGGGCGGCACCACCACCACACCGGACCCGGCCGACGCCAGTTCCGCGCCGGTGGAGAAGAGCTCAATCGTTCCGCCGTCGGGGGTCCTGATGTTCTCTCGCGTCATGCTCTGAGCCTAGCCGAGCAAGTGGTTGCAGGCATCCTGGAGAGCGTCGGCTCAGGCCAGCCGGTCAATGAGGGACCGGCTCGCCGCACGGATGGCCGGCAGCTCCCGGCCCAGCCCGCAGAGGATCAGGCCGGCGTCGGCCGCCTGCAGGGGCGAGTCCGGCCCCACTGCCCCGTCCGCCCGGAGGTAGATCAGGGATTCCACCAGGCGGAAGGTGAAGTCGCCGCCGTCGGGTCCCGCCGCGGTGGCTGACAAGCCACCGCCCAGCTCTCCGTACAGGTGCCGGAGTTCCTGCCGGTCGTTCAGGAACCGGGCAAAGCGCGTGCTCCGCACCTCCGGCAGGTGGTAGAGGACGCCAAGGTTCCACCGGGCAGTGCACAGCTGGGTGCCGTCATAAAGTGCGACGGCGTGCAGCCGGCTCCCGGCCAGGCCTTCGGTTTGCGGGGTCCCGGCAGGGAGCGCCGCCACTGCGCGCGCGAACGTTAGGCCGCCGGACACCGTCCCCTCCAGCAGGTCCTCAAGGATGTCGTCCTTGGTTTTGAAGTGGTGGTAGAGGGACGACTGCCGGATTCCCACGGCGTCCGCAATGGACCGGGTGGAGGTGCTGGCGAATCCTTGCGTGGTGAAGAGCTCTGCCGCGGCGTCGAGTATTTCCTCGCGGGCGGTGGCACCTGGCCGGGAGGGTTGCTGGTGGCGGGGGCGTCCCGGTCCGGCTGAAGTCACCGCTTCATTCTTGCACCACCGGGCGCTGCACCGGCCAGGGCTGAGATGCCGAATGGAGCCGGTGAGGGGACGGAAATCTGGTCGAAACAAGATGTCTATCCGCCTTTTACAGAGGCGAAACTGTTTGGGGACATCCCGCTGGAAAACTATCAATTGACCGGTAATCAGCAGCCTTCGGCCGAGCGCTGCGGTGCCGGGAGGCTTTGCCCCCCCAGATTCCTTTCCAGCCCCGGAGATTCCCGATGACATCAACCGTCCTCCCCACCGTCCACCAGGACGATGCAGACCTGACGTCCCTTGGCTACCAGCCCACCCTCCACCGAAAGCTCGGCCGTTACGCTTCCTTTGCCGCCGGGTTTTCCTTCGTCTCCATCCTCACCACCATCTTCCAGCTCTTCGCCTTCGGCTACTCCTTTGCCGGCCCGGCGTTCTTCTGGACCTGGCCGGTTGTCCTGGTGGGCCAGCTGCTGGTGGCCCTGAACTTCGCCGAACTCGCCGCCCGCTACCCACTGTCCGGCGCCGTCTACCAGTGGGCACGGCGCGTCGGGGGAGAAGGCGTCGGCTGGTTCGCCGGCTGGTTCATGGCCATCGCGCAGGTGGTCACCGCCGCCGCAGCCGCGATCGCCCTGCAGGTAGTGCTGCCCCAGCTCTGGGACGGCTTCCAGGTGGTGGGCGGGGACCCGGCACTCAACACCGTGACCGGGGCTTCGAACGCCGTGGTCCTGGGCGCGGTCCTCCTGGTGGCCACCACCATCATCAACTCCCTGGGCGTGAGGCTCATGGCACACGTGAACTCCGTTGGCGTCACCTGCGAGATCGTCGGCGTCGCGGCCGTGATCCTGGCCCTCATCAGCGCCGCCCAGCGCGGACCGGACGTGGTTGCGGACACCAGCGTGCTGCAGGGATCCGACCTGGGCGCGGTGGGAGCCTTCCTGGTTTCAGGACTCATGGCCGCCTACGTCATGGTGGGCTTCAACTCCGCCGGTGAGCTCTCAGAAGAAACCAAGGACCCGCGCCGCACCGCCCCACGGACCATCCTCTCCGCCCTTCTCATCTCCGGCGTCGGGGGTGCACTGATGATCATCACCGCACTGATGGCAGCCCCCAGCCTGGACGATGGCCGCCTCGCCACCGAAGGCCTGCCCTACGTGCTCACCGCCGTCCTGGGCACCTTCTGGGGCAAGGTCCTGCTGGTGGATGTGGCCATCGCCATCTTCGTCTGCACCCTGGCGATCCAGACTGCGGGTTCCCGCCTGGTGTTCTCCATGGCCCGCGACGGCAAGCTCCCGGCGTCGCGACTCCTTTCCTCCGTGCACCCCACCCGCGGCACCCCCATGTGGCCCTCGATCGTGATCGGTGCCCTGGCCGTCGCGGTGCTGGCCATCAACGTAGGCAACGCGGCGCTGTTCACCACCCTCTGCAGCGTCTGCATCGTGATGGTCTACCTCGCTTACCTCCTGGTCACCGTCCCGCAGCTGGCCAACCGCCTCCGCGGCGACTGGGACCGGGTGGGACAGGCCATGCCCGCGGGCCTCTTCTCACTGGGCCGCTGGGGCCTGCCGGTCAACATCCTCGCAGTGCTCTACGGCGCAGTCATGGTGGTCAACCTCGCCTGGCCGCGGCCCGAGGTGTACGACCCCTCCGGCGAAAACGGGCTCCTCCTCTGGTCCGCGCCGCTCATGGTCGCGGCCGTCCTGCTCCTGGGCCTCTGGGTCCGGCGCCGGAATGCGGCAATCAAGGCCTGACGGGCCACCCCGCCCTTCCCAAAACTTCCACGACATCCAGGACTGACATGACACAGACCATTGAAACGCCAACAACCGGTACCGCCACCACCGCCGGCGCCCGCACCCACGCCAGGGAACAGCACGGCAAGACCGTGGACACCATGCGCTTCGTCCCGGCAGCCTCCGCGCCGCAGCACCTGCTGGCAGGAATGCCCGACGGCGCGTCCCCCACGTGGGCAGAGTCCCTCGCCTTTGGCCGCTACACCACCATGGCGCTGGCCCGGGGCACCCGGATCCGGATCACGGACACTGCCGGCGATGCGTGCGTCCATACCCTGCTCTACCGGACCGGCGCCCTGCACGAACGCCTTAACATTGCCGACACCGTCAAGGTCCCGTGGCAGGCCTACCCCGCCACCGGCCACCCGCTGCTGTCCGACGCAGGCCGCCTGATGGCCACCATCGTGGCGGACACCTCCAGCCGGCACGATGCCCTCACCGGGGCCACCACCCTGGCAGGCAACACTGCCAGGTACGGCGCCGGGACCGTCCACAGCGCCTCACCGGCCGCCCGCGAACTGCTCACCCTGGGCGCCCTCAAGAACGGCCTGGGCACCCGCGACGTGGCGCCGTCGCTCTCGCTCTTCAAGGGCATCACCGTTGACCCGGCCGGAAGCATCACCTTCACCGGGAGCACCGGACCGGGCGCCGCCGTCGAGCTTCTCCTCCAGATGGACGCCGTGCTGGTCCTCGCCAACACCGCGCACCCGCTGGATCCCCGCCGTGACTTCACCGGAACCGCCGTGGACATCACCGCCTGGCACGCCCCGCAGGACCTCGCGGAACTCGAAGCGGGACGCCTCGCCGGACCGCTCAGCCCGGAACACCTGCAGGCCCTCCGCAACACCGAACACGACCTCACCGCAAGGGACGCCCGATGAACACCGTTACAAGCACCCGCCCCGACGCCGCGGAAACCGCGCTCGCTGCCGGCACCGTGATCCTGGATGAATTCGTCGAAGCCCGCGGACCCTGGTCCGCCGTGGTGGCCGCCGGTGACGTCCTCACCATCGTGGACCTGGAAGGCAACCAGGCCGTGGACTGCCTCCTGTACGCCGCGGCAGACACCACTGTCCGCTACTCGGCTCCGGCAACCATCGCCGCGCAGCAGTCGATCATCCTCACCACCGGTTCCGTCCTGAGGGCGGACACCGGTGCGCCCCTGATGACCGTCGTGGCGGACGAAGTGGGCGTGCACGACACCATCGGCGGTGCCTGCTCGCAGGAATCCAACACCCTCCGGTACGGCCAGCACACCCGCGAACAGCACGCCTGCGTGGAGAACTTCCTGATCGAGGGTTTCCGCTGGAGCCTCGGCAAACGCGACCTCGTCTCCAACATCAACTGGTTCATGAACGTCCCGGTGGACCCGGACGGCGCCCTGGGCATTGTGGACGGCCTGTCCGCCCCCGGCAAGCGCGTGGCGCTGCGGGCGGAAGTGGACACCCTGGTGCTGGTCTCCAACTGCCCGCAGGTCAACAACCCCTGCAACGGCTTCAACCCCACCCCCGTCCGCATGATCGTCACCCGGCCGGAGGCTGCACTGTGAACAACCACCTGAACACCTTCGACACCCTGCTGGTTGCCAACCGCGGCGAAATCGCCTGCCGCATCATCGAATCCGCGAAGAAGCTGGGACTGCGCACCGTGGCCGTCTTCTCCGAGGCGGACCGCGGCGCCAAGCACGTCCGGCTCGCCGACGAAGCCGTGCTCCTGGGGCCCGCCCCGGCCAAGGAGTCCTACCTCCGGGTCGATGCGATCCTGGACGCCGCCAAGGCCACCGGTGCCGGCGCCATCCACCCCGGCTACGGCTTCCTGTCTGAGGACGCAGCCTTCGCCGAAGCGGTGGAAGCCGCGGGCCTGGTCTTTGTTGGCCCCACCCCGGAGCAGCTGCGCATCTTCGGCACCAAGCACACCGCGCGCGACGCCGCCCGGGCGGCCGGGGTGCCGATGATCGCCGGTTCCGGGCTGCTGGAGGACGTGGATGCCGCCGTCGAAGCCGGCAGGACGATCGGGTTCCCGCTGATGCTCAAGGCCACCGGCGGTGGCGGCGGCATCGGCATGACGGTGTGCCGCTCCGAGGCGGAACTCGCCGAAAGCTTTCCCCGCGTGGCCCGCCTGGCCGGCGCCAGCTTCGGAACCGCCGGGGTCTTCGCCGAGCGGTACGTGGAGAACGCACGGCACATCGAGGTCCAGGTCTTTGGCGACGGCGAAGGCCGGGTGGTGAGCCTGGGCGACCGTGACTGCTCGCTGCAGCGCCGCCACCAGAAGGTCCTTGAGGAAGCTCCGGCCCCGGACCTGCCCGAAGACCTCCGCGCGGAACTGCACCGCACCTCACGGGCGCTCTGCGCCTCCCTTAAGTACCGCTCCGCGGGCACAGTCGAGTTCGTCTACGACTCCGCCCGCCGGGAAGCCTCCTTCCTGGAAGTCAACGCCCGCCTCCAGGTGGAGCACCCCGTGACCGAGGCCGTCACCGGCGTTGACCTGGTGGAGTGGATGCTCCGCCTGGCGCAGGGCGGGAGCGCAGGGCACGCGGTGCTGGAGAACGTGCCGGAGGCACTGCCCGTCACCGGCCACGCCGTGGAAGCCCGCCTCTACGCCGAGGACCCGGCCCGTGGGTTCCAGCCCAGCGCCGGAACCGTTACCAACGCCGCCTACCCCGCGGCGGGGGAAGCCCGGGTGGACGCCTGGGTGGAAACCGGCACGGAAGTCTCCACCAACTACGATCCCCTCCTGGGCAAGATCATCACCTCCGGTGCCAGCCGCACGGAGGCCTTTGACCGCCTGGCCGCAGCCCTGGAAAACACCCGGATCGACGGCATCGAGACCAATCTGGGCATGCTCCGTGCCGTGGGCGGCCTGGATGTGGTCCGCAGCGTGCAGCACTCCACCAGCACCCTGGACTCCGTGGGAGATCCGGAACCGCGCATCACCGTGAACCGCCCCGGCCTGCAGACCAGCGTGCAGGACTGGCCCGGCCGCACCGGCCTTTGGCAGATCGGTGTCCCGCCCAGCGGCCCCATGGATGACCTGTCCTTCCGCCTGGGCAACACCGCCCTGGGCAACCCGGAGGGCGCGCCGGGCCTGGAGTTCACCATGACCGGTCCCAGCCTGACCTTCACGCACTCCACCACCGTCTGCGTCACCGGGGCGGACGTCACGGTGGCGGTTGACGGCGCGGAGGTGCCCGCCTGGACGCCCGTCGTCGTTCCGGCAGGTGGAACGCTCGACGCCGGCACGGCCACCGGGAACGGCCTGCGGGGCTACATCCTGTTCCAGGGCGGCCTGGATATCCCGCAGTACCTGGGCAGCGCCTCCACCTTTACGCTCGGGCAGTTCGGCGGCCACGCCGGGCGGGTCCTGCGCGGCGGCGACGTCCTCCGCGCGGTGAAGTCCGCCGTCGAACAAGCCCCCGGCACTGCGGTGCCCCTGGACAGCCGCCCTGCCCTTAACTCCACCTGGGAACTGGCCGTGGCCGAAGGCCCGCACGGCGCCCCCGAGTTCTTCCAGCGCGAAGACATCGAGGAACTGTACGCCGCCGAATACGAGGTGCACTTCAACTCCGCCCGCACCGGCGTCCGGCTCATTGGCCCCAAGCCCCGCTGGGCCCGGACCGATGGCGGCGAGGCAGGCCTGCACCCGTCCAACATCCACGACACCGCCTACTCCGTGGGGGCCCTGGACTTCACCGGCGACACCCCGATCCTGCTCGGCCCGGACGGCCCGAGCCTTGGCGGCTTCGTCTGCCCCGTGACCGTGGTGACGGCCGAACGCTGGAAGCTCGGCCAGCTCCGGCCCGGAGACAAGGTCCGGTTCGTGCCCATCAAAGCCGGCCAGGCGCCGTCGGCCAAGGACCTGGGTCCGGGCCGCCAGCTGGTCCTCCCGGGGGATGCCGATTGGTCGGCGAACCCGTCCCCGGTCGCTCAGGTGGCCGGCCGCTCCGGCCGCCCCGGCCGCCCCGTCCGCGGGGATGGCGACGACGGCGTGCTTGGCACGGTGCCGGAAGGTTCCGGCCGGCCCGCGGTCACCTACCGCCGGTCAGGAGACGACAACCTGCTGGTGGAATACGGCGAGATGGTGCTGGACCTCGGGCTGCGCGCCCGGGTCCACGCCCTGCACCAGCACATTGAACAGCTCCGGGTGCCTGGCATCGTGGACCTCACTCCCGGCATCCGGTCACTGCAGATCAAGGTGGACCCGTCCGTCCTGTCCACCGCCCGGCTGCTGGACCTGGTCCAGGAGGTCGAGGCAGCCCTGCCCGCCAGCTCCGAACTGGTGGTGCCCAGCCGCACGGTCCGGCTGCCGCTGTCCTGGGACGATCCAGCAACCCGGGAAGCGATCGAACGCTACATGGCAGGCGTCCGCGACGACGCCCCCTGGTGCCCCTGGAACATCGAGTTCATCCGCCGCATCAACGGCCTGGACTCGGTCAACGACGTCTTCGACACCGTCTTCAACGCCGAGTACCTGGTCCTCGGCCTCGGCGACGTGTACCTCGGAGCGCCGGTGGCCACCCCGCTGGACCCGCGGCACCGGCTGGTCACCACCAAGTACAACCCTGCCCGCACCTGGACGCCGGAGAACGCCGTGGGCATCGGCGGCGCCTACATGTGCATCTACGGCATGGAAGGCCCCGGCGGTTACCAGTTCGTGGGTCGCACCACCCAGGTGTGGTCGCGCTACGCGGATTCCGCCCCGTTCGAGCCGGGATCCCCGTGGCTGCTCCGCTTCTTTGACCGGATCTCCTGGTACCCCGTCAGCCCGGAGGAACTCCTGGACCTGCGCGCCGACATGGCAGCCGGACGCGGCCGTGGCGTGGAGATCGAGGAGGGAACCTTCTCCCTGGCCGAGCATGAGGCGTTCCTGGCCGAAAACCGTGACTCGATCGAGCTGTTCCGGGAAAAGCAGGGTGCCGCCTTCGCGGTGGAACGCCAGGCGTGGGCCGACGCCGGCGAGTTCGACCGCGCGGAGGCGCTGGCCGCCGTCGTGGCCCCTTCAACGGATGACGTGGTGGTTCCCGACGACGGCGCACTGGTCTCCGCACCCTTCGCCGCCAGCGTCTGGAAGGTGGACGTTGCGGCCGGGGACCACGTGGTCAAAGGCCAGCCGCTGGTGTCCCTGGAGGCCATGAAAATGGAAACCGTCCTCGAGGCGCCCTGCGACGGTGTGGTGCTCCGCGTCCTGCCCGCCGCGGGCTCGCAGGTGGTGGCCGGCGAGGCAGTGGTGGTCCTGGGCGCCCCCGCTGAGCCTGCAGCGCTGGAAACTCTGGAACTGGAAGAGGCAGCAGTATGAGCACCACAGCCACCGGCAACACCACCCGGCGCGTCAAGGCAGCGCTCGCCGCCATCGAAGCAGCGGACCGGCCCGAAATCTGGATCACGCTCCGCGGCGGGGACGATCTCCTGGCCGAGGCAGCATCCATCGACGCCGCAGTGGCCGGCGGCGCAGACCTCCCGCTGGCCGGCCTGCTGCTCGCCGTCAAGAACAACGTGGACGTGGCAGGCATCCCCACCACGGCAGCGTGCCCCGGGTTCGCTTACATCCCGGACAAGGACGCCGAAGCCGTGGCCCGCCTCCGCTCCGCGGGGGCGCTGGTCCTGGGTGCCACCAACCTGGACCAGTTCGCCACCGGGCTGGTCGGCACGCGGAGCCCTCACGGCGCCGTGCGCGATTCCCGCCGCCCGGACCACATCTCCGGCGGGTCCAGTTCCGGGTCCGCGGTGGCGGTGGCACTGGGACTGGTGGACATCGCCATCGGTACTGACACCGCCGGCTCCGGCCGCGTCCCTGCCGGGTTGCAGGGCATTGTGGGGATCAAAGCCACCCTGGACGTCGTTTCCACGGCCGGCGTGGTTCCCGCCTGCCGGTCCTGGGACGCCGTCACCATCTTCGCCCGGGACCTGTCCACCGCTGAACTCGCCATGGGCGTCATGGCCGGCAACTCCCGCGCCTGGCCCACGGACGTCCGGCTGGCCGCGCCGTCACGGCCCCGCGTCGCGTATCCGGCCACCCTGCCGGCCCTTCCGCCGGCCTGGGCAGCCGAGTTTGGGCGGCACATCGACCGGCTCACGGCCTCCGGTGTGGAAACAGCACCCATCGAATTCGACGACTTCCTCCAGGCGGCACGGCTGCTGTACGACGGCGGCCTGGTTGCCGAACGCCACGCCGCCGTGGGCAGCTTCCTTGAGGAGCACGACGCCGGCGCGGAAAGCCATGCGGGGATCGATCCCACGGTGGGGCGCATCATCCGGGCGGCCGGCACAGTGCCCGCCCACCAGTACGTGGCCGATACCGCCCGGCTGCAGGAACTGAAATCCAGGGCCATGGCGCGGCTGAAGGGCTTCGACGCCCTGCTCATCCCGACGGCGCCGTTCCACCCGACGCTTGCCGAAGTGGCAGCGGATCCGGTGGGCGTGAACTCCCTGATGGGCACCTATACCAACTTCTGCAACCTGTTTGACCTGTGTGCAGTGGCAGTTCCTGCCGGGGAGGTGGACGGCGCCCAGTTCGGGCTCACCGTGGTGGGCCGGGCCTTCGATGACGCCGTGGCCGCGGACATCGCCCGCCGCATCGAAGCCACCCCCGCCCCGCCTGCGCTCTTCGCCGCCGCGGCGGTGCCGGGCGGTGCACGACCGGAGGCAATCGCAGGAGCCAGCCAGCCGTCATCGTCCGTTCCCTGGCCAATGGCTGCGGGGGCAACGGCGGTGCCGCTGGTGGTGGTCGGCGCGCACCGCAAGGGGCAGCCGCTGGCGCAGCAGCTGGAGGAGCGCGGCGCATTCTGGGACGGCCCGGTCCAGACGGCTGCACGATACCGGATGGTGGCGCTGGATACAGTGCCGCGCAAGCCGGGCGTCTACCGGTCCGACGACGGCGCCGAACTGGTGGGGGAGCGGTGGCTGCTGTCCCCGGCCGCCCTGGGGACGTTCCTGGCGGACCTCCCCGAACCCATGTTGCTCGGTTCCATTCAGCTCGCCGACGGGTCCACCGCAGTCGGGTTCGCCTGCGACGCCGTTGCCGCCGAACGCGGGGAGGACATCACCGCCTGGGGCGACTGGCTGGCCGACCGCAGCGTGGCGCCGGCGCCGCGGACGGTATGGCGGGACCTCGGCGAGGCTGCGCTCGCCGGGTTCAGCCGCGGCGAACGGGGATAGCGTCAGGAGTGTCCGGGCGGGGCTTCCCGTCCGGACCTTCGTCCTTGAAGTATGCCGAGATGTCCGTCACCAGTTCCTTCACGGCCGCTGGTATGGAGCCGTGGAAGCACTTGGGGGACAGCTGGTAGGTGCTCCCCGGCACAGCGGCGTGGAGCCGTTCCGCCGTCACCCTGTAATAGCTGGGACTCTTTCCGCCTGCCATGAAGTGGGTTCCGGCGGGCAGCACGCTGAAGTCCCTGGCGTGGTCCTTTTCGTCGTACGCGGCCCTGAGCTCTCCCACACCGCTGGGCATGACCTGCTGGAACATCCTGTTGACCTTGGTCCGCGACAACACCGCCATCAGGCCGGCCAGGACCGGTTCCGGAATCCTGGCCATGGCTGAACCCGGGCTGGTGGCCTTCTTCATGTGCGCCAGCGCGTGACCCACCCTGCCGTTGTTCACGGCTTCCTCGAATCCGTCCAGCCATGCGGTGTCGATGCTGCCGTCGATGTTCACCGCCGCGTCGTACACGGCGAGCTTGTCCGGGACGAACCCGGTCCCGGTGAACTCCTGGACGGCGTTCAGTGCCACCGAGCCACCCAGGCTGTGGCCCAGGATATTCCGGGCGCCGGTGGCTGTGAGCACAGTGCGGACATCCTGGATTTCGGTGGCCATGGAGTAGTCCGCGGGCTGTCCGGACGAGTTGCCGCGGCCCCGCCGGTCGTAGACGTCAACAGCCCAGCCGTCGCCCAGGCCGTTCGCCAGCGCAATGGAGAACGGCCGGTAAATCAGGGCCGTGAGGAACGCGCCGCCGATCACCAGCACCCGCTTTTCGCCCGGGGCATCATCGGTGCCGTAGCTGTACAAAGCCAGCCTGCCGCCGTCGTGCGTTGGAAGTACCCGTTCTTTCACCCGCCCATCCTAGGGCGCAAGCCTGCGGGGAAGCTGAAAGTCCGGGCAGCCAATGCCCGGTAAACTTGATGATTGTGACTTCCCAAAACACCCCCGCGCCCAAGAATGCCCAAGAGCCCGTCGACGCCAGCGAGCAGATGCGGATCCGCATGGAAAAGCGCGCCAAACTTCTTGAGCGCGGCACGGAGGCGTACCCCGTGGGAGTGGAACGCACGCACTCCCTGGCCGAGATCCGGGAAAAGTACGCCCACCTCGAGGCGGACGACACCACCGGCGACATCGTAGGCGTCACCGGCCGCGTGGTCTTTGTCCGCAACACCGGAAAGCTTTGCTTCGCCACCCTGCAGGAAGGCGGCACCGACGGTAAGGGAACGCGCCTGCAGGCCATGCTGAGCCTGGCCAACGTGGGCGAGGAAGCCCTCGCCGACTGGAAGGCCCTGGTTGACCTGGGCGACCACGTCTTCATCAAGGGCGAGGTCATCTCCTCCCGCCGCGGCGAACTGTCCATCATGGCCGAGTCCTGGTCCATGGCCTCCAAGGCACTGCGCCCGCTGCCCGTCCTGCACGCGGAACTCAACGAGGAAACCCGCGTCCGCCAGCGCTACGTTGACCTGATGGTCCGGGACGAGGCCCGCGAGATGGTCTACACCCGCGCGGCCATCACCCGGTCCATCCGCGAAACGCTGTTCCGGCACCGCTACGTGGAAGTGGAAACGCCCATCCTGAACCTGGTCCACGGCGGCGCCCTGGCGCGTCCGTTCGAGACCCACATGAACGCGTTCGACCAGAAGATGACCCTGCGCATCGCCACCGAGCTGTACCTCAAGCGGGCGGTCGTGGGCGGCATCGACCGCGTGTACGACATGGGCCGCGTGTTCCGCAACGAAGGCGTGGACTCCACCCACAGCCCCGAATTCACCACCCTTGAGTGCTACGAGGCCTGGGCCGACCAATTCGTCATGGCCGAACGGATTAAGGAGATCATCCTTGACGCCGCGGACGCCGTGGGTGCCGGCCGTGTCCTGCAGACCGAAGCAGGGGAGATCAACCTCGACGGCGAGTGGGCCTGGCTGCCGGTGTACCCCGGACTTTCCGACGCCGTTGGGCAGGAGATCACGCCGGAGACGTCCGTTGAGGTGCTGCGGGGGATCGCCGAAAAGCACGACGTCAAGGTGGACCCCAAGTGGGACGCGGAGAAGCTGGTGGTGGAGCTCTTCGGTGAGATCGTGGAGCCCACCCTGCTGAATCCCACCTTCGTGTACGACTACCCGCCGTCCGCGCAGCCACTGGCCCGGCCGCACCGCGAGGACGGCCGGTTGATTGAGGCCTGGGATCTGATCATCGGCGGCATGGAGCGAGGTACCGCCTTCTCCGAGCTGATCGACCCCGTCATCCAGCGCGAGCGGCTCACCGAGCAGTCCCTGCACGCCGCTGCCGGCGACGTCGAGGCCATGCAGCTTGACGAGGACTTCCTGCGCGCCCTCGAATACGGCGCTCCTCCCATGGGCGGCATCGGCCTGGGCATCGACCGGCTGGTGATGCTCTTCACCGGAGCCGGCATCCGCGAAACCATCCTGTTCCCCCTGCTGAAGCCCGAAGGGCACTGACCATGGAATACGTAGCAGTCATTCTTCCCTCCCTCGTGGTGGGCCTGCTTTTCTGGTTCGCCATGAAAGCAATCTTCAACGCGGACAAGGCAGAGCGGCAGGCGGAAGCCCGCGCCCAGGCCGAAGCGGATTCCCTCGCGGTGCAGCCCACGGAGCAACCGGGTTCGGAATCCAAATAGATAAACCCCCTGCTTTCCGGTTTTATCCCCAAGGAACCATTAGGCGCTTTGACGCGTTGCCAAGATAAGAGTCATACTTTTTTATGGGAAACATCCTGCTTTTCTGAAAACCGAACTTTCCAGCAAGAGGAAGACCTAAATGGCACAGAAAGTAAACATCATCCTCGTTGATGATCTGGATGGGGGATCCGCAGACGAGAATGTTAAGTTTGGCCTCGACGGGGTCAACTATGAGATTGACCTGTCGGCAGCCAATGCCGCTGAACTCCGGTCTTCATTGGAGAGGTTCACCACTGCCGCGCGCAAGGCATCCGGAGGCCGCGTCCAGCGGGCCAAGGCAGCCACGGGTGGCCGCAGCCACGACTCGGCGCAAATCCGGCAATGGGCGCGGGATAACGGCTACACCGTTAACAGCCGCGGCCGAATTCAGGCCGAAATCCAGGAAGCCTACCAAAAGGCAAATTCCTAGGACTACCTTTAGCTCCGCCGAAACCCCGCTACCGCCGCCAGGCGGGGCGGGGTTTTTCATTTTGAGTAATTACTGCTACGGAAGGCCTTCGCACAGGGTCCTTTGGCCCAATTGTGCCGTTGCGCATGAACGGGTGCTGCCGGCCTTTATTCGCTTGGCCGTGAGCGCTCCGGCCGGCGCCTTTGACCAGGGCTGCCCCGTCTTTGCTGGCCCGGTCCACGGGGCCGCGACTGGCCGCCGCCGTTATTCCCGCAAGGGGCGCGGTTTCCCCTGTGGCGAACACGCTCCACAACTCAGGGGCGGCCACGTAGCATCAAAGTACGTCGTAGCTAGGAGTGTGGCGAAATGTTTGAGCGATTTACGGACCGTGCCCGTCGCGTAGTTGTGCTTGCCCAAGAAGAGGCACGCATGCTGAACCACAATTACATCGGTACCGAACACATCCTCTTGGGTCTGATCCATGAGGGTGAGGGCGTTGCCGCCAAAGCTCTTGAGTCTTTGAGCATTTCGCTCGACGGCGTTCGCGAGCAGGTGCAGGAGATCATCGGACAGGGCCAGCAGGCTCCCTCCGGCCACATCCCCTTCACCCCCCGTGCCAAGAAGGTACTGGAGCTCTCGCTGCGCGAAGCCCTCCAGCTGGGCCACAACTACATCGGCACGGAGCACATCCTGCTCGGCCTCATCCGCGAGGGTGAAGGCGTTGCCGCACAGGTTCTGGTCAAGCTCGGCGCCGACCTCAACCGGGTCCGCCAGCAGGTCATCCAGCTCCTCTCCGGCTACCAGGGCAAGGAAACCACCGGCGCAGGCGTCGGCGGCGGACAGCCTGAAGGTGCCCCTGCCGGTTCCGTGGTCCTGGACCAGTTCGGCCGCAACCTGACCCAGGCTGCGCGCGAGAACAAGCTGGACCCGGTCATCGGCCGTGAGCAGGAAATGGAACGCGTCATGCAGGTCCTTTCCCGCCGCACCAAGAACAACCCGGTCCTCATCGGTGAGCCCGGCGTCGGCAAGACCGCCGTCGTCGAGGGCCTGGCCCAGGCGATCGTGCGCGGCGACGTCCCGGAGACCATCCGCGACAAGCAGCTGTACACCCTGGACCTCGGTTCCCTGGTGGCAGGCTCCCGCTACCGCGGTGACTTCGAAGAGCGCCTGAAGAAGGTCCTCAAGGAGATCCGCACCCGCGGCGACATCATCCTGTTCATCGACGAGATCCACACCCTGGTGGGTGCCGGTGCCGCCGAAGGCGCAATCGACGCAGCCTCGATCCTGAAGCCCATGCTGGCCCGCGGCGAGCTGCAGACCATCGGTGCCACCACCCTGGATGAGTACCGCAAGCACATCGAGAAGGACGCCGCGCTGGAGCGCCGCTTCCAGCCGATCCAGGTCAAGGAACCCTCCGTGGCCCACGCCATCGAGATCCTTAAGGGCCTGCGCGACCGGTACGAGGCACACCACCGCGTCACCATCACCGACGGCGCCCTGGCGTCCGCCGCCAGCCTGGCCGAGCGCTACATCTCTGACCGCTTCCTGCCGGACAAGGCCATCGACTTGATCGATGAAGCCGGTGCCCGACTGCGCATCCGCCGCATGACCGCTCCGCCGGAGCTCAAGGCCATGGACGAGCGCATCGCCAAGCTGAAGATGGAGAAGGAATCCGCCATCGACGCCCAGGACTTCGAAGGTGCAGCTTCGCTCCGCGACAAGGAGCAGAAGATGATCTCCGAGCGGGCGGAGAAGGAGCGCCACTGGAAGTCCGGCGGCATGGATGACATCTCCGAGGTGGATGAGGATCTCATCGCCGAGGTGCTGGCCAACTCCACCGGCATCCCCGTCTTCAAGCTGACTGAGGAAGAGTCCTCGCGCCTGCTCAAGATGGAAGAGGAACTGCACAAGCGCGTGGTGGGCCAGGACGAGGCCATCAAGGCACTGTCCCAGGCGATCCGCCGCACCCGTGCAGGGCTGAAGGACCCCAAGCGCCCCGGTGGCTCGTTCATCTTCGCCGGCCCCACCGGCGTCGGCAAGACCGAGCTCGCCAAGGCACTCGCGGAGTTCCTGTTCGGTGAAGAGGACGCCCTCATCACGCTGGACATGTCCGAGTACTCCGAGAAGCACACCGTTTCGCGGCTCTTCGGTGCCCCTCCGGGCTACGTGGGCTACGAAGAGGGTGGCCAGCTGACCGAGAAGGTCCGCCGCCGTCCGTTCTCCGTGGTGCTGTTCGACGAAGTGGAGAAGGCCCACGCGGACCTCTTCAACTCGCTGCTGCAGATCCTGGAAGACGGCCGCCTGACCGACTCCCAGGGCCGCGTGGTGGACTTCAAGAACACCGTGATCATCATGACCACCAACCTGGGTACCCGGGACATCTCCAAGAGCGTTGCCACCGGGTTCCAGTCCGGCACCGACACGCAGACCGGCTACAACCGCATGCGTGCCCGTGTCACGGAGGAACTGAAGCAGCACTTCCGCCCCGAGTTCCTGAACCGTGTTGACGACGTCGTGGTGTTCCCGCAGCTCACGCAGGACGAGATCATCGAGATCGTGGACCTGTTCGTGACCCGCCTGGAGAAGCGCCTCAAGGACAAGGACATGGGCATCGAGCTCACCAAGGCCGCCAAGGTGCTCCTCGCGACCCGCGGCTACGACCCCGCCATGGGTGCCCGGCCGCTGCGCCGCACCATCCAGCGCGAGATCGAGGACCAGCTCTCCGAGAAGATCCTCTTCGGCGAGATCCACACCGGCGACATCGTCGTGGTGGATGTCGAAGGCGAAGGCGACGACGCGAAGTTCACCTTCGCCGGCAACGCCAAGCCGCGCATCCCGGAAATCGCCCCGAGCGTCTAAGCGCCACAGCCAAAGCCCCGCCACTCCCGCAAGGAGAGGCGGGGCTTTCGCTTTGCCGCCTCTCGCCCGGCACAGGCGGCCCGTACCCGCATAACCGGTGGTGTCCGGCAACGGTTATGCGGGCCAGGGCCGTCCATAGCGTTGGGCTGTCCGTGGAACTGAGAGTGGCGGCTGTGCTCCAGGCCACAAAGCGTGTTGAATCGGGGCATGGCTAACCAGAATCCGGCGATCCCGGACGAGCAACCACTGACCCCTTTCCACGACCTCGACCACTACCTGTCCATCCCGCGGGTAAGCGGCCTCGCCCTGAGCCCGGACGGCTCCCGCCTGGTGACCACCGTCGCCACCCTGAACGGAAAGGGCACCGAGTTTGCCACCGCCCTGTGGGAGCTGGACCCGGCCGGCCAGAAGCACGCCCGGCGCATCACCCGCAGCGCCAAGGGCGAAGCAGGCGCGGCTTTCGCCGCGAACGGCGACGTCTACTTCACGTCCGCGCGCCCCGACCCGGACAGCCCCGATGAAGAGGCGGTCAATGCACTGTGGCTCCTTCCAGCAGACGGTGGGGAAGCCCGCGTGGTCCTCAGCCGGCCCGGCGGCGTCAGCAAGGTGATGACCGCCAGGAACGCTGATGCGGCATTCGTGGCAGCCGAGGTACTGGCAGGGTCGGCCGATGAGGAGGACGACGCCGAACGGCGCAAATCCCGCAAGGACAGGAAGGTCTCCGCCATCCTGCACAGCGAATACCCGGTCCGCTACTGGGACGCCGACCTTGGCCCCGGCCAGCCGCGGATCTTCGCCGTGGAAGCCGGGGCAGACAAGGGGCCCGGCAAGCCCACAACCGTTGACGCCACAGCTCCCCTGGTCCTGCGCAACCTCACGCCCGACGCCGGCCCGCGGCTGAGGGAGGCCGAGACAGTGGTCAGCCCCGACGGGAAGACCGTCTACAGCAGCTTCACCAAACCCCTCGCCAAGGCGGACAGCCGCTCCGTCCTGGTGGCGGTGGATGTGGCATCGGGCAGCCTCAAAGTGCTCCTGGACCAGGAGGGCATGAGCTATTTCCCGGGTCCGGTCAGCCCGGACGGCAAGACCCTGGTGGTGATCAGTGAAAGCGACTCCACCCCGCAGCAGGCTCCAGAGGTCAGGATGCACCTCCTGGACGTCTCCGGGGGAGCAGGGGAGCCCGGCGGCCTCCAGCCACTGGCCCATGACTGGGACCGCTGGCCCAGGCCGGCAGCGTGGCTTCCGGACGGTTCCGCCCTCCTGGTCACGGCGGACGACGACGGCGCGGCGCCGGTCTTCCGGGTCAGCGTTCCGGCGGCTGCCGCCGAGGTGGGTGTTGCCCGGGTGACGCAGGACGCGGCGGCCTACTCCGACGTCGTTGTTTCGCCGGAGGGGCGCTATGCCTACGCGCTGCGCAGCTCCTACGAATTCCCGCCCGAAGCTGTGCGGATCGATGTGGCCACCGGGGAAACCACCCGGCTTCCAGCCCCTGCCGACCGGCCGTCCCGCCCGGGCCGGCTGGAACGGATCGCCGCCACGGCTCCGGACGGCTCCCGGGTTCCGGCCTACCTTGCCCTGCCCGAGGGCGCATCAGCAGAGGAGCCCGCGCCGATGCTGCTCTGGATCCACGGCGGCCCCCTGGGATCCTGGAACGCCTGGACCTGGCGGTGGAATCCCTGGCTCCTGACGGCGAAGGGCTACGCGGTGCTGCTCCCGGACCCGGCATTGTCCACGGGCTACGGCCAGGCCTTCATCCAGCGCGGCTGGGGTGCCTGGGGCAAGGCGCCGTTCACCGACCTCATGGCCGTCACGGACGCGGCGGTGGAGCGGTCGGACATTGATGAGGCCCGGACTGCTGCGATGGGCGGCTCCTTCGGCGGGTACATGGCCAACTGGGTGGCGGGCAACACGGACCGGTTCAAGGCCGTGGTCACCCACGCCAGCCTTTGGGCGCTGGACCAGTTCGGACCCACCACGGATGCCTCGCAGTACTGGCTGAAGGAAATGACCGAAGAGATGGCGCTGGAGAATTCACCGCACCTGCACGCCGGGAAGATCAGTTCGCCCATGCTGGTGATCCATGGCGACAAGGACTACAGGGTGCCCATCGGGGAGGGCCTGCGGCTCTGGTACGAGCTGCTGTCCAAGTCGCGGCTGGCGGCAGACCAGGACGGGCAGACCCCTCACAGGTTCCTCTACTTCCCGGACGAGAACCACTGGGTCCTCCAGCCGCAGCACGCCAAGGTCTGGTACCAGGTGGTGGAGTGGTTCCTGGCGAAGAACGTCCTGGGCAAGGAGACCGAGCTGCCGGCCGAGCTGGGGCTGTAATTTCCCACCAACAGGCGCAAGGCGTCGATCGCCGGGGAAGATTGCGAGGCGAAGGGGGCTGGGGCATTTACGTAGCGTGCGTCTAAGCGAGGAACGAGCGAGCACGCGGTAAATGCCGCAGTCCCCGAGCCGGAAGCCTTCGCCTCGTAGGATTGCCTTGTGACCGACTCCTTCCGCATCCGCCCAGCACGCACCAGCGACGTCCCCGCCATCAAGAAGCTGGTGGCGCCCCTGGCGGAGGAGCGCATCCTCATGGCGAAGGAGACGGTGGCCTACTACGAGAGCCTGCAGGAGTTCCGCATCGCCGAGTCGAGCGACGGAGAAATGATCGGCTGCGGGGCGCTGCACGTCATGTGGGAGGACCTGGCTGAAATCCGCACCCTTGCGGCCTCCGGGCAATGGCGTGGCAAGGGCGTGGGCCACGTCCTGGTGGAGAGCTTGCTGGAGGAGGCCCGCGCCCTCGGCGTGTCCCGGGTCTTCTGCCTTACCTTCGAGGTGGACTTCTTCAAACGCCACGGGTTCGAGGTGATGGCGGACCAGTCCGCAGTGGACCCGGAGGTGTATTCGGAGCTTCTGCGTTCGCACGACGAAGGTGTGGCTGAATTCCTGGACCTGGCGCGGGTCAAGCCGAACACCTTGGGCAACACCCGGATGATCCGCACCCTTTAGGCAGCCCTGGGGCCGCCCGAGGCATACCCCTCTTGGTTTTACTCGAATTGATGGATAAACTACTGGAGGCCGATATGTGGGGGGCCTCAGGGAAGGGACAGTCATTGGGGGCTGTCCCTTTGCTGCGTCCGGGACCCGCCGCCGGCGGACGCGGCCAGAAAACCCGGGCCGGAGGAACCTACCGCCACCTGCGATCCCGGTAGTAGGGTCGGAAACACATCCTTCAGGAGCACAGCCAGGAGCACCGCCATGAAGAAACTCATCAACGATCCAAAAGCCGTTGTCCAGGAAGCTGTCCAGGGCTTTGGCCTGGCACACGCCGGACTTGTCACCGTCAGCGAAGACCCCATCTACATCACGCGCAAGGACGCGCCAGTGGCAGGCAAGGTGGGGCTGGTTTCAGGCGGCGGCAGCGGGCATGAGCCGCTGCATGCCGGCTATGTAGGGCGGGGAATGCTCGACGCCGCGGTGCCCGGGGCGGTGTTCACCTCACCTACCCCGGACCAGATCCTTCCCGCCACCCTCGCAGTCAACTCCGGTGCCGGCGTCGTGCATATCGTCAAGAACTACACCGGGGACGTCCTGAACTTCGAGACCGCCGGCGAACTGGCCGAGGCTGAGGGCGTAAGCGTCCGGACCGTACTGGTCAACGACGACGTCGCGGTGGAGGACTCGCTGTACACCGCCGGCCGCCGGGGAGTGGGCGGCACCGTGCTCGTGGAGAAGATCGCCGGCGCCGCTGCCGAGCGTGGTGATGGCCTGGACGCCGTGGCCGCCATCGGCGAACGGGTCAACGCCAACGTCCGGACCATGGGCGTTGCGCTGTCAGCCTGCACTGTGCCGCATGCCGGCACGCCAAGCTTCGACCTCGCCGAGGATGAGATCGAGATCGGGATCGGCATCCACGGCGAACCCGGCAGGCACCGGATCCCCATGGAAAATGCGGACAGCATCACCAACCGCCTGCTGGAACCCGTCCTGGCCGACCTCAAGATCAGTTCCGGCGACAAAGTACTGCTGTTCGTCAACGGCATGGGCGGCACCCCGCTGAGCGAGCTCTACATCGTGTACCGGCGGGCGGTGCAGGTGTTGGCGGATGCCGGCGCCACGGTGGAACGTTCGCTGGTGGGCAACTACATCACGGCGCTGGAAATGCAGGGATGTTCCATCTCCGTCCTCCGGCTCGACGACGAGCTCACCGAACTCTGGGACGCCCCCGTGCACACCCCCGCCCTGCGCTGGGGCGTGTAGCCGTGGTGCTGGATGCCAACTGGGCCGTCAAGTGGCTGACCTTGTGCGCGCAGGCCATGGCTGAACACCGCGTTGAACTCATCGAACTGGACCGTGCCATCGGGGATTCGGACCACGGCGAGAACATGGACCGCGGCTTCCAGGCGGTCCTTGCCAAGCTCGGTGAATCCGCGCCCGAAACGCCGGGGGCGGCGCTGAAGATGACAGCCATGACGCTGATGTCCAAGGTAGGCGGCGCGGCCGGCCCGCTCTACGGGACAGCGTTCCTTCGCGCCGCCACCGCCCTCGGTGATTCCGCCGAGATTGACCCCGCTGCCTGGGCCGGCGCCCTGGAGGCCGCCAGGGACGGCATCGTGGCGCGCGGCAAGGCGGAATCCGGGGACAAGACCATGGTGGATGCGTGGACGCCGGCAGTTGATGCCGCCCGCGCCGCAGCCGACGGCGGCAGCAACGATGTGCTGGGCGTCCTGGTGGCAGCCGCTGAGGCAGCGGAGGCTGGGGCGGTGGCCACCGACCCGATGGTGGCACGGAAAGGCCGCGCGAGCTATCTTGGCGAACGCAGTGCGGGCCACCGTGACCCGGGAGCAGTGTCCAGCGCGTTGATCCTGCGTGCTGCCGTTGGGGCGGCTGCGTGACTGTCAGCATCGTGGTGGTGTCGCACAGCGAAAAAATTGCCGACGGCGCCGTGGAGCTTGCCGCCCAAATGGCGCCGGATGTAGTCATCCTGCCAGCCGGGGGCACCGACGATGGCAGGATCGGCACCAGCCTGGAGAAAGTCCTCGCCGCCCTGGAAAAGGCCGGGGGACAGGCTGGCGGTGGAACGTCCGGGCAGGCCGGCGGGGATGGCGCCGGGGCAACTGGCACCGTGGTCCTGACAGACCTGGGATCAGCCGTGATGACCGCGGAATCGGCGCTCGAGTTTTTGGAGAATCCCGCCGGTGTCCTGCTTGCCGACGCGCCGCTGGTGGAAGGCCTGGTGGCCGCGGCCGTCGCCGCGCAAGGTGGTGCGGACGTCCATGCGGTCCTCAAAGCGGCCGAAGGCGTGCGCGGTCCGGCGCGCGAACCGGAGCGGGGCGGGGCGGGAGCCGAACACGAGCCTGTCAGCAGCGGCCCGCCGGACTTCACGGGCGACTTTGAGCTGGTGAACCAGGCCGGCATGCATGCCAGGCCTGCTGCGAAAGTGGCAGGGGGCCTGGCTTCGCTCGACGCCGAGGTCACCATCAACGGCGTGGACGGTGCGTCCATGACCGGATTGATGACCCTGGGCGCGGGCAAGGGCACCGTGCTGCACGTGGAAGCGTGGGGCGCGGATGCTGAACGGGCTGTGGAGTATGTCGGCGGCCTGGTGGAGGCCGGCTTCGGCGAGCCCTGAGCTCCCTGGCCGTTCCTGGGAATAAGCTCGATGGCATGGAACGGCCGCTTGCAGACAACACCCCGGAAATCGAAGTGCTGGACGGCCAAATCTCCGTGGAGGAACTGCTCGCCGAACTGGGCTTCAACTGGAGCGCTGAACCGGTGGGCAGCGGCGCCGCGGCCGGAGCTTCCGACGACGGGACCTTCACCCAGCCGGCGCTTTTCTAGCCCCGCGGCTTTTGGGATGCCGGCTGCTGATGCAGCCCGTCGCCGTCCAGCGTAAGCGATGCCGACAGGAACTTCCCGCACTGCTCACCGAACGGGTACAGCGCCTGAGGGCGGAACTCCAAGGTGCGGACGGCCAGCGCTGTCCCGTCAGGAGCTGTGCCGGAAGCGGTCACCGTCATGGGTGATTCCGTCAGGGTCTCCAGCATCAGCGTGGCCACCTTGGTGCCGTCGGGAGAAGCCGTGGCCGAGCAGGCGCCCTCTTTCGTGCACCCCTGGTCCACGGAGGAGCTGCCGGGGCGGAGTTCGGCGCCGGACTCTTTGCAGGTGCCGTCCTGGCACGCCCGCAGATGCAGCGTCTGCACCTGGGAGGAGTAGCCGGCGGTGACTGTCACGGCCACGGAGGTGGCCTGCGCAATCGCCGGGCAGGCGCTGCCGCCGGGCCCGCAGGCGGAAAGGCACACCGCAGCCATCCCCAATGCCACCAGCATTCCGGGCTTGTGCATGCCTTCAGGCTACCGCGCCGGCGGCACACTCAGCCCATTGGAAAAACGCCGATGAACCAGAACGAGGCGACGGCGAAGACCGCGAAAAATGCGATCAGGCAGCCCATGGCCGTGCGCGGCTCCGAGGACACCTGAAGTGATTCGTTGGGGTTCGCCGGGTTGTAGGCCACCTCGATCAGCGAACCGGGAACGGGCTGCTCCACCCCGGAGATTTCGGACTTGCCCATGAAGAGGGTGCCCTGAGGATCCGTGAACTGGTACGTGGGGAAGTAGCGGAGGTTCCGGTTGGAGCCGCCCACGCCGCTGGTCCACCCGGTTGCGCTGCCGGTGACGGTTGCCTGCGCCTTGGGCCAGGATGCCATCTGTTGTTCCTGCCGCTTGGTCCGGCGCGACGCATGGAGCAGCGAAAATATCGCCGCGGCAACAAACAGTGCCCAGACGATGTACAGAATGGTCTTCATGGCTTCCCCCGGTTCCGGTCACCAAGAAGTATGCCATCCCGGGCCCGCGCCGCCGGTGGGTCAGGCAGGAAGCCGGTAGCCGCCGTCGTGCATCTCTGCCAGCCCGTCCGCCAGCAGCCCCGCCAGCGCCCGCTCCAGCTGTTCAGGGGCGGAGTTGAGCCGGTGCAGCGCGGCCAGCGGCACCCCGATTCCTTCCGGGGCGAAGCCAAGGTCGGCAGGTTCACGCTCGAACATGTCCGGCGGCACGGGCGAGTCCGCCAGCCTGAGCACGGCCAGCACGGCGCCGCGGACCTGGCGGTCGGTGCCGTGCCAAGCCTGCCCCTTGGGAACGTACGACGGCGGGGGCTCACCCGCCGCCAGCCACGCGCAGGAATCTTTGACCGGGCAGGCAGCGCACTTCGGCGCCCTGGCCGTGCACACCAAAGCCCCAAGCTCCATGACCGCAGCGTTCCAGCGCACGGAAGTTTCGTCGTCGTCCGGCAGCAGGGCGGCGGCCAGGCGCATCTCCGCCGCGGTCAGCGCCGGGGCGGGAAGCGCGACGCCGGAGACCAGCCGGGCGTGCACCCTGCGGATGTTGGTGTCCACCACCGTTTCCCGGCGGCCGTACGCGAACGCTGCCACTGCGGCGGCGGTGTAGCTGCCCACCCCGGGAAGGGCCAGCAACTCGGCGTGGGTGTCCGGGACCCTGCCGCCATGCTCCTGCACGATCGCCGTGGCTGCGGCGTGCAGCCGAAGCGCTCGGCGGGGGTAGCCCAGCCGGCCCCACGAGCGGACGGCTTCCCCTGCCGGTTCGCCCGCCAGCCCGGCCGGGGTGGGCCAGCGCTTAAGCCACTCATGCCAGACCGGAAGCACCCGGACCACGGGGGTTTGCTGCAGCATGATCTCGCTGACCAGGACGCCCCACGCGGAGCAGTCCGGTTCGCGCCAGGGCAGGTCGCGGGCAATGCCGGCGAACCAGCCGTTGATCCGGTGGTGGAGCAGCTCCAGGTTTGCGGGGTCCGCCGGAGCGTGCTTTGCGGGGGAGGTTTGAGTGTCGATGCCAACACTGTAATGGAAGGGGTCCGGCGGGCCGAAAACCGGTTGTGACCAGCGCGATGGGCCTGCGGCGGCGTGGTGGCAGTGCAGATCCGGCGGGTTTCCCTAGCCTAGGAGGATGGGCAGGCAAGGCAATTCATCAGCGCGCGGCACGGCATCGGGTTCCAGCAGCGTCCGGAAGCCCAGCGCCGCTGTGTACCGCCGCCGACGGATGGTTGTCGGTGGTGCGCTCCTGCTGGTGATCGCGCTGGTGGCGGGCGGGTTCGCGCTCGCCGCAGCCTTCACGGGCGGGTCCCAAAAGGCATCCTCCACCCAGCCTTCGTCCACCGAAACCGCTTCGAACCCGGCCGCATCCCCGTCTGCTGCCGCCACGCCCTCCGCCTCCGCGGCGTCCGCCACGCCGTCGCCCACGGCCCCGGCGACGCCCACCTGCAACCAGAACCTGGTGACTGTCTCGGCCGCCACGGACAAACCCGCCTACGGCCCGGGGGAAAACCCGCTGCTCACCCTGAAAGTGACCAATGGCGGCACTGTGCCCTGTGAGGTCAACATCGGAACCTCCCAGATGGAGTTCCTGGTGACCAGTGGCTCTGACCGGATCTTTTCTTCGAAGGACTGCCAGGCCTCCAGCGAGGACCTGGTGAAGGTGATTGCGCCCGGTGCCAGCGAAACCGCCAACTTCCCGTGGAGCCGTAACCGCAGCGCCGATGGCTGCAAGGCCGTTGCTGCGGCCCCCGGCGGCGGCGGGGCGTACTACATCTTCACCGCCAAGCTGGGTTCCCGGGCCAGCCCCAAGGCCGTCTTCCAGCTGAACTGAGCTGGCTTTTCATCGATTGCTGCGTAATTGTCGTTTTCAGGCTTCATAACGACAACTACGGAGCACTCGATGAGCGGGTGTCCCACGGATGGGAATTTTAGAGGAAGCGGTCCAGGAGGCTGGCCTCTGCCATGCGGCTGAGGCCTTCGCGGACGGTGCGGGCGCGCTGGTCGCCGATGCCGTCAACGGTCATGAGGTCATCAATGGTGGCGGCCATGAGGTATTGCAGGCCGCCGAAATGGTCCACCAGGCGGTCCGCCACGGCCTTGGGGACTGCCTTGAGGCCGGACAGCAGCCGGTAGCCGCGGGGCTGGACCACCGCGTCGAGATTGGCTTCGCCGCCCGCAAACCCCACAATCGCGGAGATCTTGCCAAGGTCGATCAGTTCCGTGGGGCCCAGGCTGACAAGTTCGTGGACGGCCTTGTCGATGTCGTCCGCGGAGGCATTGGGGCTGGCGTAGTCACGGATAATCACGTCGCTGCCGGGGCCCCTGCCCACGGTGAGTTCGTCGAGCTGCAGGGAGAGGAGCCTGCCGTCCTCGCCCAGTTCCAGCACGTACTGCGAGATTTCCTCGGAGATGCGGCGGACCATTTCCTGCCGCTGGAGGGTCACGGCCACGTCCCGCACCGTCACCATCGCCTCGATTTCCAGCGCAGACAGCGAACTGGTGACCTGGTCCAGCCGGGCGCGGTAGCGCTCCAGGGTGGCCAGGGCCTGGTTGGCGCGGGCAAGAACGTTCTCCGAGCCCTCCAGGACGTGGCGGAGACCGTTGACGTAAAGGGCAATGATTTGCATGGACTGGCTGACGGAGATCACCGGGACTCCGGTCTGCTTGGCCACCCGTTCCGCGGTGCGGTGGCGGGTGCCTGACTCCTGGGTTTCGATGCTTGAGTCCGGGACCAGCTGGACCGCCGCGCGCAGGATGTTACCCGCGTCCTTGTCGCAGATGATGGCGCCGTCCATCTTGGCCAGTTCCCGCAGCCGGGTGGGCGAGAACTCGATGCCGATATCGAATCCGCCGGAACAGATGGAATCGATGGTGCGGTCGGAGCCAAGGACGATCAGTGCGCCGGTCCGCCCGCGGAGGATCCGTTCCAGGCCGTCCCGAAGCGGTGTTCCGGGTGCAACCCTGCCCAGAGTGGCCTTCAGCGACTCTTCGGGGCTCCGCGCCATAGGTGTTTCCCTTCAAAGGTGCGGACCGCCGCCCGCAGGAATGCCGGCATCTGCAGGTGGCCGGCAGGATCAAAAAAGTGCTCTGATTCCCGCAAGCTCAATGATAGGGGTAAGAAGCCCAAGTTCCGCACGGGCAAGCCCCAAAGTGCCCCATTAGGGGGTAACCGGACAGGCCGTAAAAGTGCCCCCTGGATGTCATGCGGGGCAGGCACTTTCGCTCCGTTCAGCCGCGGTTTCTGCCGCCCGGCTCAGGCAGCCCCTGCCAGGAGCGTGACCGTTTTGGTGCTGCTGTCCCACAGCCGGGCTGCCGTGCAGCGGCCCTCCACGCGAAGGTCCAGCAGGTCCATGGCCGTCCCGAGTTGATGGCCGGGAATGCGGCGGGAGATGGTGACGTGCGGTGTCCATGCCCCCGGCAGGGTGAGCGGCAGTGCACCTGCAAGCCCTTGGTGGAGGTGGCGGTGCAGATCCAGCAGGGGAGCGGTCAGCAGGACAGACCGGGCCAGCACGTACCTGCCGGCTCCGGCGGGAAAGATGATGGCGCCGGAAAGGATCATGTCCAGGGGCAGCGCCTGCCAGGGCCCTTCCTGGCCGGCCTGCAGGTCCGCTCCTGCGGCAAGCGTGATGTGTGGACTGTTGCTGGGTGAGGTGTGCGCTGCCAGGCTGGGCAGGCCGGCGGCTTCGAGGCGCGCCCAGTCGGCCCTGATAAGGGCGTCCGTGCGGTCATCAAAGACCAGTTCGATGCTGCGCATAAGCACATCATGCCGTTACCCGCTGCCCCTTTCCGCGACGTGGTGTGCGCGCCGGGAAAGCCGGGCCGCGGCCGCGGGGTGTTTCAGCGCGTGCGCTCCCTGAGCATCCGCTCCAGATCCCTGCTGACTTTCGAGAGGGACGCGGCTCGGAGCGCCTTGTGTTCCGCCGCCGTCTGGACGCCCCGTTTCCGCAGCGGGGCGGAGGGAATGGCGCCGCCGGGCCCCTGCGCACCCGCACCAGACGGGCCGGCGGCCAGGTTGGTGGCCAGCGGATCAAAGAAAAGATTCCCGGAGAAAGTGGCGCCATGCATCATGCGCCCACGCTAACCGTCCGGCATTTCGCGGCTTTGAACGGCCGGTTTCGCCTGCGTTAAGCGCAGCCCATGCCGGTTTGCCGCCCTGCGATAAACTTGTACTTTGGCCGTTTGCCAATCCTGATTCCCCGCCCTCGAGTCGCAGCGCAGAACCCGAATGGCCCCTGGGCAGCCACAACCGCAGCGAAAGTAGCACCGTGTCCCAAGATGTCCTGACCCCCGCCCGGATCTCCGAGATTCACAAGCAGGCGGGCCGCCGCAGGACCTTCGCCGTCATCTCCCACCCGGACGCCGGTAAGTCCACGCTCACCGAGGCGCTGGCCCTGCACGCGAAAGTGATCGGCACCGCGGGTGCCTCCAGCGGCAAGGCCAACCGGAAGGAAACGGTCTCGGACTGGATGCAGATGGAGAAGGACCGCGGCATCTCCATCAGCTCCGCAGCCCTGCAGTTCTCCTACCGGGACACTGTCATCAACCTCCTGGACACCCCCGGCCACGCCGACTTCTCCGAGGACACCTACCGCGTGCTCGCCGCCGTGGACTGTGCCGTGATGCTGGTGGACGCCGCCAAGGGCCTGGAAACCCAGACCATGAAGCTCTTCGAGGTCTGCAAGCAGCGCAACCTGCCCATCATCACAGTCATCAACAAGTGGGACCGGCCGGGCCTGGACGCCCTGGCGCTGATGGACGAGATCACCGAACGCACCGGACTGCAGCCCATGCCGCTGACCTGGGCCGTGGGCATCTCCGGCGACTTCCGGGGCGTGTGGGACCTGCGGAATGACCGCTTCGCCCGGTTCCAGCGCAACAACGCCGGCGCGCAGATCGCCATCACCGAATACTTCACGCCGGAGGAAGCCGCCGAGAGCCAGGGCAGCAACTGGTCCGACGCCGTGGACGAGGCAGGCCTGGTGATCGAGTCCAACCTCGAGTTCGACGTCGAAGCCTTCCACGCGGGAAAGGCCACCCCCATCCTGTTCAGCTCCGCCGCACTGAACTTCGGCGTCAAGGAGCTGCTGGACGCCCTGGTGGACTTCGCTCCGCCGGCGTCCCCGCGCCCCGACGTGGACGGTGCGGCCCGCCCGGTTGAGTCGCCGTTTTCCGGCTTCGTCTTCAAGGTGCAGGCCGGCATGAACAAGGCGCACCGCGACCACGTGGCCTTCATCCGGGTCTGCTCAGGCGTCTTCGAGCGCGGCATGGTGGTCACCCAGACCCGCACCGGCAAGTCCTTCGCCACCAAGTACGCACAGCAGGTGTTCGGCCGGGAACGCGAAGTCATCGACGAGGCGTATCCCGGCGACGTGGTGGGGCTGGTCAACGCGTCATCACTGCGCGTAGGCGACAGCCTGTTCCTTGAGGAACCGGTGGAATACCCGGCCATCCCGCTGTTCGCCCCCGAGCACTTCCAGGTGGCCCGGTCCAAGGACCCCAGCAAGTTCAAGCAGTTCCGCCGCGGCATCGAGCAGCTCGAGCACGAGGGCGTCATCCAGGTGCTCCGCTCCGACGTCCGCGGCGACCAGGCGCCGGTGCTTGCCGCCGTCGGACCCATGCAGTTCGAAGTGGTGGAGGACCGCATGGCCCACGACTTCAGCGCCCCCATGCGCCTGGAACGCCTGCCCTACTCGCTGGCCAGGATTTCGACGGCGGACGCCATGCCCGCGCTGGCCAACGTACCGGGTGCGGAGGTGCTTTTGCGGTCCGACGGCGAATACCTCGCCTTGTTCAACGACGTCTGGGCGCTCCGGCGGATCGAGAAGAACCACCCGGACCTGACACTCGTGCCCATCGGCACGCACAACCCGGCGAAATAAGGCATCCGTGAACACTCCTGCACCCCGCGCCGTCGTCACCGGTGCCGGCACCATCAACCCGCTCGGCACCACGGTCAAGGAGACCTGGGAGGCCCTGCTTGAGGGGCGCTCCGGGATCACCGCCCTGCACCAGGACTGGGCGGAGCAGCTGCCGGTCAAAATTGCCGGGCAAATTACTGCCGACCTTTCGGAGCACCTCAGCACCCGCGAAATGAAGCGGATGGACCGTTGCGGCCAGCTCGCCCTGGTCGCAGCCCGTGAGGCGTGGACGCAGGCCGGGAGCCCCGAGGTTGACCCCGAGCGGTTTGCGGTGGTGATCGGTTCCGCATACGGCGGCCTGGGTTCCACCATCGAGCAGGACCGCACGCTGAACCAGTCCGGGCCGCGGAAGGTTTCCCCGCACACCCTTACCCGGCTGATGGCCAACGGTCCCGCCGCCTGGGTCTCCATCGACCTTGGCGCCCGCGGCGGCGCACGGACGCCGGTCAGCGCCTGCGCCTCAGGGGCTGAGGCGATTGTCCAGGCAGCCGAGCTGATCCGCTCCGGTGCCGCCGACGTCGTTATTGCCGGCGGCGTCGATGCCTCCGTCAATGACCTGGTGATCAGCGGCTTCGCGCAGATCCGTGCACTGTCCACCCGTTCGGATGACCCGCAGCGGGCCGCGCGCCCGTTCGACGGCGGCCGGGACGGGTTTGTGCTCGCCGAGGGAGCCGCGGTGGTGGTGCTGGAGAGCGAAGAGCACGCCCGTGCCCGCGGCGCCATCATCCTTGGTGCCGTCGCCGGGGGAGCGGTGACCTCCGATGCCAACGACATCGTGGCGGCAGATCCTGCGATGCAGCGCCGCGTCATGCAGAAGGCGCTGGACTCGGCCGGGATGGAACCGGCGGGGATTGGGTTTGTCCACGCCCACGCCACGTCCACCCCCGTGGGTGACCGGCTGGAAGGCCAGGCGATCAATGCCGTCTTCGGCGCCTCCGTACCGGTGACGTCCACGAAGGGTCACACCGGACACCTGCTGGGCGGCGCCGGCGCGCTGGCCGCCGTCGTGGTCCTCGAAGCCCTCCGCACAGGCCACCTTCCCGGGACGCTGAACGTGGAGGCACTGGACCCGGAAGTGGACCTTAACGTCGTCACCGAAAACGCCCACCAGCTTCCGCCCGGGTATGCCCAGGCGGGCCTGGTGAATGCGTTCGGCTTCGGCGGCCACAGCGTGGCTCTGGTGCTCACCGGCGCGTAGCCAAACGCTGGAAAACGCCGATGCAGCAGCGCGTTAAGCGGGGGTCTAGCTGCCCGCCATGTCCTCAACCAGCGCATCGAGGATGGGTAGCTGGCCCTTGACGAGTTTGAGCCGGGCCTCCTGCTCAGGGAACCAGCGGGCGTCGTCGATCTCGGGGTAGTGCTGGATTTTGCCGGACCCCTTGGGCCATTCCAGCGGGAAAGTGTTGCTGTTGATCGCCTCCGGGGCGAACTCAGCCTGCGCCGCGTAGGCGGTGATGAGCTTTCCGGAGGACTGCCGGAACTCGCCGAGCAGCCGGTATTCAGCCTCCGGGGCCGCAGTCCCCATCTCCTCTGCGAACTCCCGCAGTGCAGCAGCCAGCGGGTCCTCGCCGTCGGCGTACTCACCCTTGGGAATGGACCAGGCGTGCGTGTCCTTGCGTGCCCAAAACGGACCGCCCATGTGGGCTATCCATACCTGCAGCCCGTCCGGGGCGCCGCCGGGGGTGGCCGGGGCCTGCCGGTACAGCAGGATGCCTGCGCTTCGAATGGGCATTGGGTCTCCGGATCGTCAGGAAGTGCAGTTGCCGTCCGCCGTTAACGTGGAGTTCACGGCGCTGCTCTAGGTTATTCCTTCAGGCACCCTGCCAGGCACTCCGCTCGAAAGGAGCACTCATGGCCAACATTGCTGAGGTTTTGGGACGGCTCACCCCTGAAGAAGTGGAAGAACTCCGCAGCCTGGGTCCCCAGGGCCACCTGCCGCGGCATCTGGTGGATGCCCTGGACCGCGCGGCCGGGGGAACGGGGTCGGGCCGCGGGTACTACGTTGCCAATGGCAATGTGAGCGCCACCGGCGGCCCGCTGCTGGTGCTGCGCAGCGACGTTTCCAGCTGGCTGGCCGGCGCCGCTACCTGACTGCCCGGAGCTGTCAGCGTAACGGCAGGATGAAGGTCGCAGTGGTGCCCACGCCGGGCTCACTGTCCAGGCTGATGGATCCACCGTGGCCTTCAACGATGGTCTTGCTGACGGGCAACCCCAGGCCCGCGCCCGGGATGGCCGTTTCCCGCGCCCGGGCCGAGCGGAAGAACTTGGTGAATGCCTGTTCCTGCTCTTCCTCCGTCATTCCCACGCCCGTATCGGTGACGGAACAGACCAGGCCCGCATCGGTCCTGACGGCCCCGGCAATGATGAGGCCGCCGCTGGGGGAGTACTTGATGGCGTTCGAGAGCAGGTTCCTGACCACCTGGCCGATTCGCTCCGGATCCACCCTTGCCGGCAGCGGCTGCTCCACGTCAAGGACCAGCTGCAGCCCGTTGCCGGCGGCCTTGGGGAGTGCGGCATCCACCTCCAGCGCCAGCAGCCGGGCCAGGTCCGTTTCCTCCAGCGACAGGTCCATCCGCTCGGATGCCACAGCGATCAGGTCATTGACCAGGCTCAGCAGGTGTTCCGAGTTCCGGCGCACCACCAAAAGCTCCTCCCGGATGTCCTCATGCCCGGGTTCGTCCAGGACCAGTTCCAGGTAGCCCAGGATGGACGTGAGCGGTGTCCGCAGCTCGTGCGAGACAGTGGCAACGAAGTCGTCCTTGGCCGCCAGAGCACTGACCAGGGTGGTGACGTCCACAAAGGTGATGACGGCCCCACCTTCCTGGCGGCCGGCGGGAGGGAAGCCGTGCGAGCTCACGGAGTAGGCACGCTGGCGGTCTGCGGGGCCGGCCCAATACAACTCGTCCGTGAAGGCATCGCCGGCTGCGGCCCGGGCTGCGGGAAGCAGCCCTGACGGTACCGGTGTACAGCGGTCCGCCAGCATCAGCGTGCCCGGCCCTTCGGCAGGGCCCATCACGCCGCCGAGGGCGGGGTCCGTGCGCATCGCCCTGTTGGCCAGCACGGTGTGGCCCCGGGTGTCCACCACCCAGACGCCCACCCCAACCGCCTTCAGCACTGCATCAAGCAGGGCCTGCCGGCGGACGCTTTCCGCCAGCGTGCGGGCCAGATCCTGTTCGTTTTCAACAAGCCTGACGCGATGGCGGCGGATGGTGGTGGCCACCACGTGGGCGCTCACCGCGATGACGGACATGACCAGGGGAAGGATGAGGGTGCGGATCATGGATCCCCCGGCCGGGGACGAGCCCTGTACGGCAGCGGGAACAACGATGCTGAGGACCGTCCCTGCAATGGCCAGGGCCGGCATGTACGGCCGGACCTGGGCAGAGAGCCAGATGACGGGAAATACCAGCATTACGCTCAGCACGCTGAAGGTAGGTCCACCCGCCTGCCGGGTGAGCCCGATGGCGATGCAATCCATAAGCGGGATCACGGCAAACGTCGCCGCCGGGATCCGGGCCCAGGGCGTGGCCACGCACAAGGCGGCGACTGCCAGGTGGAACAGCAGGGCTGCCATAAAGAGCTTGCTGTTGAATGTCTCTGGGCTGAAGACGGCCGTGGCAACCACCACGAGGACCATGGCCAACGTGACCGGCGATTGACTGGCGGCCACCCGCATGCGGGGACTAAGGCTCGCCAACAGGCCATCGAGTCGGTCGGACACCACCGGCTGTACCTGCGCCCTGCGTTCATGGTTCACCGCACTGGCGGTCCCCTGCTTTTCCCCGATTACCACGCTGCCCCCAGCACAGAAATGTAAGCCTCCGTCTGCGAGAAGGTTCTGGACTTAGAGTACCCGCCGGGAACCAGTGCTCTGCCCGCTGCCCCCGCACCGGCCCCCGGAAGCAGGCTGCTAGCCAATCAGGAGGCTGAGCGCCTCCGTGAGGTGCTCTACTTCACGCACCGAGAATCCCGCCGGCACGGGACCGGGCCCGGTGTGGCTGGCCGGAACCACGGCGTGGGTGAATCCCAGCCGGTGGGCTTCCTGGATGCGCTGGTTGATGCCCGGTACGGGCCGGACCTCGCCTGCCAGCCCCACCTCGCCGAAGGCAATAAGCCGGATGGGCAAAGGCTTGCGGGCCTTGGCCGACGCCACGGCAAGGGCCACCGCCAGGTCCGTGGCCGGTTCACTGAGCTTCACCCCGCCCACGGTGGCAACGTAGGAATCATCCTTGTGCAGCATGGTCCCTGCGCGCTGCTGCAGCACGGCCAACAGCATGGACACGCGTGAACTGTCCAGGCCGCTGGTGGCGCGGCGGGGCTGCGAGTTGGGGCTTTCGGCGAGCAGCGACTGCACTTCCGCCAGCAGCGGGCGGCGCCCCTCCATGGTGACGGTGATGCAGGTCCCGGAAACCGGGTCCTTGGTGCGGCTGACGAACAGCCCGCTGGGATCGGCCAGTCCCTCGATGCCGTTTTCATTGAGGTCGAAGCAGCCAACGTCGTCGGTGGGCCCGTACCGGTTCTTCACGGCGCGCAGCAACCGCAGCCGGGAGTGCCGCTCGCCCTCGAACTGGCACACCACATCCACCAGGTGCTCCAGCAGGCGGGGCCCGGCAATGGAACCGTCCTTGGTAACGTGCCCCACCAGCAGGGTGGTCATGTTCCGCCGCTTGGCGGCCGCGATGATGGAGGCGGCGACCTCGCGGACCTGCGACACGCCGCCCGCGCTGCCGTCAACATCGGCGCTACTGAGCGTCTGCACCGAGTCCACGATCAGCAGCCGCGGCTCGATCTTCTCCACCTGGCCCAGGGCCTGGCCGAGGTCCGTCTCCGCGGACAGGTACAGGGATTCAGCGACGGCGTCGATCCGTTCGGCCCGCAGTTTGACCTGCGCGGCCGATTCCTCGCCAGTGACGTAGAGGACGTCCTGGGCGGTGCGGGCGAACTTGGCAGCGACGTCCAGCAGCAGCGTGGATTTGCCGACACCGGGTTCGCCGGCCAGCAGGATGACGGCGCCCGGAACCAGGCCGCCGCCCAGCACCCGGTCCAGTTCGTCCACGCCGGTGGGCAGGAAAGCCGCCGTGGTGGCATCGACGTCGGCAATCCGGCGCGCGGGCTCCGCGACTGTCGTGGCCGCCGTCGTCCGTGCCACGGCAGTGCCCGTTTCCTCCACCGTGCCCCAGGCCTGGCACTCGCCGCAGCGGCCCACCCACTTGGCCGTGGTCCAGCCGCACTCGGCGCATTTGTACGCGGGCGCCTTGGACGCCCGGGAAGTCTTTGTTGCCATGCGTCCAACCCTAGCGGCGGGCACCGACACTACAGTGCGGGCAGCACGTCCCTGGCCTCGGCCGCATCCATGCCGGTGGCTTCGAGCAGGTCCACCATCAGCGGCCGGAACAGCATGACCACGGTTTCGCCCTCCAGCCGCGTCACCTCCAGCAGCTTGGGGTGCAGGCGAAGGGCGATCTCGCTCAGGTCCCGCCGGGCAGTGCGCAAGTGGGCGCGGCGGACGCCTTCGTGCGTCTCCGCAAGGCCCAGGGAAAGCTCGTCAATGGCGGCAGCTGTCTCCTGCAGCACCCCCGCGATGCTGTCCGTCGCCTCGTCAGAGAGCGCCGTGTGGTTGATGGCGCTGGTCAACCGCCGCGCAAACACGCGGCTGTTCCTCAGGGCGAGGTCGATGAAATCCAGCGACTGCTTCAGCCGGTCCAGTTCATCGCGGTGCCGCCGGTAGGCGGGCGCCAGCGTGGCCACCTCGCCGGATGCCCGGAGGGACTGGCGCATGGCATCCACCAGCGGCTGGCAGTTCCGGCCGCGTATCAGCGCATGCCAGGCCTGGGTGGAATCACTGTTGGCCAGCGCCCCGGCACATTCCCGCAGCACCTCCGCCAGTTCATGCAGCAGTTTCTGCACATCCCGGCGCGGCTCCCGGCGGGGGTCCTTCGGCACGAGGATGGTCACGAGCAGGGCGCACATGCCGCCCACCACGGCATCGATGCTCCGGGTGAACGGGCCCCCGGACGGTGCCGGCAGCAAGACCACCAGCAGCGACTGAAGCGCCAGTTGCGTGGTGAAGATATTCCCGCTGTCCAGGAAACGGGCCAGCAGGATCGAGAAGAGGAGCACGACGGCGGCCACCCAGATATCGCCGCCCAGCCAGTGCAGGAGCAGGTCGCCGACAGCAATGCCGATGGTGCAGCCCAGGCCCACTTCCATCACGCGCCGCAGCCGCGGCTCCCGGGAAAACCCAAGGGCGATCAGCGACGAGGTGGCAGCGAACAGGGGGCCGGAGTGGCCCAGGACGTACTCGGCGAACGCATAGGCGCCCACCGCGCACACGGTCATCTGGATGGCGGGCACAAAGGAGTTGCGGCTTCGGATCAACCCGGTCCGGATCCGGCTGCGCAGGAACCGCCTGGTCGCTGAGAGTCCTGCTGGGATGGCCATGGGTCCAAGTCTATTCAGTGCCGATCCACTGCCCGGCGCAGGTGCACTACGACTGCGCATGTGATCTGCGCAATGGTGACCCGGCATTTGTCAGCCAATATCCCGCCGTCGTTAATCCTCCGTTCACTTTGGACAGCCCATCCCGTTACCTGCGGCCCTTAACTTTCTTGAAGGTACAAAACGTATGCATCGCGCAGCAGGGTTCTCCGTCCCTGTCCCGCACCTGAATAACCCTGGAAGGGGTACATCTAGTGAAGGCACTCCGCTTCGGCCGCCACGCGGCTATCGCTGTTATCGCAGCCGGCGCACTTGCGCTCTCCGCCTGCGGTTCAGACAACGCCACGGGCACCGCCCCTGCCGGCTCCCAGTCCGCCGGCGGCACCAAGGTGACCGGTACGCTGACCGGCATCGGTTCCTCCGCCCAGGGCGCCGCCATGGACGCCTGGAAGACGAACTTCGCCTCCGCCAACTCCGGCGCCAGCGTGCAGTACTCCCCGGACGGCTCCGGCGCAGGCCGCAAGGCCATCCTGGACGGCTCGGCACAGTTCGCCGGCTCGGACGCCTACCTGAAGGATGAGGAATACGCCTCATCCAAGTCCGTCTGCGGCCCCGAGGGCGCCATCAACGTCCCCGTCTACATCTCCCCGATCGCCGTGGCCTTCAACGTTCCCGGCGTCACCGACCTGAAGCTGGACGCCACCACCGTGGCCAAGATCTTCCGTGGCCAGATCGCCAAGTGGAACGACCCCGCCATCGCCGCCCTGAACGCCGGCGTCTCGCTGCCCGACCTGAAGGTCACCCCGGTGAACCGCTCCGACGACTCGGGCACCACGCAGAACTTCACTGACTACCTGGCTGCCGCCGCTTCCGACGTCTGGACCGACAAGGCCGCCGGTGTGTGGCCCGCCAGCCTGCAGGGCGAAAACGCCAAGGGCACCTCCGGCGTGGTCAAGACCGTCACGGACACCCCCGGTGCCGTGACCTACGCCGACGACTCCGCCGTCAGCGGCAAGCTGGGCGTTGCCCAGATCAAGGTGGGCGACTCCTTCACCAAGATCTCCGCCGATGCTGCTGCCAAGGCAGTGGACGCCGGCAAGCCCGTTGAAGGCCGCGCCGCCAACGATCTCTCCATCAAGCTGGACCGCAAGACCACCATCGCGGGCGCCTACCCGATCGTCCTGGTGTCCTTCCACGTCCTGTGCACCACCTACGACAAGCAGGAGACCGTTGACCTGGTCAAGGCCTTCGAGCACTACGTAGTTTCCGCAGAGGGCCAGAAGGCGGCAGCAGAGTCGGCCAAGTCCGCCCCGCTGTCCTCGGACCTCGCAGCCAAGGCCGCCAAGGCCATCGACTCGATCAAGGTCAAGTCCTAGCCAACGCTGTAAAACCGGGTTCCCCGCCTGCCGGACGGCAGTGCGGGGAACTTGGCTTTGCGCCGCATCCTTAATCCAGCTACGAATCGAAGGGCCGTCGAATGACCGCCACCTCCCTGACCAGTACCCAGGGCGCCGGGCGCGCCGGGGACAAAGTCTTCTCCGGCGCCACGCTGGCAGCCGGGTGCCTGATCCTCGCCGTCCTTTTCGGCGTCGCGCTTTTCCTGGTAGTCCAGGCAATCCCCGCGCTGACCGCGCCCGCAGACAAGATCCAGGGCGGCCAGGGCTTCTTCGCCTACATCTGGCCCATCGTGATCGGCACGCTCATCGCCGCCGCCATTGCGCTGGTGATCGCCACACCCGTCGCCATCGGCGTGGCGCTGTTCATCTCCCACTTCGCACCCCGCCGCCTGGCCTCCGGCCTCGGCTACGTGGTGGACCTGCTCGCCGCCATCCCCTCCGTTGTCTACGGCGCCTGGGGTGCCGCTTTCCTTGCCAAGGAGATCGCGCCGGCATACGGCTGGCTCGCAACCAACATGGGCTGGCTCCCCATCTTCCAGGGCCCGGCCTCCACCACCGGCAAGACCATCCTCACCGCCGGCATCGTCCTGGCGGTCATGGTCCTGCCCATCATCACCTCGCTGTCCCGCGAGATCTTCCTGCAGACCCCCAAGCTGCATGAGGAAGCTGCGCTGGCACTCGGTGCCACCCGCTGGGAAATGATCAAGATGGCCGTGCTGCCCTTCGCCCGCCCCGGCATCATCAGCGCCATCATGCTGGGCCTGGGCCGCGCCCTGGGTGAGACCATGGCCGTTGCCCTGGTGCTCTCCTCCGGTGCCCTGACCGCCAGCCTGATCCAGTCCGGCAACCAGACCATCGCCGCCGAGATCGCCCTGAACTTCCCCGAAGCCAGCGGCCTCAAGGTCAGCACGCTGATCGCCGCCGGCCTGGTGCTGTTCGTCATCACCCTGGCCGTGAACATGATCGCGCGCTGGGTTATCACCCGGCACAAAGAATTCTCGGGAGCCAACTAAATGACCTCCACGCTTACCCCCGTCCGCAGCAAGCGGTCGGCGCTCACCAAGGGCCAGCTGCCCAAGTACGCACCCTACGCGGTGCTCGGTGGAGCCCTGATCGTCGGCGCTGCCATCCTTGCCCTGATCGGCTTCAACCCGTTCGGCTGGGGCCTGGTCTCCGCGATCCTGTTCGCCGTGGGCCTGGTGTCCTGGAGCGCCGCGGTGGAAGGCTCCCGCAAGGCCAAGGACAAGCTGGCCACTTGCCTGGTGGTCGGCTCGTTCCTGGTGGCGCTGCTGCCCCTGGTTTCGGTGATCTGGACCGTGCTGATCAACGGCATCCCCGGCCTCATCGACCCCGGGTTCCTCACCACCTCCATGAACGGCGTTACGGGCGCGTTCGACAACAAGGCCGTGGAAAGCGGCGGCCCGGTGATGGGCGGCATCTACCACGCCCTCCTGGGCACCGTGCAGATCACGCTGCTGGCCACCGTAATCTCCGTCCCCGTGGGGCTGCTCACGGCCATCTACCTGGTGGAGTATGGCAACGACGGCCGCCTGGCCAAGGCCATCACGTTCTTTGTGGACGTCATGACCGGCATCCCCTCCATCGTGGCCGGCCTGTTCGCTGCCGCGTTCTTCTTCGTGGTGGTGGGCCCGGGCACCAAGACCGGTGCGGTGGCCGCCGTCGCGCTTTCCGTGTTGATGATCCCCGTGGTGGTCCGCTCCAGCGAGGAAATGCTCAAGATCGTCCCCAACGAGCTCCGCGAGGCCGCCTACGCCCTGGGCGTCCGCAAGTGGCGGACCATCCTCAAGGTGGTTATCCCGACGGCGATCTCCGGCATCGCGTCCGGCGTCACCCTGGCGATCGCCAGGGTCATCGGCGAGACGGCGCCCATTTTGGTCACCGCCGGCTTTGCCACCAGCATCAACTCCAACGTGTTCGGCGGCTGGATGGCCTCGCTGCCCACGTTCATCTACACCCAGATCCTCAATCCCACCTCGCCGTCCAACCCGGACCCGTCCTCCCAGCGGGCCTGGGGTGCGGCCCTGGTCCTGATCATCCTGGTGATGGTCCTGAACCTGGTGGCACGCCTGATCGCCAGGATCTTCGCCCCCAAAACCGGCCGGTAACCAGGCCCTCCTTCCGCCATACCGCGGCGGATCCTAGACTTCAATCCATACCCAGTAAGTGAAGGAACACCATGTCTAAGCGCATCGACGTCAAGGACCTGAACGTGTACTACGGCGACTTCCTCGCCGTTGAGGACGTCAGCATCAACATCGAGGCCAAGTCCGTGACCGCGTTCATCGGCCCCTCCGGCTGCGGAAAGTCCACCTTCCTCCGCACCCTGAACCGCATGCACGAGGTCATCCCCGGCGCGCGCGTTGAGGGCGAGGTCCTGCTGGACGGCGACAACCTTTACGGCCCCGGCGTGGACCCCGTAACCGTGCGCTCGCAGATCGGCATGGTCTTCCAGCGGCCCAACCCGTTCCCCACGATGTCCATCCGGGACAACGTTCTGGCGGGCGTGAAGCTGAACAACAAGAAGATCTCCAAGGGCGAGGCAGATGTCCTGGTGGAACGCTCCCTCAAGGGCGCCAACCTCTGGAACGAGGTCAAGGACCGGCTGGAGAAGCCCGGTTCCGGCCTCTCGGGCGGCCAGCAGCAGCGCCTCTGCATCGCCCGCGCCATTGCCGTGGAGCCGCAGGTGATCCTCATGGATGAGCCCTGTTCCGCCCTGGACCCGATTTCCACCCTGGCCATTGAGGACCTCATCAACGAGCTCAAGGACCAGTACACCGTGGTGATCGTTACCCACAACATGCAGCAGGCCGCGCGCGTATCCGACAAGACCGCCTTCTTCAACATTGCAGGCACCGGCAAGCCGGGCAAGCTGATCGAATACGGCGACACCCACACCATCTTCAGCAACCCCGTACAGAAGGCCACGGAAGACTACGTCTCCGGACGCTTCGGGTAAGCCGCTGTTCCCGTTGGCGATCTACTGACGCGTTTAGTACGCTAATCGAGATACTTTCGGAACTAGTAGTAAGCCCGCTTAAGGAGTTTTGCCATGACGCAGACGGCCAGTGAACCCCTGGGCCCCCAGCTTACTGTTTCCGTACCCGGGGTGGACGCAGTCCAGGACGCAGTTGAACCGGCGCAGGCTTTCGCGGCTGCGGCGGGACTGGCGGGACCCCTGGCTGCCGGTCCGCTGGCGCCGGAGCTCGAACCGCACCTCGCCCTGGCCGCGGCCGGCGTTGAGGAAGCCATCGAGGAAGAGGACGTCCTGGCCGAGGTGTGGCGCACCAGCTCACGCCTCGAAAGCATGCAGTGGGAACTGGACACGGCCCAGGAGTCCCTGCGGCAGGCTGTCCGCAAGGCCTCCGCTGCCGGAGTGGCGGACGGCGAACTGTGCACCGCCGCCAACCTCACCCCGGAGGAGCTCTCCACCGTCCTGATGGCCGCCGCCGTCGTCAGCCCTGTGGCCCTGGAGCTCTAGCAAAACCGCAAAGCACCCCGTGCCCAACAATGGCCCGGTTCGATGCGCAGGGACGGCTCCCGCAGATCGAGCCGGGCCATCATTGCGCCTGCCCGTCACAGTGCAGCGCGCGGTAAGGGTGCGCGGTGCCTATTCCGGGACCTCCAGCTGGAACCCGCAGTGGCAGCGCAGGACCCGGGTGGGCAGGGATACGGCGTTGAGCCCGCTGCCTGATCTGTTGCTGCGGTAGCAGAGCCGCTCAACTTCGAACTCCGCCTCCTCCATGGGGAAGCCGCAGTGGATGTAGTCGTCCCCGAAGAGGACCACCTGGGCCATCCAGCGGACCTGGTTCAGTGCGGCCGCGACGTCGGTGGCGTAGGCCGTGTGTTCCTGGAACAGGTCGCAGTCGTTGCAGGTGTAGGACACTGTGACCAGATCCCCGCCGGCAGCGCCGATGGCAGTGATGGCGTGGATGGTCAGCTGGTGCTCGGTTCCGCAGGCCTCGCACTGGGGTTGCCGGGGCTGTGGAAGGTGGCGCCGGGAATAGGAGTGGGACATGGCGCCTGCTCTTTTCCGCGTTGTGCATCCAAGCCGCCGGGTGGCTGCAGCGGCACCTGGTCCGCAGCCCTGCACACGGCGCGGACGCCGGTCCCCGGCACCGTTGACCGGGGGCGCACTTTCGAATCTACGTCACGGCGGATTCCCTGTACAGGGCAGCGCCGCCCCCGGGTGGGCCTGCCTAGACGGAAATGGGGGAGAGGGCCAGCGCAAGCACGAAGCCCAGGGCGCACGTCGCCAGCGGGGTCAGCCCCCAGAGCCACAGGATCCGGATGACCAGTTTCCGGTTGGTGACCGAAAAGTGCTGGTTTTCCCCGGCGCCGAGGGCTCCTGCGGTGACGGTGTGGGTGGTGGAAAGCGGCCAGTGCAGCCCGATGGCCCCCACGAAGAGCATCAGCGCGCTGAACGTCTGGGCCACGGAACCACGAAGAGGATCGATCCTGGTGATCTTGTATCCAATGGTGTGGGAGATCCGCCATCCCCCGAAGAGCGTCCCGGCGGTCATCATCACTGCGGACAGCGCCGCAACCCAGGTGGGGATCCCGCCGTCGGAATAGCCTCCTGCCAGCAGGGCCAGCAGCAGTACCGCGCTGACGCGCTGCCCGTCCTGCAGGCCGTGGCCAAAGGCCACCGCGCCGGCGGCAACAGCCTGGCCCCGGCGGAAGCGCTGGTTCACCACGTTGGGCTGGGTGTAGCGGGCCACCCATGTGGCCGGATACACCAGGAGGAAGGAGCCGCTGTAGGCCACGAGCGGGGACAGCACCAGCGGCAGGACCACCTGGAACAGGAGCGACTGGTCCACGCCTGCCACTCCCGGGCCTCCGATCGCCAGGCTGGCGAGGCCTGCGCCGGCGAGCCCGCCCACCAGGGCGTGGGTGGAGGAGGCGGGGATGCCGCGCCACCACATCAGCACGCCCCAGGCGCAGGCGCTGGCCAGGCCCGCCACCAGGATGGCCAGGCCGTCGGTGCCGGACGGAAGGTTGATCCAGGTCCGGCTGACGGCGACGGCGAGCAGGGCGCTCAGGAGGGCGCCGACAAAGTTGAAGAACGCGGCGAGGAGCACGCCGACGCTGGGGGTGAGGGCCCGGTTGCGCACGGCCAGGGCCACCGAGGTGGACGCGTCGCGGAAACCGTTCAGGAAGGCAAACGCCGCGGCCAGCAGGACCACCGCGCCGAAGATGACTGCGGTCACGTCAGGATTCCTTGACGATGATGCTGCCTACCTGGGTGGCCACCCGCCGCATGTCCTTGGTGACCTCCACCAGCTGGTTGGCGATGTCCCGGTTGCGGGAGTACTGGGCCCACTTCATGTCCGCGATCATGTCCGCCACCCAGACGCGGTGGGTCCGTTCTGCCCGTTTGGCGAGGCGCAGGATCTCGATCCAGTAGTCCTCGAGGTCGTCCAGGTCATTGAGCCTGCGCATGGCGTCAACGGTCAGTTCGGCCTGCCTGCTGATGATCTCCAGCTGGTCTGCGGCGCGCTTCGGGAGGCGGTCCAGCCGGTAGAGGGCCACCAGCTCTGCCGCGGCGTCCATCTTTTCCATGGCTTCGTTGAGGTACCGGGAGAGGGCGTACATGTCCTCGCGGGGCAGGGGATTCACAAAGCTGGTGCGCATGTGCGTCAGCAGCGCGAAATGCAGTTCGGCGGACTTGGCCTCGATGTTGTGCATGTCCTCAACGAGCTTGCCGTGCTCGTCCGCGGGTACGCCAAGGATCTCGGCCAGGGTGGCGGTGGCCAGCACGATCTGTTGTGCCATCTGTGAGAGCAGGTTCAGCCCTGCGGGCTCCTGTGGAAAAAGGCGCAGCTTCACGTGTTTACCGGTCTCCAGGACGTATCAAGGCGGGGGTTGCTGCCATGTGACTTGACGGCGGCGCGCAACTGACGCTTACTCTACCGGCCCGTAACTGCACCCTCTGAATCGGCCACCTGGAAGAGGGCAGAAAAATGGTGCCGAACCGGATACGCCTCTCGGCGGTAGGCCGCTCTAGGCGGCTAATTGTTGAAGCCCGGGGGTTTCGCGGCTCGGCACCGGTTTCAGTCTTCTACTTCACCCGGCCCAAGTCAATCTTGACAGCGGGGGCTTGGTTCGTCCCGGAAATCCGGTCCGCCGGGGGAAAAGACGCCTCAGTCCAGTTCGCCCAGGCGCCACGCGTTGGCCGCGTGTTCAAGGTCCTCGGCGGTCTTGACCAGCTGGTGGGAGTTGCGGGTCAGTTTGCTGGCGTGGGCCTCGTTGGCATGCTCGGCGCCGTCGGCGAGGGTGGCCTGGCCGAGCGCCACCACGCGGCAGAAGGCGGCGGAACGTTCCAGCGCGACGTCGAAATCGCCGTCGAACGCGCCGGAAAGGATGGCGTCCGCCATGGTGCGCATTTCGTCGGCGCCGGGCGGCTCAGCGGCGCCGGCCACCACGTTGGATACCTGGGCGGTGTCCCTGCCCGCGCGGAAGTAGACGGAGATGCGTTCGGGGTCCTGGACGGTGGCGGCACGCAGTGCGTAGAGCCGCCAGAGGGCGCCGGGAAGGGAGCGGGCAGGGCTCTCCGCCCACATCTCGGCGATGGCGTCCAGGCCCTGTTCGTCCGCGAGCTTCACCAGGCGTTCGGTGATCACCGGATCGTCGCTGTCGCGGCCATGGCGGACCAGGGCCTGCGCGGCAAGGTGGGCAGCCTCTGATACCCGGGCGGGATCGGCACCGCCTGCGAAGGGCTCGAAATCCATCGGAGCGAAGGGCTTGGGCTTATGGTGCCGGTTGCTGCCGCCGTACGGAGTTGTTCCTGCTTGCTCGCTCATGCCCCCCACGCTACTCCTGTGCCACAGCGGAAATCGAGCGTCCGCGGGGCTTGTCCGGTGACGGCGGCAGGGGCCCGGACCGCGGGGTGAAAACGTACGACGGCGGCGCCCGGGGCGTGTGCGAAGTGTCCGGAACCATGGGTTAGAGTATTAACGTCCAGAAATGGATTGGGCCGTACGGGCAAAACACAGCGTGTTTGACCGGCCGGCAGGGGCCTTTAGCTCAGTTGGTAGAGCATCGGACTTTTAATCCGTGGGTCGTGGGTTCGAGCCCCACAGGGCCCACCCATCAAAACCACGAGGGTCCGCCGCGAACGTGCAGGCGGACCCCATTTCTTTTAAGCAGCCCCGGTCAGGCAGCCACAACAGCCCCGTTCCGCGGCAGTCCGCCCGCGAACGAGACGGGAACCGCGGAAGCCTGTCCAGGGTCTGCCGAGTCCATGGCCTGCACGTGCACGTGCGGTTCCGTGCTGTTGCCCGAGTTGCCGCACAGTCCCACCGGCTCCCCGCACCCCACCATCTGGCCCGGCTGGACGCAGACGCTCCCGCGCTTGAGATGGCACAGCGCGATGAACACCCCGCCGGACTCGATGATCACGTGGTTGCCGGCCAAGCCCAGCCACCCCTCCCGCACGCGCCGGGCCTGGGTTGCGGCATAACCGATCGAAGGAAAACCGCGGAAAGCTGCGTGGTCAGGTTCCCCGTCATAGGCGGAGCAGACCACGCCGGACGCCGGCGCCGTCACAGCCCTGCCGAACCCTGCGAAGCGTTCAGGCGGCTCGGGCCGGAACAGCGAGGCCAGGGTGAGCGGCGCCGACTGCCCGCTGGCATCCACCGGTGTGAAATCGATGGCGAAGCTCGTGGCAAAGAGCCGCGTCCCGTGGCTGGGGACCCGGTCCGCCGGTGAGTTCTGCACCAGCCAGGTGCCCGTGAAGGGATAGGCCAAGTCAACCGGGCCTGCCGGATTCACGGTTCAGCCGGCGGGATCGTACTGGAAGGCGCGCAGCTCCTGCGGGCAGCGGCAGGCTACCGCGATCTTCGCAGCCCACTGCACCGCGGCGTCGTATGCGGGCAGTTCCAGCACCGTGTAGCCGCCCTCGATCTGCGCGGTCTGGGGGTAGGTGCCCGCACGTACCGTTCCGTCGCCGCTGACGGTGACGGGCGGGACACTCTCGTCAATGCCGCCCCCGAAAACCCAGACTCCGGCGTCTTTGGCCTCCTGGACCACGGCGTGGGCGGCGTCCGCTACTTCCTGCAGGCCGCCGTCGGGGATGTCCATGGCGCCGCTGGGAAACGAGATCAGGTACTTGGTCATTCCGCCGGCTCCTTCATCGCAAACGGTGGATCACCCTCATCCTTCCTATTGGTCTGCTGCCGCGCAAGGATTCAGCCGCACTCTTCACGGGCGCCCAAGCCGGCGGCCCCAGCGGGCGCAACACGGGGAGCGGCGGGAGCGGCAGCAGGCACAATAGGCACATGGTAAAAACCAGCAAGGGCCGGATGCCGCGCCTGGAAGACGTGGCCAAGGTGGCCGGCGTCTCCCACCAGACCGTCTCCCGCGTGGTGAACAACCACCCCAACGTGAGCAAGGCGACCCGGGAAAAGGTGGAGGCAGCCATTGCCGAGCTGGGGTACCGCCGCAACACCGCGGCCCGGAGCCTGGTCACGCGGCGCTCGCAGACCATCGGCGTGCTGGCCAGTGAACTCTCCCAGTACGGGCCCGCCAACACCCTGCTGGGGGTGGAACATGCGGCCCGCAACGCCGGCTACTTTGTCAGCATCGCGGCGTTGCGGGAAGTGAGCAGGGACGCCATCGCCGACGCGGTGGGCCACTTCATGGACCAGGCCGTGGACGGGATTGCGGTACTGGTCCCGCACGCGGACACCCTGGCCGTGCTGGAGCAGCTGAACCTTCCGGTGCCCGTGGTGGCCGTGGGCTCCGCCGGCAGCGCCTCCGTCAGCGGGGCCATGGTGGACCAGCGCGCGGGCGCCAGGCTCGCCGTCGAACATCTGGTCAAGGAGGGCCACCTGCGGATCGGGCATATCGCCGGCCCTCCCGACTGGACGGACGGTGCCGAGCGCGCGGAGGGCTGGCGCGCGGTGCTTCGGGAGGCAGGGCTGGACGAATCACTCCTGGTGGAAGGGGACTGGAGTGCGGGGAGCGGCTATGCAATCGGCCGCCGGCTGGCGTCCGGGCTCACGGCCACGGCCATCTTTGTGGGGAACGACCAGATGGCCCTGGGCCTCCTGCGCGCGTTCACCGAGGCGGGCGTCAGGGTGCCCGACGACGTCTCCGTGGTGGGCTTCGACGACCAGCCCGAAGCGGGCTACTTCACGCCGCCGCTGACAACCGTACGCCAGGACTTCGAGGAACTGGGGCGCCGCTGCATGGACATCATGCTCGCTGAAATTGAGTCAGGTGCCGCGGTGAGCTCCACGGTGGTGCCGCCGCAGCTTGTCCTCCGCGCCAGCACCGCCGCCCCGGCGTCCGGTTAGAGGCTCACGGGGTGCCTGGAGGGGCGGCCTAAACCCCGACGGAAGAAAAGTTAAAAAATCTCCATGAATCTGCATCCAAATCCGCGCCTGCGCCGGTAGTAGGGGTGTCAGCAAAAAACGCCCGGCAGCCGGGCCGTTCAAGGAGATGGACATGCGCAACACAATCTTTACCGCAGGTGCCGGGGCGGCAGCCATTGCAGCCGCAATCGCCCTGGCCGGCCCCGCCAACGCAGCCGAGGGAGACGCCCAGCTCTCAGTGCTGCACGGCGTTCCCGGACTGACCGTCGACGTCTGGGTCAACGGTGACCGGACGCTGGACGATTTCACCCCGGGAACCCTCGCCGGTCCGCTCGCCCTTCCCGCGGGCACCTACGAAATTGCCATCACGGCAGCTGACGCAGCCGACGCGTCCGCCCCCGCCATCGGTCCGGTCAGCGTCAACCTGGCCGCCAATGGAAACTACACCGCAGCCGCCCACCTCGGCGCAGACGGCAAGCCCACGGCAAGCCTGTTCACCAATGACGTCTCCCAGATCGAGGCCGGCAAGGGCAAACTGACCGTCCGGCATGCCGCCGCCGCACCCCCCGTCGATGTCCTGGCCGGCGGCACCGCCGTGGTCACCAACCTGGCCAACCCGAACGAACAGACCCTTACCCTCGATCCCGGCACGGTCCCGGCCGCAGTTGCCGCCGCCGGCACCACCACCCCCGTGATCGGCCCGGCGGACGTCACGGTGGCCGAAGGGACGCACACCATTGTCTACGCCTGGGGCAGCCTGGCGGACCAGAACCTGAAGCTGGCCGTGCAGACCATCGAGGGCCTGCATACCGCTCCGGCCTCGGTGCCCGGCGCCCTTGACGGTTCCGCAAATACCGGCGGAGCGGGCCCCGCAGTTGCCACCGCCGGGTTCGGCCTGGCAGCCCTGGCCCTGCTGGCCGGGGCGGTGGGCGTAAGCCGCGCCGTGCGTGCCCGGCGGGCCGAACTGTAGCCGCCCGGCTGTAGGACCATCAGTGCAGGGGCCCGGCCGCACACCCGCGGTCGGGCCCCTGCGCGGGCCCCTTTGTTCCCAACCGATGTCTTCTTTGGAAGGAGGCCAGTCATGAACGCACGCACGACGCCGGAAGGCTGGTACCGCCGTCGGCCCGCCTCAAGGGGTGCGGCAGCAGCGCTGGTGGCCGGGGTGCTGGTCCTCTCCGGCTGCGGTTCCGCCGCCCCGTCCAATCCCGGGCAAGCGTCGCCCCCTGCGGGTGCAGCCAGTTCGGTGGCTCCGCCGGATTCCCCGCTGCCGCAGGCAGCTGCCCCAAACGGGGCGGCCCCTTCCAGCCCTGACGCTTCCGGCCCTGCCCCTTCCAGCACCTCGCAGCCGGGGGAGATCACGCTCCGGCCAGCCACTCTGCCGGCGAATGCTCCAGCCCCGGCCCCCACTTCGCTCACCGTGGCCGGCACGGCCATCGACATGCCGGTGGTGCCCGGGGGGGTGTCCACCGGAGGAGCGATGGAGATCCCGGACGTGTTCGACCGTGCCGCCTGGTACAGGTTCGGCCCCGCCCCCGGGGCGGCCGAAGGGGCCGCCGTCATCGCCGGACATATCGACACCACCTCGGACCGCGCCCCGTTTTCCGCCCTGAAGTCGCTCCCGGCGGGAACCATCATCCGCGTGGGAAGGGACGGCGCCCCCGCGCTCAGCTACCGGGTGGTGGGCGTGGAGCTGATGGCCAAGGACAGGTTCGACGGCGCGTCCCTTTTCAGGCGGTCAGGGCCCCATGAACTCAAGCTGGTCACCTGCGGCGGCAAATGGCTGGACGAGCGGATGGACTACAGCGACAATGTGATTGTCACCGCAGTCCCTGCCTGAACCGGTCCCCGCATGAACCAGTTCCTGCACAGCCGGTGGCCAGCCATGTATCTCGTCGCCGAAGCCGGGAGGGAGCCGCCCGTGACCCTCCCCGGCCGCGCGTCCCCTGGATGGGATGACGGGCTCACCGACTCTTTCCTGTCCGGCGATGAGCACGCACTGGCGGCGGCCTACCGCGAGTTCGCGCCGCTGGTGCATACGCTGGCCCTCCGCTCCCTCGCGGACCGCGCGGCGGCGGACGACGTGACCCAGGAGGTCTTCATTCGGGTGTGGCGCTCCCGGAGCACCTTCAACCCGCAGGTTGCCCGGCTCCCGGCGTGGATTGTTGGCATCACGCGCAATGCCATCGCGGATGCCCAGCAGTCCTCGGCCCGCGAAGCGCGCAAAGCTTACGCTGCCGCGGGCGCCGGCCTGGCCGGGGACGCGGGGGCAGGAACGGAGGCCGCGGAAACGCTGGCGGACCGGCTGCTCCTGGACGGTGAACTGGAAAGGCTGGGTGAGCCCCAGGGGTCCATCATGAAGCTTGCCTTCTACGAGGACCTGACGCACGAACAGATTTCGCGGAAACTGGACCTTCCCCTTGGTACCGTCAAGAGCCACATCCGCCGCAGCCTGACGCACCTGAGAAGCAGATTGGAGGTAGACCATGCCGCATCTTGATCCGGAACAGTTGAGCCTCCTGGCGCTGTACGACGACTGGGACGACCCCGGCGGCCGGGAGCACCTCCTGGCCTGCCCGCAGTGCGCCGCCGACTACGCCGCCCTGCGGCGGGCGGTGGACGCGGTGAAGACGACGCCGGACACCAGCCTGCTCTCCGTGCCCGGGCCCCAGGTCTGGGCCGGAATCCACCGCGAACTGGGCTTGGGCGATTACGTCCGGGAGGACCCGCTTGCGGCGGGGGTGCCGGCGGAACCCGGGCCTGTGGAAGACGTTTCAGGGGAACGCGGGGCTGAACGTCGCGGGGCTGACAGAGGTGCCGCACCGCCTGCCGGCACGCCCGCACCCGGGGACGTGCCGCCGTCGAACGTTGTCCCGCTCGGAGACAAAACAAGCGGCAACCGGACAAAGGGAACCCGGGCAGGGGGTGCCGGAACGGACAGTGCCCGGGCGAGGGGCGCGTGGCAGCGCCCCGGAACGTGGCTGGCAACGGCGGCAGCTGCTGTCCTGGTGGTTTTCGGCGCCGTCTGGGCCTTCAACCGCCCGCCCCAGCCCCAGGAGCTGGCGGCAACCCAGCTGACCCCGCTGCCGCAGCACTCCGCGGCGGGATCGGCCAAAGTGGTGGAGGCCAAGGATGGTTCCCGCAGCCTGGAGGTCAGCCTGGACAAGGATGAAGCCAAGGGTTACCAGGAGGTGTGGCTGATCGCGCCGGACCTTTCCAAGCTGGTCAGCCTGGGCGTCATGAACTCCACATCAGGAACGTTCCCGGTGCCTGCCGGACTTGACCTGTCCCAGTACCCGGTGGTGGATGTATCGGACGAGCCCATGGACGGCAACCCGGCCCACTCCACCATCAGTATTGCCCGGGGCACCCTCACATCCTGATCCGGGCCCGCGGGCGCACCCGCCAACCAGGCTGAACCGGCAGCGGGTCAGCGGCCGAAGTGTGAGTGCGGAGCACCTTCCGGAAGCCGCTCCAGGATGTCCTCGGCCACCTTGCGCACCTTGATGTTCCGGTGGCTTGACGCCTTGGCGAGGATGGCGAACGCCTCCTGGTAGGAGCACCTGTTCTGGGCCATGATCACGCCGCAGGCCACATTGATGGACGTGCGGCTGTCCAGGGCCGAGCGGAGGTCCGTGGCCAGCGACCGCGCAGTGTGCAGGTTGATAGCCATCTGCAGGCTTTTGGTTGCCAGCACCGCGAAGGTACGTGCCTCCGCGATGACCTGGAGCGGGAAGGCCTTCGAGTCCTGGGCGAAGAAGGCGAGGGCGGCCCTTGACTGGCCGAGTTCGCTGTTGCCGGGGATCCCGTCGTCGGCGGGAAGTTCTGCGTCCAGGCGGAGCCTGACCGCGAGGGCGCTGCCGAAGCCGGCCGCCTGCAGTTGGCTGGAATAGTGGCGCCAGCGGAAGTCCCCGTTCCTTTGGAGGACGGCCACGGGGTGGCCGCCTGCCATGACGTCGGTCACCGGTCCTTCGGCCGTTTCCCGTTCCCACTCCAGCAGGGTGACTACCTCGTCGGTGGTGCCGGTGACGGCGGGACCGCGTTTGGGCTGGTGAAGCACCAGGCCGCAGCCGACGTCGATGCCGGCGGTCCTGACCACGTGCGCGGCCGATGCCGCCACCAGCAGGTCCAGGGAGTCTGCCAGGGTCCGGGCGCCATTGACCAGGTCCAGCAGGAGAGCCGTGTTCTGTGGGTTTGCGTGCTCATGGCTGCCCTCCTCGGGCAGCGGTGTATTGCCCCTCCGGGAGAGCGGACGGGCAAGAGGGCCGGCGACGGCTGGGGGAGAGTCCTTGGTCTCGAAGGACTCCTCGTCGCCGGCCCCGCCTATCACCCGGGTCCGATGGACCGGGAAGCCTGCGCGGCCTATGTGTGGTGAACGATGCATTGCCGGTCTCACACCCCCCTAGTGAGCCAAGTACCGAGAGCCTGAAGGTCTTGTCTCTGTGAAAAAACCTAATGGGCCTCCGGTCCCCGGTGAATGCGTAGCTGGTACCTGTTTTTTCGATTAGGTAGTACTTGGAGGTTCCGGGTCCTGCGCTGGTTGGAGCGTCGCCGCAGGTGGGCGCGCCGCGGGGTCCTCCGGTCCCGGCTGGAACCTCCCGGCGTCGCCGCAGGCCAAACCCTTGACTCCCGGAGCGGGGCAACAAACAATATCTTCTATAACGTTGTAAAAACTACCCGAGGATATCCCTGTGACCCAGCCACAACCCACCGCAGCCAAAATCACCATCGATCCGTCGTTCACCGTGGGCCCCGTCCGCCGTCGAACGTTTGGCGCGTTCGTTGAGCACCTGGGCCGGTGCGTCTACACCGGGATCTTCGAACCCGGACACCCGGACGCCGATGAGGACGGCTTCCGCAAGGACGTCCTGGAACTGACCCGTGAACTTGGCGTTTCCACCGTGCGGTACCCGGGCGGCAACTTCGTCTCCGGCTACCGCTGGGAGGACGGCGTGGGCCCGGTGGACCAGCGTCCCGCCCGCCTGGACCTGGCCTGGCACTCAACCGACCCCAATACCGTGGGCGTGGACGAGTTCGCCAAGTGGTCGGCCAAGGCCGGCGTGGAACCCATGATGGCCGTCAACCTGGGCACCCGCGGCGTGCAGGAGGCACTGGACCTCGTGGAGTACTGCAACATCGACGGCGGGACGGCCCTGTCCGAGCAACGCCGCAGCAACGGGGCAGGCAACGGCTACGGCATCAAGATGTGGTGCCTGGGCAACGAAATGGACGGCCCCTGGCAGATCGGCCACAAGAACGCCCTGGAGTACGGCCGGCTCGCGGCGGACACAGCCCGCGGGATGCGCATGATCGACCCGGACCTGGAACTCGTGGCCTGCGGCAGCTCCGGGCCCAGCATGCCCACCTTTGGGGAATGGGAGCGCGTGGTCCTGGCGGAAACCTACGACCTGGTGGACCTGATCTCGGCGCACCAGTACTTCGAGGACTTCGGCGACCTGCAGGAACACCTGGCTGCCGGGCACAAGATGGAAGCCTTCATCCGCGACATCGTGAGCCACATCGACCACGTGAAGTCAGTCAAGAAGTCCAGCAGGCAGGTGAACATCTCCTTCGACGAATGGAACGTCTGGCACATGAGCCGCGACGAGTCCAAGGTGCCCACAGGCAAGGACTGGCCGGTGGCCCCCGTCCTGCTGGAGGACACCTACACAGTGGCGGACGCCGTGGTGGTGGGGGACCTCCTGGTCACGCTGCTCCGGAACACCGACCGCGTCTACTCGGCCAGCCTGGCGCAGCTGGTGAACGTCATCGCACCCATCATGACCGAGCCCGGCGGCCGGTCCTGGAAGCAGACCACCTTCCACCCCTTCGCCCTGACCTCCCGGCACGCCTCCGGCACGGTGCTGCAGCTCGCCGTCGAATCCCCGCTGGTCAACGGCGGCACCACGACCGGCTTCGCGGCACTGTCCGCCGTCGCCACCTACGACCCGGACAAGGGTGAGGCCACAGTGTTCGCAGTGAACCGATCGGCCGCCGATGCCCTCGCACTGGATGCTGCCGTGGCAGGCCTGGGCGATGTCCGGGTGATGGAGGCCGTGACCTACGCCAACAAGGACCCCTACTGGCAGGCCAGCGCCGACGATTCCACCTCCGTCCTGCCCTCGGAAAACGGCACGGTGAAGGTGGAAGGCGGCCGGCTCACCGCTGAGCTTCCGGCAGTGTCCTGGTCCATGATCCGGCTGGCCGTGGAGGCCTGACCCGGCGAAATTTCCCTGGGGGTGTGCTTATGACGACGGCGGTCCGCAGGTGGGAGGATGGACGGCATGGAACTGCACATCACGGGTGATCCCGCCGCGGACAAGTTGTTGAGTGAGGACGACTTCGCCCTCCTGACCGGCATGCTGCTGGACCAGCAGGTGACGATGGAATCCGCGTTCGCCGGGCCGGAAAAGATCCGGACCCGGATCGGGTCGCTCAAGCCCGGGGCCATTGCGGCGCATGATCCTGCGGCGTTCGTGGAGATGTTCAAGGAACGGCCCGCCGTCCACCGTTTTCCGGGCTCCATGGCTGCGCGCGTGCAGGCGCTCGCCGAGGCGGTCCAGAACGAGTGGGACGGTGACGCCGCCGCCATCTGGACCAAAGGCTCGCCGGACGGTGCCGAGGTGCTGCGGCGGCTCAAAGCGCTGCCCGGTTTCGGGGAGCAAAAGGCGAAGATCTTCCTTGCCTTGCTGGGCAAGCAGCGGGGCCTGGAGGCTCCGGGCTGGCGCGAAGCGGCAGGACACTACGGTGAGGATGGCGCCTACCTGTCGGTGGCCGACATCGTGGACCCGGAATCCCTGGTCAAGGTGCGGGCCAGCAAGCAGGCTGCCAAGGCGGCGGCAAAGGCAGGAAAAGAACGTTAATGGCAGTCACCATGAACGACGTCGCGAGGGCGGCAGGCGTCTCCCTCAAAACCGTTTCGAACGTCCTGAACGACTATGAATTCATCCGTCCCGCCACCAAGCAACGGGTGCAGGATGCCATCGCGGAGCTGGGCTACGAGGCCAACCTCACCGCCCGCAGCCTGCGGTCCGGCAAGACGTCCATGCTGGGCCTGGTCCTGTCCGACCTTTCCGCCCCCTACTATGCCGAGCTGGCGTCCAGGCTGATGAAGGCTGCCGCCCGGCACGGGTACCGGGTGATGGTGGAGCAGTCCGACGCCGAAGCCTCCGCTGAACTTGGCGCCCTCCAGGGGACCTTCCGGCAGCTCACCGACGGCCTCCTGTTCACGCCGCTGGTGGTGGACGCGGATGCCATTGCCGCGCGGGCGGGCAAAAAACCGGTGGTGATGCTCGGCGAGCACATCGTGGATCCCCGGTTCGATCTGGTGACCATGAAGAATGAGGAAGCCGCGGCTGCGCTGACCAGGCATCTGCTGGCCGGCGGCCGCCGTCGTATCGCCGTGGTGGGAGCGAACGCGGGGGAGTCCGCCGGGACTGCGGGCCTGCGCCTGAACGGGTACCGGAGTGCGCTGGCGGAAGCAGGCATCGCCTTCGACGCCGCGCTCGTGGCACCGGCTGAATGGCGGCGCGATACGGGTGCTGCCGCCGTCGCCGGCCTGCTGGATAAGGGCGTGGAGTTCGACGCCGTCTTCGGGCTGAATGACGTACTGGCGCTGGGGGCCATGCACGAGCTGCTGATCCGCGGCGTCAAGGTGCCGCAGGACGTGGCGGTGGCCGGTTTTGACGACATCGACGAGGCGCGGTTCGCGTCCCCCTCCCTGACCACCGTCTCGCCGGGCATGGATGAGATCGCGGAGCGGTCCATCCATCTGCTGCTGGAGCGGATCGCCGGCAGGGAGCCCTCGGAACAGGGCGTGCACGTGGAAGCCGGGTTCGAACTGAAGGTCAGGGAATCCGCACCCTAGGGTTTCGCCGCGCTCCACGCGGGTAACTTTTCCTCACCACCCGGCCCACCGGTTCAACGAGGAAAGGTGCCCACATGATTGCCCTCCTGGTCATCGACATGCAGAACGCATTCTTCGAAACGCCCGAACTGGCGGCGCAGCAGGACCGGGTGGTGAGTGAGTGCAACCGGCTGCTGGAAGGGTTCAAGGCCGCCGGGCACGCCGCGCTCCTGGTCGGCACCGAACACGAGCGGGACAAGTCCACCTGGACCCTCAGCATGCTGGACGATGACCAGGGCTTCATCTTCCGCGGGAGCGGGCAGGCCCAGTCGGTGCCCGGCCTCATCAGGAAGGACCTGCCCCAGTTGAACAAGACCAGGGACAGCGCCTTCGTGGGAACCAACTTGCTGGCGCGGCTGCGGAACTGGGACGCCGGCGAGGTGGTGCTCGCCGGCGTCTCCACGCACAACTGCATCGCCCAGACCGCAGCCGACGCATTCGCGCACAACATCCGGGTCACCTACGCCAAGGACGCGATGGCCTCCGAAGCCGACCAGGACGCTGCCGACATGCTCCGCATCCTCTCCGCCACTTACCGGCAGCCCATCCAGTCCAGCGACGAGATCCTTGCCCGGCTCAGCGGGGCAAACTAGCCTTCCCACCGTTGGGGCATATCCCCAGCTTTTGTTGATACTCCTGAAACCTGGCGGAAACGTGACCCGCTTACGCTGGCAGCACGCCGCAGGCCGTCGAAGGGAACCCCATGCATCTTATGCCGCGTGAGCAGGAGAAACTCCTGATCGTGGTGGCCGCCGACCTGGCCCGCCGAAGGCAGTCCCGCGGCCTCAAGCTCAACTACCCCGAAGCCGTGGCCATCATCAGCTATGAACTGATCGAAGGCGCCCGCGACGGCAGGAGCGTGGCCGACCTCATGAGCTACGGCACCACCCTGCTCACCCGGGAGGACGTGATGGAAGGCGTGCCGGAGATGATCCACGACGTCCAGATCGAGGCCACCTTCCCGGACGGCACCAAGCTGGTCACCGTCCACAACCCCATCCGCTAAGGAGCGCGGCAATGATTCCAGGCGAGTACGTCCTCCGGCCGGAGCCCGTGACCGCGAATGCGGGCAGGGAGGCCATCGAGGTGGCCGTGACCAACACCGGCGACCGGCCCATCCAGGTGGGGTCGCATTTCCATTTCGCCGAGGCCAACGCGGCCCTGGCCTTCGACCGCGAAGCAGCTTACGGCCGGCGCCTGGACATCCCCGCGGGAACGGCGGCCAGGTTCGAGCCGGGGGATTCGCGGAGCGTGCGGCTTATTGAACTGGCCGGGTCCCGGGAGGTCTACGGGCTCAGCAACGCGGTCAATGGAAGGCTCGACGCCGGGACGCGCCAAAGCGGGCCTGTTACGGAAGGGGACGGCCAATGAGCTTCGACATTCCGCGCCGGCAGTACGCGGACCTCTACGGACCCACCACCGGGGACAGGATCCGCCTGGCGGACACCGAACTCTTCCTCGAAATCGAAGAGGACCTCACCGTGTACGGCGAGGAAGTGGTGTTCGGCGGCGGCAAGGTGATCCGGGACGGCATGGGGCAGAACGGCCAGGCATCCCGTGATGAGGACATTCCGGACACCGTCATCACCAACGCCGTGATCCTGGACCACACGGGCATCTACAAGGCGGACGTGGCGCTGAAAGACGGCCACATCTTCCGGATCGGCAAGGCCGGCAACCCGCAGATCACCGACGGCGTGGACATCGTGATCGGCTCAAGCACCGAAATCATCGCGGGCGAGCGGAAAATCCTCACCGCCGGCGGCATCGACACCCACATCCACTTCATCTCCCCGGACCAGATCCCCACCGCCCTGGCCAGCGGCGTAACCACGATGATCGGCGGCGGCACCGGCCCCGCCGAAGGCACCAAAGCCACCACCGTGACGCCCGGAAAATGGCACATCCAGCGGATGCTGCAGGCCGCCGAGGCATTCCCCATGAACATCGGCCTGTTCGGCAAAGGCCACGCGTCCGCCGTCGAACCCCTCGCCGAGCAGATCCGTGCCGGTGCCATCGGGCTCAAAGTCCATGAAGACTGGGGAGCCACCACCTCCTCCATCGACACATCGCTCCAGGTCGCGGACGAGTACGACGTCCAGGTGGCCATCCACACCGACACCCTGAACGAGTGCGGGTTCGTGGAGGACACCATCCGCGCCATCGCCGGCCGGGTCATCCACACTTTCCACACCGAAGGCGCAGGCGGCGGCCACGCTCCGGACATCATCAAGATTGCAGGCATGCCCAACGTCCTGCCGGCCTCCACCAACCCCACACTGCCGTACACGCGCAACACCATCGAAGAGCACCTGGACATGCTGATGGTCTGCCACCACCTCAACCCGGACATCCCCGAGGACGTGGCCTTCGCTGACTCCCGCATCCGCGCCGAAACCATCGCCGCGGAAGACGTCCTGCAGGACCTGGGCATCTTCTCCATCACCTCCTCCGACTCCCAGGCCATGGGCCGGGTAGGCGAGGTGATCACCCGCACCTGGCAGGTGGCGGACAAAATGAAGAAGCAGCGCGGGGTGTTGGAAGATGCCGACGGCGGGGCGCACGGCAGTGCGGACAGCGACAACTTCCGGCTCAAGCGCTACGTCGCCAAGTACACCGTCAACCCCGCCATCGCGCAGGGCATCGCCGATTCCGTAGGGTCAGTGGAAGTGGGCAAGTTCGCGGACCTGGTGCTGTGGGACCCGGCATTCTTCGGCGTCAAACCGGAACTGGTGCTCAAAGGCGGCCAGATCGCCTACGCACTCATGGGCGACTCCAACGGGTCCATCCCCACCCCGCAGCCCCGGACCATGCGTCCCATGTTCGCCACCTTCGGCAAGGCTGTGCAGCAGTCCTCCATCACCTTCCTGTCCAAGGCCGCGATCGACGCCGGCGTGCCCCGGGAACTGGGCCTGGAAAAGGTCATCCGGCCCGTCTCCGGAATCCGCAACCTCACCAAAGCCGACCTCAAATACAACGACGCCACGCCCGACATCCAGGTGGACCCGGAAACCTACCAGGTGACGGTGGACGGCGAGGACGTCACCTGCGAACCGTCCGACGTGCTGCCCATGGCCCAGCGGTACTTCCTCTTCTAGAACCGCGAATTACAAACCCCTGAAAGCAACCACATGATCATCGACAAAGTCCTGGGCAACCTGCACGACCTGCCGGACTCCGACCTCGCAGCCTACGCCGGCCTGCACCGCGAAAAAGTCGTCCTGCCCAGCGCCCAGCTGGTCAAACGCATCCAGCGCGCCACCACCGACCACGGCAAGGAAATCGGCATCCGCCTCCCCGCCGGCTCCGGCGACCTCCGCGACGGCGACATCCTCCACGTCGAAGAAGCCAACATGATCGTGGTGTCCGTCCTGCCCACCGACGTCCTGGTCATCGCGCCCCGCACCATCCACGAAATGGGCGTCACTGCGCACTCCCTCGGCAACCGCCACCTCCAGGCACAGTTCTTCGACGCTGACAGCGAGTACGGGGCGGCCGTCATGGTGTGCGCCTACGACCACACCGTCGAGGACTACCTCACCCATGCCGGTGTGCCCTACTCCCGCCAGGAACGCGTCATGCCTGTGCCTTTTCGCCATGCTGAACACTCGCACTGACTCTTCAGCGCTGCGCGCTCTTACTGGTGCGTCGGCGGGGGCTTCGGCGGGTGATAGGGGCCGTGCCCGCTTCGCGGTGCCCGCCACGCCGCGGCCCCTATCACCCGCCTCCGCCGGGTTGGGCAGGTACGTCGCCTTGGGAGCGCGGTTATGAGTTACCAGCTTGCTCTTCAGCAGCTCACTGACTCTGCTTTGCCTACTGGGGCTTTTGCTCACTCCTTTGGGTTTGAGACGTACATCGATCGGGAGCTCGTTTTTGATGAAGGGTCTTTCGGGCTCTGGCTCGGTGCCTTCGTCGGCCAGCAGCTGACCTATTCCGATGGGCTTGCTGTTCGGCTTTTGTATGAGGGCGGTGATCTTGGGGAGCTGGATGCTCTCCTCTCTGCCTCTTTGTTGCCGCGGCAGGTTCGGGAGGCCTCCCTCAAGATGGGAAGCCGTCTCTTGGAGATTGGGGCTGAGGTGTTTCCCTCGCCTGCGCTGGAACTGTACCGGGACCTGGTGGCCACGGGCCGCGCCGCCGGGCACCAGCCGCTGGCGTTCGCCGTCGTCGCCCGCTCCCTGGGCGTGCCGCTGCAGGAGGCGCTCGCCGCCTACCTCTTCGCCACCGTCACGTCCCTCACCCAGAACGCCGTCCGCGCCATCCCGCTCGGCCAGAACGCCGGGCAGCGCGTGCTGCGGAAAGCGCACGACGACGTCGCTGCCGCCATCGATGCGGTCGCGCACCTCACGGCGGACGACCTCGGCGCCGTCAGCCCCGGACTGGAAATTTCGCAAATGCGGCACGAACGCCAGCGTGCCCGGATGTTCATGAGCTAGTAGGAGGACACCATGACTGAACCCATCAAAATCGGCATCGGCGGGCCCGTCGGCGCCGGCAAAACCCAACTCGTGGAACGCCTCACCCGGCACATGAGCGGCGACATCTCCATGGCCGCCATCACCAACGACATCTACACCATCGAGGACGCCAAAATCCTCGCCGCCAACGGCATCCTGCCCGTGGACCGCATCATCGGCGTCGAAACCGGGGGCTGCCCGCACACCGCCATCCGCGAAGACACCTCCATGAACACCGCCGCCATCGAGGAACTCAAAACCCGGCACCCGGACCTGCAGGTCATCTTCGTCGAATCCGGCGGCGACAACCTCTCCGCCACCTTCAGCCCCGAACTGGTGGACTTTTCCATCTACATCATCGACGTGGCCCAAGGCGAAAAGATCCCCCGCAAAGCCGGCCAGGGCATGATCAAATCCGACCTCTTCATCATCAACAAAACCGACCTCGCACCCCACGTCGGCGCCGACCTGTCAATCATGGAAAAGGATTCGAAGGAATTTAGAGGGGATAAGCCCTTCTGCTTCACTAACCTCAAAACCGACGAAGGCCTCGAGAAGGTCATCGAATGGATAAGGCACGACGTCCTGATGCTCGACCTGGCATGAGCACGACGGCGGCAGCAAGTTCCGCGCGTCCGTCACCGGGGCCTGCGCCCGCGGGTGGAAGGGGCCGTGCCCGCTCCGCGGTGCCCGCCACGCCGCGGCCCCTTCCACCCGCGTCCGCTGATCGGCCCCCGATGGGCGAGCTTGAGCTTCGGGTCGCCGTTCGTGGTCGGCGATCCTTTGCCGAGCATCGGTACCATCGGGGTGCCTTGAGGGTTATGCGGCCGCATTACCTCGATGACTCCGGGCAGGTTTGCTACGTCATCGTGAATCCTGGCGGGGCTTATTTAGGGGCGGACCTTTTCCTGCTCGATGTTCAAGTCCAGGACTCTGCTTCTCTGCTGCTGACCACCCAGTCCGCCACCAAGATTTACCGGACTCCCGGGTCTTTTGCCGAGCAGCGGATGGTTTTGCGGCTGGGGGAGGGGGCACGGCTGGAACTCATGCCGGACCAGCTCATCGCCTACCGGGAAGCCAGCTACCGGCAGCGGACGTCCGTGACCCTGTGGCCCTCGTCGTCGCTGGTCATGGCCGAGGTTGTGACGCCCGGATGGTCGCCCGACGGCGCCGCCTTCCGGTATGAGGAAGTGCGCCTGAGGAACCACATCTGTGTGGAAACCGGGGCGGGGACCGAACTGCTGGCGCTGGACAACCTGCTGATCCGGCCGCCGCTCCACGACGTCACCGGGCTGGGATTCATGGAAGGCTACAGCCACCTCGGATCGCTGGTGGTGGTGGATCCCCGGGCGGACCAGGCGCTTGCCGACGAACTGCACCTGCTGACCACTGACCACCAGGCCCTGACCGGCATCTCGCTGACTCGCACTGTTGCGGGGACCACCGGGCTGGTGCTGCGGAGCCTCTCCAACAGCACCGACGAACTGAACCGCCTGCTTCGATCCTGTACTGACCTGCTGCGGGGACGCTGGTACGGCCAAGGACCGCTGGACCTGAGGAAGCACTGATGGCCGGCATCGCAGCGCTCTACCGGGACCGGGACTCGCTGCCGCTCCGGACCCGGGCGCTCTTCACCTTTGGTGCGGTGGCCGCGCTGCACGCTGCCGCCGTCGTCCTTTTGCTTGCCGGAACCCGGACCGGGGGCGGCGGGGCGCTCTCCTGGGGACTTGTCCTCACCGCCTACCTGGCCGGGGTGAAGCACAGCTACGACTGGGACCACCTGGCCGCCATCGACAACTCCACCCGGAAGTTCGCGGCGCAGCGGCAGGACCCGGTGAGCGTCGGCTTCGCGTTCAGCCTGGGGCACAGCTCGGTGGTGACCCTGGCGGGGGTGCTGGTAATCGCCGGTGCGTCCATGGCTGGCGGCCTGATGGAGGACGGTACGGCCGGGAACCTGGTGCTGGGGCTGATCGGCAGCGGCGTATCAGGGCTGTTCCTGCTGGCCATGGGGCTGTTCAACGGCTCGGCCTTCACCCGCTCGGCCGCTGCCTTCCGGCGTTCCCGGGCCGGAGCAGCCATTGATCCCCGCGACCTGGAACCGCAGGGCCTGGTGGCGCGGCTGCTGGCCAAACCCCTCGCCAGGGTGCGCCGGCCGCGGAACATCTACGTGATTGGCTTCCTCTTTGGGCTGGGTTTCGATACCGCCACCACCATCGGGCTGCTGATGATGACGACGGCGGCGTCCTTGGCCGGGGTGCCCCCGTTAGCCCTTCTCGCCCTGCCGCTCGCCTTCGCAGCCGCGATGACGCTGTGTGATTCGGTGAACGGGATGGCGATGATGCGGATGTACCGCTCGGCACTGGCTGACCCGCGGCGGAAGCTTGGCTTCAATGCTGCGGTGACGGGCATCTCGGCGGTCTCGGCCCTGTTCATTGCCGTGATCACTTTGGCCGGCTTCTTTCACGCCGCATTCGGTTTGCATGATCCGGTGACGGCGTGGCTTTCATCGATCGACCTGGGCGACGCCGGCCTGCTGCTGGTGGCGCTGCTGCTGGCCGTCTGGGGCGGGGCCGCGCTGGCGTGGAGGCAGGCCCGGAACGGATAGGGGCGCGGAGCCGGCATCCACTGCCGGCGCCGCGCCCCCGTTGTGATGGGCGGCTCCTAGCCGAAATCGGCCACGTAGCTGGGAACTCCGACGGCGTCCGTGGACACCGGCGCTCCGGTGTCATTGACCACGTGGTCCAGTGTTCCGGCGCCAAGATTCACGGTCAGCAGGCTGTGCAGCTTCACGCCGGGCGTCACCGGGACCTCGAAGCCGCGGGTGGCGTGGATGGTGGGGTCCACGTTGTTGTAGACATAGCTGCCGCCGCCCCAGAGTTCATGGGTTTTGACGGAATCCGAGACCTTGTAGCCGGCCCAGCCGAGAATCCCGTCATGCTGCCACGCTGCCTGGTTGGGGGCGTCGTAGGGCAGTTCGTTCTGGAAGAAGACCGTTTTGCCGTTTTCGCCGTTCCAGATGGCGTTGTACTCCTGGTAGTGCTCCACGAACAGGCCGGTGGCGGTGACGTTGTTGCCGTTGACGATCACGCCGTTCCTGCCGGTGTTGGTAGTCCAACCGACACCGTTCCCGTGGTCTGCGCGCCAGGCCCAGATGTGGTCCAGGAGGACGTTGTCGCTGTTGACTTCCAGGCTGACCGAGGCCTTGCCCACGTGGGGGCCGCCGATGCGGAAGAACACATCGTGGAGGGTGGTGGGATTGGCCGGATCGCTGCGGACGGCAGAGTTGGCCGCTCCGCCCCCTGCGCCCGGGATTGCCTTGCCGATGCGCATCAGGGAGGGTGAGTTGACCTCACCGGCATCCACGGTAACGGCAGCAATGTCCACGCCGGGGACATCCGCGACTGTCAGGGGAACCGATCCGTTGACGGCGGAAAGTGTTGCCATTCCAAGTCCAAGCACCACTGTTCCTGCGCGCTTGACCTCGATGCTGCGGTCAATGTCGTAGACCCCGGGGGTAAGGAGCAGGTTCTTTCCACGGGCCAGTTGCGTGTTGATGGTCTGCACTGAATCGCCGGGCGATGCGACGTAGAAGTCGGCCAGCGGGATGCTGCGGCCTTCCGTAGGGCCGTTTTCCCACGTGGTCCCCGCTGAGTCCTGGTGCACGGAGGGCACGAACACGCTGTACTGCCCGGCGGGGTCCACCGTCAGGTAGGGCTTCTCGCGGCTGATGGGAGTCGTGTCCAGGGTGGTGTACGGCGGGTCCGGGAAGGAATCTGCAGGTGCCCCGTTGACGCCCGAGAACACCTGGTTCCAGACTCCGTTGGACCAGCTTCCAATGCTGCTGTTGCGCACCAGGTACTGCTGCTGGGAGCCGTTGATGACGGCGCCCGTCGTGGAATCAGCGATGAAGCCGCCGCTGGCGTACTGCGGGCCGGCGGTGCAGTAGTCCATCAGGGAGAGGTTGCCGCCGGTGATGTTGACCCGGCGCATCGGCGAAGCCTGGGAGGCTGCCCAGAAGTTTGCCGAGCTGCGGCAGCCTTCGAGGCCGGTGACATTGATGGTGAGGTTGGACAGGGAGCGCCAGAAGTTGTTGAGGGCGATGCAGTTGTCCGCGGTGAGGCAGCGGTTGTAGACGTCGACGTGTCCATTGATGGTGACGTCGGTGGGTGCAGCACCCAGTCCGGCGACTTCCGTGGAATAGCCCACCTGGACAATCAGCGGCTCCTCGGGGGTGCCGTAGGTGCCGGGCTTGAACAGCAGGGAGTAGCGCTTGGTCCCCATTTCGTCATCCACCTGCTGCGCCGCAATGGCGTCCACCGTGGCCTGGATCTGCGCCACGGGCATGCCGGGATCGAAGACGTAGGTGTTGGGCCCGAACGGGTTTTGCGGCGCGGGCGGTGGCGACGCCGGAGCCTGGACTGCGGGCTGCGCGGCTGAGGGTGCGGCCTGTGCCGGAACGGTCGCGCCGGCGGCGAACAGCCCGATGAGGAGGGCGGTGCTTGCGGCAACGATGCCATGGTGGTGCCGGCGCTGCGGCGGAAGGGGTCTGGGTGCATCAGGGCGTGAGGATAGCGGCATTGCTGGTCCTGTCAGTGGTGGGGCTGGACGACCATAACGGCTGCGAGGGGCAGCCGGGGTCGAGTGGTGGGAGCGCTCCCGTCGGGGAAGCGTAGCATCGGGTTTTGGCCGGAGCAAGGGTTTCGCGGGAGCGCTCCCATGGAGCGGCGGTGTCGTATTGTCGGTGTAATGAACGAAAAGACCAGCCGGGCCGCTCCGGCCGGCCCCGCGCGGCCCAGCCCCACGCTGGAGGACCTGGCATCGGCCGCTGGGGTGTCCCGCTCCACGGCATCCCGCGCCATCAACGGCGGCTCCAAGGTGAGTGCGCAGGCCCAGGCTGCGGTTGATGCCGCGATCGTGGCACTCGGCTACACCCCAAACCGTGCCGCGCGAAGCCTGGTCACCCGGCGCACGGGTTCGGTGGCGCTGGTCATCCCCGAACCCGACGCCCGGGTCATGATGGACCCGTACTTCGCCGCAGTCATTACGGGAGTCAATGAAGCATTGCGTGAGACGGACCTGCAGCTGGTACTGCTGATGTCCCGGGCCGGCGACGACTCGGCGCGGACCATCCGCTACCTGCGCGGGGGCCACGTTGACGGTGCGATCGTGGTATCCCACCACCGTGCTGACGACTGGGTGGAGACCCTGGGCGCCACCGGGTTGCCCGCCGTCTTCATCGGAAGGCCGTGGGACACGGAATCCGGGATTCCCTACGTGGACCTGGACAACGTCGAGGGCGGGCGGCTGGCGGCACGGCACCTGGCGGGAACCGGCCGCACCCGGCTCGCCACTGTCGCCGGCCCCACGGACATGACGGCCGCCGTCGACCGCCTGGAAGGATGGCTGCAGGGGCTCAGGGAAGCCGGCCTTGAGCCCGGACCGGTCATGCACGGGGACTTCACGACGGCGGGAGGTGCCGCCGCTGCCAAGTGCCTGCTGGCCGGGACGCCCGGCGTCGACGGGATATTCGCCGCATCAGACCTCATGGCGCTCGGCGTAGTGGACACTCTTCGCGGAAGTGGGCGGCGGGTGCCGGACGACGTGGCGGTGGTGGGCTTCGACAACCACCCCATCCAGGCGGCAAATGGCCTGGGACTCACCACCGTGGCCCATCCCGTGGCGGACATCGCGGCTGCGGCCGGGAAGCTGCTGGTCAGCGCAATCGGAAACCCCGAAGAGGCCTGGGAGCCCGTCATTTATCCGGCGGAGCTCGTGGTGCGCGGAAGCACTGCGGGCTGACCCCTGAGCGTACGCATGGGGCCCGGAACTTAGGCGGCCAGCCCGCCCTTCGCCTTGCGGTGCGTCCGGTGCCTGGCCGGTGCCAGGCGTGAGTGGGCGCCCGCGAGGACCTCGCTGCCGTCCGGCACGGTGCTGTCCGAATCCAGGTGCACGCCGTGCTCGATCAGGACGCTGGAGCCAATGCGCGAGTGGCTGCCAATGTGGACGCGGTTGCCGATCACCGTGCCCCGGCCGATGCGCACGCCGTCGCCGATGACCGTCCGGTCACCGATGGTCGCGCCGCGGTCGATCCAGCTGCCGTGTCCAATCCGGCAGCCTGAACCCACCTGCGCGCCGTGCTCAACGTAGGTCATGGGGCCGATCCGGGCGCTCTCCGCCACGCTGGCTCCCGGAGCGATGAGGCCGCCGCCGTTGTCATGGCGGCTGTACCGGGTGACCTTTCCGGCGTCGTCCTCGACTGACACAAACTTTGCGGTCATACCATCCCTCGTTACCACCGCGGTTATTTACCGCGCAGTAGGTTAACGGCCGGGAGGTCGCGAGGATTCCCTGGACAGGGCCGCGAAGGGGCTACGCCACCAGGTTGGCGGCGGCGGTATCCATGTGTTCCAGGATGGTCTTCCGGGCCAGGGTGGCATCCCCGGTGTCGATGGCGCCCACGATGTCCTTGTGGCGGTCAACGCTCATGTTGCTGACGCCCTTTTCCAGGCCCGCGAACATGATGGACATCCGGATGGACCCTTCCAATGACTCCCAGGAGTGGAGCAGGGTTTCATTGCCCGTGAGCCGGCAGAGGGTTCGGTGGAATTCGAGGTCGGATTCGATCCGCTCCTCCAGGCTTCCGTTCGTGGCCTCCGTCATGGCGTCGATGGCTTTGTGGAGGGATTCGGTGACGTGCTGCCGGTCCGGGAGCTCGCAGAGTGTCCGGGCGGCGAGGGATTCCAGGGCGGCTCGGACGGCGTAGATGTCCCGGATTTCCTTTTCGTCCAGGTGGCGGACGGAGAGGCGGCCACGGGGTCCGGCGGACAGCAGGCCCTCCTGTTCCAGCTGGCGGAGGGCTTCGCGGAGCGTGCCGCGGCTGATCTGCAGCATCTCGGACAGTTCGGTTTCCACCAGGTGCCGGCCCGGTTCCAGCTCGCCGCTGGTGATGGCGGTCCTCAGTGCCGAGAGCGCCTGCTCGCGCAGGCTTTTCTTTTCCAGTCCCAGCAGCGGGGCGGTCAGTCCGGCCATGGCTTCTGTCCTCAATGTCATAAGTCGACTGTTTACAGTCGGTAGTGGTTTCGATATTACGGCAGAAAGCACGGCACCGGAGGGGACCGGTGCCGTGCTTTCTGCATTGGTTTCGTGCCCTAGCCGAGCTCGGCGAGGACTTTGGCCACGATGCGGTCCACGGCAAGGCCGTACCGGTCGTGCAGGGTGGGCAGGGCGCCGGCGTCCAGGAACTGGTCCGGCAGCGCCACGGGCACCACGCGCTTGCCCACACCGGCGGTGACGACGGCGGAGGCCACGGTTTCGAACAGCCCACCCACCACGGAGTGGTTCTCCAGGGTGACGGCGAGGCGGTCCGTGTTGATTTCCTTGAGGACGGTTTCGGCGTCGAACGGCTTGATCGTGGGGGTATGCACGACGGCGACGTCCACGTTGTGTGCCGCCAGGGCCTTGGCTGCCTGCAGGGCGCGCATGGTCATCAGGCCGGAGGAAATGAACACCACGTCGTTGCCGCCGCGCAGCACCTTGGCCTTGCCGAGCTCGAACGTGTAGTCGTACTCATCCAGGACGGTGGGCACGTTGCCGCGCAGCAGGCGCAGGTAGGTGGGGCCCTCCGAGACGGCGAGCTGCGGCACGGCCTGTTCGATGTCGATCGAGTCGCAGGGGTCAACGATGGTCAGGTTGGGCATGCCGCGGAAGATCGCCATGTCCTCCGTGGCCTGGTGGCTGGGGCCGTACCCGGTGGTCAGGCCGGGCAGGCCGCCCACGATGTTGACGTTCAGGTTCGGTTCGGCCGCGTCCAGGCAGAGGAAGTCGTAGGCGCGGCGCGCGGCGAACACCGAGTAGGTGGACGCGAAGGGCACCAGCCCCGTCTCGGCGAGCCCGGCGGCTGCGCCGAAGAGCAGCTGCTCGGCCATGCCCATCTGGAAGAATCGCTCCGGGAAGGCCTGGGCGAAGATGTGCATGTCCGTGTACTTGCCCAGGTCCGCGGTCAGGCCCACGATCTTGTCGTTCTCCTGTGCGGCCTTGACCAGGGCATGCCCGAACGGTGCGTTGGAGGTCTTCTGGCCCGGGTCGGCGAACGATGCGATCATCGCCGAGGTCTTCAGCTTCGGCTTGGCCGCTGCTGCGGTGTCGGGGGCCTCGGTAGTGGTGCTCATGCTGAAGCCTTTCCTTCGTAGCCGGCAGTGAGCTGCTCGCGGCAGATCTGCCATTCGTTCTCTTCGATGCGCATGAAGTGCGCCTTTTCGCGGTTCTCCAGCAGCGGCACGCCCCGGCCCACCTTCGTGTCGCACAGGATCACGGAAGGACGTCCGACGGTGGCGGCCTGGGCAGCTGCGTTGTCGAACGCCGCCAGCAGCGCCCCGATGTCGTTCCCGTCCACCCGCTGGGTGTACCAGCCGAAGGATTCCCACTTTTCGGTGACCGGTTCGGTGCGCAGCACCGTGTCCGTCTTGCCGTCGGCCTGCAGGGCGTTGATGTCCACCATGGCGGTGAGGTTGCCCAGCTGGTGGTGGTGCGCGCCCATCGCGGCCTCCCAGGTGGAGCCCTCGTCCAGTTCCCCGTCGGAGAGGAAGTTGAACACCCGGGAGGACGAGCCCTGGTAGCGCAGGCCCAGGGCCATGCCGACGGCGATGGTCAGGCCGTGCCCCAGCGAGCCGCCGGAAATTTCCATGCCGGGCGTATAGGTGGACATTCCGGACATCGGCAGGCGGGAATCGTCCGAGCCGTAGGTCTCCAGTTCCTCCACCGGGACAATCCCGGCTTCGGCGAGAGCGGCATAGTGGCCGATGGCGTAGTGGCCGGTGGAGAGCAGGAAGCGGTCGCGGGCTTCCCAGTGCGGGTCCTCGGCGCGGAAGCGGAGCTGGTCACCGTAGACGGTGGCGAGCATGTCCGCGGCACCCAGGGCCTGGCCCACGTACCCCTGGCCCTGGACCTCGCCCATATTCAGGGCGTGGTGCCGGATCCGGTAGGCGGCGGCGCTGATCTTCTCCAGCCGTTCCGGAGTCACCGCAGTCTGCAGTGTTTGTTCCTGCAGTGTTTGTCCCTGCGGGGCGTCCTGGACGGTATCTGTAGGCATTACTGGCTCCGTGGTCGTGTGCGTGGTGGTCATTCAGGCGTTGACGGTGTTCGGGGTGCTTTTGGTGGCCTCGTCAGCCAGCTCGCGTTCCCGCTTGCCCCAGGTTTCCCTGGTGGCGACGGCGGCCCAGAGGCCGATCAGGGCGTACGCGCCGAAGAGCAGGGCAGGGCCCATCCAGCCGAAGCTGACGAACAGCAGCGTGGTGATGAACGGGGTGAAGCCGGACACCATGGCCGAGATCTGGTACGCCAGGCTGGCGCCGGAGGCGCGCGTCTTGGCCTGGAAGAGTTCCGGGAACCAGGCGCCCTGGGCGCCGGCCAGGGAGTTCTGGCATACCGCATAGGAAATCACGATGGTCAGGATGATGGCGATGAACAGACCGGTGTTGACCAGCAGGAACATCGGGATGGCGAACAGTGCGGCGAAAGCGGTGGACCAGATGTAGAGCGGGCGGCGGCCAATGCGGTCCGTCATTGCCGCCCAGGCCTGGGTGGCAAAGATGCCGATGGCCGAAGCGATGCAGAGGGCGATCAGGGTCTGGCTCTTGTCCGCCAGGTGCTGGCTGTTGATGTAGGAAATCATGTAGGTGATGGACACTGCGTAGCCGGCGGTCTCGGCGATGCGGAGGCCGATGCCCTTGACGATGTTGCGCCAGTCCGTCTTGATGACCTCCACGATGGGGGCCTTCACGATGGCGCCGCTGTCCTTGACCTCATCGAACACCGGGGACTCGGGGACCTTGGAACGGATGACCAGGCCCACGATGACCAGCAGGATGCTTGCCAGGAACGGGATGCGCCAGGCGAGCTCGCCTCCGAGCTGGACGCTGAACAGGAAGGTCAGGTTGGCCAGCAGCAGGCCCACGGGGAAGCCGGCCTGGACAATGCCGGTGTACTTGCCTTTGGCCTTCCAGGGTGCGTGCTCGTAGCTCATCAGGATCGCGCCGCCCCACTCAGCGCCGAAGGCCAGGCCCTGGACGATGCGGACGAAGACCAGCAGTGCCGGGGCCAGCAGTCCGACTGCCGCGTAGGTGGGGAGCAGGCCGATGGCGAAGGTGGCCAGGCCCATCAGGATGAGGGAGGCGACCAGGACCGGCTTGCGGCCCACCTTGTCGCCGAGGTGGCCGCCGATGATGCCGCCAAGGGGGCGGGCTGCGAATCCGACGCCGAGGGTGGCGAAGGAGGCCAAGGTGCCGGTCACGGGATCGCTTCCGGGGAAGAATGCGGTGCCGAAGTACAGTGCGGCAGCGGTGCCGAAGCCGATGAAGTCATACGTCTCAATCACGGCCCCCACGCCGGATCCGATGGCAACTCGCCGGGCGTCCTTGGTGCCGTGGACCGGGCCGCGCATGGTCAGAGCATCTTTGCTCATGGTGGTTCCCTTTCGAAAAGCGGCTGAAGGAGGTCCGCCGCTGTCGACTGTTAACAATTGATGGGATCCAGTGTGACCCAGATCATTCTTACTGTCAACAGTCGACTTTTAGAGTTGACTGTTGACAGTTAACGTCCGTATTGTGGTCCCCATCACTACAGCCCGGCACGAACCAAAGGATCAATGATGTTCCATTCCAGACTTGGGTGCTCGTCCATCAGCTTCCGGCACCAGGACCTGGGCACCGCCCTGCGCACCATGAAGGGGCTGGGCTTCGAGGAAATCGACCTGGGCGCGCTGCCCGGCGTCTGTGACCACGTACCGTACGGGCTCGACGCCGGTGCCGTCGCCGCAGTTTCCGCCGAGGTCAACGCCTCGGGCCTGCGCGTCCGTTCCGTGAACGGCGACATCGGGGACCTGAACAAAGTGCTCGACGACGAGGGCCGGGCCGGGCGGGAGCGCCACCTTGACGCCCTGCTGACCCTGACGGCAAACATCGGTGCGAAGGCACTGGTCCTGCCGTGCGGCGCCCTGGACCACGCCCCGGTCCGGAGCGTTGACGAGGACCTGGACCTCGTTGCCGCCCAGCTCATAGGTGCCGGGCGGCGGGCGGCGGAGTTCGGCGTCGAACTCTGGACCGAATCCCTGCACTTCCTGCGGTTCTGCTGGAACCTGGAGCGCGCGGGACTCCTGGCCGACCGCCTAGCCGGTTCCGGCGTCGGAATCGTCATGGACTTCAGCCACATTGTGGCCTCCGGCGAGGACATCCAGGCTTACCTGGACCGGCACCAGGGCCGCATCAGCCACGTCCACCTGCGCGACGCCGTGCCGGGGAACATCAACCTCAGCATCGGCAACGGGGACGCCGACTTCGCCGGCGGCCTGAAGCGGCTCGCCGCCGACGGCTACACCGGCCACTTCTCCCTCGAACTGGAAACCCGGGACGTCACCAATGACGAACGCCCGGCCGCCGCCGCCAACGCAGCAAGCTTCATCACCGACCTCATCTGAACCCCACCTGCGTAGATGCCGTTGCGGACCCCATAAACGACAACTACGTGGGCCCCTGCCGGCGAGGGCCCCGACCTGAGCTTGCGAAGGTTGGGAGCCGGTAGGGAGCAATCGATCCACCAAAACAATTCAAGGAGCACCACCATGACCACCATCCAGCGCACCGCCGTCCTCACCGGAGCAACCTCGGACCGCGGCATCGGCATCACCACCGCCCGCCGCTACGCCCGCGACGGCTGGGGCATCGTCATCCTTGACCTCGACGGCGAGAAATCCGCCAAGGTCGCAGCTGAAATCGGCAACGAATTCAACGTCCCCGCCTTCGGCCACGAGATCGACGTCGCCAACGAAGCCTCCGTGATTGCCGCCCAGGCCGCCGTCGCCGCCGAAGTGGCCGCCGGCAATCTCCCGCCCGTCGGCGCCCTGGCCAACATCGCCGGCATCACCTCGCCCATCCCGTTCCTGGAGACCACCCTTGAGCTGTGGCACAAGGTCATGGACGTCAACGCCACCGGCACCTACCTGGTGACCAAGGCCTTCCTGCCGGACATGATCGACAACGGCTGGGGCCGGATCGTCAACATGTCCTCCGTGTCAGCCCAGCGCGGCGGCGGCGTCTTCGGCAAGGTCCCCTACTCCGCCGCAAAGGCAGCCATCCTGGGCTTCACCAAGGCCCTGGCCCGTGAACTGGGCACCACCGGCGTCACCGTCAACGCCATCACCCCCGGCGCGGTTGACACCAACATCCGCGTGGGCAGCACCGAGGAGCAGGAGGCCGCCATCAACGCCGGCATCCCGCTGGGCCGCAACGCCACCACCGAGGAAGTGGCCGCCGTGATCGCCTTCCTCTCCTCCGAGGACTCGGCCTACCTCACCGGCACCACCATCGACATCAACGGCGGCAGCCACATCCACTAGCAGCCCCTGACAGCCCTGCTCACATAACACCGCGGACGCCGGAGAACCCACCATGACCAAAATCTTCAACGACCCCTCAGAGTTCGCCGAGGAGGCCCTGGCAGGCTTCTGCGACGTCCACTCGGACCTGGTCCGCCAGGTCCCCGGCGGCGCCGTCCGCCGCTACCGGCCCGCGCAGCCCAAGGTCGCCGTCCTGGCCGGCGGTGGCTCCGGGCACTACCCGGCGTTCGCCGGGGTGATCGGCACCGGCTTCGCGGACGGCGCCGTGGTGGGCAACATCTTCACCTCGCCGTCCGCCCAGCAGGCCTACTCGGTGGCCAAGGCCGCAGAGTCCGGTGCCGGCGTCGTCTTCACCTACGGCAACTACGCCGGCGACGTGATGAACTTCGGCATGGCCAGCGAGCGCCTGGCCGCCGAGGGCATCGCCGTGGAGAACGTCCTGGTGACGGACGACATCGCCAGCGCCCCGCCGTCGGAATCCGGAAAGCGCCGGGGGATCGCCGGTGACTTCACCGTCTTCAAGGTGATGGGGGCCGCCGCCGAGAACGGCGCGGACCTGGCCGAGGTGGTCCGCCTGGGCCGCAAGGCCAATGACCTGACCCGCACCATCGGGAGCGCGTTCGCCGGCTGCACGTTCCCCGGCGCCGACGCCCCGCTGTTCACCCTTCCGGAGGGGCAGATGGGCCTGGGCCTTGGCATCCACGGCGAGCCGGGCCTGCACGATACCGACCTGCCGTCGGCGAAGGAACTGGGCCGGGAACTGGTGGCCCGGGTACTCTCCGAAACCCCTCCGGATGCCGGCAGCAGGCTTGCCGTCATCCTCAACGGGCTCGGCTCCACCAAGCACGAGGAGCTGTTCGTCCTCTGGGGAACCATTGCGCCGCTGCTGCGCGACGCCGGCTACACGCTGGTGATGCCTGAGGTCGGCGAGCTGGTCACCAGCCTGGACATGGCCGGCGTCTCGCTGACCATCACCTGGCTGGATGAGGAGCTGGAACCGCTGTGGGTTGCCCCTGCCGAGACTCCGGCCTACCGCCGGGGTGCCGTGATCACCCCGGCGGGAACTTCCGCCGGGGAAGAAGCGGCCGACGCCGGCGCCTCCGCGGAGGCATTCGTCGCCACGGACGCCTCCCGTGGGTATGCCGCGGCCTGCGTCGAGGCCATCGGTGCCGCGCGCACCCTGCTGCACGGGGCCGAGGAACGGCTGGGCCGGATGGACGCCATCGCCGGCGACGGCGACCACGGCCGCGGGATGGTCCGCGGGGTGGACGCCGCCGCTGCCGCAGCATCCGCCGCCCTCACCGCCGGTGCAGGTGCCGGCGACGTGCTGGCTGCCGCTGGCGACGCCTGGGCGGACAAGGCCGGCGGAACCTCCGGTGTCCTGTGGGGAGCGGGCCTGCGCGCCTTCGGTGAGACGGTGGGAAACTCCTCCCCACCCGAGGCTCCCGTCCTCGCGGCCGGCGTGACCGCATTCGCGGACCGCATCGTCCAGCTGGGCAAGGCCGAAATCGGCGACAAGACCATGGTGGACGCCCTGCTGCCGTTCGCTTCAACATTCAGCCGCGCGGTGGCTGACGGTGCCGAGCCAGGCCTGGCCTGGCAGGACGCCGCCCGCGAAGCGGCAGCCGCGGCGGAGGCAACCGCCGATTTGCTGCCGCTCAAGGGCCGCGCCCGCCCGCTGGCCGAGAAAAGCCTGGGCACCGCCGACCCCGGCGCCACGTCCCTTGCCATGGTCTTCGCCGTGATGGGGCCTCATGTCACCACCACTACAGCTGGCGCTGCGCCGGCGGGAGCCAAGTAATGACGACGGAAGGACACACCATGGGGCTGCGGCTCATTGTCGGCGCGGACGAAGCCGGCGTTGATTACAAGGACAAGGTCCTGGCGGATCTCCGCAACGACCCCCGCGTCAGCGAGGTGATCGACATCGGCGTCAACAGGACCGACGCCGCGGACGACTTCACCAGGCCCTACCCCTACGTGGGCATCGCGGCCGGCGAGATGATCCGCGACGGCCGGGCCGACCGGGCCATCCTCTTCTGCGGCACGGGCATCGGGGTGGCCATCGCCGCGAACAAGGTGGAAGGCATCCGCGCCACCGCCGCGCACGACTCGTTCTCGGTTGAGCGTTCCATCCTGTCCAACGACTGCCAGGTCCTCACCATGGGCCAGCGCGTGGTGGGCGTCGAACTCGCCCGCCGCCTGGCAAAGGAATGGATCGGGTACACGTTCGATCCGTCGTCGGCCTCGGCGGGCAAGGTCAAGGTCCTCACCGACTTCGAGGGCTGCTAGCCGGACACATCGGGGGAACGTCATGAAGCCCTACCCCTGCCACGACTGGGGGCGCCTGATCGGGGTTCCGGTGGAGATCCGGAGGGACTCCGAGGTGGTGCGGGCCGGTGTGGTGGATGACGCCATGCCGCGCCCGGCCGCGCTGTGGCTCGCAGCCGACGCCGGTGGCGGCAGGGAACTGTTCACCGCCGCCGAAGGGTACGAGGCATGGATCCGGCCCCGGGAGCTGGGCGGAAAACTCTGCTACAAGATGGCTGCCGCCCCGTTGCGCGGTGCTCCTAGACTGGGGTGATGATCACAGTCACCGGAAGTGTGGAAACCAACCTGTCCGCCGAGAAGGCCTTTGCCTTCATGCGTGAGTTCGAAAACACCACCAAGTGGGACCCCAACACCCCCGTCATGGACAAAATCACGCCGGGACCCGTAGCTGTGGGGCACAAGTACCACGCCGAGTCCGAGTTCCGCGGGAAACGCCAGACCCTGGTCTACGAGGTCATCGAACTGACGGACAACCACATCAAGCTGCGCGGCGAGAACAAGACCGTCACCTCGTTCGATTCCATCGATGTCAGCCCCAACGGGACAGGCTCGGTGGTGAAGTACACGGCCGAGTTCAGCATCCACGGGCCGGCCAAGATCATCCAGCCGCTCCTGAAGCCTGCCTTCAATTCCCTGCGCGATCCCGCACTGAACGGGATCCGGGACACGCTTAACGCGCTGGCAGCGGCCTGACGGCTTCGAAGAACTCCCGGACCTCCCGGCGCGGATCGTCCTCCAGCCGGATTTTGTCGCCCAGTACCAGGGTGCGGCGTGCCCCGCCGTACTCGGGCCATTCCAGCCCCGCAGTTGCCGGGTTTCCGGTGCCGGCGAAGGCCGCCCAGGCCCCGCTCATAGTGTCGCCGAGGGCTGCCGGTGCCTTGCCCCTGGTGAGGAACGCGGCCTCCGGTGCGTCCAGGTGCCGGAAGACGAAGGGGATGTCCAGTGCGTGGCAGGCACCAAGTTTTCCGCCCATCGCCGGGCTGCGCCACGTGAACAGATAGGCAAAGGTCTTCCCGGCGCCGCCTTGTGCTGTTGAACCGTCCTCTGCAGCCAGTTGGCGCGCTGCCAGGAGCCGGTTGCTGGGTTGGCGGTAGACGGTATCGGCGATGGCGGCCTCCAGCAGTTCCTTGCCGGCAGGCTCGCGGAACAGCACCCGGGCGAGCGCCTGCGGGTAGCCCAAGGCCTGCGCCGACGGCACCCCCGCACCCGCCAGGACGGCGGCGGCGCGGCCAGGGTAGTCCGGATCGCCGGCGGCAGGAGGCCGCATCTCGACCGCGAAGGAGCCCTCGTTGAGGTTGGTCCCGATCAGCAGGTCCACACCGCTGTTGAGCCCGGCCCGGACGCTGTCCAGCGGCGGCACGGGCAGGGACGGCGTCCCCACCGTGGGCTGGAAGGGCAGCGGCACGGCGAAGGTTTCGGCTGCGAGCCGCCGTTCCAGGGCGGCCTGGGCCTCCAGCAGCCGCTCCACAGGGAGGGTGAGCAGCTCCTTCGCGGTCGATTCGTCCAGGCCACACAGCCCCAGGAACCCGGCGCTGATGCGGGCCGAGTCCTCCGGCCGGCGGTACCGTTCCGCCGTGCCGCTCTGCATGATGGCCCGGCGGAGGAGCCCGTCCGACGCCGGCATGCCCAGCAGGGTGCCGATCGCTGCCGCGCCTGCGGACTCGCCGAACACGGTGACGTTGTCCGGGTCGCCGCCGAACGCGCCGATGTTCCGGCGCACCCAGCGGAGGGCCTCCAGCTGGTCCAGCAGGGCGAGGTTTCCGGAGTCTTCATACCCGGCACCCAAAAGATCAGCCAGGTGCAGGAAGCCCAGCGCGCCCAGGCGGTAGTTGATGGACACCAGCACCACGCCCGCCGCGGCGGCGAGCCGGGCGCCGTCGTACATGCCGTCACTGTTGGCGCCCAGAAGGTACGCGCCGCCATGGACCCAAACCATGACCGGCCTGGCGGGACCGTCCGTCCCCGGTGTCCAGATGTTCAGGTTGAGGCAGCCTTCCTCGCTCCAGGTGCGCGGCCTGGCGCCCGGGGGCGCGGGGGATTCGGGGTTCTGCGGCGCAGCGGGTCCCGGTGCCGTGCAGTCCAGCGCTTCGGTCCACGGCGGCACCGGGACCGGGGGCCGGAAGCGGTGGGCGCCCGACGGCGGCGCGGCGTAGGGGATGCCAAGGAACCGGTGGACGGTGGTCCCGTCAGCTTCCAGGGAGCTGCCATGGACGGGTCCGCTGGGCGTGGAGAGGCGCGTCATGGTTGACAGGTTACGGGGTCCGCACAGGTAGGCTGTCATCACCGTTCGGCAGTGGGCGGCCACGATGCTGTGGCGTTTAACCATTGTCCGGAGGTGAGACCCGTGCTGAACGCCGGCGTCCCTGAATACAGGGACTTCGCAGACGTTGCCCTGCATCTCCAGGAGTCGTTCCTGCAGAACCAGGAGGTGGAGGCATTCCTCCGTGACCTGGCGGAGTATGCTGCCGCGCGGCTCGGCTCTCCGGATCATGAGTGTTCGTGTGAAATTACGGTGCTGCGTCCCAAGAAGCCCGCGGCGACCGCCAGCAGCCGGCCGGGTGGAGCGCTCATAACCCCGCTGGAGTCCAAGTACGGCGACGGTCCGGGACTGACTGCCATGGGCAGCGGAGGCACGGTCCTGGTGGGAGACCTGCGGCGGGAGCAACGGTGGCCGGAGTGCGTCAAGGCGCTCCGGCGGCAGGGCATCCTTTCGGTCCTGAGCATCCCGGCCGCGCTGGAAGGGGACACCCGGGGTGTCCTGACGTTCTACTGCTCACAGCCCGTTGCCTCCGGCAGCGACGGCGTCCGCGCCGCCGAGGCGTTCGTGCGGCAGGCGTCCAAGGGCCTGAAGCTTGCCCTGCGGATGCTGAAGCTGGAGGAGACGCGGGAGGGCATGAGCGCCGCCATGCAGACCCGCACGGTGATCGACCTGGCCACCGGGGCCATCATGGCGCAGAACCGCTGCAGCCAGGCCGCCGCCTTCAAGTTGCTGCGGGACGCGTCCAACAGCAGGAACATGAAGCTTCGCGACGTCGCCGCCGCCGTGGTCGCATCCGTGGCCGGCGCCGCGGACACCTTCAGCTACTTCGACGAGTAGGGGTCTTTCCGCTCCGGGTCATGCCACTCCGGCCGGAAGAGGAACAAATCGGAGTTGCTGAGGGGAGCCCGCAGCAGCAGGCCTTCGGCGGCACAGTGTTCATTGACGGCCTGGGCCAACGCGTCCCGCTCCTTGGGCGGGAGGGTCCCCTGGCCATCGCAGTAGTCACGGATGAGCTGTTCGGAGGCATCGCCACCCAGCCCAACGAACTCCAGCCACAACTGGGCCAAGTCCAGCCGGTGTTCCTTGATAACAGCCCCGGTCAGGGCCTGCTGGTCCACGGCATCCATCGTCCCGTCCTCGTGATTGGCTACACTCCTACACTTTGTCTTCGGAACGGCTGGCCGGGTGGATGGGCAAGATTTTTAAAATTCTTTTGCCTGCAAGAATGGGGCCATGCCTCTGCGCATTTACCCCGTCCGGCGGCTGGCAGAGGATCCGGGGAACGTTCTGGACCGGGCACTCTGGCCGGCGGTGCTGCCACCGGTGTCCCAGGTCCTTGACCAAGGACTCGACCTGGGGCCCGCCACCATCCTGGTCGGCGAGAACGGGTCGGGGAAATCAACCCTGGTTGAAGCCCTCGCGCTCGCCTACGGGCTGTCTCCAGAGGGCGGCTCCACAGGCGCACGGCATGCCACCCGCCGCACCGAATCAGTCCTGGGCGACCACCTGCAGCTCATCCGGAACGCCGGTGCCACCCGGCGGGGGTACTTCCTGAGGGCTGAGACGATGCACGGGTTCTACACGTACCTGGAGCAGAACCCCAGCACAGCCCTCCCGGACATTCCGTTCCACGACATGTCCCACGGAGAGTCCTTCCTGCAGCTGGCAGCCGACCGCTTCAACGGTCCTGGGCTGTGGGTCCTTGACGAACCGGAATCCGCCCTGTCCTTCCCGGGCTGCCTGAGCATGCTGTCCGTCCTGAAGGAACTGCTGGCCGGCGGAGGATCCCAAGCGGTGATGTCCACGCATTCCCCGTTGCTGGCGGCCCTTCCCGGAGCCTCGATCCTCGAAGTGGGGCCCTGGGGATTACGGCCCCGCGCCTGGGAGGAACTGGAACTCGTCGCGAACTGGCGGCGGTTCATGGACTCGCCGGAACGCTACCTCCGCCACATCTAGACCGCTAGCCCCGGGGGACCTTCGCCCCTAGGCAGCGGACCCGCCCCGGCAGTCAACTTGAGTGTCTGGAGCAGGCAAGCACAACAGGAGGCAAGGACCATGGGCGCATGTGACGTCTGCGGCAGCAGCGAGGGCCGCATGTTCACCGTCAGTATGGGGAACCAGACCGGAACATTCGACAGCTTCGAATGCGCCATCCACATGATGGCGCCGGCCTGCGAGCACTGCGGCTGCCGGATCCTGGGCCATGCCGTTGAAAGCGAGGCCGGCATCTACTGCTGCCTGCACTGCGCAAAGGAAGCGGGGAATCCGCACCAGGCCGCCAAAGCGGAGCACTCGACGGTGGCCGTGCCGGCACAGGGGACCGCAGCGGGCCAGGCCTAGTCCCGCCGGAAGAACTTCACAACAGGAAGAGGGGAACTGTGGCCGGCAGCGGAAGTTTCAGGATCGTGGTGGGCGCGGACGGGTCAGACCAGTCCAAGGCGGCAATGGACTGGGCCATCGAGGAGTCCAGGCTGCGCGGCGGCGAGGTGCAGGCCCTGACAGCCTGGAACTTCCCCTACGTCAGCGATGCCCTCGGCACAGCCTGGGACTACGACATCTTCCAGAAGGACGCCCAGGCCATCCTCGAGGCAGAACTCGAACGCGTCAAGGACCGGGGCGTGCCCATAACGGGGCGCATCGTGGAGGGGAATCCGGCGTCGGCACTTATCGACGCCTCCCGGGACGCGGACCTGGTGGCGGTCGGTTCGCGCGGCCACGGCGGATTCACCGGGATGCTGCTCGGCTCCGTGTCCCACCAGACCATCCACCACGCGCACTGCCCGGTGCTGGTGATCCGCGAACCCGGTTCCGCCTAGGGCGTGCGGGGGCTCCAGGGAACGTGGGGACCCAGCAGCGCACCGCCTCGCGGTAGTGCTGGAACCCGGCGCCGAACCGCTCCGCGAGGTCTGCTTCTTCCAAAGGCCGGACGGCATAGTTCCACACCAGCGAGCCCAGGACTGCGTAGGCCACCACGAGCCACGACTGCAGCAGCAGGCCCACCGCGGCTCCCTGCACTATGCCTGCCACCGCCATCGGGTTCCGGATCCACCGGTAGGGCCCGGCAATCACCAGGCGGTTGGGCATGGCCGACGGCAATGGCGTTCCATCCCCCACGGTGGACATCACCACCGCCGACCAAATCCCCAGGGCGCTCGCCAGGACCAGGAAGGCGGCACCGACCGGAACTGCCAACGGGGGAAAGGCCAGGGACAGGCCCCAGCGCTGTTCAAGGAAACCCAGGATGGACGGAACAAGGCCCAGGAAGAAACCCCAGAACACCACGATCTGCGCGAGCGTTCCGGCCATGTGGAGTCCCGGTCGTGGCCGGCTGCGGGCCTGCCGGAAAGCGAAGGGGCCGCGCACAATCCACTCGGTAGGTATCCGCCCCAGCAGGACAAGGCAGAGCGCAGCGGCTGAACCTGAGGTGGCAGCCCCCATGGCCAGCACACCCAGGCCCGCCTGGGCCGTGGCGGTGGCATAGACGGCCAGGGCGGCCGTGACGAGGACGGTCCACGAGGTACTGACGACGGCGGCTGTCCTTACTCCGGCAGCCGCGGCAGCGGAGGCAACAACAAACAGGGGAACGTCCAGGGTGGCGGTGAGGACGGGGTCGAGTCCACCGAGGGTGGCCCGGCGGATCCCGGGCGAGAGGAAAACAGCGACCCACCAGAGGCCACCAGCCACTGCCTGCAGGGCAAAGTACGCCCGGCCCCACCAAGCCAAATCCCCTTGGGCCAAGCGTGGCACGGATCCCCCCGAATCGTTCCAGTGAATGAAAGCTGCCGCCCCACCGACGTATCGGGCAGCAAGACTTGTTCCTGAGACTACCTGTTGAGCCGGGACTGCCTGCCGGTCCGGGCGCGGGATCACTCCCGGCCGGCCGCCCCCGGACCTGTGAAAGGACCAGCATGGACATGATTCGGGTCGAGCCCCGGTGCCGCGTGATAATCGACAACGACTGGGCAGGGGACCCGGACGGGCTGGTGGCCCTGGCCCACCATGCGTTGTCGCCCGCCAACAGGATCGTCGGCGTCACCAGTTCACTGACCAACCCGATGTTTGGACCGCCCGGCGGCATGGCGCAAAGGGGCGCAGACCTCGCGGCCGGTTTGCTGCGGGTCCTGAAGCGGCCGGAAGTGTCCGACGTGCAGGCCGGCTCCGATGCCCCCTTCACCGGACAAGCCCGGGACAATGCGGCTGCCCGTGCCATTGTGGACGCCGCGGCGGCCGGAGGAGAGCTGCCCCTGATCCTTGTCTGTGCCGGCCCGCTCACCAACGTGGCCGATGCGCTCCTGCTGGATCCCGCCGTCGCCCATTCCCTCACCCTGGCGTGGGTGGGCGGGGCGGCGGCGAATGAGGAGGAATACAACTACTTCACGGATCCCGCCGCCGCGGATTCTGTGCTGGAAAACCAACAGTTGGCCGTCTGGCAGTTCCCGGCAGAGACGTACCGGCAGGTGGTTGCCCCGGTGGCAGAACTCGATCATGCCTTCAGGAACTCAGGGCCGGCCGGCGCATGGCTGTGGGAGCTCTACAACAGCCTGGAGGTGCCGGATTTCGTGAAGTTCGGGCCGTTGTGGTGCCTGGGCGACAGCGCACCCCTGGTGGTCACCGGGCTCGACGACGTCACGTCCACCTTCACGGAAACGGGCACCCAGCCCTCCCGCCGGACCTACACCTCGGTGGATACGCGGTTGATCATGGCGGACTTCCTCGCGAAGCTGCGCCTGCATCAGTAGCAGGCTAAAACAATGGCCCGGACCGCCAAAGGCGGTCCGGGCCATTGTTTGCCACTATGCCGGCTGCGTGACCGTGGATGCAGTGTGCTGCCGGGCGAAGGTGCCCAGCCAGCGTGCACTGTCCTTCGGGGTCCGTTCCTGGGTGGAGCGGTCGACGGCGATCAGGCCGAACATGGGCCGGTAGCCGAAAATCCACTCGAAGTTATCGAACGCGGTCCAGGCGATGTAGCCCCGCACGTCGATGCCGTCGGCAAGGCAGGAGGCAACGCCGTCGACCGCCGCCTCCAGGAAGGCCACGCGCTGCGTGTCATCCTCCGTGGCCAGCCCGTTCTCGGTGACCATCACCGGGATGCCGGCAACGCGCCAGGCCTCCCGGATGGTTGCCTCCAGGCCCTGGGGGTAGATCTCCTCGCCCATCTGGTTCACCGCCGCTCCCTCCGGAGCGGGAGCGTGGCCGTCCGGGCCGTACACGGTGCGGCCGTAGGTCTGGATGCCCACGAAGTCGTCGCCGCGGGATGCTTTCAGGAACCGCCCGTTGACGTCCCGGCGCACCCGGTCCGCGGTTTCCTCACCGCCGGGGATGGACTGGATGTCCGAGTTGGCCAGGGTCCAGCCCACCTGCAGCTCCGGTCGGTGCGCCTTGATCGCTGCGATGGCGGCCTTGTGCGCCGCAAGTTTGACGTTGAAGCCGGCCTCCGTGGAGCAGAACTGGAACGGGGCCACCGTGCTGGCGTGGACGCCAAGCCGTTCCGCCGCGGCTGCCCACATGGGAACCTTCCCGCGGTTCTCCGGTGCTTCCCCGCCGATGCCGAACGATTCCAGCAGCCACGGAAGATTGGGTTCGTTCAGGGTGCAGGCGACGCCGATCAGGTCGCCCAGGTGCGCCATCACACGGTCGCAGTAGCGCGCGAAGAGCTCCGGCGTACGCCCGCCCTCCCAGCCGCCGGACCGCAACAGCCAGAGCGGCGACGCGAAGTGGTGGAACGTGACCACCGGGGTGAGCCCGTGCTCGTGGCAGGCCTCCAGCACCCGCTTGTAGTGCTCCAGCTCGGCCACCGAGAAGTGGCCCTCTTCCGGTTCGATCCGGGCCCACTCCAGGGAAAAGCGGTAGCTGGTGAAGCCCAGGCCGGCGATCAGCGCGATGTCCTCCCGGTACCGGTTGTAGTGGTCCACGGCGTCCCCCGAGGGCTCGGCGAAGATGGTGCCCGGAAGGTGTTCCAGGAACCAGACATCGCTGTTGACGTTGTTGCCTTCAACCTGGTGGCCGGCGGTAGCCACGCCCCAAAGGAAGTCGTGCGGAAACGGGTTGGTCATAGGTGATTCCTCTCATTATGGACGCGCGGAGGCGTCCCAGGCCTCACTGCCTGCATCCATCCTGTCCAGCGGCGTGACCGCCGCCACAATACTTTTTCAATCAATGACATTCTCATGTTTGGTCCCGCAGGCCCCAACGGATTCTTGAAGGGAGCCGGACAGCTCCGGCCCCTCGAATTTCCTCCGTTTGTCACCGTCATAGAAGAATGCGAAGGCGCACCAGATGAAACTTATGACCTCCACCGCACGCGGCAGCGCTGCCGTCCTGACCGGTGCCCTGCTGATGGGTTCCCTGGCCGCCTGCGGCGGCGGCAATTCCCAAGCGTCCGCGAAGGCTGATGCGAGCAGCCTGACCCTGGCCATCGACAGCGATTCGGCCTCCTTCGGCTACGACCCCCTGCGCGTTGCTGCAGCCCAACGCCAGTTCTTCGAGGGCCTCTACGACAGCCTGATGACCCTCCAGCCGGACGGCTCCACGGGCCCCGGCCTGGCCAAGGACTTCAGCTACAACGCGGACAGCACCGTCCTGACGCTCAACCTCAAGGACGACATCACCTTCACGGACGGCTCCAAGCTTGACGCGGCACTGGTCAAGGCCAACCTGGACCGCCGGTCCGACCCCGCCCTGACCGCCTACTCCGCCGTGGCCAAGGGCGGCGCCCAGGAAATCACGTCCGTGGACGTAGTCAGCCCCACCCAGGTGACCCTGACCTTCGCCAAGCCGCAGCCCGGATTCGAGAAAAACCTGGCCTCCACCACCGGAATGATCGTGGGCAAGAACGGTGTCACGGACACCGCCAGCCTGGCTGCCACGCCGGACGGTTCCGGTCCCTACACCCTTGACCCGTCCACCGTGAAGGGCAACAAGTACATCCTGGTCAAGAACGACAAAAGCGCTGACGCAGCCAGGTTCGCCTACAAGAAGGTTGTCTTCAGCGTCGTCCTGGACCCCCAGGCCCGCGCCAACGCCCTGGTCTCGGGGCAGGCCGACGTCGCGATGCTGACGTCCTCCACGGTGGACTTCGCCAAGTCCAAGGGAGTGGGCGTTTCCCAGGCGGGCGGCACCGTCAACACCATGATCTCGTTCGACAAGATCGGCAAGACCGCGCCCGCGTTCGCACAGGAAAAGGTGCGCCAGGCCATCCAGTACGCCATCAACCGCCAGGCCCTGGTGGATGCCCTGCACAAGGGTGACATCCCCGCCTGGAATGCCCTCCCCAAGGACTCCGCGGGCTTCACCAAGGACCTCGAAACCAAATTCGCCTACAACCCGGACAAGGCCAAGAGCCTGCTGGCCGAGGCCGGTTACCCCAACGGCTTCGAATTCACCATCATCGCCGGCGCCCAGACCCAGACAGACCTCCAGGCCGTCCAAAAGGACCTCGCCGCCGTCGGCATCACCATGAACGTGAAGATGGCCGCTTCCACCGACGAAGCCTTCGCCGCGGTGGCCACCACGCCCCTGGGGTACGCGCCGCTGAACTGGGACAACCCGGTGGGCGTCATGTACGGCGTCGTCCTCAACGGTTTCACCAACGTCCAGAAGGCCACCGATGACCAGCTCAGCGCCGCCACCGGCGAGCTGGCCGCGGCCAAGGACGACGCTGCCGTGAAGGCCGCCGCCACCAAGCTGAACACGCGGCTGGTGGAGTCCGGCTGGATGATCCCGCTGTACGAGGCGCTGACCAACCAGGGGTACAACACCAAGAAGGTAGCCCCGGTGAAGTTCGCCGGCACCAACGCCTACCCGCTCCTCTCGTCCTACACGCCGGCAAGCTGATACCCGCACCTTCCCGGGCGGCCGCAGGACCAGGGCCGCCCGGGAGGGGCCTGACCGATGGAGGTCACCATGGCACTATTCATCACCAAGCGCCTGCTGATGGCGCTGGCCACCGTGCTGGTGGTTGCGGTGCTGGCATTCCTGCTGGTGCACGCGATGCCGGGCAGCCCGGGGGCCGTGTCCCTTGGCGCCGGTGCGTCCCAGGAAGCCATTGACGAGGTCAACCAGCGGCTGGGCTGGAACGATCCGCTGCCGGCGCAGTTCATTACCTGGCTGGGTTCCGCAGTACAGGGCGACCTGGGCGTCTCGCTCATTGATGGCCGCTCCGTCAGCACAGACCTCGCCAGCCGCCTGCCCGTCACGGCCTCCCTCGCCGCCGGTGCCACCATCCTCAGCGCCATCCTGGGCATCGCCCTTGGCGTCACGGCCGCGGTCCGCGGGGGAGTGCTCGACCAGGCAATCGGCGGCTTCGTGGGCCTCCTGGTTGCCCTGCCCGCCTTCTGGGTGGGCGTCATCTTCGTGTACCTGTTCGCCGTCCAGTCCTCAATCTTTCCGGCCACAGGTTATGTGCCGTTCGACGTTTCGCCGCAGGACTGGGCTTTGTCCCTGGCGCTGCCGGTCATCACGCTGGCGGTGGGCGGCGCCGCCTTCATTGCCCGCCAGACCAGGGCGTCCATGCTCGAAGCCCTGCAGCAGGAACACATCCGCACCCTGCGCGCCACCGCCACGCCCACGTGGAAGATCCTCTACGTCCACGCCCTGCGCTACGCCAGCCTGCCCATCGTGGCCGGCATCGCCCTGCAGTTCATCGGCCTGTTCGGCGGTTCCGTCATCGCGGAGCAGCTGTTCGCCATGCCCGGACTGGGGCAGGCCGTCCAGACCTCCGTCAGCACCCACGATGCCCCTGCCGTCCAGGGCGTGGTGGTGATCGCCACCGTGGTGGTGGTCGCCGTCAACCTGGTGCTGGAACTCGCCACCAAGTTCCTCGACCCGAAGTTGCGTGCCTCATGATCCCCACAGTTTCCCCGGCCCCCGCGGACGCGGACCAGGCAGGAAGTACGACGGCGGCAGGCGCCTCCGTGCCCGGCGCAGGCAAGGCTGCACCCACCAGATTGTCCAGGCACTGGCTCCTCAGTTCGCCCGGTGCCGTGGCCGGACTGCTCTGGCTGGCCGTGGTGGTCACCGCGTCCCTGACGGCTCCACTCTGGCTGCCGTTCAAGACCGAGGACCAGGATTTCACCGCCGTCCTGTCCGGCCCCACCGCCGCCCACTGGCTGGGGACCGACGAACTGGGCCGCGACATCCTCAGCCGCATCTTCGCTGCCGCGGCAGGCACCCTGGGAACGTCGATGATCACGGTGATTGTCGGCGTCGGACTCGGCACCGTCCTCGCCATGGCCGCTGCCGGTGCCGGCGAGCGGACCGAAGCCGTGATCAACCGCATCACCGAAATCATGATGTCCCTGCCGGGCACGGTGATCATCCTGGCCGTCATCGGCGCCGTGGGCACCAACATCCCCATGGTCATGGCCATCCTGGGCATCCTGATGTCCGCCGGCATCTACCGGGTGATCCTGGGCCAGGCCAAATCACTGCAGTCCCAGCTCTACGTGGACGCGGCCAAGGTGGACGGCGTGGGGCCGCTGGGCATCAGTGTCCGGCACGTCCTGCCCGGCCTTGCCAACACCATCGTGGTCCAGGCGGCCCTCATCTTCGCCGTGGGCATGCTCATCCAGGCAGGCCTGGCGTTCATCGGGTTCGGGCCGCCCATCCCGCAGCCCAGCTGGGGCGGCATGATCCAGGGCGCCTCCCAGCACGTCTATGACGCCCCCTGGATGATGGTGCCCACCGGCGCCGTGCTGGCACTGACGGTCCTGTCCGCCAACGCCATCGGCAATGCGCTCGGCAAGGCGCCCAACGCCGCGGCCCCGCACCTGCCCTCCGCGGCAGCCCGCCGCCAGCGGGCCAGGGCCGTCGCCGCCATCGCCGCGGCTGCCCCGGCGCCCGGGGACGGCGCCCCCGGGGACGCGCCAAAGGGCACCCTGTCCGTGCGCAGCCTGTCCGTCGGCGTCGGCAATGCGGGGACAGGCAACGGCGTCCGGCTGGTCACCGACGTCTCCTTCGACGTCGAACAGGGCACCGTCCTGGGACTGGTGGGCGAATCCGGCTGCGGCAAGACCATGACGGCGCTGTCCCTCCTGGGCCTGCTCCCGTCCGGCGTCTCGGTAACCGGGGGCCAGATCCTCTGGAACGGGAAGAACCTTGCGGCCGCCACGGACAAGGAGATGGAAGGCATCCGGGGCCGTGACATCGCCCTGATCAGCCAGGAGCCCATGCGGGCACTGGATCCGATGTTCACGGTGGGCTACCAGCTCACGGCAACCATCCGGCGGCTCCGCGGCCTGGGCAAGGCCGAAGCCCGGAAGGAGGCCCTGGCCCTGCTGGAGAAGGTGGGCATCGTGGATGCCGCCCGGATCCTGAAGACCTATCCGCACCAGATCAGCGGTGGCATGGCCCAGCGCGTGGCCATCGCCCTGGCCCTTTCCGGCCAGCCCAAACTGCTGGTGGCGGACGAGCCCACCACAGCCCTGGATGTCACGGTCCAGGCCGAGATCCTGTCCCTGCTGCGGGCCCTGGTGAAGGACACCGGCATGTCCGTGGTGATGGTCACCCACGACCTCGGCGTGGTGGCGGACATCTGCGACCAGGTGGCCGTCATGTACGCCGGGCAGGTGGTGGAGAACGGAAAGACCCAGGCCATCCTGGACAACCCGCGCCACCCCTACACCCTGGCCCTGCTCGCCGCCGACCCGCACGCCAACCACGGGGACGCCATGCCGGAGCGGCTTGCCACGATTCAAGGCCAGGTGCCGCAGCCCAAGGACTGGCCCTCCGGCTGCCGCTTCGCCGCACGCTGCCAGTTCGCCGGCTCCGCGTGCACGGAACCGGTCCCGCTGCTGGCGTCCGGCACCGGCGACGGCCTGGTCCGATGCGTCAAAGCTGACCAGCTCGCCGTCGAAGGCATGGACTGGCTGGCCACGGACGTCCCCGCCGCCAGGCTCCTTCCGGTCAGCCCGGTGGCCCCAACGAACACCACCATCGTCGAAAAGGACCTGGCATGATCACCGCAGTCACGGAACGCCGCGATTCACCAGCACCTGCAGCCGGCACCCCCGTCCTGGAGGTCAAGGACCTGGTGGTCCGCTACGGCCGCGGGCGCAAGGCAGCCGCCGCACCCGCCGCCGTCGACCACGTCAGCTTTTCGATTGCGCCCGGCGAGACCGTGGGCCTGGTGGGGGAGTCCGGCTCCGGGAAGTCGACCATCGGCAAGGCCATCCTGGGCCTCCAGAAGGTCTCCGGCGGCTCCATCAGCTACCAGGGCAGGGACATCACATCCGCCAATGCCGCGCAGCGGCGGGCGCTGGGCGGGGAACTGCGCGCCGTCTTCCAGGACCCCAACTCCTCGCTGAACCCCCGCAACACCATCGGCACCTCCCTTGCCGAACCGCTCCGGCTGCGCGGCGTTTCACCCACTGAAGCCAGGGCCAAAGCGGAGGACATGCTGGAACGCGTCGGGTTGCCGCGGGAGGCCGTGGACCGGTACCCCAGCCAGTTCTCCGGCGGGCAGCGGCAGCGGATCTCCGTGGCCCGCGCCCTGATCTGCGACCCCAAGCTGGTGGTCTGCGATGAGGCCGTCAGCGCCCTGGATCTTTCCACCCAGGCGCAGGTCCTCAACCTGCTGGCCGACCTCCGCGACGAACGCGGCCTGAGCTACCTGTTCATTGCGCACGACATCGCCGTGGTCCAGTTCCTGGCCGAACGGGTGGTGGTGCTCTACCGCGGCCAGGTGATGGAAACCGGGCCGGCCGCCGCCGTCACGGAAACCCCGAAACACCCCTTCACCCAGGCCCTGGTGGCCGCATCCCCGGTGCCCCGGCCTGCCGAGCAGGCCGCCCGGCGGGAAGCCCGCGAATCGCTGGGTGTCCGCACCGGCGCCGCCGCCGTTCCCGGACCCGGCGGCTGCCCGTTCCGGCTCCGCTGCCCGCTCGCCACCGAGCTGTGCGCCACGGAACGGCCGGCCCTGCGCGGGGTGGGTGCCGCCGACGTCGCCTGCCACTACGCCTGAATTTGCTGCCCTACTTCAGAACGGACCATCCCGCATGACATCCACCTGGCACGCCGCCATGATCACCCCCGAGCAGGATTTCGACGGCGCCCCGCGCCTCCGCAAGGCGTTCCGGCTCGACGAGGGCCACGGCGGGGTGGTGAAGGCAACGCTGCGGGCCACCGCCCTGGGCGTCTATGAGGCGTTCATCAACGGCACCCCGGTGGGTGACGACGTGCTGAGCCCGGGCTGGAGCTCCTATGAGTGGCGGGTGCGCTACCGCACCTATGACGTCACCGCGCTGGTTGGCCCGTCCACCGTGATCGGCATCGAGCTGGGCAACGGCTGGTACCGTGGCCGGCTGGCCTGGCACGGCCTGTCCAACCTGTATGGCAGCGAGCTGGGCTTCGTTGGGCAGCTGGACATCGAGTTCGCGGACGGCCAAGTGCAGTCGGTCGCCTCGGACACTTCCTGGCAGGCCGGACCGTCCGCCACCACCTTCAACGACCTCTACGATGGCCAGACCATTGACGCCCGACGCGCCCAGCCGGGCTGGGCGGAGCCCGGCTTCGCGCCCGGGACTGAATGGGCGGGCGTGCGGGAGCTGGAGTTCGACGCCGGCCGGCTGGCTGAGCCGGTGGGCCCGCCCGTGGTGCGTGCCGGCGTCGTCCGTCCCGTGGAAATCCTCACCTCACCCGCAGGGAAGACCCTGGTGGACTTCGGCCAGAACCTGGTGGGCTGGCTGCGTTTCAGCGTGCAGGGGGAGGCCGGGCACGTGATCACCGTCCGGCACGCGGAGGTGCTGGAAAAAGGGGAACTGGGCGTCCGGCCGCTGCGCTCTGCAAAGGCCGAGGATAGGTTCATCCTCTCCGGCGGCAAGGACCTTTTCGAGCCCACCAAGACCTTCCACGGCTTCCGGTATGCCGAGGTCACCGGCTGGCCCGGAACCCTGACAGCGGATGATCTTGAGGCCGTGGTGGTCCACTCCGACCTGGAGCGGACCGGCACCTTCGAGTGCTCCAACGACCTCGTCAATCAGCTGCACCGCAACATCGTCTGGGGCCTGCGCGGCAACTTCCTGGACCTGCCCACCGACTGCCCGCAGCGCGACGAGCGGCTCGGCTGGACCGGCGACATCGCCGTCTTCGCCCCCACCGCCGCCTACCTGTACGACGTCAAGGGCTTCCTGCAGGACTGGCTGCTGGACCTCGCCGTGGAGCAGCAGGCACAGGACGGCCTGGTCCCCATCGTGGTCCCGGATGTCCTGAAGTACTGCCCGCAGCCGCCGGAATTCCCGTCGCCCGAGTCCTCCGCGCTGTGGAGCGAAGCCTCGGTGTGGGTGCCTTGGGCGCTGTGGGAGGCGTACGGTGACCTCGGCGTGCTGCGGAACCAATACGAATCCATGGCTGCGCACACCCGCCGCGTGGAGGGCCTGCTCTCGCCGTCCGGGCTGTGGGATTCCGGCTTCCAGTTCGGCGACTGGCTGGACCCTGATGCCGCGCCGGACCAGCCGTGGGCAGCCAAGGCGGACACCGCCGTCGTGGCCACCGCCTGCATGTACCGCACCGCCCGGCTCACCGCCCAGGCCGCCGGGCTGCTGGGAAAGCACGACGACGAGGCCCGTTTCAACGCGCTCGCGGACCGGGTGCGGAACGCCTTCGCCGAGCACTACGTGGCGCCCGGCGGCACCATCCTCAGCGACTGCACCACGGTCTACGCGCTGGCCATCGCCTTCGACATCCTGGCCACCCCCGAGCTGCGGGAGTTTGCCGGGAACCGCCTGGCCGAGCTGGTCCGGGACAATGGCTACCGGGTGTCCACCGGGTTCGCGGGAACGCCGTTCATTACCCACGCCCTCACGGACACCGGCCACGTGGATGAGGCCTACCGGCTCCTGCTGGAAGAAGGCTGCCCGTCCTGGCTGTACCCGGTCACCATGGGTGCCACCACCGTCTGGGAACGCTGGGACTCCATGCTCCCGGACGGCACCATCAACCCCGGGCAGATGACCAGCTTCAACCACTACGCCCTGGGCGCCGTGGCGGACTGGATGCACAAGGCCATCGGCGGCATCCGGCCGCTGGAGCCCGGCTATGCGCGCGTCCTCATCCAGCCGCGGCCGGGGGAGGGGATCAGCTGGGCCAGGACGTCCCTGAAGACCCCGCACGGCGAGGTCCGCGTGGCCTGGACGTCCGACGACGGGGGGTTCCGCCTCGAGGCGACCGTTCCCGCCGGGGTGGCGGCCGACGTCGTGCTTCCGGACGGCGCGCGGCACACGGTCGAGGGCGGGGAGCACTCCTTCGCGGCAGGGCTGGGCCTGGCGGTGCGGTAGCCGGGGGAAAAGCCGGGGAGTAGTGCAGGCACGGCGCTGATCTGCAACGATGTGCCACAGGACCAAACCCAGGAGGACTCATGCCGTACACCGTGGATTTCAAGAACGTCTCCACCGCCGGCCTGGAATCGTCACCGGTGGCGGAGGCGCTGGCCGGGCTGCGCGCGAACGAGGCGCGCTATTACAAGAACAAATACGACCACGACTTCACCGTCACTCCGGCCGAAGACGATCAGGAGACGCTGCAGTACATCACCAACATCCTGTCCACGGAGCGGAACCTGGTGATCGCGTCCAAGCCCCTTGAAGTGTCCTCCTTCGAGGTGGACGGGCTGCGAATGGCCTACGTCTTCTACGAGTCCGGGCTGTCCATCAACGTCATGTACTCCGTCGAAGAGGGCGGAAAACGGGCCGTGGGCTTCAAGCTGTCCGACGGCATGGAGGTCCCGGAGGAACTGGCGTCCAGCTTCAAGTTCGCCAGGCAAAAGTCCAAGCTCGCCGGCACCATCCGCGGCTCCTACTTTGTGATCAAGGGCCAGTACTAGGGTCAGCACAAGGCCGCAGGGCCGAAGAACGCCTTCCAACGATTGGAACCGGGCCCTGCCTGGGGCGCCGCTGGGCGGCACGATAGCGGGATGACCTCCAATCCCATCCTTGCCGGCTTCAACCCCGACCCGAGCATCGTCCGCGCCCCGGACGGTTTCTACCTGGTCACGTCGTCCTTCGAATACCTGCCGGGCCTGCCGGTCTACCACAGCGAGGACCTGGAACGCTGGGAACTGGTGGGCCATGTGGCTACAAGGGAGGAGCAGGTCCAGGTTGCCCAGGTCCCCACGCCGGGCGGCGTCTGGGCGCCCACCCTGCGCTACCGGGACGGTGTGTTCTACCTGATCGTGTCCGTGTTCCTCGGTGGGCGCGGTTGCGTCCTGTTCACGGCCGCCGATCCCGCGGGCCCATGGAGCGACGGGACGGTCATCGGGGCGGTGGACGGCATCGACCCGGACCTCGCCTGGGACGACGACGGAACTGCGTTCGTGACGTTCGCCCGCCACCCCGACGCCCTCCAGCAGGTGCGGGTGGACCTCGCAACCGGGGAAGCCCTCGAGAAGCCGCGACCGCTGTGGTCCGGCAGCGGGCTGTATTCGCCGGAAGGCCCGCACCTTTACCGGCGCGGTGACTGGTGGTACCTGCTGGCGGCCGAGGGCGGCACGGACAGGGGCCATGCTGTGACCGTGGCACGGTCGCGGCGGCCGGACGGGCCGTTCGAATCCGCTCCGCACAATCCCCTCCTCACCGCCGCGGGAACCGGCTCGCCCATCCAGAACACCGGGCACGCAGACCTCGTTGAGCTTCCCGACGGCGGAACAGCCATGGTCCTTCTGGGTGTCCGCCCGGTGGGGCTGGCGAAGTCGTTCGCACCGCTGGGCCGTGAGACGTTCCTGACCACCGTGGACTGGATTGACGGCTGGCCGCACGCCCGGATGCCCCAGCCCGGCGTGACGCCGCCGGAGCAACTTGAGTACGACTTCAGCAACGGTGCCGGGCTGGAGGATCCGCGATGGATCGGTGTCCGCAGGACGCCCGCTGAGTTCTCGGCACCCACGTCCAAAGGGCTCCTGCTCAGGGGCGAAGGCAGCACCATGGGGTCGCCCAGGCCTTGTTTCGTCGCCCAACGCCAGCGCCACCTCGCGATGGAATTCAGGGCCGTGCTGGACGTCGGCTCCGGCGCGGGCGGCATCGCCGTGCGGAACGCCGAGGACAACTGGTTCGGCATCGAGGCCCGCCAGGACGGCGACGCCGTCAGGATCACGGCGCGTGCCGTTGTCGCGGGCTTTGACCGCACCTGGGAAGCAACTGTTCCGCCCGGGGATGTTGAGCTGGCAATCGAGGCCAGCCCGCCGCCGTCGGACTTCCGCGCCGGCGCCGTGGGCGGCGACAGGATCCGCCTGCTGGTCCGTGACGCCGGGGCGGGCGGCAGCGCTGAAGGCGAGCTGCTCACCGAACTGGACGGACGGCACTGGGCCTTCGAAACTGCCAAGGCCTTCACCGGCAGGGCTTTTGGCGTCTTCGCGGTGGACGGCGAGGTCCTGGTCCGCCGGCTGTCCTACCGCGGCAGGGACTGACCCGCTACGCGGCCACGGCGCCGGGCTGCGCGGCGTGTCCGGCCGGCGCCGTGCATGCGGCCCTCGCCGGATCTACGACGGCAAGCTGGCCGGTGGTGTCCGGGACGCCGGGAAGGTGTATGGCAGGGGCCTCGGCGCCGGCCTCCGTACCGCGGGCGCCGCGCAGGCGGAGGAGCGAAACGGCGGAAATGAGGAGCCACGCGGCATTGGTGGCCACTGAGGGCCACGCCTCGTGGAAGGCGCCGTTGAGGATAAAGGCAGCGGCGCCGAGGAGGTTGGCGCCCTGGAACGCCCGGCCGGCCTTCACCCACCCCATGGAGACCGACAGAAACGCGGTCAGAATCATGGCGGCGCCGGCCCAACCGGAAATTTCCCAAACGAGTTCCATTGGTGTCCTTTCGTAAATCGTTACCTAATGGCAATTCTGCGGGCCCGTAGACGTGTAGTTCAATTGCATTCTTCTGCACTCCTGGTTTAGAAATGCTTAACATGGACATGGATCCCCGCCGGCTGCTCGTGCTGCTGGCTGTCGCCCGGACCGGCGGCGTGCTCGCAGCCGCCGATGAACTGCACCTCACGCCCTCCGCGGTGTCCCAGCAAATCACCAAGCTGGAGCGGGAAACCGGGCATGCGCTGATGGTCCGCACCCCGAAGGGGTCTGTGCTGACTCCTGCGGGCCTTGCCATGGCTGAAGCCGGCGAGGAGATTGAACGCGCCCTCAGTGTTGCCCGGACCCGGATGGAGAGCGGGGCCAACATTTCAGGTGTGGTGCGGCTGGGCGGCTTCACCAGTTTCATCCGCACCGTGGTGATCCCCCGGTTGCCTGAGTGGCGGAGCAAATATCCGCAGCTCCAGATCCGCATCGTGGAGGACGATTTTCCCGCCCTGATGCGGCTTCTCCGGCAACGCCAGCTCGACGCCGTGGTGGTGGAACACGACTCCACCACCGCCGGCCAGCTTTCACTCGGGGCAGGAATGATCGAGGAACCTCTGCTGGATGAACCGTGGAGGCTGGCGGTGCCCACCGGAGCGCTGCTTAGCACTGAAAGCGTGGACCTTGCCCGGCTGCCGCTTCCCTGGCTCGGGGTGGATTCCGCAGCCGCGAACTCCGCGGTGCTGGGGCGGCTGCGCCATTCAACGGGCGCCAGCATGGAGACTGCTCACCAGTACCAGGAGACGCTGACGGCGCTGGCACTGGTCGCTGCCGGCGAAGGCGTTGCCATCGTGCCCACGCTGGCCCTGGCTGGCGTGGCCCATGAAGGGGTGGACATCCTTGACGTTCCCGGGCTGGGGACACGGCGCATCGTCCTGCGGCGGTTCGACGGGCGCCGGCGTTCCAGCACCCCGGTGGACACCGTGGCGCGGCTCCTGCGCGAATCAGCGGCGGCGTTCGATACGCGGTCGGCGTCCTGACCGGCCCTGATGTGCAGTCCGCGGTGCCGTTGACCCCCTGCAGGGGCATGGGTACTGTGGGCGCACAATCCGTCCGCGGCGCCGGCAGGCTGCGGATGCCTGCGGCGGGTAACGGTCCGGGCGCGCCGGCAAAAGGAGGCAGGTGTCGTTCTTCCAGCTTTCGCTGATCGCCGCCGTCGCGCTCCTCGGACCCTTGCTGGCATTTCCCCGGACATGGCACCTTCCCATGGTGCTCGGGCAACTGCTGGCCGGAATCGCCATCGGACGCACCGGACTGGGGCTCGTGGATTCCACAGATCCGACGTTCACGTTCGTTGCCGATGTGGGATTCGCCCTCATCATGTTCGTCGCCGGAACGCACGTGCCGGTACGGGACCAGGCCATCCGTCCCGCCCTGGGCGGCGGCGCGCTGCGGGCTGCCATCGCTGCGGCCCTCGCGGCTGCCGTAGGAACCGTCATTGCGTTCGCCTTCGGCACCGGACATGCGCCGCTCTACATCGTGCTGCTCGCTTCCTCGTCAGCCGCCCTTGTGCTGCCCATTGTCGATTCCCTGCGGCTGGCGGGACCGAAGGTCCTGACGACGACGGCGCAGGTGGCGGTGGCGGATATCGCCTGCATTGTGGCGCTTCCGCTGGCCGTCGATCCGCCCAACGCGCCGAGGGCAGCCATCGGGGCGACCGCCGTCGCGGCGTGTTCGGTGGTGTTGTTCTTCGTGCTTCGCTGGCTGGAGCTCAGCGGCACCCGCGGTCGGGTGCATGACGTGTCCGAGGAACGGAAGTTCGCCCTGGAACTGCGGATCCAGCTTGCCTTGCTCTTCGCGCTGTCCGGGCTTGCCGTGGCGGGCCACGTGTCCGTCATGCTCGCCGGATTCTCCTTCGGACTGGTGGTGGCGGCAGTGGGTGAACCCCGCCGGCTGGCGCACCAGCTCTTCGCAGTCAGCGACGGCTTCCTGGGGCCGGTGTTCTTCGTCTGGCTGGGCGCGTCGCTGGACCTGCGCGCGCTCGCCGGCACCCCGGCCATGGTTCTCCTCGGGGTCTGCCTTGGAGCGGGGACCCTCCTGGTGCACGGCAGCCTGCGCCTGCTGGGCCAGCCGCTGCCGCTCGCCGTCCTGTCGGCATCCCAGCTGGGCGTGCCGGTTGCCGCGGCCACCATCGGCTCCCAGCTGTCCCTGCTGGAACCGGGGGAAGCCTCGGCGTTGATCCTGGGCGCCCTCATCACCATCGGGGCCAGCGCCGCGGCGGGTTCACGGGCTGCCCGCACCTTCGCACGGAACGCCGAGGCGCCGGCGTAGCCGGCGCTACCCCCGGGAGTGGGTCCACACCCCGGTGCTCGCCTGCGCCTGGAAGCCCAGGTTGCGGGACACGGCGCGGGCGGCGGCGCGGACCGCCGGGGCAAGGACGTTGGGCGGCGTGGCACCGTCCGGAACCACGATGGACAGCGACGCCACCACGGCGCCCTGCGCATCGAAGATGGGGGAGGCCACGGATACGGTGCGGGACGGGACGGTCCGCCGGATCATCGCGATACCGGTCCGCCGCACGTCGGACAGGGTCCTGCGCAGCTGGCCTTCGGGCATTTCGGGCACGCCGGGTTCGTTTTCCGGCGGGCGCTTCAGGATGGTCTCCTGGAACTGCTGGTCCGCCCCGGCCAGCAACACCAGGCCGATGGCGGTGGACCTCAGCGGCGCACGGCCGCCCACCCGGTAGGCCACCTCTGTGGCGTCCTTCCCGGACAGGCGTTCGATCAGCACCGCCTCCTCGTTGTCCCGGACCGCCAGCAGCACGTGGTGCCGGGTGACCTCGAACAGGTCCTCAAGGTAGGGGAGTGCGATTTCCCGCACGCCGTGCCCGCGCGGAGAGAGGGATGCCACTTCCCACAGCCGGACCCCCACCACGTACCGGCCGTCGTCGAGCCTCTCCAGGGCACCCCACGCCACCAGCCGGGCGATCAGCCGCAGCGCCGTGGGGGCAGGCATATCCGCGTGGCGGGCCAGTTCGGACAGTGTCAGCGCGCGGCGCCGGTCGGAGAAGACGGCGAGCAGGCTCAGTGCCCGGTCGATGACGGGTTCGCCCTGTTTGGGCCGCTTTCCGCGCGCAGGCGGGGTGTCCGTGTCCGGAGTGGCAGTCATGGCAGTGGTTCCTAGCGCCGTTGGCAGTTCCTGTGGCCCACGGGGAAGGCAGTGAGCTGAACCACAATACTATTCCAACCATTGAAAGCTCCCTGTGGAGGGGAAGTCACGGAACGCAAAGCTGGAACTCCCAGCAACCGCACTACAGGAGTCCCGCCGCATGACCGCCCCCACCCGGCTTCGGGCCGAACACCTGCCTGCGGCGCTGGGCCTGACCGTCACCACGCCCCGGCTGGGCTGGACGCCGCCCGCCGGCACCAGCAGCCAGACGGCGTACCGGATCACCGCCAGCAACGGCTGGGACACGGGCCGGCAGGAATCAGCCGCGTGCAGCGGCATCCCGTACACCGGCCCCGCGCTGGACTCCCGCAGCCGGTTCGTGTGGCGCGTCCGCACCTGGAACTCCGGCGAAGACGGCACCGAAACACCAACCGGCTGGTCCCAGCCGATGACGGTGGAACTGGGCCTCCTGCATGACACCGACTGGACAGCGCAGTGGATCGGCGCCGACGAGCCGGAGATCCCGGCGGCGGGGGAACGCCCCGGCTACGCCTTCACCAAAACCTTCACGCTCGACGCAGCCCCGCACAAGGCCCGCGCGTACGCCACCGCCCACGGCATCTACGAACTCTTCATCAACGGCCGCCGCGTGGGCGACCAGCAGCTCGCACCCGGCTCCACCAGCTACAACACCACGCTCCAGGTCCAGGCCTACGACGTCATGGACCTGCTCGTCGAAGGTTCCAACACAGTCCGCGCCGTCCTCACCGACGGCTGGTACCGCGGCACCTTCGGGTACACGCGCGACGCCGGCATGTACGGCACGCGAACAGCTTTCCTTGCGCAGCTCGAGGTGGAGTCCTCGGCCGGCCGGCAGACCATCGGCACCGACGGCTCCTGGCTGGTGTCCGCAACGGAGATCACCAGCGCCGACCTCATGGCGGGCCAGCGGGTTGACTTCCTGATGCACGACGGCGGGAGCACGCCGTCCGCAGGCACGGCACCCGGGGCACGTCCCGCCGTCGTCCGTCCCGGCGGCTTTACGGCACTCACCGGACCCCTCGCCCCTCCCACCCGCGTGACCCGGGAACTGGTGCCGGTGTCCATCACGCGGCTGCCCAACGGCCACCAGGTGGTGGACTTCGGCCAGAACATCCACGGCTGGGTCCGGCTGTCCCAGCTGGGTGCCCCGGGAGAAACCGTCACGCTGGAATACGGCGAGGCGCTTGGGCCGGACGGTGACGTCACCCGGGACCACCTGCGGCCGCACAATTTCCGCGCACCGGGGGCCTTCCTTGATGCCGGCCAGGTGGACACCGTCACCGCCTCCGGCGCCCCGGGCGAGGTCTTCGAGCCCCGGCACACCACGCACGGGTTCCAGTACGTCTCGGTCCAGGGCCTCGCCACGGACCTGCAGCCGGCGGACATCTCCGCCTGCCTGGTCCGGACAGACCTGGAACGGATTGGCACCTTCAGCTGCAGCGACGCCCGGCTGGACAAGCTCCATGACATCGTCGAATGGAGCTTCCTGGACAACTCCTGCGAGGTCCCCACCGACTGTCCGCAGCGCGAGAAGGCCGGCTGGACCGGGGACTGGCAGCTGTTCATCCCCACCGCCGCGTACCTGTTCGACGTCACCGGATTCTCCCGGAAATGGCTCCGCGACGTCCGGGCCGACCAGTGGGAGAACGGCGTCATCGCCAACATTTCGCCCTCGCCCGGACCCGCTGCCACCTCTGCGGAGTTCATGGCATTCACCAATGGGTCCGCCGGCTGGGGCGACGCGATCGTCATGGTGCCGTGGGAGGCCTACCGGGCCACCGGGGACGCATCAATCCTCGCCGAAAACTGGGACGCGATGCAGCGCTGGCTGGGCTTCGTCCGGACCACCGCCGAAACCCAGCGGCACGCAGCCCGCGCAGCCCAGGCGCCCCTCCCGGCCGCCCACGAGCAGTACCTGTGGGACACCGGCTTCCACTTCGGCGAATGGATGGAGCCGGACGGCCCCGAACCTGACCTGTTTGCCGCCCGCACCGCGGACAACGGCATCGTGGCCACGGCCTACTACCGGCACACCACGGACCTGATGGCCCGCATCGCCAGGGTGCTGGGGTTCGCCGGGGAAGCCGCCGCACTGGCGGAACTCTCGGCGAACATCCGGAACGCCTGGGAAACGGAATACCTGGACGCCGCCGGGCAGGTGACCCGACCCAGCCAGGCCAACTGCGTCCGCGCCCTGGCGTTTGACCTGGTCAGCCCGGAACGCCGCGCCACCGTCACCGCGCAGCTCGCAGGACTGATCCGGGACGCCGGCACGCACCTGGGCACGGGCTTCCTGTCCACGCCCTACCTGCTGCCCGTCCTGGCGGACAACGGCGAACTGGACCTCGCCTACGAACTCCTCATGCAGGACACCGAACCGTCCTGGCTCGCCATGGTGGACCGCGGCGCCACCACCGTGTGGGAACTGTGGAACGGCATCGACGCCCGCGGCGCCGCCCGCCAGTCGCTCAACCACTACAGCAAGGGCGCGGTGGTGTCCTTCCTGCACCGGTATACCGCCGGGCTGCGGCAGGCCCACGGCAGTGCGGGCTGGGAACGGCTCGTCATCGAGCTGCGGCCCGGGGCCGGCATCACCTCCGCCACCACTTCCCACCAGGGGCCGCGCGGCCTGATCGAGGTGGCGTGGACCATTTCGGCGGGGACTGCACCGGAAGCGGCAGCGTCTGAAAGCGCACCGGACGACGGCGTGCTGACGCTCACCGCCACAATCCCCTCCGGCACCACTGCCGAGGTGCTGCTGCCCGGCCTGCCGGCCGCCGTCGTCGGCCCCGGACACCATACTTTCCTTGCCGCACCCGGCGGGGACAGCACCCAACCTGAGCTGATGAGGAGCACACTATGACAGTGGACCGCGCTACCGACGTACTTGACGCTTCCCGCGATGCTTCCCGGCCCGGAGGCCGCACCATTCCGCCGTTCCCGGTCTACGACGCCCCCGGCACACCGGAGCAGGCAGGCGGGGTTTCGGTGGTGCACCGCGAAGTGACGTACGCCCGGGCCATCGGTTTCCGGCCGTTGAAAATGGACATCTGGCTGCCCCGCGAGGCCGCCGGACCCACGCCGCTGGTGCTGTGGGTGCACGGCGGTGCGTTCCAGCTGGGCGACCGCCGGGAGCTGCCGCCCACCTTCGCGCCGGACTCCGTGTTCCGGCTGCTCAACCAGGCAGGCATCGCCTGCGCCACGGCGGACTACCGGCACGCCCTGGAAGCCCCCTTCCCGGCGCAACTCCACGATCTCAAAGCCGCCGTCCGGTACCTCCGCGAATTCGCCGCGGAGCTGAACATCGATCCGGAACGGTTCGGCGCCTGGGGCGAATCCGCCGGCGGGCACCTCGTCGCGCTCCTGGGACTCACCGGAAACCGCCAGGACCTGGAGGGCGGCCTCGGCGCGCAGGGGCACCCAAGCAGCGTCAGCGCCGTCGTCGACTTTTACGGTGTCTCCTCCCTGGCGGACATCCCGCCCATGCAGCGGCCGGCCGGGCTGTTCCCCGCCGCACTGACCGCTGCCGTGCCGCCAGGCATGTCCCTGCAGCCGGAATACATGCTGGTGGGCGGCTCGGATGACCGCGACCTGCTCGCCGCGGCCAGCCCCGTCAGCTACGTGACCCCCGGCGCCGCACCGTTCCTGCTGGTCCACGGCGACAGCGACGGCCTGGTCCCGCACTCGCAGACCGAACTCCTGGCCGCCGCCCTCGCCGAAGCCGGCGTCGAGCACGACGTGGTGACCATCGAGGGCGGGGACCACTGTTTCTTCGGCGCGGAGGACCGGATGGAGGCCATCCTGGCAGCCGCCGTCGGCTACTTCTCGCGGAAGCTGGGCGCAGCATGACACCCACCAAACCTGCCGCGTCAGCGCCGGCGGCCGGCCCCGGGAACGACGCCCAGGCGCCCGACGCAGGGTTCGCGGAGTACCTGGCCAGGCCGGAAGGCCCGCAGTTCCTCAACCCGGACGCCGTGCGGTCGCCCGGGCCCGACGTCCCCATCCGAACCGTGACGGCGGACGGCCGGCACGGGCCGGTGGCCATCCGGATCTACGGTGAGGCGGCCGCTGCCGGCAGCCCCGCCCTGGTGTGGCTGCACGGCGGCGGCTTCGTCAGCGGGAGCGTTGACATCCCCGAATCGGACTACCTGGCACGGGTGCTCGCGGCCCAGGGGACGCCGGTGCTGTCCGTAGACTACCGCCTGGCGCGCAACGGCGTGTCCTTTCCCGTCCCGCATGATGACGCCCTGGCCGGATGGTTCTGGGCGCGGAAGAACGCCGCATCCCTGGGCCTGGATCCGGACCTGCTCTGCCTGGGCGGGGCCGGTGCCGGCGGCAACCTCGCCGTGGGCGCCGCGCTCTACCTGATCGACGCCGGCAAGCCACTGCCCGCAAAACTGCTGCTGGCCTATCCCTTCCTGGACGCCGAACTCCCGCCGCCGGCCGGAGGGCTGGACGATTCGGTCATGGCCGGACTGCCGCGGCACCTGCGGTTCACGCTGGAGGACTGCATCCGGACGGCGGAGAACTACGTGGGGGGTCCGGTCAGCATGGCACCGTCCTACGCCATGCCCGGCTACGCGGACCCTGCCGGACTTCCGCCCACCGCTTTGCTTGCCTGCGAGTACGACGACGCCCGCGGCTCAACCGAGCAGTTTGCCTCGGCATTGGAGCGGGCGGGGGTTCCGGTGTCCTACTTCCTGGCCGAGGGCGCAGTGCACGGCCATCTCAACCACACCGCAGGGCTGCCGGAGGGGCAGGCGGCACTGGACTTCCTGGCGGACCAGCTGGCGGCGGCGCGGAGGCCTTAAGCGCGGAGACGGGTCAGGGCTGCCCTGGCGTTTCTTCGGCCGCGTGGCTGCTGGACCAGATGTCCCCCATTTCCTCGGTGGACTGCTCCACGATCCTGCTCATGGCGGCGTGCGCGGCAGCGGCCTCCCCGCGCTGGATCGCGCTGGCCACATCAACATGCAGCTGCAGCGCCTCGTGGTCCGGAAGATGCGGCATCAGGCCGTGCTGGGTCCGCCCGGCCAGCACCTCCGCCACCAGGTTGTGCAGCTGGGAAAACATCAGGTTGCCGGAGGCATTGAGGACTGCGGCGTGGAAGTCGATATCGAGCCGCAGGAATTCCCCCTGGTCCCCGCGCTGCCCCGCGGCCCACAGCCGGGCTGCCATCGAGACAAGGTCGCTGGCCTCATCCAGGGATGCGCGTTCAGCGGCCAGGCGCGCGGCCTGCGGCTCAATGGCGCCACGCAGTTCGTTCAAGGCCCGCAGCTGCTCCAGCCGCTTGGCCGATGCCAGCCGCCACCGGATCACCTGCGGATCGTAGAGGTTCCAGCTCGCCTCGGGCTGGACCACCGTGCCCAGGCGGCGGCGGGACTCGAGCATCCCCATGGACGACAGGACGCGGGTGGCCTCCCGGATCACGGACCGGGACACCTTGTGCTGCGCCTCCAGCTCATCCAGCCGCAGGATGGAGTTCGGTGCCAGCGTTCCCTCGGCAATGGCGAGCCCCAGGTTCTCGACCAGCGATGAATGCAGGTCAGGGGACAACGCCGCCTTTGGGATGGTCATGAATAAATCATATGGGGGCATAGCAAGGTCTTGTATATGTCTGCCTTATTTGTCTATGCTCGCTGAACAGAGCAGACGTAACGAGGCGTTTGTAACCAGCCCGCGCTGATGCGGGCCCAAAGGCAAAGGGAGTCGTAATGAAGCGGCGTTCAATTGTGAAGTACGCGGCCGTGGCCGCGGCGATGTCGCTGGGGCTCACCGCCTGCAGCGGCGGCGGAGGCGGCAGCGACCAGGCGAAGGAGTCCGGCACCGTCCGCGTCACCCTCGCCAACCACGTGTGGACCGAAGGCATCAAGGCCGCCATTCCGGAGTTCGAGAAGTCCAGCGGCCTGAAGGTCGAACTCACCCAGCTGGGCGAAGACCAGCTCTCGGACCAGTACAACGTCAAGCTCAACGCAGGCAGCGACGAAATCGACGTCATGATGTACCGCCCGCTGCAGGAGGGCAAGGCCTTCGCCAAGAACGGCTACCTGGCGGACCTGACCAAGAACGTCTCCTCCGACTCCAACTGGGACTGGAAGGACTACCAGGAGGGCCCGGTCAAGGCCACCACCGTTGACGGCAAGGTGGTCGGCGTGCCGATCATCACCGAGCGCGAGGTCCTGTACTACCGCAAGGACCTGCTGCAGGCCGCGGGACTCCAGGTGCCCAAGACCATGGACGAGCTGGAAGCGGCCGCCAAGGCCATCAAGGCTTCCTCCCCGGAGACCGCAGGGTTCGTGGCCCGCACCGGCAAGTCCGCCGCCGTCACCCAGTTCTCCAGCTTCCTGTACAGCTTCGGCGGCGACTTCATGGACTCCAGCGGCAAGGCCTCGGTCAACACCGATGCAGCCAAGAAGGCCTACGCCTACTACGGCGGCCTGATCAAGAACTACGGCCCCGCCAACGTCAGCACGGACATGAGCTGGCCCGAGGCCATGGCCATCTTCACCCAGGGCGGCGCCGCCTTCTACACCGAGGCTGACTCGCTCTACAAGAACGCCACGGACCCCGCCAAGTCCAAGGTGGCGGACAAGGTCGGGTTCGCACCGCTGCCCGCCGGCCCCGCCGGTTCCAAGCCGTACAACATCCCCTCCTGGGCCCTGGGCGTGAACCAGAACTCCAGCAACCAGGAAAACGCCTGGAAGTTCATCCAGTGGGCCACCAGCAAGGAGCGCACCCTGGCCGCCCAGAAGGCCGGCGTCCCGGGCCCGCGTACCTCCGTCTGGTCCAACCCCGACGGGACCTCCACCTACCCCAAGGACCTGGCTGAGGCGATCTCCGCCAGCGCCAAGAACGGCGTGGGCCACGACCGGCCCGAGGTTGTCACGGTAGGCAAGGCCCGCGAAATCGTGGGCGCCCCGATCGTTGCCACCATCACCGGCGCGGACTCCGCCGCCGCGGCAAACGACGCCCAGACCGCTTTCCAGACCTTCCTGGACAGCGAAAAGAAGTAGGACGCCGGGCGCGGATGCGCCGCACCAGCCCGCCGGGACGGCCCCCAATGCCGTCCCGGCGCGGCCCACTTCACCCCCAAAACTCCTTAGGTGAACCATGTCTGTAATGAACCCACCCCGCAGCGCCCGCACCCGCCGGGCCGGTGGCCCCGCCCGTGCCGGGGGGAGCTTTTCCGCCTGGGCCAACCGGCACCGGAAGTGGCTTTTCGCGGCGCCCGCCATGATCTTCGTCGGCGTCCTGATCATCTTCCCCCTGGCCTGGACCCTGTACCTCAGCCTCACCGACTCCCAGGGCTCCGTCCGGGCCGCCACGGAATTCATCGGGCTGCAGAACTACCTCACGGTCCTCAGTGATTTCGAGCGTTTCTGGCCTGCCGTGGGACGCACGCTTGCCTTCACCGGCGTCGCGCTGGCCTTCGAAGTGGTCCTCGGAATGGGCGTGGCCCTGCTCCTGTGGCGGCCCTTCCGCGGGGAAAAGTGGGTCCGCGTGGCCATCCTGCTGCCGCTGGTGGCCACCCCCGTGGCCGTCGGCATGATGTGGCGGCTGATCTTCGATCCCAACATCGGCTTCGTCAACCAGCTCCTGGGCATGGTGGGCATCCCGCCGCAGCCGTGGCTGTCCGGACAGGACACCGCACTGGGCACCACCATCTTCATGGACGTCTGGCAGTGGACCCCCATGGTGGTCCTGATCCTGCTGGCCGGCCTGACCTCCCTGTCCGATGAACCGGACGAGGCCGCCCGCGTGGACGGCGCCAACGCCTTCCAGCGGTTCTTCTACATCACCCTGCCCCTCATGATGCCCACCGTGATCGTGGCCATCCTGCTGCGCGGCATCGATGCCCTGAAGACCTTCGACATCCTCTACGCCACCAAGGGCAAAGGCGGCGGCTCGTTCCACGAAGTGGAGACGCTGAACGTCTACGCCTACGGGCTGAGCTTCGACTACAACCAGTACGGGCTCTCCTCGGCGGTGCTGATCCTGTTCTTCATGATCATCATCGGCTCCATGTGGCTGCTCACCATGCGCAAGAAAGCGGTAAGCAAATGACCGTCATGACAGATTCCGCCGCCACCGCCACCAACCGGGCCCCGCGCCGGCGCAAGCCGCTGGGCACCCGTGCCTACAAGGTGTTCCGGGTGGTGGCCCTGATTGTGGTGGTGCTGTTCCTGCTGGCACCGCTGTTCTGGATGCTCCTGGCGTCGCTGAAGACCAACGTTGACATCTACGACACCGGCAAGGCGTTCCTGTTCTCGCCCACGTTCGAGAACTACGCCAACGTGCTGCAGCGCAACAACTACTTCGTGTTCATCGTCAACAGCTTCTGGGTGGCCTTCGTCTCCACCGCGCTCTCGATCGTCCTGGGCGTCCCCGCTGCCTACGCCATGAGCCGGTTCAGCATGCACCGTTCCGCACTGGTGGTCCTGATGGCCCGCGTCATCCCGGGCGTTTCCCTGCTGGTGCCCTGGTATTACGTCTTCTCCAACCTGCGCATGGTGGGCAAGTTCGAGGTGCTGATCCTCAGCCACATGTTCGTCGCGCTCCCGCTGATCGTCTACATCATGATGAGCTACTTCGATTCGCTGCCCCTCGAACTGGAGGAATCGGCCGAGGTGGACGGGCTCACGCCGATCGGGGCGTTCCGGCTGATCACGCTTCCGCTGGCGGTGTCCGGTATTGCCACCGCCGGCATCCTGTCCTTCATCTTCTCGTGGAACAACTTCATGTTCGCCCTGGTGCTCTCCGGCGCCAAGACCAAGACCCTGCCTGTGGCGATCTTCGACTTCGTCTCCTACGCCAGCATCGACTGGGGCGGGCTGATGGCCGCGGCCACCGTTGTGACCATCCCCATCATGATCATTGCGCTCTTCACGCAGAAGTACATCGTCTCCGGCCTGACCGCCGGCGCCACCAAGGGTTAGGAACCGCCGCGTGACCGTCATCAGCCGGATCGAAACATTCCTCGTTGCCCCCCGCTGGCTCTTTGTCCGGATCGAAACCGACAGCGGCATCGTGGGCTGGGGCGAGGCCACCTGCGAGGGCCGCAGCGAAACGGTGCGTGCCGCCGTCGGGCAACTCTCGGAGCTGCTCATCGGCAGGGACGCCCTCCGGATCGAAGACCACTGGCAGGTCATGACCAAAGGGTCCTTCTACCGCGGCGGCCCCATCCTGGCCAGTGCCGTGTCCGGCCTGGACCAGGCGCTGTGGGACATTGCCGGCAAGCACTTCAACACCCCCGTGCACCAGCTCCTGGGCGGTCACGTCCGTGACCGGATCCGGATGTACGGCTGGGTGGGAGGCGACGAACCGAACGAGGTGGCTGACCAGATCAGCGCGCAGCTGGAGGTGGGCCTCACCGCCGTCAAAATGAACGCCAGCGGCCGGATGAGCCCGGTGGCGTCAGTCGCCGAGATCGACGGCGTCGTCCGCCGTGTCGCGGCGGCCCGCCAGGTGCTGGGCGACCACCGGGACGTCGCCGTCGATTTCCACGGCCGCTTCAGCCTGGCCAACGCCAGGCGGGTGGCGCCCCTGCTGGAGCCGTTCCGGCCCTTCTTTCTCGAGGAGCCGGTGGTCCCGGAAAACACCCACCTGCTGCGCGAATTCACCTCCTCCACCACCACCCCGGTGTCCACGGGGGAGCGGCTCTACAGCCGGCAGGAATTCCTGCCCGCGCTGCAGGCAGGCATCGCGGTGGCGCAGCCGGACCTCTCGCACGCCGGCGGGATCACCGAGGTCCGCAAGATCGCCGCGCTGGCCGAGGTGTATGAAGTCCAGCTTGCGCCGCACTGCCCGCTGGGCCCCCTGGCGCTCGCGGCCTGCCTGCAGGTGGGCTTCGCCACGCCCAACTTCCTCATCCAGGAACAGAGCATCGGGATCCACTACAACCAGGGCGCCGAAGTCCTGGACTACGTGGTGGACAAGACGCCGTTCAAGTTCGTCGATGGCCACATCGAGCGGCTCACCGGGCCCGGACTGGGCGTCGAAATTGATGAGGCCGTGGTGCGGGCAGCGGACAAGCGCGGCCACGCCTGGCGCGGACCGGTGTGGCGCCACCCCGACGGATCCTTCGCAGAATGGTGAACCCCATGACATCGCAAAATGCAGCTGTTACGCCAGCCGAATTGTTGGCCGGCATCCGGCAGGCGCGCCTCGTCGGCATCGTCCGCGGGAACGACGGCGGTGCTGCCGCCAAGGCCGCGCTGGCCGCCATGGAGGAGGGATTCCAGTACGTGGAGATCGCCCTCACCACGCCCAACGCGCTGGAGGCCATCCGGGAAGTCCGCGCGGCTGCCCCGGCCGGCTGCCTGGTGGGCGCCGGCACCGTCCTCAGCCAGGCCGACGTCGAACACGTCACCGCAGCGGGCGGCCAGTTCATCGTCACCCCCTCCCTGGCCCCCTCGATCAGCGAGGCCGCCAACGCCGGCATCCCCGTCTTTGCCGGGGCGCTGACGCCCAGCGAGGCCTATGAGGCGATGGAACGCGGCGCCACCGCCATCAAACTGTTCCCCGCCTCGATCGGGGGCCCCGGTTACCTGAAGGCCGTCCGCGATCCCTTCCCGGACATCCCCTTCATCGCCGTCGGCGGCGTGGGCCTGGACGAAGCCGCCGGGTACTGGGAAGCCGGGGCCATCGCCGTCGGCCTCGGTGGTCCGCTCTTTGGCACGGCGGCCTCGGGCGGCGACCTTTCGGACATGCGGGACCGCGCCCGCCGTTTCCTGGGCCTTGCTTCTGAATTCGCGGCCCGTACCGGGACCCCTTCGTGACGGTGGACCTGCTGACCTTCGGCGAGTCCATGGTCTCGCTTCGGTCCACCGGCCCGCTGGCCTCCGGCGGGACCCTGAACATGCAGGTGGCCGGGGCGGAATCGAACGTCGCCATCGGCGTTGCCCGCCTTGGCCACACGGCGGCCTGGGCCGGGTGCGTGGGGGCGGATCCCCACGGCGAGTTCATCCTGAAGCAACTCCGGGGCGAAGGCGTCCAGCTGCACCACAGCGTCCACCCGGAGCGGAGCACTGGGGTGATGTTCCTGGAGCAGCGCACCGCAGACCTCAGCCGGGCCTTCTACTACCGCGCAGGGTCCGCGGGGTCCACCATCTCGCGTGCGCACGTGTCCGCCGCGCTGGATGGCGGCGCCCGGATCCTGCACCTGACCGGCATCACCGCAGCGCTCAGCACGGAAGCCCGGGACGCCGTGGAATACGCCGCGGAACGGGCGGCCGGTGATGGTGTAGTGGTCAGCCTCGACGTGAACTACCGCAGCAAGCTTTGGTCCCGGGACCAGGCGAGGGCGGTGCTCGGCCCCCTGGCGCGGCACGCCACCATTGTCATCGCGTCCGACGACGAACTGGACCTGATTGCCCCACCCCAAGCGGGGAGCGGGGCGGCAGGGACTGCTACTTACGGAGCTTCCGAGGCGGCCCGGCTGCTCGACGCCGGAGTCAGCGAAGTGGTGGTGAAGCGCGGCGCAGCAGGCGCCGCCGTCTATACCGCTGAAGGACGCCTGGAAGCACCGGCCCTCGCCGTGACCTGCGTGGACACTGTTGGGGCCGGAGACGCCTTCACCGCCGGCTACCTATCCGCGCGGCTCGACGGCGTCGATACCGCCGGCCGCCTGCACCACGGCATCCTGGCAGGCGCCTTCGCCGTCAGCACGCGAGGCGACTGGGAAGGGCTGCCCCGTCGCGAGGAGCTTGCCCTGCTTGATGCCGCCCGGGGCAGCACCGTGCGCTGACTCCAGCCCTTGACATTCCAGACCTTCAGAAACCCGACCCGAAAGCCAGCCATGAAAATCGTTGCCGCCGATGTGTTTGTTACCAGTCCGTCCCGGAACTTTGTGACCCTTCGGATCACGACCGAGGATGGTGTGACCGGGATTGGTGATGCCACGCTGAACGGCCGCGAGCTCGCGGTCGCCGCGTATTTGAAGGAGCACGTGGCGCAGTTGCTGATCGGGAAGGATCCGCACCGGATCGAGGATACGT
>NZ_JARETC010000011.1:0-154215 GCF_029077345.1 Arthrobacter sp. NQ4 | reverse complement strand
ACCGGTACTAATAGGCCAATAACTTACACCACACAGAAAAACATTCTGCTTGCGTCCACTATGTGGTTCCCAACCAACAACCCTGTTGGCGGAACCTAACAATTGAATACAACACCACCCCCTGCCCACGGGCAGGGATGTTGTAACCACTAGTTTTCCCACACCACCCCTTACGGGTTGGTGACGGGTAAAAGGGTTACGGCGGTCATAGCGTGGGGGAAACGCCCGGTCCCATTCCGAACCCGGAAGCTAAGACCCACAGCGCCGATGGTACTGCACCCGGGAGGGTGTGGGAGAGTAGGTCACCGCCGGACATACATTACGGGGGGCCCTGACAAGGATTGTCAGGGCCCTTCGACTTTAACCTCAGTACCGGTGCCTTTGACCCCAAGACCGGTGCCGCCGGACGGCCAAAGGTCCGCGGGTAGGATTGACCCTCATGAGCAGCATCTTCAGCCACGCCCCGGACCCCTCCCAAGACGACGGCCGCCAGGCCTCGGATCCCTTGGAGCCCGTGGTGAACACCGTCCGCGTACCAGGACCGGTGGCCCGGGCTTTCGCAGGCTTCACCGACCACGCCCACCTGTGGTGGCCCTTGGAGCGGCACGGCGTCTACGGGGCCGGCTCCTATGTGGAGTTCGAGGAGAACCTCATCCTTGAGACGGCTGACGACGGCCGCACCAGCATCTGGGGGACCCTCGATGACTGGCAGCCGCCGCTGTCCTTCCATGCCTCCTGGCATCCCGGAACCACGGCGCTGTGGTCCACCGAGCTCCTGGTGGTGTTCCGCGCCGTTGAGGCGGAAACGGAGGTCCGGGTCTTCCATGAGGGCTGGGAAGGGGCCGAGGACCCGGTTGCCGCCCGCGAAGCCTATGTGGAGGCGTGGCCGTTGATCCTGGAACGGTTTGCACGGTTCATGGGTGCCGGCGACCCAACGGATGCCGCCCCTTCCGAAGGCCTGTCCTAGGCCATCCTCGCGGCAACGTCCGGTGGTACGGCGGTGCTGTGCCGGATCACGAATTCCGTGGGGTATTCCTGGTCTTGGGCTGCCGTAACTGCCGGACCGCCGTCGGGATCCCTGCCGGCGCCGTCCTGCAGGGCCAAAGCAGTCGCGGCCGCCAGCTTCCCCTGGCCCCTTGGGTCCTGGCTCACAGTGGTCAGCCCGAAGGTCTCTGCCAGCTCGTGCCCGTCAATCCCCACCACGGAGAGATCCTCCGGGACCCGAAGTCCGAAGTCGCGCGCGGCAAGCATGACGCCCACCGCCATCTCATCGGAGGCGGCAAAGACTGCCGTGGGCCGTTCGGTGGGTGTTCCCAGCAGCCGGCGGCCTGCCGCGTAAGCGCCCTGGATGGTGAAGTCGGCAGTGGCATGCCACTCGGGCCGAAACCCAAGCCCTGCTGCCGCCATGGCCGCCGCGAAGCCCTTTTGCCGGAGCTGCGGAAGCTTGAAGTCCCTGTTCAGCCCCGCGTCCCCGGTGATATGGGCAATCCGGGTATGGCCCAGCCCAATCAGGTGGCTGGTGGCCATCTTCGCCAGGCCCTCGTCGTCGATCCTGATGGTGGACGCCCCGGGCAGGGCGCCTCCGATCCCCACGATGGGACGGTGCACGGCCAGCAGCTGTCCGATCTCTTCCTCACTGAGCACCAGCGCCACGGCGATGACCGCATCCAGGCGTTTCCGCAGCAGGAAGTCGGTCAGGATGCTGTTGCGCCGCTCCGGCTGTTCACCCACGTTATAGAGCGTCAGGTCATAGCCGGCATCGAGCAGGGTTTCGGATACGCCCTCCAGTACAGAAGAGAAGTACCAGCGCTGGACGTTGGGTACCACCAGCCCGATGTTGTGGTTCCGCCCTGAGGCGAGGCTCGACGCGTGGTAGGACGGAACGAACCCGAGTTCCCGGGCAGCCTCCTGGGCCAGCCGGCGGCTCTTGGAAGAGACGTTGGACTTGCCGCTCAGTGCCCGCGAGACGGTGGCCACCGACAGCCCGGCCCGGCTGGCAACTTCTTTGATGCCTGCCACGGTCAGAGGGCTGCTGCGGCGTCCGGTCCAAGCTGGATCCACGCGGTCTCACCGGAGGCAAGGGCGCGGCCCGCGCCTGCGGGCAGGCTGCGGATCAGGACATGTCCCGCAGGCATTTCCAGCGGCTCGTGGTTCAGGTTCATAACCACCAGCGTAGTGCCGTTCAGGTAGCCCAGGGAGTAGCCGGTGCACCAGTCCTCGGCCCAGGACAAGGATCCCCTGCCCAGGTCCAGCTCCCGGCGGAAGGCCAGGGCGTCACGGTACAGCGACAGGTGCGACGACGGTGATTCCGCCTGCAGGTCCCTCGCCAGCGCCTTGAACGTGGCAGGAATGGGCAGCCAGGGGTCGCTGCCCGAGCCAAACCCCAGGTGCGGGTCCCCGCCCCGCCAGGGCAGCGGCACCCTGCAACCGTCACGGCCCAGCCGCTGGCCGCCGGTGCGGGCGAACGTGGGGTCCTGGCGCAGGTGGTCCGGAATGTCGATGCCGTCCGGCAACCCGAGCTCTTCGCCCTGGTACAGGTACGCGGCGCCGGGGAGTCCCAGCATGAACATCGAGGCAGCGGCCGCGCGGCGGCGGCCAAGATCGTGGTCCGGCTGGTGATCTGCCGGGCCAATGCCGTCGCCGTCCCGCGGACCAAGCCCGTTGTACCCGAACCGGCTGGCGTGGCGGACCACGTCATGGTTCGACAGTACCCAGGTGCTGGGAGCACCTACCCCGTCGAGGACTGTCAGGGAGTCGGTGATGACGGAGCGGAGGCGGTAGACGTCCAGGCCCGCGTGGAGGTACGGGAAGTTGAACGCCTGGTGCATCTCGTCGGGCCGGACCCAGTGCGCCAGCCGGTGCAGGTCCACGCTGGCCTCGGCGCAGAGGATCCGGTCGGGTCCGTATTCGTCCAGGATCAGCCGCCATGTGCGGTAGATGTCGTGGACAGCTGGTTGGCCGAACATGGGAGCCTCATGGCCCGGGTACCCGTCGCTGCTGCCGCCGTCGGCGCGGCCGCCCCAGGCGGGCAGTCCGGGGGCCTTGACCAGCGCATGGGCGACGTCCACCCGGAAACCTGAGACGCCGCGGTCCAGCCAGAAACGGAGCACGCGTTCGAATTCTGCGTGGACGGCGGGGTTGTCCCAGTTGAAGTCCGGCTGCGAGGAATCGAAGAGGTGGAGGTACCACTGCCCCGGCTGCCCGTCAGTTCCTGCCACCCGAGTCCAGGCAGGTCCGCCAAAGTGGGACTGCCAGTTGTTGGGTGGTTCCTGTCCGTCGTGGCCGGTCCCGTCCCGGAAGATGAACATGTCCCGCTCGGGGCTTCCGGCCGGCGCGGCAATGGCTGCCTGGAATGCCGGGTGCTGGTCGGAGCAGTGGTTGGGCACCAGGTCCACGATGACCCGCAGGCCCAGGCGGTGGGATTCGGCCATCATGACGTCGAAGTCGGCCAGCGTACCGAAGACCGGGTCCACGTCGCAGTAGTCGCTGACGTCATAGCCGGCGTCACGCTGCGGGGAACGGTAGAAGGGCGAGAGCCAGACTGCATCGACTCCCAGGTCTGCGAGATGCGGGAGCTCCTGGGTAATTCCGGCCAAGTCGCCAATGCCGTCGCCGTTTAAGTCACGGAAGGACCGGGGGTAGACCTGGTAGATCACAGCAGAGCGCCACCAGCCTGGAGCGGTGTCAGCAGCATGGATGAGCGTCAGGGGCCCGGCACAAGCCAGAGTGTCCTGGGTCACAGTTTCGACAGACATGGAAGTCAGCATAGCTGCGTCACGCCGATTAACTGAAAACGCTTCCATAATTGTTTCGCGGCGCTCATCGCGCAGGCGAATGCATGCACAGCAAGGGAACTGGAAACGATTACACGGGCGGGTAGCCGCGGCATCAGCCGGCAGCGCACCTAGACTGTGAAGGTATGTCCGACGACGGGTGGAGGCTTTGTGGGAAGCATCGTTGACGAGCTGGAAGCCTTCCTGGCGCCGGGTCAGGTCGACACGGGCGAGGTCCCGCTCCGCCGGTACGCCGTAGATCAGGCGCCCGTGATCGACTTCCAGCTTCCGCTGGCCGTGGTGTTCCCCGAATCAGTGGCGGACGTGCAGGCGGTGGTGAAAGCCTGCCTCGGCAGCGGGGTGGCGATCGTCCCCCGGGGCGCCGGAACGGGTGTATCCGGCGGTGCCCATGCCACCACCAACTGCATCATCCTCTCCCTGGAGCGGATGGACCGGATCCTCGCCCTGAACCCGGACGATGAAACCGCCATGGTGGAGCCCGGTGTGGTCAATGCCGTCCTGAATGAAGCGGCCGCAGAGCATGGCCTCATGTACGCGCCGGACCCTGCCAGCTTCCGGAGCTCCACGATCGGTGGCAACGTTGCCACCAACGCCGGTGGCCTGCGCTGCGCCAAGTATGGGGTCACCCGGGACTCGATCCTGGCCCTGGATGTCGTTCTTGCTGACGGCTCCCTCATCCACACCGGCCACCAGACCTTCAAAGGCGTGGCGGGCTATGACCTCACGGGCCTCTTCGTGGGGTCCGAGGGCACGCTGGGCATCGTCGTCGGAATTACCGTGCGGCTGAAGTACCTGCCCCGGGAAGTACACACCATTGCCGCGTTCTACCCGGACTTCAGGCTTGCCGCCGCAGGCGTCCTGGCGGTGGGAAGGGCCCGTGTCCAGCCCGCCATCATGGAACTGCTCGACGGCGGCACACTGGCCCAGCTCGACGACATCCATGGCTCCGACCTCACCGCACGCGGCACATCACTGCTGCTGATCCAGACAGACGGGTTTGGGGCTGCCGCGGAAGCCGATGTGGTGCGGCAGGTCCTGCGCGAAGGCGGGGCCGCCGTCAGCACCGAGGCCAGCGCCGAAGCCGAGCGGCTGGTGGAGCTGCGACGGCACAGCAGGGGCACCGAGGTGGACGACGAGTACCGTGTGGGCGAAGACGTCGCTGTTCCCCGCTCGCGTCTGGTGGACTACGTCGCGGCACTCGAGGCCATGGCCGCCGCCCAGCAGGTGCACCTCAAGGTGGTGGCACACGCGGGCGACGGGAACCTGCACCCCACATTCTGGATCGACCGGCAGGGCCCCGACGTTGAGGCCGGCGCCATGGAGCGGCTCCAGGGGGCCCTGGACGAGTCCATTACCGCCGCCCTGGCAATGGGTGGAACCATCACGGGGGAGCACGGCGTGGGCCAGTACAAGCTGCGCTGGCTTGGCCAGGAACAGCCGGAGCCTATCCGGGAGCTCCAGCGCCGGATCAAGGAGCTGTTCGATCCTGCCGGAATCCTCAACCCCGGAAAGGCGATCTAGGCCTCAGTCGTCCGAATCCGGGTATTCGTCGTCTGATTCATCGGCACCGTAGCGGGATTCCTCGTTTTCCACCTCGAGGATCTTCAGCAGTTCGGTGTCCGGGTTCAGCATGATCGCGGCCTCGTCCCGGCGGTGCCGGAGGATCGAGTCGATGTAGGACTGCACGGCCTCTGCCAGCGGAATATGGCGCTCCTGCTTCTCCGACATGTACCACCGGTGCTCCAGTACCTCGTGCACCACCTCGGCGTGCTCGAGCTTGCCGGAGAGGTCCCGCGGAATGGAGCGCACGATCGGCTCGAAGATCTGGCTCACCCACAGATGGGCGCTGTATTCCTCATCCATCTCCGGGTTGTTGTCCGCCCGGAACGAGTCCATGTCATTGAGGAGGCGGCGGGCCTGGTTCTCCTGCGCATCCAGGCCGGTGAGCCGCAGCAGCCGCCGCTGGTGGTGCCCTGCGTCCACCACCTTGGGCTGCAGCTGGATGGTGGAGCCGTTCTGGGTGGTTTTGATGGCATATTCCTCGACGTCGAAGCCGAGCTCGTTCAGGCGCCGGATGCGGGCGCCCACCCGCCAGCGTTCGCCCAGTTCAAAGGATTCCTTCTCGGTCAGCTCAGCCCACAGCCGCCGGTAGCTGTCCATGATCAGCTCGCTGGTGGCCACGGGGTCCACCTTCTCCTCGATGAGGCCGCCGTCCAGCAGGTCCATCAGTTCGCCGGCGATGTTGACCCGGGCAATTTCAAGGTCGTATTCGCGCTGCCCTGTGGAGAGGTCGGGGTAAAGCTCGCCCGTTTCGGCGTCCACCAGGTACGCGGCGAAGGCGCCGGCGTCGCGGCGGAACAGCGTGTTGGACAGCGAGACGTCGCCCCAGTAAAAACCGATGAGGTGCAGGCGCACCAGCAGCAGGGCCTGCGCGTCGATGAGGCGGGTGAGGGTGTCCTTGCGCAGCATCTGGGAAAAGAGGGCGCGGTAGGGCATGGAGAATTTTAGGTGCCGGGTCACGAGGACCGGGTTGAGCGGGCGTCCGTCCGGGGTGGTGCGCCCGGTGATCACCGCAACCGGCTCCACGCACGGCACATCGAAGCGGGCCAGCTTGCGGAGCATGTGGTACTCGTGCCGGGCCACGTGCTCGGAGGTTTCCTTAATGGCGATGACAGAGCCGCCCAGGTGGGCAAAGCGCACGATGTGCCGGGAGATGCCTCGGGGGAGTGCCGCGAGGTACTGCGCCGGCCACTCCTCGAGGGCGATGTGCCACGGCAGGTCCAGCAGTTCGGGATCCGCCGCTGCCGCAGTGATATTCAGCGACGATGCTACCGAGGCTGCCTTGTTGTCATCGGCACTGGCTGCCACGAACCGCGGCAGTTTACCGATCTGCGCGTAGTCGGTGGGTTCATCGTGCCACTGGGCGCTGTATTCCTCGGTCATGGGTCAATTCTTCCGTACTCGGGGCAGGGCGGCTAAATTTCGCCCGGACATCGTTAAAGGCCGACGGCGGCCCGCACCGTTTACGAAAAAGGTGCGGGCCGCCGTCGGACAAGCGGCGGTTGTACCAGGCCCAACCGCCGGAGCCAAGGAATCAGTCGCCGAGGCGCAGGCCGGTCTTGGTGTCGAAGAGGTGCACGTGGCCCGACTGCGGACGGACGTAGATGACCTCGCCCTTCATCGGGGGACGGCGGCCGTCGACGCGGGCCACGATGTCGTGGTCCTTGCCGTCGAGGTTGGTGTGGCCGTAGACGTAGGCGTCGGCGCCGAGTTCTTCGACGACGTCCACTTCCACCTTCAGGCCTTCACCCTGGGGAGCGGTTTCCAGGTCTTCGGGACGGCTGCCCAGCGTGACCGTGGAGCCGTGTGCCTCTTCGAGGACGTCGCGCGGCACGGGGTAGACGGTGCCGCCGAACTGGACGCCGCCGTCCACCACGGGAAGCTCCAGCAGGTTCATGGCGGGGGAGCCGATGAACCCGGCAACGAAGACGTTCTTGGGGCGGTCGTAGAGGTTGCGTGGGGTGTCCACCTGCTGCAGCAGGCCGTCCTTCAGCACGGCCACGCGGTCGCCCATGGTCATGGCTTCAACCTGGTCGTGCGTCACGTAGACGGTGGTGACGCCGAGGCGGCGGGTCAGGGACGCGATCTGGGTGCGGGTCTGGACGCGGAGCTTGGCGTCCAGGTTGGACAGCGGCTCATCCATGAGGAAGACCTGGGGGTTACGAACGATGGCGCGGCCCATGGCAACACGCTGGCGCTGGCCGCCGGAGAGTGCCTTCGGCTTGCGGTCCAGGTACTGCTCAAGGTCAAGGAGCTTTGCGGCTTCGCGGACGCGCTCGGCGCGCTCTTCCTTGGAGACACCGGCGATCTTCAGGGCGAAGCCCATGTTGTCGGCCACAGTCATGTGCGGGTACAGCGCGTAGTTCTGGAAAACCATCGCGATGTCGCGGTCCTTCGGCGGAACATCGGTAACGTCACGGTCACCGATCAGGATGCGGCCGGCGTTGACGTCCTCCAGGCCTGCGAGCATGCGCAGGGAGGTGGACTTGCCGCAACCGGAGGGTCCCACGAGGACCAGGAATTCGCCATCGGCGATGTCGATGTTGAGCTTATCGACGGCGGGCTTATCTGTGCCCGGGTACAGACGCGTAGCGTTATCAAAAGTAACTGTAGCCACAGTTATCAATCCCTTCACCGGCAGGTACGTGCCGGACGATCCGTTGTGAATGGTTCATGTTTATTCAGTTTTGTTCCTGCAAAGTGCTCCGAGCCTGAGCCCGGGGCACAAAATGACGCCGCACGCTGGTTGTGCGCCACATCACACACAGAGTATGCCAGAGGTTGCGCTTCCTTGCGAAAATGTTACGAACGTCACATGTGCCGCCGGCCACGTCCTAACCTGACGCGGCCTGCGGATCCTCTTCGGCAACCGCGACGCTCCGCTCCTGGAGCAGGGCCTCCAGCAGTTCCGCAATGTGGACGGGAGCCTCCACCCGGTATTGGGCCTGGGTGAAATCAAGACCTACCTTGACCCCCACGTCGCCCGGTTCGAGCCGGCCAAAAGCGTCCTCGTCCGTGACGTCGTCGCCGGCGAACAGCACGGCAGTGGCCCCGGTGGCCTGCCGCAGGAAGGTGACACCTTCGCCCTTGGAGGCATTGACAACCGAAGTCTCCAGGACGCGTTTTCCTTCCTTCAGGAAGACTCCCTTGCGGTCCTGGAGCACCGACCGTGCTGCCGCCACTGCATCTTCTGCCACGTCGTCCTCCGCCTGGCGGGTATGCAGGACGACGCCGGCAGGCTTGTCCTCCAGGGAGGTGCCGGGCGCCTCGGCGACGATGCCGGCCAACTCGGCGCGGACCTCTTCAAGGAGCGCCTTCTGGTCCTCTTCAAGGGCCAGTTCGGTGGAGCCCGGCCCCAGCCACGCCTCGGCGCCATGGCTGCCGATCAGCAACGTGTCGACCGGCGGGGAGGCGACCTCCCGCAGGCTGGCGAGGGCGCGTCCGGAGATGAGGGCCGTCGTCGTGCGTGGCAGCACGGCGAGGCCCGCGAACGCTGCGGCGGACCGCGGAAGCGGCCGCGCATCCTGTGCGCGGCCCACGATGGGCGCCATGGTGCCATCAAAATCCATGGCCACGAGCAGGTGCTCCGTGCCGGCGATCCGGCGCAGGGCCTCCCGCAGTTCCGGGGAGAGCGCCAGCGGCGCCTTGGCGCGGCGGCCCTCAGGAGTCATCGCGGACCACCTTTTCATTCAGCGCGCGCAGGAAGTCGGCCGACCAGTGGTCCACGTCGTGGTCCAGGATCTGCTTTCGCATGGCCCTCATCCGGCGCGAGGCCTCCCGCGGGGTCAGCTCGACGGCGGTCATGATGGTGTTCTTCAGGCCAGCGATGTCGTGCGGGTTGATCAGCAGCGCCTGCTTCAGCTGGTCGGCCGCCCCGGCGAACTCGCTCAGGACCAGGGCGCCGTCGTTGTTGTTGCGCGCGGTGACATATTCCTTGGCCACGAGGTTCATCCCGTCCCGCAGGGCGGTGACCAGCATGACGTCCGCGGCCAGGTACAGCGCCACCATCTCCTCCACGGGGTAGCTGTGGTGCAGATAGCGGACGGCGGTGTTTTCGAGGGTGTCGTAGGTACCGTTGATGTGTCCAACGGTGCCTTCCACCTCCTCGCGCAGAAGCCGGTACTGTTCCACGCGCTCCCGGCTGGGGGAGGCCACCTGGATGAGGGTCGCGTCACCCACCGTGAGCCGGCCGTCCGCCAGGAGCTCCTCGAAGGCTTTCAGCCGGTGCCGGATGCCCTTGGTGTAATCCAGCCGGTCCACGCCGAGCAGGATGGTCTTGGGGTTGCCAAGGTCCTGCCGGATCTGCCGGGCGCGTTCGATGATGTCCGGCCTGGCAGCGAGTTCGGTGATTTGCTTGACGTCGATGGAGATGGGGAAGGCCTGCGCCCGCGCGATGTGGGTCAGCTGGCCGTTGTGGTCCTTGACGTGCACCTGCTGCTGCTTGACGCTGGCACCCAGGAAGCGGCGCGCGGAGCGCATGAAGTTTCCAGCGTCGCTGGGCCGCTGGAAGCCCACCAGGTCGGCACCCAGCAGGCCGTCGATGATGGCCTGGCGCCACGGGAGCTGGGCAAAGATCTCAGGCGGCGGGAACGGGATGTGGTTGAAGAAGCCGATTCGCAGGTCCGGCCGTGCTTCGCGGAGCAACCGGGGCACCAGCTGCAGCTGGTAGTCCTGCACCCACACGGTGGCCCCCTGGTCCGCGTGGCGCACCACGGCGTCGGCGAACCTGCGGTTAACCCGGCGGTAGGCGTCCCACCAGGTGCGGTGGAACTCCGGCGGGGCGATGACGTCGTGGTACAGCGGCCAAAGGCTGGCGTTGGAGAACCCTTCGTAGTACAGCTCCACGTCATCGGTGCTGAGCTGTACTGGAACGAGGTCCATGCCGCCGTGGCTGAACGGCTCGACCGTCTCGTCGGGGGCACCATGCCAGCCCACCCAGGCGCCGTCCGTCTTGGTCATCATCGGTGCGAGGGCGGTCACCAGCCCTCCGGGCGACCGGCGCCAGCCGGAGCCGTCATCGCTGTCGTCCCCCGGTGCCACGCGGTCGACGGGCAGCCTGTTCGAGACCACCATGAAGTCGTACTTGGTATGGCCGGCGTGGCCGGAACCGGAACTGCCGGCCGTAGCTGTTCCGGCTGGTTTTTCCTGGACGGGTGTTTGCATTGCGGCCCCCTGGGGTTGCTTGTGCCTCTAAGCCACCCTAGCCGGACGGAATCATCGGGGCTATTCGTCCGTTGGTCAACCCGGAAGAATGGTTGAACCCGCAAGCTCTCAGCTTTCTCCCCTAAAATGTTGGGGTGCCACCAAGTGGTCCCCCTACGTCGACCGACCCAAGGAACTCATGAGCCCCGCAAACGAAGTACGTAAGTCCAAGGCTGAGCGAACCGCCGAGGCGCGGGAAAAAGCGCGCCTGATCCGCGAAGCGCAGGTAAAGAAGGACAAGCGCAACAAGATGCTGATCGGCTGGGGCATCGTGGCGGCGGTCGTGGCCATCCTGGTGGTGGTGGCCCTGGTGGTCACCAACAGCCTCAAGCAAAACGCGCCGGTTGCGGACCAGGGCCCCGTTCCGGCCAATGCCAACGCCCACGGCGGCGTGACCCTGCTGGCCAACACGGGTGTGGCCAAGACCGAAGCGGCAACCGTTGACGCGGCTTCCGTGGGGGACGCCCCGAAGACTCCGCCCGCCGAGGTAGTGGCCCCGGGTGCCGAGGCAGAGGCAGGCAAGCCGGTGAAGGTTGTCCTCTACATCGACTTCATCTGCCCCGTCTGCAAGAACTTTGAGGCCCAGTACAACGACCAGCTCACCTCGCTGCGCAATGACGGCAAGATCACCGTGGAATACCGTGCCCTCGGCTTCCTGGACAGCCGGTCAACCACCAACTACTCGTCCCGCGCCGCCAACGCCGCGGCCTGTGTGGTCAACGCGTCACCGGAGAAGTACTCCGACTTCTTCAACGCGCTGTTTGCCAAGCAGCCCGCGGAGGGCAGCGCAGGCCTGTCGGACAACGACCTGAAGAAGATGGCCTCCGACCTGGGCGTGAACATCGACTCCTGCGTGGATGACAAGACGTACCGCCCGTTCGTGAAGTTCACCACCAAGGAAGCGGCGGCGATCGGCGTGACCGGTACGCCCACCGTGTTCGTGGACGGAAAGCAGTGGGGCAAGGGCGACAGTGCCCAGACGCCGTTCCCGGACTTCCTGCAGGCAGCCATCACGGCCAAGGGCTAACGCGAAACAGCCCGGGCAAGGGCCCGCTCCGGATCGGCTCCGGGGCGGGCCCTTGCGCGTCCGCCGCAGGTTCCGCGGGCGTTTTTACCCCCGGCGGGAGTTGGGCTAACCTTATCTAGCGCCTGCGGGCGCACGCCCTTCCGGGGCACGCCTCCTTAGCTCAGTTGGCCAGAGCACCGCTCTTGTAAAGCGGGGGTCGTCGGTTCGAATCCGACAGGGGGCTCCACACCAACTCCGGGTCTAAGCTGGATCCATCCGAATAATCAGCCTGCTGACTAAAGGAGGATGGGTGCCATGCCCAAGACCGGCAAGAACGACCATGCCCGCAAGGACGAGCTTCCCTCGACCCTGCAGCGTTCGGACCAGAAGGCCCAGGACACGTTCGCGAAAACCTACGATTCCGCCCTCGAGTCCTACGACCAGGACGAAGAGCGCGCTGCCCGTGCAGCCTACGCCTCCCTGAAGCACAGCTATGAGAAGGTGGGCGACCACTGGGAGCCCAAGGAAAAGCGCGGCCCCTCTGACAAGCGCGCGGAGCAGGGCATCCGTTCGTCCGAACCCACCGCCGGCGGCGTCGATGCCAACGCCTCCAAGGAGCACCTCTACAAGCTCGCCAGGGAATTGGATGTCAAGGGCCGCTCGAAGATGGACAAGGACCAGCTGGTCCACGCTCTCCAGAAGGCCAACGACGCCGCTACCCGCAAAGCCCGCAGCAAATAGCCTGTGCTCTTGCCGTCCCGCCGTCCCAAGGTGTCGAATCAGAGGACACGTCCGGTCCGGTCGGCAATGATGCCAGGAGGTTCCAATGTCGGTGAAGAGCACCAGGGAGTCAGCGCGGGCAGCGGGCGGCAGGAACGGGCCTGATTCGAAGCGGGCAGACCAGGCCGCCGGCATCGCGGCGCAGGACCCGGCCCGGATCCGGAACGTGGCCCTGGTGGGGCACTCCGGCGCCGGGAAGACCATGCTGATCGAGGCCCTGCTGGCAGCCAACGGCGTGATCACCCGCAAGGGCTCCATTGCGGACGGATCCACGGTCAGCGACTCGGACCCGGCAGCGGTCCACCAGCAACGCTCGGTCACGCTGTCCCTGGTGCCGCTGATGGTCGACGACGTCAAAGTGAACCTCCTGGACACCCCCGGCTACCCGGACTTCATCGGGGAGCTGAGGGCGGGGCTCAGGGCCTCGGATGCCGCCCTTTTTGTGGTCTCCGCCGTGGACGGCATCGACGCGACCACCACCGCGCTCTGGGGCGAGTGCGCGCACATGGGCCTGCCACGCGCCGTCGTCATCACCAGGGTGGACCACCCGCGGGCGGATTACGACGGCGCCCTGGCCGCCTGCCAGAAAGCGTTCGGCGACGGCGTGCTCCCGCTGTACGTCCCGGTGCCGGCCGAAGGCGGGGCAGCCGGTCTCCTCGGCCTGCTGTCCCAGGAGGTGACTGACTACTCCTCCGGAGATCCCGCACCGGAGGTCCGTCCAGCCGCCTCGGAGGAACTTGCAGCCGCTGGCGCCGCGCGAGGCGCCCTGATCGAGGGCATCATCGCCGAGAGCGAAGACGAAACGCTGATGGACCGCTACCTGGAAGGGGAGGACATCGATACAGGGGTGCTGGCGGACGACCTGGAAACCGCCGTCGCCCGGGGCTCGTTCTTTCCCGTCCTGCCAACGTCCGCCGTCACAGGACTCGGCACGGCGGAACTGCTCGATGTCCTGGTGCGCGCCTTCCCGGCACCATTGGAAGGCAAACTGCCGGACACGACTGACCTTGCAGGGGAACCGGGTGGAAGACTGTCCTGCGATCCCGATGGGCCGCTCGCCGCTGAAGTAGTGCGGACCTCCAACGATCCCTTCCTGGGCCGCATCTGCCTGGTGCGCGTCTTCTCCGGGACGCTGCGGGAAGACACGCCTGTCCACGTGGGCGGACACGGCCTCGCTGACCGCGGGCACCAGGACCACGACACCGATGAACGCGTCACCCACATTTACTCCCCGCTGGGTGCCAGCCTGCGGCCTGTTCCCTTCTCCGTGGCAGGTGACATGTGCGCCCTGGCGAAGCTGGGCAGCGCTGAAACCGGGGACACCATTTCCGCCCGGGAAAGCCCGCTGCTGCTGGCCACGTGGGAGATGCCCGAACCGCTGCTGCCGGTTGCCGTGGAAGCGGATTCCCGCAGCGACGAGGATGCGCTGGCCCGCAGCCTTGGCCGGATCGCGGCCGGGGATCCCACCCTGCGGGTGGAGCGGAACGCTGAAACGCACCAGCTGGTGCTGTGGTGCATGGGTGAGGCACACGCCGAGGTGGTCCTGGACCGGCTGCGGGAACAGGGCGTCAAGCTGCACACCGTGGACGTGGTGACACCGCTGCGGGAGACCTTCGCTGCCCCCGCCACCGGCCATGGACGCCACGTCAAGCAGTCCGGCGGCCACGGCCAGTACGCCGTGTGCGACATCCAGGTTGAACCGCTGGACCGCGGCGGCGGGTTCGAATTCGTGGACAAGACAGTGGGCGGCGTCATCCCGGGAACGTTCATCCCGTCCATCGAAAAAGGAGTCCGGACCCAAATGGACAGGGGAGTGTCTGCGGGTTTTCCCGTGGTGGACCTGCGGGTGACCCTGACCGGTGGAAAGGCCCACAGCGTCGATTCCTCCGACGCGGCATTCCAGGCGGCGGGGGCCCTGGCCCTCCGCGAGGCGGCGGCCGCTGGAAAAATCCAGCTCCTGGAACCGGTGTCCGCCGTGTCCATCACCGTTGCCGACGAACATGTGGGCACCGTGATGAGCGATTTGTCCGGGCGGCGCGGACGCCTCACCGGCACAACCTCCTCCGGCGAAGGGCTGACGGAGATCAGCGCCGAAGTCCCGGACCAGGAACTCCTGCGTTACGCAGTGGAACTGCGGGCCCTGACGGCAGGTACGGGCCGGTTCCGCCGGCAGTACCTGCGGCACGACCCCGTTCCCCCCAACTTCAGCCCGTCCTGATCCGCCCGGCCAGGAACAGCCCGAAGGGAACGGCCGCCGGTGAACGCCGCAGCACGAAAGATCCAGAACGTCTACCTGACGCTGACGCTGGGAAACACCCTTGCGGCGTCGTTCATTTGGGGCATCAATACGCTCTTCCTGCTCGATGCCGGGCTCACCAACCTGGAGGCCTTCGCGGCCAACGCCTTCTTCACGGCAGGGATGGTTCTCTTCGAGGTGCCCACCGGGGTGGTGGCCGACAGCTGGGGACGCCGCACGTCCTTCCTGCTGGGCACCGTGACCCTGGCCGGGTCCACCTACCTGTACTACCTGCTGTGGCAGTTGTCGGCTCCGTTCTGGTGGTGGGCAGCAGTGTCTGCACTCCTGGGCCTTGGCTTCACCTTCTTCTCGGGGGCCGTGGAGGCCTGGCTGGTGGATGCCCTCCACTTTTCCGGCTACGACGGTGGCCTCGAAGCCGTCCTGGGCCGGGGCCAGATGGTTTCCGGCATCGCCATGCTGGCCGGGTCAGTAGCGGGCGGGGTCATTGCCCAGGCCACCAACCTGGGCGTGCCGTTCCTGCTGCGCGTCGCGGTGCTGGTGGCCATGTTCGCTGTTGCCTTCCTGCTCATGCACGACGTCGGCTTCACCCCCGAGCGGTCGGCGCACCCCCTGCAGGCCACCCGCGCAGTCCTGCAGGCCTCGGTGGACGGCGGACTGAAGAACCCCCCGGTGCGGTTCATGATGCTGGCCGCCCCGTTCACGGAGGGCGTGGGATTCTACGTTTTCTACGCACTCCAGCCCTACCTTCTGCAGCTCTTCGGCGATCCCAGGGCCTACGCCATCGCAGGCCTGGCAGCAGCCATCGTTGCCGGCGCGGACATCGTGGGCGGCTGGCTTGCCCCGCTGGTCCGGAAGCTGGTCCGCCGGCGCACCACGGTCCTGATCGCCTCCACCATCACCAGCTCCGCGGTCCTGGTGGTGCTCCTGGCCACCCACATCTTCTGGCTGGCCCTGGTGCTCCTGGCGCTCTGGGCGGTGGTTGCCTCCGCCGGCACCCCCGTGCGCCAGGCGTACCTCAACGACATGATCGCCTCGAAGCAGCGGGCCACCGTCCTGAGCTTCGCCTCGCTCATGGGGTCCAGCGGGGGAGTGGTGGTGCAGCCGCTGCTCGGCAGGACCGCGGACCTCTACGGCTACCCGGCGTCACTGGCCCTGGGCGGCGCGGTGCAGCTGCTGGCGGCCCCCTTCATCGTGCTGAGCCGCCGCCGGCGCTCGCCGGCAGATGCGGCAACCGGCGTGGCCGCGCCCTGAGCAGTTGCCCGGAACCGCCACGGGCGCACGCAGGAAGGCCCCCGCTGCCAGGACTCGGTCCGGGGCGGCGGGGGCCAACAGGTGCACGGGGGGGTGTTTCCTACTTGATGCCTGCCTCCACCGTTTCGCTGGCGGCAGGCGCCGGCTTCTCTGCTGCCGGCGGAGGGCTGGTCTTGAGCTTGAAGCGCTTGCCAATGTTGCCGCCGCCACCGCTGCGGTTCTTGTTGAAGATGTCGAAGCCGACGGCGATAAGGAGCACCAGGCCCTTGATGAGCTGCTGGTAGTCGGTGCCCAGGCCCAGGATGGACATGCCGTTGTTGAGGACACCCATGATGAGGCCACCGATCATGGCTCCGGCCACTGTTCCGATGCCGCCGGTGACGGCGGCGCCGCCAATGAACGCCGCGGCGATGGAGTCGAGTTCGAAGCCGGTTCCGCCGGCCGGCTGTGCCGAGTTGAGGCGGGCGGTGAAGACCAGGCCGGCCAGTGCGGCCAGGACGCCCATGTTCACGAAGAGACGGAAGGTAACGGCCTTGGTCTTGATGCCTGACAGCTCAGCTGCGTGGAGGTTGCCGCCGATGGCGTACGTGTGGCGCCCGAAGACGCTGTTGTTCATCAGGGCGGTGTAGGCGATTACCAGTGCGGCCAGCACCACCAGGACGATCGGCGTGCCCCGGTAGGACGCCAGCAGGAAGGTGATGACGAGCATGAGCAGGGCCGTGAAGGCGGTCTTGATGACGAACCAGACCAGGGGTTCGCTTTCGAGATCGAACTTCCGGCGGATCCTGCGCTCCTTGAGCGCCTGGATCAGCAGGGCAACCGTGGCGCCAATGCCCAGGATGACGGTGAGCCATTCCAGCACGGAGGTGCCGCCGGAGATGTCCGGGAGGAATCCTCCGCCCAGGGCCCGCAGCTCGGCGGGGAAGGGGGTGATCTGCTGGTTCTTCAGGGTGATGAGGGTCAGCCCCCGGAAGATCAGCATGCCCGCCAGCGTGACGATGAAGGCCGGGATCCCCACGTAGGCGATCCAGTAGCCCTGCCAGGCACCCACCAGGCCGCCGACCAGCAGGCAGGCAGGGATGGCGGCCCACCACGGCCAGCCCCAGTGCACGATCATGACACCGGCCACGGCGCCAATGAACCCGGCCACCGACCCGACGGAAAGGTCGATGTGCCCGGCGATGATCACCATCACCATGCCGATGGCCAGGATGAGGATGTAGCTGTTCTGGACCACCAGGTTGGTGACGTTCTGCGGTTCCAGCAGGATCCCGCCCGTCAGTCCCTGGAACAGCAGGACGATCAGGATCAGGGCAACGAAGATGCCGACCTGGCGGAGGCGGCTGGTGAGGAATCCGAGCGATTCTCGTAGGGCGGACATTTCGCTATTCCTTCTCTTTGGTCATGTAGTGCATCAGGGTCTCCTGTGTGGCCTCGGCGATGGGCACCTCACCGGTGATGTGCCCGGCAGCGAGGGTGTAAATTCGGTCGCAGATGCCCAGGAGCTCGGGAAGCTCCGAGGAAATCACAATGACGGCTTTTCCTTCGGCCGCGAGTTTGGCGATGATCGTGTAGATCTCGTACTTGGCCCCGACATCGATTCCGCGGGTGGGCTCATCGAGGATGAGTACGTCCGGGTCGGAGAACATCCATTTGCTCAGCACCACCTTCTGCTGGTTTCCGCCGGACAGCTTCCCGGTGATGGCGGCCACCGACGGGGCTTTGATGTTCATGCTCGTGCGGTAGCCGTTGGCCACCACGGTTTCCTGGTTCTTGTCCACGAAGCCGCGCTTGGCGAGCTTGCGCAGGGCTGCCAGGGAAATGTTCCGCTTGATGTCCTCGATGAGGTTCAGCCCGTAGTGCTTCCGGTCCTCGGTGGCGTAGGCGATGCCGTGCCTGATGGCGTCGGACACCGTTGCGGTGTTGATTTCCTCGCCGTACTTGTAGACCTTGCCGGAGGTGGCGGTGCCGTAGGTGCGGCCGAAGACGCTCATGGCAAGTTCGGTGCGGCCGGCACCCATGAGGCCGGCAAGGCCCACCACCTCGCCCTTCCTGACGTGGAGGTTGGCGTTGTTGACCACCATGCGGCTGTGGTCCTGGGGGTGGCGCACGGACCAGTCCTCGATCCGCAGAACTTCCTCGCCGATTCGCGGCTCGCGGTCCGGGTACAGGCTCTCCAGGTCCCGGCCCACCATGCCGCGGATGATCCGCTCCTGGGTGATCTGGCCTTCGTCGAGCCGCAGGGTTTCGATAGTCCTGCCGTCCCGGATGATGGTGACGGCGTCCGCCACCTTACGGATCTCATTGAGTTTGTGGCTGATGATGATGCTGGTGACGCCCTGGCCCTTCAGGTGGAGGATCAGGTCCAGCAAATGGCCGGAATCCTCGTCATTGAGGGCGGCCGTGGGCTCGTCCAGGATCAGCAGCTTCACTTCCTTGGACAATGCCTTGGCGATTTCCACCAGCTGCTGCTTACCGACACTGATGTGCTGCACGGGGGTGACAGGATTCTCGTCCAGGCCAACGCGGGCCAGCAGCTTGGCTGCCTCGAGGTTGGTCTTGCGCCAGTCCACCCATCCATTGGTGGCCTGTTCATTGCCCAGGTAGATGTTCTCGGCGATGGAGAGGAACGGGCTCAGGGCCAGTTCCTGGTGGATGATGACAATCCCGCGCTTCTCGCTGTCCGAGATGCTGGAGAAGTTGCAGGGTTCGTTCTCGAACAGGATCTCCCCGTCGAAAGTGTTGCGTGCATAGACGCCGGACAACACTTTCATGAGCGTTGATTTGCCGGCCCCGTTTTCACCGCAGATGGCGTGGACCTCGCCACGGTTCACATCCAGGGTGACGTCCTGCAGCGCTTTCACGCCCGGGAACGTCTTGGTGATTCCTCGCATTTGAAGAATGGGTGTGTTCATCGTCAATTCCCACTGACTGGTCGAAGCTGGGCCTTCCTGCTGCTGCAGGAGGCTGCGGGCGGGGCTGTGGCCGGATGGAGGTCCGGCCACAGCCCCCGGACGCTGACTACTTGACGTCGGAGTCCTTGTAGTAACCCGAGTCGATCAGTTCCTTCTTGTAGTTGTCCTTGGTGATAATGACGGACTTCAGCAGGAAGGCCGGGACAACCTTGACCTTGTTGTTGTAGGTCTTGGTGTCGTTGGTTTCCGGTTCCTGGCCCTTGAGGACAGCATCAACCATCTTGACGGCCTGCGCGCCGAGCTGGCGGGTGTCCTTGAAGATGGTGGAGTACTGCTCGCCGGCGACGATGGACTTCACGGAACCCTTTTCGGCGTCCTGGCCGGTTACTACGGGCAGGCTTCCCTTGGCGTAGCCGCCGGTGCTGGTGAGGGCCGAGATGATGCCGATGGACAGGCCGTCATACGGGGACAGGACGCCGTTCAGCTTGGTGCCGGAGCTGTACGCGGAGGTGATGATGTCCTCCATGCGCTTCTGGGCCACGGGTGCCTGCCAGCGGAGGATCGCTGCCTGCTCAAACTTGGTCTGTCCGCTGGGGACCTTCAGGGTGCCGGCATCCATGTACGGCTTGAGGGTGTCCATGGCGCCGGTCCAGAAGAAGTTGGCGTTGTTGTCGTCGGGGCTGCCCGCGAAAAGCTCGATGTTGAAGGGGCCCTTGCCGTCCACCTTCTTGCCGCTGGCATCAACGAGGCCCAGCCCGGTCAGCAGCGAGGTGGCCTGCTGGACACCAACGGTGTAGTTGTCGAACGTGGTGTAGTAGTCGACGTTGGGCGTGCCGTTGATGAGGCGGTCGTACGCGATGACCTTGACGTTCTGCTCCTTGGCCTTGGCCAGGACGTCAGTCAGGGTGGTGCCGTCAATGGCGGCGATGATCAGGGCCTTGGCGCCCTTGGTCAGCATGTTCTCGATCTGCGACACCTGCGTGGGGATATCGTCATTGGCGAACTGCAGGTCCGTCTTGTAGCCGAGGTCCTTCAGGGACTTCTCCACGTTGGCGCCGTCAGCGATCCACCGTTCGGATGTCTGCGTGGGCATTGAAATGCCTACCAGTGAATCACTGGGCTTGGCGGCACCGCTGGATTCGCTGGCCCCGCCGCGGGAGCCGCAACCTGTGGCGCCCACCGTCAGGGCGAGGACAAGGGCCACCGCGCCCATCAGTTTTTTGATTCTCACCATTTTCTCCTTCCGCGGCAGCACTGCCGCGAAGTGTTGGTGGACCAGGCAGCACCAGTGCTCCCTGGTCCTGGCCACATTGTTGATGTGTCGGTTCAATATAGACCGGTTTGTGAACGCTAACAAGAGTGCCCGGCAGGAATTTCGGAAACTTTTCGGCTTCATTGACTTCTTCTTTGTTAGCGTTCACACTTGCTGCAGCACGTAGCTACACCCTGACCCCTACAAACCCGGTAATGAGGCCTAAGCCTCCCGGACGGAGGCAACCCCATGCCAGATGCGCTGTTCACTCCCGGCTCCGAGTCCCACCATGACCATTGCGTCATCGGGGTGGATTACGGAACCCTTTCAGGCCGTGCCGTGGTGGTGCGTGTCCGCGACGGCAAGGAACTGGGCAGCGCCGTCCATGAGTACCCCCACGCGGTGGTTACCGACGTCCTGCCCCGGGACACCGCGGGCGACGACGGCGCCCGCCTTCCCGGGGAATGGGCACTTCAGGTGCCCAACGACTACCGGGACGTCCTGCGGACCGCCGTCCCCGCCGCGGTGGCGAACGCCGGGATCGACCCCGCCGCCGTCGTCGGCATTGCCACGGATTTCACTGCCTGCACCATGGTTCCGGTCAAGTCGGACGGCACGCCCCTCAACGAACTGCCCGGCTTCGCCAACCGCCCGCACGCCTATGTAAAGCTCTGGCGCCACCATGCTGCGCAGGGCCAGGCCGACCGGATCAACCGGCTTGCCGCTGAACGGGGGGAGGACTGGCTTCCCCGCTACGGGGGCCTGATCTCCTCCGAATGGGAATTCGCCAAGGGGCTGCAGCTGCTGGAGGAGGACCCGGAGGCCTACGCCGCGATGGACCACTGGGTGGAGGCTGCGGACTGGATCGTCTGGCAGCTCTGCGGCCGGTATGTCCGCAACGCCTGCACTGCCGGCTACAAGGGCATCTACCAGGATGGCCGGTATCCGTCCGAAGAGTTCCTGGCCGCCCTGAACCCGGACTTCAAAGACTTTGTCAGCTCCAAGCTGGAGCACACCATCGGCCAGCTGGGGGACGCCGCCGGCACCCTGACGGCGGAGGCAGCCGCCTGGACCGGGCTGCCGGAGGGCATCGCGGTGGCCGTGGGAAACGTTGACGCCCATGTCACGGCCCCGGCCGCGAAGGCTGTGGAATCCGGCCAGCTGGTGGCGATCATGGGCACCTCCACCTGCCACGTCATGAACGGCAGTGAGCTGCGCGAGGTGCCGGGAATGTGCGGTGCCGTGGATGGCGGAATCGTGCCGGGCCTGTGGGGCTACGAGGCCGGACAGTCAGGCGTGGGAGACATCTTCGGCTGGTTCACCAAGTACGGCGTCCCGCCCGAATACCACCAGGCTGCCGAGGGCGCCGGACTGGGGATCCACGAGTACCTCACCGAACTGGCATCCCGGCAGGCCATCGGAGAGCACGGCCTGATCGCGCTCGACTGGCATTCCGGCAACCGTTCGGTCCTGGTGGACCACGAGCTTTCGGGCATTGTGGTGGGCCAGACCCTGGCCACCAGGCCCGAGGACACCTACCGCGCGCTGCTGGAAGCCACCGCCTTTGGAACCCGCACCATCGTGGACGCCTTCCGCGACGCCGGGGTTCCGGTCAAGGAATTCATCGTGGCCGGCGGCCTGCTCAAGAACAAACTCCTGATGCAGATCTACGCAGACGCCACCGGCCTGCAGCTGTCCACCATCGGCTCGGAACAAGGTCCGGCCCTGGGATCGGCCATCCACGCCGCTGTCGCAGCGGGCGAATACGCGGACATCCGTGCGGCCGCCGCGGCCATGGGCGCCGAGCCCGGGGAGGTCTACACCCCAAATCCCGAAAACGCGGCCGCCTACGAAGAACTGTTCCAGGAATACAAGGCCCTCCACGACTACTTCGGCAGGGGCGGCAACGACGTCATGCACCGGCTCAAGGCCATCCAGCGCAGAGTTGCCCGCACGGGTCCGTCAGGCGCAGGCTCCGTGTCCGAATCACCCGTGGAGGTGTCCGCATGAGCGCCGCAGCAGGCGCCGGAACCGGCCTCCTGGAAACCATCGCCCGTGTCCGGGCGGAGGTGTGCGCCCTGCACGCCGAGCTGACCCGGTATGGCCTGGTGGTGTGGACCGCGGGCAACGTCTCCGCCCGCGTGCCCGGCACCGACCTCATGGTCATCAAGCCCTCCGGTGTCTCGTACCAGGACCTGACCCCGGAGCAGATGATCGTGACCGACCTGTACGGCACCCCGGTCAGGGGCACCAACCTTGGTGGGGGCGGCACGGTGGACTGGGGCAACCCGCCGCTGTCGCCGTCGTCGGACACCGCCGCGCACGCCTATGTGTACCGGCACATGCCGGAGGTGGGCGGGGTGGTGCATACCCACTCCACCTACGCCACCGCCTGGGCCGCCCGGGGCGAAGCCATCCCGTGCGTGCTGACCATGATGGGGGACGAGTTCGGCGGCTCCATCCCGGTGGGCCCGTTCGCGCTGATCGGCGACGACTCGATCGGCCACGGGATCGTGGAGACGCTGAAGAATTCCAAATCCCCGGCGGTCCTGATGCAGAACCACGGCCCGTTCACCATCGGCAAGGATGCCCGGTCCGCCGTGAAGGCCGCCGTCATGTGCGAGGAAGTGGCCCGCACCGTCCACATTTCCCGGCAACTGGGCGAGCCGCTGCCCATCAACCAGGACCACATCGACTCCCTCTACGCCCGCTACCAGAACGTTTACGGCCAATAACCGGCCCAAGACTCTTCCCAGGAGAATCCATGAGCACCGCAGCAAACACCTCCCTCGACGGCTACGAAGTCTGGTTCCTCACCGGCAGCCAGCACCTCTACGGGGAGGAAGTCCTCAAGCAGGTGGCCGCCCAGTCGCAGGAGATCGCCAACCAGCTCAATGCCTCCTCGTCGGTTCCCGTGCGGATCGTGTGGAAGCCGGTCCTGACCGACTCCGATGCCATCCGGCGCACCGCCCTGGAGGCAAACTCGGATGACTCGGTCATCGGAGTGACGGCCTGGATGCACACCTTCAGCCCGGCCAAGATGTGGATCCAGGGCCTGGACCTGCTGCGCAAGCCCCTGCTGCACCTGCATACGCAGGCCAACCGCGACCTGCCATGGGCGGACATCGACTTCGACTTCATGAACCTGAACCAGGCCGCCCACGGCGACCGCGAATTCGGCTACATCCAGTCCCGCCTGGGCATCGCCCGGAAGACCGTCGTCGGGCACGTCTCCAACCCCGAGGTGGCCCGCCAGGTGGGCTCCTGGCAGCGCGCCGCCGCCGGCTGGGCCGCCGTCCGGAGCCTGAAGCTCACCCGCTTCGGCGACAACATGCGCAACGTCGCCGTGACCGAAGGCGACAAGACCGAGGCCGAGCTGCGCTTCGGCGTCGCGGTCAACACCTGGTCCGTCAACGAGCTCGCGGACGCCGTCCACGGTGCTGCAGAGTCCGACGTCGACGCCCTGGTGGCCGAGTATGAGGACCTTTACGACGTGGTGCCGGAGCTCCGCGCAGGCGCGGCCCGGCACGAATCGCTGCGGTATGGCGCCCGGATCGAACTGGGCCTGCGCAGCTTCCTGGAAGGCAATGGCTCCGCCGCCTTCACCACGTCCTTCGAGGACCTCGGTGCCCTCCGCCAGCTGCCGGGCCTGGCCGTGCAGCGGCTCATGGCCGCCGGGTACGGGTTCGGAGCCGAGGGCGACTGGAAGACCGCCATCCTGGTCCGTGCCGCCAAGGTGATGGGCGCCGGCCTGCCCGGCGGCGCGTCGCTCATGGAGGACTACACGTACCACCTGGAACCCGGCTCCGAAAAAATCCTGGGCGCCCACATGCTCGAGGTCTGCCCCTCCCTCACGGCAGCAAAGCCGCGGCTGGAAATCCACCCCCTGGGTATCGGCGGCAAGGAAGACCCTGTCCGGTTGGTGTTCGACGCCGACGCCTCGCCAGGCGTCGTCGTCGCCCTGTCCGACATGCGGGACCGTTTCCGCCTGGTGGCCAACGCCGTCGACGTCGTTCCCCTGGACCAGCCGCTGCCCAACCTCCCCGTGGCCCGCGCGCTGTGGGAGCCAAAGCCGGACTTCGCCACCTCGGCGGCCGCCTGGCTGACCGCCGGCGCCGCCCACCACACCGTGCTCTCCACCCAGGTGGGCATGGACGTCTTCGAGGACTTCGCCGAAATCGCCAAAACCGAACTGCTCACCATCGACGAAGGCACCACCATCCGCCAGTTCAAGAAGGACCTGAACTGGAACGCGGCCTACTACAAACTGGCCGGCGGGATCTGACCCAGTGGCACGGCTGAGGTGCCGGCCCCGGCGGCTGCCATGGAGCGGAACCCCGTGACGGACGGCAGGCCACCCCGGCTGCCAACGCTCGAGGACGTGGCGGAACTGGCCGGGGTTTCGCACCAGACCGTGTCAAGGGTGGTCAACAGCCACCCCAATGTCAGCTCCGGCACGCGCGGCAAGGTGGAAGCGGCGATTGCCGCACTCGGCTACCGCCGCAACACCGCCGCGCGGAGCCTGGTCACCCGGCGCTCGCAGACCATCGGCGTCCTGGGCAGCGAGCTCTCGCAGTACGGCCCTGCCAACACCCTGCTGGGAGTGGAACGTGCTGCACGGGACGCAGGATACTTCGTCAGCGTCGCAGCGCTGCGGGAGGTCAACCGGGACGCGATCCTGGACGCCGTCCGGCACTTCCTGGACCAGTCGGTGGACGGAATAGTAGTGATCGTCCCGCACCTGGAGACGCTGGCCGCCCTGGCGGAACTGCCCATTGGAGTGCCGGTGGTGGCCGTCGGTCCCAACGGAAATGACTCCGTGGGCGGGGTCAAGGTGGACCAGCGCCGCGGCGCGGAACTGGCAGTGGAACACCTCATCGGGCAGGGGCACGTCCGGATCGGACACGTCGCGGGGCCACAGGACTGGATCGACGCCGTAGCCCGCGCCGAGGGCTGGCGGGGAGCCCTGGTCTCCGCCGGGCTCGAGGCAGACCTGATCATCGAGGGCGACTGGAGCGCGGGCAGCGGATACGGGATCGGCAGGCGGCTGGCAGCCGGCCGCAGGGCCACGGCTCTCTTCGTCGGCAACGACCAGATGGCCCTTGGGGTCCTGCGTGCCCTGAACGAGGCAGGCATCAAGGTGCCCGGGGACGTATCCGTGGTGGGCTTCGACGACCAGCCCGAAGCCGGCTATTTCAGTCCCCCGCTGACGGTGGTCCGGCAGGACTTTGAAGAACTGGGCCGGCGGTGCATGGACATGATGCTCACTGCGTTCGATGGCACGGGCGGCCCGCGGACCCTTGTTGTGCAGCCCGAGCTCATCCTGCGCAGCAGCACGGCCCCGCCGGTGCGGTAACGCCGGGACCGCGGAATTAATCCGGAGGAGACGGCGGCGAAACGTGGCCACAACAATACCTGCGTAGGTTTCAGGCATGACGCCTACCCTGTTCGTCCGGCTCCGCGGCTGGCTGCTGGACACCCTCACTTTCGACTCCGAAACGGACGCCGCCGGCGCCATGGCTGACGCCACCCGGTGGGGCTGGCTGCCGGCCTTGAGCGGAGTGTCCATCGGAGCCGGCCACGCCCGCTCGGTGCACGCGGGAACAACGGCAGAAACCGGCCCAATGTCTGGTTAAGCACACTATTGCGCCGGTAGCGGGATAATGCCCTAAACTGCTTCACTGAGGTGCCTGAAATGGCGCTGCGCAGCAACGAAAGTGAACATGCTATGGCTACCGATTACGATGCTCCACGCAAGCAGGAAGAAGAGTCGCCGGCCGACTCTCTCGAGGCCCTCCAGGCATCACGGAGCGGCAACGCGCAGACCGCGGTTATCGATGTCGACGAGAACGACACCGCTGAAGGTATCGACCTGCCCGGCGCCGACCTGTCCAACGAGGAACTGACCGTCATTGTGGTTCCCGAGCAGTCTGACGAGTTCACCTGCTCGTCGTGCTTCCTGGTCCGCCACCGGTCGCAGGTTGCCCGCGAAAAGGACGGCCTGAAGTACTGCCGCGACTGCGAAGGCTAAATCTCCATCCTGGTTTCCCGGCGCCGGCCACCTCACACGAGGTGGCCGGCGCTTCTTTGTCCTGTGCTGCTCTGGTCCGGCTGCTTGGCCCGGTGCCGCCGTCGTTACCAAAATGACCCCTCGTTTCCGCCCGCGAACGCTCCTACGCTGGAAGCATCCAATGGCTCTCATTTTGGATGGCACTGCAATGAAAAAGTTCTTCATCTGGCTCGCAGCCGTCCTGCTGGCTGCAGGCCTGGGCCTGGTGGTTCCGGGCGCCGCCTCGGCAACCACGTCGTACTGCGGACTCACGTGGGGTTCGCTGATGAAGTCGGACGGCGCCATGGGCGGCGCACCCGTGACCAATGTCCGGACCGGGCAGCACTATTGCTTTGACCGGCTGGTGGTTGACCTAAGCGGCGCGCCGGCCCCCGGCTACACGGTCCGCTACGTCCCCCAGATCATCCAGGACGGCTCGGGAGCAGTGGTGCCAACGCGGGGCGGCGCCCGGCTGCAGGTCGTCGTCAAGGCGCCGGCCTATGACAACAACGGCCAGCCCACCTACACCCCTGCCGACAAGGCTGAGCTCTCCAACGTTTCGGGCTACCAGACCTTCCGCCAGGTGGTTTGGGCCGGAAGCTTCGAGGGCCAGACCACCATCGGGCTCGGCGTCCGTGCCCGGCTGCCGTTCCGGGTGTTCACCCTCGACGGCCCGGGCTCCGGCTCACGCCTGGTGGTCGACGTGGCGCACTACTGGTGAGCCATCCGGCGTCGTCAACACAAAAGGTGCCGTGCCCCTGGCGGGGGCACGGCACCTTTCTGGGCTGGCGGCTATTCCGGAACGACGAGCGCAGGGGTGTCCTGCTTAAGGGTTTCGCCGCGGAAGAAGCCCGGGTGAGTGCGGGACATGACCAGCATGGCCACGGCGCCCAGGGCCAGGATGCCGACGCCCAGGATGAACACCAGGCCCACGCCGAACACCTCGGAACCGCTGCCGAACTCCGGTGCCAGGCTGTCCACGGCGGTCTGGACAAACACCACGAACAGGCCCACGCCGCCCACCACCGGGCATACCAGCCGCAGCACGAAGTGGCGCACGCTGTTGAACAGGCTGTGGCGGAAGTACCAGGTGCAGGCCAGGGCGGTGAGGCCGTAGTAGAAGCAGATCATGAGGCCCAGGGCCAGGATGGTGTCGTTCAGGACGTTCTCGCTGACCACGTGCATCACTGCGTAGAACCCCGCTGACATCACGCCGGCGGCGATGGTGGCGAAGCCCGGCGTGGCGAACTTCCTGCTCATTCTGCTGAAGGGTTCCGGCAGTGCGCCGTAGTGGGCCATGGCCAGCAGGCTGCGCGACGGCGACATGAAGGTTGACTGCAGGGACGCAGCGGAGCTGGAGAGCACGGCGAGGGACATCAGGATGGCGAACGGGCCCATGATGGGGGAGGCCAGTGCGGTGAAGATGTTTTCGTGGTTTTCAGCGTTGTTCAGGCCGTTGCCGGTATCACCGACGCCGGCAAACATCATGGTGGCGATGCTGACCAGCAGGTAGATGGCCAGGACGATGACGGCGGTCAGGGTGCCTGCCACGCCGGCGGTCTTCTTGCCGTTGGCCGTTTCCTCGTTCACGGTGAGGCAGACGTCCCAGCCCCAGTACACGAAGATCGACAGGGAGATGCCGGCGGCAATCTGACCGAACGTCTCGATCCTGGTGACATCGAACCACTCCCAGCTGAACGGGATGGCCGTTTCCGAGGTGGACCAGTTGGCAAAGGCCATCACGACGAACAGGCCCAGCACCAGCAACTGGAAGCCCACCAGGCTGTACTGCACCAGCTTGGTGGTGTGCAGGCCGCGGTAGCTGACCCAGACGGCCAGCGCCACGAAGACGAAGCAGGTAATGACGTTCAGGGCTTTGTTGTCCGCCAGGTCCGCCAGTTCGGGGGAGCCGGTGAGCTGTGACAGGAAGAGGTAGAAGAAGTCGACGGCGACGCCCGCCAGGTTGGACAGCACGATGATGTTTGCTGCCAGCAGGCCCCAGCCGCCCATCCAGCCCACCCACGGGCCAAAGGCCTTGGTGACCCAGGTGAAGGTGGTGCCGCTGTCCGGAGAGTCGGCGTTGAGTTCCCGGTAGGCCAGCGAGACCAGGATCATGGGGATGAACCCGATGAGGAAGATGACGGGCAGCTGGAGGCCGGCTTCATTGACGGTGGGTCCCAGTGCGCTGGTGAGGGTGTAGGCGGGGGCGATGGTTGAAATGCCCAGCACGACGACGGCCAGGAGCCCGAGCTGGCCGCCCTTGAGTCCTTTGGCACTGACGCCGTCCGCGGAGGGGGCGTGGGCGTGCGGACCGGGTTTGGCAGTACTGGTGCGGATTGTCTCTGTCATGGCACCACTTTCTGGAAGGCTGTGAGACGGAGGTCACTATATGAATGGCGTTCATTTAGTATGGGGGTGGCGGGCGTGTGATGCAAGACGCAATATGAATCACGTTCGTTTATGACTGGTTTTCGAAATTAGTAAGCCCACTGAGAAATTGTCTTTAGCCCTGCCGCCGCGCCGTCCACGGCTGGTAGCGTCTGCCGTACTGGACCAATTGAGGAGGACGCATGAAAGCTTCACCGACACTGACCAACAACCTGCAGGCCGTCCTGGCGGACCTGATCGAGCTCCACATCCAGGGCAAGCAGGCGCACTGGAACATCGTGGGCACCAACTTCCGCGACCTCCACCTGCAGCTCGATGAGATCGTCGACGCCGCCCGCCAGTTCGCCGACGACACCGCCGAGCGCATGCGTGCCCTGCACGCGCTTCCGGACGGCCGCAGCTCCACCGTGGCCGGGACCACCAGCCTGGCCCAGTTCCCTGACGGGCTCATCAGCACCGGGGATGCCATTGAGCTAATTGTCGCCGCCATGGAAGCTGCCGTTGGCACCATGCGCAAGGTCCACGACGAAGTGGATGAGGAAGACCCCACCTCCGCGGACCTCCTGCACGAGTTCATCGCCAGGCTGGAGCAGTTCGCCTGGATGGTGCAGGCCGAGAAGATGAAGCCCACCGCCAAGGTCACGGCCCCCGACTCCAAGTAGCGGACATCCGTCAGGGCGTCCTGCGCCGGGGTTGCCCCGGCGCAGGACGCTTTTTGCCCCGGACAGCACTGCCGTTGTACTGCTAGGCCGCTTTGGGAACTTTCCGAAGCACGACGGCGGCGAGCACTGCCGCCGTCGCCATCAGTGCCAGCCCAATTGCGGCCGTGATGTGCACGCCGGAATCGAACGCGGCGGCCGCGGCATCCCGGACTGCCCCCGCGACTGATTCCGGCAGCAGGCCGGCCGCCTCCACCGCGCCGGCCAGCGTTTCCCCGGCGTTGTGCAGTGAGGCTCCGGGCAGCATGGCCTCCAGCCCTGCCGGCAGCCGGAGGTTCTGCTGGTAGGACGCGGTCAGGATGGAGCCCAGCACGGCAGTCCCCAGCAGCGAGCCCACCTCGTAGCCCGTCTCGGAAATCGCCGCCGCAGCGCTTGATTTCGCCGGCGGGGCCGAGCCGAGGATGAGGTCGTTCGAGATGGTTTCCGCCGTGCCGACGCCCAGCGCCAGGACCAGCAGTGCTGCCAGCAGCAGGGAAGGCCCGCCGTCGTGGTTTCCGAAGGCCACCATGCTGTAGCCGACGGCGCTGAAGGACAGGCCCGCGGCCACTACGTACCCCGGGCGGACCTTCCGGACCAGCGGGACTACCACCAGGCCTGCCGCCACTGTGGCTGCCAGGGCCGGAAGCATGGCAATGCCTGCCGCGGACGGCGTCATCCCCTCCAGGAGTTGGAGGTGCTGGGCAAGGAAAAGGATGAATCCGTTGAAGGAAAACAGGGCCAGGATGTTGGCGCTGATGGCCATGCTGAACACCCTGTTCCGGAACAGCGACATGTCCAGCAGGGGGTATTCCAGGCGTTGCTGGCGGCGCACGAACACGATCCCCATGACCACGCCGAAGGCGATGCTGCCCAGCCCGGCCGTGCCCGGGCCTTCGGTGGCTACTGACTTGATGCCGTACACCACGGGCACCATGACCAGCATGGAGAGCAGGACGCTTGGGATATCCACCCTGCCCGGCGCGGGATCCTTTGATTCCGGAATGAAGGCCGGCCCCAGAGCCAGCAGGGGCAGCATGAGCGGCACGGCCACCAGGAAGACGGCGCCCCACCAGAAGTGCTCCACCAGCCATCCACCCAGGATGGGGCCCAGGGCGGCGCCGCCGGAGAATCCGGCCGCCCAGATGGCCACTGCAAGCCGCCGGCGGTTGGGTTCCGGGAATATATTGCGGATCAGCGACAGGGTGGACGGCATCAGCATGGCGCCGAAGAACCCGAGCGCCGCGCGGCCGGCGATCAGCCACTCCGGGGTGGGCGCGAAGGCTGTGGCGGCGGACAGTCCGGCGAAGCCCAGGCTGCCGATGACCAGCAGCCGCCGCCGCCCAATCCGGTCGCCGAGGCTTCCCATTGACACCAGCAGCCCGGCCAGGACCAGCGGATAGGAGTCCACGATCCACAGCAGCTGCAGGCCGGTCGGTTCCAGGGCGCGTGCGATGGCGGGCAGGGCAAACGTCAGGGCCGTGTTGTCCACTGCCACCAGCAGCACGGGAAACATCAGCAGCCCCAGCGCAAGCCAATCCCGCCACGGAGGCCGCGCGGCGGTGCTGTCCCGTTGGGTGGGGGCCGGGCTGATGGAAGTCGTCATGCAATAACTGTACCGTCTGGACGGTACAGTTTGAAAACGCGGGCATTCCTTCTTCCCTGCCGGTGGAGGGCATGATGGAAGGCATGCCCCGAAAGCCTGTAGCCCGTGATGCGGTCCTTGACGCCTTCGAGTCCCTGCTGATCGACGTGGGGGAGCGCGCTGCAACCCTCGACGCCGTAGCCCGGAAGGCCGGGGTGTCCAAAGGCGGCCTCCTCTATCACTTTCCCAACAAGGAAGCGCTCATCTCCGTGCTGCTTGACCGCCTGGAAGGCCTGGCCAGGCAGGACGCCGACGCGATGGCTTCCGCCAGCGAAGGTGCTGCCGCGTATTTCATCCGCTCCTCCGTCTGGGCGGATACTCCGCTTGACCGGGTCATCGTGGCTGCCACGCGGCTTGCCGAGGTGGCACATGAAGAGACCCGCCGCCGGTTCGCCGCCATCCAGCAGCGGTGGCTGGACGAGATCGCAGCAGATGTGGGGCACGGCCTGGCCAAGGCTGTCCTGTATATGGGTGACGGGTTGTACTTCAATGCCATGCTTTCCGTGGGCCCTGCGCCGGAAGGCGGAGCGGCCGCCGATGTGGAGGAACTCCTGGCTGCTTTGGAACGGCTCCGCAGGTAGCTTTCCATTTGCCGGGAGGGCTTGTGGCGTAGGACAATGGAGAGTTGTGAGGGCTGTCACCGGCCGTCATCATCAACAAATGAATAGCCTTTGATCTGCGGCGGGAGAGTTCTGCCGGAAGTACAGGCAGGCGCCGTAGGAGCAAATCCTCCCCAGGAATCTCGCAGGCCCCTGTACCGCCGCGGCGAGGCACCTCTGGAAAGCAGCAGGCAGTTGTCCGGCCTCCCTTGGGGGAAGCGAGACGGCTGTTGTGCTCACCGACGGTGCAAGCGGGTCCTGCCCAGGCAGGCAACGCGGAAACTCTCAGGTCCAATACAGAGCGGGGAGGGACCCGAATAGCTGTGGCGTACCCTGCGCCGCCTGAATAAATGGAGTTCCTTCGTGTCGGTTACCCCAGCCTCCACCACCTTCGTAGACCGCCACATTGGTGCACGCCGCCAGGACGACGTCGACGCCATGCTCAAAGCCGTTGGTTACGGCACGGTCGATTCCCTGGTGGACACCGCCGTACCCAAAGTCATCCGCCAGGAAACAGCCCTCCGCCTGCAGGATGCCCTCAGCGAAGTTGAAGTCCTTGCGGAACTGCGCAGGCTCGCCGCCAAGAACAAGACCGCCGTGCAACTGATCGGCCAGGGCTACTACGACACCATCACCCCTGCTGTCATCCGCCGGAACATCCTCGAGGCCCCGGCCTGGTACACCGCCTACACCCCGTACCAGCCCGAGATTTCCCAGGGCCGGCTCGAGGCACTCCTGAATTTCCAGACCATGGTCCAGGACCTGGTGGGCCTGCCCATCGCCAACGCGTCCCTGCTCGATGAAGCCACCGCCGTGGCCGAGGCCGTGCTGCTGATGCGCCGCTCCAACAAGACCAAGCCTGCAGCGGACGGCAAGACTGTCCTGGACATCGACGTGCTGCCGCAGACCATCGCCATCGTCAAGGGCCGCGCCGAGGCGCTCGGCTTCGAGGTTGAGGTCGCCGACCTGTCCAACGGCCTGCCCGACGGCGACATCAACGGCATCGTGCTCCAGCAGCCCGGCGCCTCCGGCCGGGTCTGGGACCAGTCCGCCACTATTGCGGCGGCGAAAGACCGCGGCGCACTGGTCACCGTGGCCGCTGACCTGCTGGCCCTGACCCTGATCACCCCTCCGGGCGAGCAGGGCGCCGACATCGCCGTCGGCTCCACCCAGCGCTTCGGGGTGCCGTTGTTCTTCGGCGGCCCGCACGCCGCCTACATGGCGGTCCGCAAGGGCCTGGAGCGTTCGCTGCCCGGCCGCCTGGTGGGTGTGTCCAAGGACGACGCAGGGGTGCCCGCGTACCGCCTGGCGCTGCAAACCCGCGAGCAGCACATCCGCCGTGAAAAGGCCACGTCCAACATCTGCACCGCGCAGGCCCTGCTGGCCATCGTCTCCTCGATGTACGCCGTCTACCACGGCCCCGACGGGCTGAAGGCGATCGCGGAAACGACGCACGGCCACGCCCGGGTGCTGGCGGCCTCGCTGGCAGCTGCCGGTGTGGAGGTGCTGCACACGAGCTTCTTCGACACCCTTACCGTCCGCGTCCCCGGACGCGCTGCCGCGCTTGTCGCCGATGCCGAAGCGCGCGGCATCAACCTGCGTTCCATCGACGCCGATACCGTGGGCATCTCGCTCGACGAAACCACGACGGCGGCCATCGTCGCCGACGTCGCGGACGTCTTTGGGGCCTCCGTTGCAGCGGCTGAAGGCTTCGGACTGGAGGCCGCCGTCGGACGTTCCTCCGAATACCTGCAGCACCCGGTGTTCAACACCCACCGGTCCGAAACCCAGCTGCTGCGCTACATCCGGAAGCTGTCGGACCGGGACCTGGCGCTGGACCGCACCATGATCCCGCTGGGCTCGTGCACCATGAAGCTGAACGCCACCGCCGAGATGGAAGCCATCTCCTGGCCGGAATTCGCCTCCATCCACCCCTTCGCCCCGGACTCCCAGACCGAAGGCTGGCGTGAACTGATCAGCGGCCTGGAAGCCGACCTTGCGGAAATCACCGGCTACGACCAGGTGTCCATCCAGCCCAATGCCGGTTCCCAGGGCGAGCTCGCCGGCCTGCTGGCCATCCGCGGCTACCACCACTCCCGCGGCGAAGAGCAGCGCAACGTCTGCCTGATCCCCGCCTCCGCCCACGGCACCAACGCCGCCTCTGCCGTCCTGGCCGGCATGAAGGTCGTCGTCGTTGCCACGGCCGCGGACGGCACCATCAACCACGATGACCTGACGGCCAAGATCGAAGCGAACAAGGACGTCCTGTCCTGCATCATGATCACGTACCCGTCCACCCACGGCGTCTATGACGGGGACGTCCGTGAGGTCTGCGACGCCGTGCACGCGGCGGGCGGCCAGGTCTACATCGACGGCGCCAACCTGAACGCCCTGGTGGGACTGGCCCAGCCCGGCAAGTTCGGCGGCGACGTCTCCCACCTGAACCTGCACAAGACCTTCTGCATCCCCCACGGCGGCGGCGGACCCGGCGTCGGACCTGTGGCGGCCAAGGCCCACCTGGCGCCGTTCATGCCCGGCGACGCCAACAAGGCAACGCATGAGGAAGGCCACGGGGTCGCGATCTCGGCTTCCCGCTTCGGATCGGCCGGCGTCCTGCCGATCTCCTGGGCGTACGTGAAGCTCATGGGCGGGGAAGGGCTCACCGAGGCCACCAAGTCCGCGCTGCTCGCTGCCAATTACGTCGCAGCCCGGCTGAACGAGTACTTCCCGGTGCTGTACACCGGTGAAGGCGGCCTCGTAGCGCACGAATGCATCCTGGACCTGCGCGACCTCACTGCCAAGACCGGTGTCACGGCCGAGGATGTGGCCAAGCGCCTCATCGACTTCGGCTTCCACGCCCCCACCCTGGCCTTCCCGGTGGCCGGCACCCTGATGGTAGAGCCCACCGAGTCCGAGGACCTGGCCGAGATCGACCGCTTTATCGAAGCCATGATCACCATCCGCAAGGAAATCGACCAGGTGGCCAACGGCGACTTTGCCGTAGCGGACTCACCCCTGCGCCGCGCACCCCACACGGCAGCCGCCGTCGTCAGCTCGGACTGGGACCGTGCCTACCCGCGCGAGCAGGCGGCGTTCCCTTCCCGCCACAAGCAGGACAAGTACTTCCCGCCGGTGGGCCGGATCGACGGCGCCGCCGGAGACCGGAACCTCATCTGCTCCTGCCCGCCGCTCGAAGAGTTCGAAAACTAAAGGACCGGCACCGTGACCGAGAAATACACCGCCCTTTACGACGAACATAAAAAGCTTGGCGCCTCCTTCACCGACTTCGGCGGCTGGCAGATGCCATTGAAGTACAGCTCCGAACTGGCTGAACACCACGCCGTCCGCAGCACCGCCGGCCTGTTCGACCTCTCCCACATGGGCGAAGTCTGGGTCACCGGGCCGCAGGCCGCCGCGTTCCTGGACTACGCCCTGGTGGGAAAGATCTCCGCCATGGCCGTGGGCAAGGCCAAGTACTCGCTGATCTGCAACGAGGACGGCGGCATCATCGACGACCTCATCACCTACCGCCGTCCCGCCGCTGGAGACGGCACGGACGTCTTCCTGGTGGTGCCCAATGCGGGCAACGCCGCGGTGGTGGCGGCGGCCCTGCACGAACGGGCCGCAGGGTTCGACGTGCAGGTGGAGGACGCCTCGGCCCGGACATCGCTGATCGCAGTGCAGGGCCCCAAGGCCCAGGAACTCCTGCTTCGCCTGGTCCCGGCCGCACAGCACTCCCTGGTGACGGAGCTGAAGTACTACGCCGCCGTGGAGGTTCCGTTCCTGGTGGGCGGCGCCGGCAAGGAACTCCTGCTCGCGCGTACCGGGTACACCGGTGAGGACGGGTTCGAGATCTTCGTGGACAACGCAGACGCCCCGGCACTGTGGCAGGCATTGGTCGCCATCGCCGACGACGGGGAGCTGACCCCGGCCGGCCTTGCCTCCCGCGACTCGCTTCGACTGGAAGCGGGGATGCCGCTGTACGGCAACGAACTGTCCCTGCAGGGTGACCCGTACGCTGCAGGCCTCGGCCCCGTCGTCGCGCTCTCCAAGGAAGGCGACTTTGTTGGCAAGGCTGCGCTGGCAGCAAAGAAGGAAGCCGGTGCCGGCACCACCTCCGGCCGCCGCCTCGTGGGGCTCAAAGGCAAAGGCCGCCGCGCCGGACGGGCACACTACCCCGTGCTCAAGGACGGCGCCCCGGTCGGGGAAGTCACCTCCGGCCAGCCCTCGCCCACCCTCGGCTACCCGATCGCCATGGCCTACGTCGACGTCGAGCACTCGGCACCCGGCACAGCCCTGGACATCGATCTCCGCGGCAAGGCAGAACCCTTCGAAGTGGTCGACCTCCCGTTCTACCGCCGCGCCAAGTAGTCCCTTGTTCCACCCCGTGGTCACCTTCGCGACGGCGGACCGGACATTTTCACGCCTGCGTTGGGCCCACGCCGTCAGGGTTCCCTGGCCGAGCTTGCGAGGCTAGGGAGACGGTGGGGAGCACGCTTTCGAAAAGTCCGGCTCCGCCGGCGCTCGTGGGCACGACGTTACCTGCTTGCCGCGTCGCCTTGGTGACGTGCTTGCGGAGTGGGCGGGGCATCCGGCAGCGTGCGTCTAAGGGAGCGTCACGTCCGCGCAGCGGGCGTCTTCGCGACCGAGCACGCAGAGGATGTCCTGCCCGCTCCAACCCCAACAACCTGTTTTAGTTAGGAATTTCCTCATGGCCGTTGGTGTCTTTGATCTTTTTTCGATCGGGATTGGCCCGTCGAGCTCGCATACTGTGGGGCCGATGCGGGCTGCTGCTGTGTTTGCTGAGGAGTTGAAGGCCTCGGGGAAACTCGCGGACGTGGCGTCGTTGCGGGTGGATTTGTATGGGTCGCTGGCCGCGACGGGGCATGGGCATGGGACGATGACGGCGATCCTGTTGGGGTTGGAGGGGTTCCATCCGGAACTGATCCTGCCCGAAGAGGTGGAGGAGCGGCTGGCTTCGATCGCGGAGACCGGGATCCTGAACCTGGCCGGTGCGGTGGCGTTGCCGTATGGGGTGGGCGACATGGTGTTGCGGCCGTTGACGGTGTTGCCGCGGCACACGAACGGGATGACGTTCACCGTTACCGACGCGGCCGGGGATGTGGTGCATGCGGCGACGTTCTTCTCGGTCGGTGGCGGGTTCATCGTCCGCGAGGGTGAAGAGGACGCCGCGCAGCAGGAACTGGACGCGTCCAAGGAGGTGCTGCCGCTGCCGTTCCGGACCGCGGCGGAGCTGCTGGAGCACTGCGCGGTGACCGGGCTGGGCATCGCGGACGTGATGTTCGTGAACGAGAAGTCCTCCCGGTCCGAGGAGGAGATCCGGGCCGGGCTGGGGCATATCTGGTCGGTGATGGAGAACTGCGTGGCCACCTCGCTCAAGCGTGAGGGGGTGCTGCCGGGCGGGTTGAAGGTCCGCCGCCGCGCACCGGACTGGTACGAGCGGCTGAAGAAGGAAACCGCCCGCCCCGAAGACACCGACCAGGACGGCCAGGACGGCCAGGACCACTACGACCCGAGGTATTGGCAGGAGTGGGTTAACTTGGTGGCGCTGGCGGTGAACGAGGAGAACGCCTCCGGCGGGAGGGTGGTCACCGCCCCCACGAACGGGGCCGCCGGGATCATCCCCGCGGTGCTGTTCTACGCCCTGCACTTCGCCCCGGGCATGGACCAGGCCACCCAGGCCGACCGCGACGATGTGGTGGTGCGGTTCCTGCTCGCCGCCGGCGCGGTCGGGGTGCTCTACAAGGAACAGGCCTCGATCTCCGGGGCCGAGGTGGGCTGCCAGGGCGAGGTCGGCTCCGCGTCCTCGATGGCCGCCGCGGGCCTGGCCGAGGTCATGGGCGGCACCCCCGCCCAGGTGGAGAACGCCGCCGAGATCGCGATGGAACACAACCTCGGACTGACGTGCGACCCGATCGGCGGGCTGGTCCAGGTCCCCTGCATCGAACGGAACGCGATCGCCGCCGCGAAAGCCATCAACGCCGCGAAAATGGCGCTCTGGGGCGACGGCACCCACCGCGTCTCCCTCGACGAAGTCATCATCACCATGCGCGAAACCGGCAAAGACATGAGCGACAAATACAAGGAAACCGCCATGGGCGGCCTCGCCGTCAACGTCGTCGAATGCTGACACCCGCCCGAATGGCGGGACGGGCGGTGCCCGTGCGCCTAATTGTGAGTTGCCGCCCACCAATTGAGGCTGGCAGCGAACACCAGCCATGAGATGTAGGGGAGCAGGAGCAGCCCTGCCGTCCGGCTGATCGGACCGAAATGCAGCACCGTCACCGTTACCGCGGCGACCAGGGCCACGATGACGGCCAGGCCCAGCCACAGGGCCGCCGTGCCAAGAGCCGGGTAAAGGGCGAAAAAGACCGGGGTCCAGGTGAGATTGAGGGCCAGCTGGATGGCGTAAACCACCATGGCCTGCCGTGTCCCAGCGGTGCGTTTACGCCAAACCAGCCATGCAGCGAGGGCCATTGCCGCATAAAGGATGGTCCACACCGGACCGAACACGCCATTGGGCGGGGACCAGGGGGCCTTGTCCGCGGCTGCATACCAGCCAGTGACATTGGCCGCCGATGCCAAACCGCCCAGCGCCGCCACCACCAAGGACGCCAACAGGAAGCCGGCAAGCGCGGCGGCCTGCACCCCGGCACTGTACGGCTTCCCGCCGCTGCCCGCGGGAGCGGTGCTCTGTTCCCCATCCGGCCTCATACCCCAACCCTTGTTGAACATCCTGAGCTCCGTCAAGGTGACGCTCCACACCCGGACGGCCGCCGTCCCGGGCATGCCGGAGAAAAGCCGGGAGCGCCTGAGGCTTTAGACTTGAGGCTGCATGTCCGCACGCATCCAGAAGTACCGAAACCGCGCACAAACCCGATTGGACACGGCCCCCTTGCGAGAATTCACCGCACGTTTTGCCACAGCCGAGGAAATTGAAAACTGGGACAAGCACGTCACGGCCAACCCGAACGGCGGCAACATGCTGCAGTCCGCCGCCTACGCATCGGTCAAGAACGGAAGCGGCTGGAAAGTCCGGTTCCTGGTGCTGGAAGGCGGCGGGAACGCCAGCTATAACCTGGTGCTGGAGAAAAGCTTCCCTGTCCTGGGACGGCTCTGGTACCTCATCAAGGGCCCCGACCTGGCAGGGGCAGCAGACCTGGGCGCTGCCCTCGCAGCGTGCGCGCAGCTGGTCCGCAGCAGCAAGCTGAAGGTGTTCACCATCAAAGTGGAACCGGACATCATCGACTCAGACGAAGCGCAGCGGGAACTGGCAGCAGCCCACCTGGCCAAAGCCCCCAACATCCAGTCCAACGATTCCACCGCCCTGCTGGATATCTCCGGCACGGAAGAGGAAGTCTTTAAGGCCATCTCTTCCCGGGCCAGGAACGCAATCCGGCGCGCAGAGCGCGAGGGCTGCCAGGTGGTCCGGCAGGAACAGGGACCGGAAACCTACCGGGCCCTGTACGACCTGATGGCCAACACGGTCAACGCAAAGGGTTCCATGCCCCTGCGCAGCTATGAGTACTACGAGCGGTTCTGGGAGGAGTTCTGCAACCGCGGCCAGGGCAACTTTTTCTTCGCCTATGAGGACGGAAAACCCAGTGTTGGTGCCTTCGTCATCAACTACGGGGGCAAGGCAACGTACAAAGACGGCGGTTCCACCCAGAACCGCAAGCAGTACGGGGACTCGCACCTGGTGCAGTGGACGGCCATCCGACGGATGCAGGAACTTGGCTGCACGGAATACGACTTCTGCGGCACCCCGCCGGCTGCCCGCATCAAAGACAAGACCCACAACCTCTACGGAATGGGCATGTTCAAGACCAGCTTCACCAAGACGGTCACCGACTTTGTGGGCTGCCACGACTACATCCTGTCCCCGCTCCGGCACCGGCTCTGGGTCAACGGTGGAGAGAAAGTGTTCCGCCGGATCGAGACCGCACGAACCGGGCAGCAGTTCTACTGACCCGCTGCCGCCAGGGCCCTCTCCTGAGCGCCCCGCGCGGCCCGTACGCTGCGGGAACCCGGCCGGCCCGAACGCCGTCCGCCCTGAACACCCTCCACCCTGAACACCCTCCACCCAGTGCGTGCCCACAGGCCGCGAAGAGTCCAGAAGAAGGTCACCCCTTGAATCCAGTTTCCGCCGCGACCGGGCTTGAATACGCCAACCTCAGCGACGCCGAATTCGAGGCCTTCGCCCTGAAGCACCCGCAGAACAGCTTCCTGCAGTCCATCGACTTCGCCCGCTTCCAGCGTGCCCGGGGCCAGCAGGTGGAACTCTTCGGGGTCCGTCGCGACGGCGAACTCGTGGCCGCAGGAAAGCTCAACTACACCACCACCCGCCTGGGCTACACCGTCTGCGAGTGTGCCAAGGGCCCCCTCATGGACTACTCGGACCGGGACCTGGTGCGCGCCGTCGTCGGGCTTCTCCGCAACCATGCCGCTGAGCGCAAGGCGGCTGAACTGCGGATCTCGCCGAACATCAGGTACATCGCACGCGACGCTGATGGCGCCGAACACCCGGACGTCGAAGACAACAGGCCGCTGGTGGCGGACCTGGAACAGCTCGGATTCCAGCACCAGGGCCTGGACATGAACTTCATCAACGTCAACTGGATGTTCATCAAAAACCTGGTGGGGATCCAGGACGCCGAAGAACTGATCATGGGCACCAGCTACCGCACCCGCAAAGCCATCCGCAAGGCGGAAAAGAACGGCGTCTTCCTCGAACAGGCCACCCTGGAAACCCTCGACGATTTCTACGGCGCCCTGAGCCGGGCAGGCGACGAAAAAGGGTTCGTGTACCGCGAACGCGCCTACTACGAGAACCTGCTCCGCACCACCTCCACGGAGTTCACCAAGCTGATGATGGCCAAGATCGACATCCCGGCCTACCGCAAATCCATCACCGAACGGCTGGCCGCGGAGTCGGCCACAGCGGCGGACCTCCGCCGCGAGGTGGAGGAGACCGGCAGCAAGAAGAAGGCCAACCGGCTCAAAGTGGTCCAGGACCTGGTGGACAGCTACGAGCGGAGCCTGAAGGACATCGAACGCTTCCCCGACTCCGTGGGAACGGCCACCGTCGCGGCCATCCACTTCGTCTGCTACGGCGACGAGGTGGTGTGCGTGATCGGCGGCACCGTCCAGGACTACATCTACTTCAACGGCGCAACCTCCCTTTACTGGGGAATGATGCTGCACGCCCTGGAGAAGGGCTACCCGCGGTACAACTTCTACGGCACGTTCGGCATCTCCGGGCAGGACGAGGAAGGCCACGGCGGCTACGAATTCAAGAAGGGATTCGGCGGGGAAGTGGTCCAGCTGGTGGGGGACTTCGTCCTCCCGGTCCGCCCCGCCGTCTTCCACGCCAACCGGCTGGCCAGGTCCGCTGCCGCTGCCGCCCGCACACTGCTGGGTAAACTGCCGCTGAAGCGCGCATCCTGAGAGTCCATCAACCGCGCACAGGGAGGAAACGGGCATGACCAACCGGCCCGAACGGCCAGGGTCCAGGCCGAAGACTGATGGCCTGCCCAAGACTGAACCGCTGACCCCTGCACAGCTTCGGCAGGACGCCGCCGCCAAGAGGATGCTGCGCCGCCTGGTGCAGGGCGAGAATCCTCCCACGGCTCCGCTGAGCATCGTGGACCGGCTGGCGGGCAGCCCGTACGCCAACCCCACCATCCAGGTGGGCGGCGTGGATACGTCCGCGCGCAAAACCCTGGACTTCGCCCTGCACCTGGCTGAGACCATGTTCCGCTACGGCGCGGGCGCCCTGGAAGTCGAAACCAGCATCATCGCGGTCACTGCGGCCCTGGGGCTGAAGAACATCGAAGTGGACATCACCAACCAGTCCGTGGGCATCAACTACGCGCCCAAGGACCAGACCCCCATCGCCCTGCTGCGCGTGGTGCGGTCCTGGACCAACAACTACGCCGGGCTGGCCAAGGTGCACCAGCTGGTCACCGACATCGTGGCCGGGGGTGTGGGCCGTGACGAAGCAATCCGCAGGCTCAACGAGGCCATCACCAGCCCCAAGCCCTACCCGCGGTGGATGGTCACCGTGGCGTTCGGCATTTTCGCCGCGGTGTTCGTGGGGGTCCTGGGCGGCGGGCCGGTGTCGTCGGTGATCGCGTTCGTGGCCAATATCGGCATCAGCCTGCTGGCCCGGCAGCTGGGACGCTGGCGGGTTCCCGACTTCTTCATCACCGCGAGCTGCTCTTTCGTGGTCACCATGCTGGCGCTGCTGCTCTGGCAGCTGGGGCTCACCACGTCGCCGTCCATCGTGGTGGTGGGCGGCATCCTGCTCCTCCTGCCCACCGGGCGCCTGGTGTCCTCCGTGCAGGACGCCATCAACGGCTTCCCCGTGACCGCGGCGGGCCGGTTCCTGTCCACCCTGCTGACCTTCGGCGCCATCGTGGCGGGAATCGCCGTTGCCTTCGTGGTGGGGGAGTTGACCGGGCTGCAGCGCATCGACGTCACGCAGACCTTCCCGCCCGCCTACGATCTGTGGGTCCTGATCCTCTTCGTGGCCGCCGCTGTGATGGCCATCGGCATCACGGAACAGACCACGTGGAAGCTCCTGCTGCCCACGGCAGCCGTGGGCGTGGCCGGCTACCTGGTGCTGCTCGGCTGCGGCCAGCTGGGCATCGGGGACCGGTTTGCACCTGCCATGGCCGCAGTCGTCATTGGCCTGCTGGCACGGGTGGTAGCCCTGCGCATGGGCGCACCGCAGCTGGTGGTGGCAGTCCCCGCGGCACTCATCCTGCTGCCGGGCCTCACGATTTTCCGGTCCATGTATGTGCTCACTGTTGAGGAGTCTGAAGTCCTGGCCGGTGCCGGCGGGATGCTCAGCGCCGGCGCCATTGTGCTGGGCACGGCGGGCGGGATTGTGCTGGGCGACGTGCTGGCCCGTCCACTGACCCGCAGCCTGGCAAGCAACGAGCGGCGCCGGGCCCGCCGCCGCTAGGCCACGGCCGCCTGTCCAGGCTAGATCTGGCCGACCGGAAGCTTCTTCTCGGCCTGGAAGTCGTCCTCTACCCGGCCCTGCGCCCAGTACCCGGAGAGGGACACCTGCCGGCGCTCCAGTCCGCGCTGCTTGAACAGGACCTCGCGCAGGGCTTTCATGTAGCCGCGTTCGCCGTGCGCGAAGACATCCACCGTGCCATCGGGCCATTCCGCGTCCGCCACTGCGTTCACCAGCAGGTCGCTGGAACCCGCCGGAGCGCCGTTGCGGGGCAGCCAGGTGATGTGCAGTCCTGCCGGGGCGGCAATCGGCTGGATGTCCGCCTCGGATCCGACCTCGAGGAAGGCCAGCCCGGTTGCCCCTGCCGGCAGTGACTCGATGCAGGCGGCGACGGCGGGCAGGGCCGCCTCGTCACCGGCAAAGAGGTACCAGTCGGCCTCGGGGTTGGGGTTGTACGCGCCGCCGGGGCCGGTAAAGATCAACGGCTCACCCGGCTGGGCGTTGGCCGCCCACGGACCGGCGAACCCTTCATCGCCGTGGACCACGAAGTCGATGGCCAGCTCCCGGGCCCCGGGATCCACCCAGCGCAGCGTATAGGTGCGGGTGAACGGCCACTGCTCACGCGGCATGGTTTCCCGCACCGTCCAGAGATCCAGCGGGGAGGGGTACTCCACGCCGGGCTGTGGAAAGACGATCTTCACGTAACGGTCAACGAACCCGTTGTTGACGAAATCGCCGAAGCCCTCTCCGCCGGCCACGATCCGGACCATGTGCGGGGAGAGCTGTTCCTTCCGCAGCACGGTGAGGTTGACCTGCGGACGGCTCTTCTTGGTTGCGCTGGTGGCGGCGGGGACAGTGCTCATAAGGCAAGCCTAGCTAGGGCAGCGGCGGGAGTTCCCAGGTTACGTCCCGCGCACCCTGTTCCCGGAGCAGCTGGTTTACGCGGCTGAACGGCCTGGAACCAAAGAACCCGCGGGAAGCGGACAGCGGACTGGGGTGCGGGCTGGTGACCGCAGGGGCCCCGCCCAGGAGCGGCCGGACGCCCTCAGCCTCCTTGCCCCACAACACCGCCACCAGCGGCATCCCTGACCTGTCCGGGGACTTGCGGGCGGCCAGTGCGGTGACTGCCGCCGTCGTAATTTCCTCCCAGCCCTTGCCCCGGTGGGAGCCCGCCGCGCCGGCCCGGACGGTGAGCACCCGGTTCAGGAGCAGCACCCCCTGCTCCGTCCACGCGGACAAATCCCCATGGACGCGCGGGGGAATACCAAGGTCCGATTCCAGCTCCCGGTAAATGTTGACCAGGCTGCGGGGGAGGGGGCGGACGTGCGGGTCAACCGAAAACGACAGGCCGACGGCGTGTCCCGGCGTGGGGTAGGGGTCCTGCCCCACGATGAGGACCTTCACGTCCGCGAAGGGCTGGCGGAAGGCGCGCAGGACGTTCGACGGCGGCGGCAGGAGCTGGTGCCCGGCCGCCTCTTCGTCTGCGAGGAACGCCAGGACCTTCCGGAGCTGGGCTTCGACGCCCTGCAGCGCCGCGGCCCAGTCCGGAGCCATCAGCTCTGCCAGTGGCAGCTGCGCCAGATCGGCGAAGCCGGCGGCGTCCGCAGGGTCCTGCTGCAGCTCGAAGAGGGCGTCCGATTCAACCATCGTTCCATTGTTGCAGGGACGGAGCAGGGCCGGCCGGGAACATCCAGCCGGGCGGGCGTAAATGACACCCTTGTTATTCGGCGGCTAGCATAGGGGTAAGACATTGACCCTTACCAGCGAAGGAGTGCGCCGTGGCGGAACCGGCCCGGGAACACCTGCCGGAGCAGGATCCAGGGAACTCCCTCCTGGCGGATTTCACCCTTCGTGAGTCCTCCCTGTCCGAGCGTGAACAACAGATGCTGGCGCTGGAACGGCAGTGGTGGAAGTACGCGGGAGCCAAGGAGCAGGCCATCCGTGACCTGTTTGACCTCTCCGCCACCCATTACTACCAGCTCCTGAACGCATTAATTGACCGCGAGGATGCGCTGGCCCACGATCCCATGCTGGTCAAGAGATTGCGTAGACTACGTACGTCGCGCCACCGTGCACGTACTGCCCGGCGCCTGGGATCCGACGCTTAAGACGCCCCAGGCCGGGACAACAGCCGCAATCAACAAGGATGTCCTTCCACCATGACCAGATACGCCCGCGATGAATTCGACAAAGTCCCGGAGGCTGCGTCGCGACAAGGTGTCCACCGGACGGCCTCGGCCCCGTCCCGCGTGCGGCTGTGGCCCATCCTGGCGATGGGAGTGGCGGCCCTGGCCATAGGGTTGGTGTCCTTCCTGATCCTTCCCAAACTTGGCTTCAACACTACCGCCAGCCAGGCCTCGGCCAGCGTGGAGTCAGCTCCGCTGGCCGGCACCGGCACAGCCCCTTCGGCCACGCCTTCCGCTTCCGCGCCCGTGGCTTCCACGGTGCCCTCCGCTTCTTCCGAGCCAACCCAGGACGCCGGCCCCGCTCCGGAGTCCACGGCCCCTGCCAGCCAGCAGGCCGTCGTCGACAGGACCCAGGCCGTTGCCATCTACAATGCCGCCGGTACGGCGGGGCTGGCCAGCCGGGTAGGCGGAACCGTCCAGGGTGACGGTTGGCGGCTCGGCCAGGTTGGCAACTGGTCCGGAGCCCCGCAAAAGTCCTCCGTGATTTTCTACGCGGGCCCCCAGCATCTGGCCAGCGCCCAGGCGCTTTCCAGTCTGCTGAACATCCCCACTGTGGTGGACAGTACCGAATTCCAGTCGCCGCTCGTTGTGGTCCTGGGCCCGGGTTACCGGTAGCCGCACGCCGTCCAGTAACGCCGGTCCGGTCTCCACCTGGCCCCAAACGGAAAGAGTTGTTCATCATGGCACTGGGAACCGTGAAATGGTTCAACGCTGAAAAGGGATACGGCTTCATCACCGTTGACGGCTCCGGTGATGACATTTTTGTCCACTGGTCCGCAATCCAGGGGGAGGGGTACCGTGCCCTGGCCGAGGGGCAGCGGGTGCAGCTCGATGTGGGCGAGGGTGAAAAGGGTCCGCAGGCGGAAAACGTCCGGCCGGCCCAGTGATGCCTGCTCTGCGGCGGGATGGCCGCGTCCGGGCGGCCCTCGCCCTGTCCGCGGCAGCAGTTCTTTCGATGACGGCATGCGCCGGTACCGGCGGCAACGCCAGGGTGGAAACGGCGGAGGCCTCCGGCGACGGCGTGCTGCGGGTGGGGATGATCCTGGACAATGCCGGTGACAATGCCTTCCTTAACGCTCCCCAGCTGGCTGCCGCCAAGCTCGCCGTCCAGGACATCAACGCCGCCGGCGGACACAAAGGCCGGCCGGTGGAGCTCCTCCCGGTGCACCCGGACCAGGACCCGGGAAAGCAGGCGAAGGACCTCGCCGCCGCCAAAGCGGATGTGGTGATCGGACCCACCGATTCCAGCCATGCGGCCGCCGCGGTGGACGTTCTGTCCCACGCGCGCATACCGGTCATCTCGCCGGCCAACACCGCCGCAGGCCTGTCAGGGCTCGCCAGCGGAGGCTACTATTTCCGCACCGCCGCAGCCGACGTCGCCCAGGGCCCCGTGCTGGCAAAACTCGCCAAGGACTCCGGGGCGGCCACCATCACTGTGCTGTACCAGGAGGGCTCCTACGGCAAGGACCTCTCCGCTGCCGTCACGGACGCTGCGACAAAGTCCGGACTCACGGTCCTGCCCGGGGCCGGCTTCAAGGACGGTGCCGCCGCCGAAGCCGCGCGCTCCACCGCAAAGGCCAAGCCTGACGCCGTCGTCCTGATTGCCCGCGAGGGCGCGCAGGACGCCCTGGCCGGGCTGGACAGCACCGGCCTCACCGGTTCACGGATCATCCTCAGCGACGGCGCGTTTGCCCGCTACGGCTCCAGGCTCGCCTCCGGCACCCTCGAGGGCACACGCGCCGTCGTCCCCGGACAGTTGCCCACCGCTGCCTTCCAGGCAAAACTGCTGGCGGTGGACCCTGCCCTCAAGGACGTCTCCTACGCTGCCGAAACCTACGACGCCGTCACGCTGGCGGCCCTCGCCGCAGCACGTGCCCAGGATGACGCCGGACGCTCCATTGCCGGCAACCTGATTGCCGTCTCCGGAGGGGCAGCCGGCCCCGGCGCCGGAGTGCCAACCGCCCCATGCTTGAGCTACAAGGAGTGCCTGGGCGGCCTTGCTGCCGGCCCGGACATCAACTATGACGGCGAATCCGGCCCGGTGGCCTTCGATGCCAAGGGCGACATCACCAAGGCCCTCTTCTCCGTGTACACCTTCGGACCCGACAACAACCCCACCCTGTCGGGCCGGGAGACAGCCGGACACTCCGGCTGATCGCCCTGGGCGAAGCGGCCCCGTCCTGCAGGGTGTTACGCGTCTTTTCGCTTGCACTCTCACCTGGGGAGTGCTAATTATTGACTTAGCACTCTGACGCACCGACTGCTAAAGCACCGCCTGGTTCCGGCCGGCAGCGCACGGCACCGGTCGAGGAGCGAAAGAAACACCTCACTTCAGTGAGATCCCCGCCCGGAGGCATACAGAGGCCGCCGGCAAAGGATCGTCCGTCGCGGGCACTGCAGCGAAGGTTCATTCTTAACGACTGTCCCGAAAGGACTACTGCCGTTATGGCCAAGATCATTGCATTTGATGAAGAGGCACGCCGCGGCCTTGAGCGTGGCCTGAACACCCTCGCCGACGCCGTTAAGGTCACCCTCGGCCCGCGTGGACGCAACGTCGTCCTCGAAAAGAAGTGGGGCGCCCCCACGATCACCAACGATGGTGTTTCCATCGCCAAGGAGATCGAGCTGGACGATCCCTACGAGAAGATCGGCGCAGAGCTGGTCAAGGAAGTTGCCAAGAAGACCGACGACGTTGCCGGTGACGGCACCACCACGGCAACCGTCCTGGCCCAGGCCCTGGTCAAGGAAGGCCTGCGCAACGTTGCCGCCGGCGCCGACCCGCTGTCCCTCAAGCGCGGTATCGAAAAGGCTGTTGAGGCCGTCACCGCCGAGCTGCTGAACTCCGCCAAGGAAATCGAAACCAAGGAAGAGATCGCGGCTACCGCCTCCATCTCCGCCGGTGACGACGAGATCGGTGCCCTTATCGCCGAAGCCCTGGACAAGGTGGGCAAGGAAGGCGTCATCACGGTCGAGGAGTCCAACACCTTCGGCCTGGAGCTGGAACTCACCGAAGGCATGCGCTTCGACAAGGGTTACATCTCCGCCTACTTCGTCACCGACGCTGAGCGCCAGGAAACGGTCCTCGAGGATCCGTACATCCTGATCGTCAACTCCAAGATCTCCAACGTCAAGGAACTGGTTGCTGTCCTGGAAAAGGTCATGCAGTCCAACAAGCCGCTGCTGATCATTGCCGAGGACATCGAGGGCGAGGCCCTGGCCACCCTGATCGTGAACAAGATCCGCGGCACCTTCAAGTCCGTCGCCGTCAAGGCTCCGGGCTTCGGTGACCGCCGCAAGGCCCAGCTCGCCGACATCGCCGTCCTCACCGGCGGCCAGGTCATCTCCGAGGAAGTTGGCCTCAAGCTGGAGACTGCCGGCCTGGAGCTCCTGGGCCAGGCCCGCAAGGTTGTTGTCACCAAGGACGAGACCACCATCGTCGAAGGTGCCGGCGACGCCGACCAGATCGCCGGCCGCGTGTCCCAGATCCGCGCCGAGATCGAGAACTCCGACTCCGACTACGACCGCGAGAAGCTGCAGGAGCGCCTGGCCAAGCTGGCCGGCGGCGTTGCAGTTATCAAGGCCGGAGCTGCAACCGAGGTTGAGCTCAAGGAGCGCAAGCACCGCATTGAAGACGCCGTGCGCAACGCCAAGGCTGCAGTTGAAGAAGGCATCGTCGCCGGTGGCGGCGTGGCCCTGATCCAGGCCGGTGCCAAGGCATTTGCCAACCTTCAGCTCTCCGGCGACGAAGCAACGGGCGCCAACATCGTCCGCGTTGCCATCGACGCTCCGCTGAAGCAGATCGCCTTCAACGCCGGCATGGAGCCTGGCGTAGTTGTCGACAAGGTCCGCGGCCTGCCCGCAGGCCACGGCCTGAACGCAGCAACCGGCGAGTACGTCGACCTGCTGGCTGCCGGCGTCAACGACCCCGTAAAGGTGACCCGCTCTGCTCTGCAGAACGCTGCCTCGATCGCCGGCCTGTTCCTCACCACCGAAGCAGTGGTGGCTGACAAGCCGGAGAAGGTTTCTGCCCCCGCCGGTGGCGACGACATGGGCGGCATGGGCGGCATGGGCGGCTTCTAAGCCTCCCGGCCGGGACCTGCCCCGCCAGTTACGAAAGTGCGGCCCCCTCTTCGGAGGGGGCCGCACTTTTTTGTCCCGCTGCCGGGATCTACTTCCTGGCCGAATCCAGCATCCCCTGGACTTCCTTCTTGAAGGCTTCGGCGGCAGCCTGGGGGGTCTGCCGGTCATACAGCACTTCATCCGTGTAGCGCTTGATGACATTCTGGACGCTTCCCGCACCCACAGGAGGAACCGGGGGCGCGTCCTTGATATCCGGCGCAATGTCCTTCAGGAACCCCACCACGGTGGTGTCTGCCGGCTTGAGCGAGGACGTGATGCTGGAAACGATGTCGCTGTTGGTGGGTACCCCCCTGTCCGTCATCAGGATGGCCCCGGCCTCCGGGCGGTTGGTGAGGTAGTTGATAAACTCCGCGGCTTCCTTGGGATGCTTTGAACGGGATGAGGCGGACCAGAACATCGTCGGCTTGTAGTACATGCCGTTACTGGCCGCCGCGCCGTCGACGCTCGGAGCGCGCAGCATTTTGATGTTGCTGCCGGTGGTGGCCTCAAGCGATCCAAGTTGGTTGGTCCACCACCAGGCCATACCCACCCGGTTGGTGCCGAAGAGGCTTTGCTCAAGGCTGGCCCCGCCGTCTTCCGTCGCCACGTTCGCCGGCGGGCTGGCCTTGGAATCGCGTTGTTCCTTGAGCCGTTCCCAGAAGGAGGCGGCCGTGCCGGCCTCAAAGCCGAGCTTGCCGTCAGCGGAGTAGAGGTTTTCCCCGTGCTGGCGCAGCCAGATGATCAGGTCGGCCTCGTTGCTGCCGTAGGCGGCACCATAGGTCTTCCCGTCACTCGCGGCGCTGAGCTTCGCGGCGGTGTCCATGAATTCTTTCCACGTCCACGTCTTGTCATCCGGGACGGGTATGCCGGCCGCTTCAAATACCTTGGTGTTGGCCATGATGACGTAGGCATTCTGGCCTGTGCTCAGGCCATACTGTGCGCCGCTGTACTGGCCGGACGCGAGGGCTTCCTTGTCCAGTTTCGACGTGTCGATGCCGTCCTGCTTGGACAAGTCCATGAGGGCGCCGCGGCCGCCGTATTCGGCGATGTACTTCTGGTCCATCTGAATGACGTCGGGCGCATCGTTGGCGGCGGTCTTTGTGGCCAGCTTGTCCCAGTAGCTGGACCATTCGCCGGGCTCGGCCTTGACCTTGATGTTTGGATGGGACGCCTCAAACGCGGCGATGACCTTGTCTGTCTGTCCGTTGAGGTACTCGTTGCCCCACCATGCGAACCGCAGGGTTACCTGGCCGTTGTCGCCCGATCCGCCCGGGGCTCCGCAGCCTGTGGCCAGGATGGACAGGGCAAGGGCGGCAGCGCCAAGCTGGAAACTGCGGCGGCTTACGACTGGAATCGTCATTGATGTTCCTTCCGGGTTGGCTTCTCCGGCGCGGCCCAGCACGGTCGCCCGGCGTAGTCCAAGGATGAGAGAAACCGCTTTCTCATGTGATGCTGTGATTGTTTCGCGCATCCGGCACCCCCGTCAAGAATTTTCGGTAAACGTTTTCCCACATCTTCGCCGGGCCGCTGTCGGCCGCTTCTGGCAGGATGGACCGGTGACGATTACTGCAGCGGCTGATGGTTCGGCCTTGGGAAACCCCGGCCCGGCCGGATGGGCCTGGTATGTGAATGACGATTGCTGGCGCGCCGGCGGATGGCCCCACGGGACCAACAACCAGGGGGAGCTGATGGCTGTCCTTGACCTCCTGCGCGCTACAGCGCACCTGCCCGGGGAAGACCTGCGCATCCTTTGCGACAGCCAGTACGTGATCAACTCCATTACCAAATGGATGCCGGGATGGAAGCGCAAAGGCTGGCGCAAGGCCGATGGAAAGCCTGTCCTGAACGTGGAACTGCTGAAGGAACTTGACCGCGAACTGGCCGGCAGGACCTACACCTTCGAATGGGTCAAGGGGCACGCCGGCCACGACCTCAATGAGGCAGCCGACGAGCGCGCCAGGGCTGCGGCAACCGCCTACCAGCAGGGAGTGGCAGCAAGGTCGGGTCCAGGCTTCCCCGGCGGCCAGCACCCGGGCACCTCCGGGCGCGCCGCGGCCCCGCAGCCTGCCTCCGGCGCGGGCCTTCCGCCCGCCACGCTGGACATCCCGCCCGCCGCACCGGCCCGTCCTGCAGCGGCGCCTGGCGACGTTCAGGCAGTCCGTGGCGCTGATGCTTCGGGGAGGCCGCGGGCCACTCCGGCGCCCGTCCCGGCCTTCGAGGAACTTGACCTGTTCAGCGAACTGGACAACGAAGCCCTCGAAGTGGCCGAGGCAACCCAGCAGGCCGGCTCAGTCCCGCCCGAGGCGCTGGTGGAAGAGCTCGAACGTGAGCTGCTGGGTCCCTTGGTGCGGGGGGATATCGGGCGGACCGCCGTCCTCCTTCACCCGGACTTCATGGAAATCGGGAGTTCCGGAAGGGTCTGGACCCGGGACGCCATGATGATGGCCCTGGAAGAGGACCCGGGGGAACGGACCGACATGGAAATCCTGGGTGCGGAGCGCATCGGCACCAGTGCGGTCCTGCTGACGTACCGAAGCTTTACGCGATCCGGCACTACGCTCCGCAGTTCGCTGTGGGTCCTCGATGGGGACCGCTGGCGGTTGCGGTTCCACCAGGGGACTCCGGAGGCCTGAGCCCAGGTGTCAGCTGAACCGCTGCGCGTTCCCCTGCTCCGCCTGGGCATAGGTGGCGGCGGCAGAGGCCAAGGCGGTGTTGATGGATGCCAGTGAAGCCTCCACCCGGCCCTGGGTGATGGTCCATTCGGTGACGAGTGCCTGGAAGTTGGTGGCGGCGGAGCCCCGCCATGAACCCTGGAGTTCATCCAGTCCGCGTTTCATGGTTTGCACGTCGGCGCTGATCCGGTCCACCGTGGCCTGCACGTTGGCGGACTTCAGCTGAAGTAATTCTGTGTCGACGGAAATGATGCTCATGGCTGTGCCTCTCAGATAGGGCGGGGGAGTGGCCCCCGCGCCCGGCGGTTCCGGCTGCTGGGACGAGCCTATGGAGCGGCGGCGGGCCGGAGCCATTGCCGGCCGGCTATATGTGGATAACCGATCCGTCGCTGCCCCTGGCGCCGGCGGTGCTTCCGGCTGGTTCCTGGCCGTCTGCGCCGCCATCCCGGGGTGGGTCTTCACGCCGCGGCAGGCTGACCACCAGGGTGGCGCCGCCGCCGTCGGTCTTCTCAACCCGCACCGAGCCGCCGTGGGATCCCACGATTGCCGCCACGATGGCGAGCCCCAGGCCGCTGCCACCCGTCTCCCTGGTGCGGGAGGTGTCCGCACGGTAGAAGCGTTCGAAGACCTTGGCCGCCTCCTCTTCGGAAATGCCCGGTCCGTGGTCCCGCACTTCGATGACGGAGCGCTCCCCGCCGTCGGCACTGCGCACCCCAACGGCGAGTTCGATAGGACTGCCCTCCGGGGTGTAGCGCAAGGCGTTGCCCACAAGGTTTCCCACCACCTGGCGCAGCTTGGCCTCATCCCCGAGCACCGGGGCAGGTGCCGCCGGTCCGCCGTCGAGCCCGGTCAGTGAAATCACCCTGGAACGGTCGCTCGCCTGCGTGTCCACCACGGCATCGTGCGCGATCAGCTGCAGGTCCACCGGCTTCTGCTGCAGGGGCCGCTGCTCATCGAGGCGGGCCAGCAGGAGCAGGTCCTCAACCATCGACCCCATGCGCTTGGCTTCGCTTTCGATCCGTCCCATGGCTGTGGCCACGTCCTCGTCCGTGGCCAGGGCGCCGTGGCGGTACAACTCGGAGAACCCGCGGATGGTCACCAGCGGGGTACGCAGCTCGTGGGAGGCGTCGGCGGCAAAGCGGCGCATCCTGGCTTCGGAGGCGGTCCGCGCTGCGAAGGCGGTTTCAATATGCGCCAGCATGGCATTCAGCGAACTGCTGAGCCGGCCCAGCTCGGTAGTGGGGTTCTCCACTTCCACGCGGCGGGAGAGGTCGCCGGCGGCAATGGCGGCGGCCGTTTTTTCCACCCTGGCAAGAGGCCGGAAGGAACGCGACACGGTCCAGCTCGCAATGAGCGAGGCCAGCAGCAGCGTCAGCAGGCCCACCCCGGTGACCACCAGGGTGGCATGCTTGAGGACGTCGTCCACGCTCTCCAGCGGCAGCCCAATCACCACCACGGCAGTGGTTTGGCCGTTCTGGACCGTCACGGCCACCACGCGCCAGTTCTCCCCGTCCGTCCCGCGGACCTGGAAGGGGGCCAGGTCGCGGGCCTGCGCCTGTTCCACCGTCATGGAGCTGATGTCCGGGTGGTCGTCGGGATCACCGCCGAACGTGTACGGCTGCTCGCCCGGCGCGAAGAGCATCAGCGAGTAGTCGGTGGGTATGGAGCTGGGAGCCTGCAGCTGGGTGAAGGAGCGTTGTTTCCGGGCGGAGTCGACGGCGGCGTTCAGTTTGTCATCCACCTGGCCCTGAAGGTAGCTGTGCAGCAGTGTCAGAGTCACCGCACCGGTCACTGTCAGGGCCACAATCAGCAGGGCCATGATCATGGCCACCAGCTGCGACCTGAGTGAGGCCGACTTCCACCGCTTCAGCAAGGTCAGCGCTTTTCGGCCGTCCGCAGGACGTAGCCCACGCCGCGCTTGGTCTGGATCAGGGCCGGCGCCTCGGGGTCGATGTCCACTTTCCGCCGCAGGTAGGAGATGTAGGACTCCACGATGGACGCGTCCCCGTTGAAGTTGTACTCCCAGACGTGGTCAAGGATCTGCGACTTGGACAGGACCCGGTTGGGGTTGAGCATGAGGTAGCGCAGGAGCTTGAACTCGGTGGGGGAGAGTTCAATGACGGTGCCGCCACGGCGCACCTCATGGGCGTCGTCGTCGAGTTCGAGGTCGTCCACGCGGATGACCGCGTCGTCGTCGAGCAGGGGCTGCGTGCGGCGGAGCACGGCACGGATCCTGGCCACCACTTCGTCGAGGCTGAAGGGCTTGGTGACGTAGTCGTCGCCGCCCACGGTCAGGCCCGTTACCTTGTCCTCCGTGTCGTCCTTGGCGGTCAGGAAGAGAACGGGGAAGTGCTTGCCGGAGGCACGAAGCCGCCGGGTCACGGTGAAGCCGTCCATGTCAGGGAGCATGACGTCCAGCACGGCCAGGTCGGGGGCGTGGGTATCGGCCGCGGCGAGGGCGTCGCGGCCGTTCGCGGCGGAAACCACTTCAAAGCCGGCGAACCGGAGCGACGTGGAGAGGAGCTCGCGGATGTTGGGTTCATCATCAACGACGAGCAGCCGGGCTTCTGGACCGTTCTTGTTCATGCTCCCATCATGCTCCCAGTCTCTGGGAGTTGTCTGGATATTCGTTGTGAGCATGGTGATGGTGGGCTTGCGGTCACCAGTCCATGGTCCCCGGCTCGCCTTTGAACGGGCCCACCACCCGGCTGGTGATCCAGCCACCGTAGAAGCGGCCGGGCTGGGCCGTCACCCGTTCGCCATCCACTTCGCAGTAATCCATCCGGCCGGGGTAGACCGCCACCCGGTCAGCGAGTGCCTCGAAGCCGGAGGCCGGCTCGGGATAGGACCAGGCGGCGCTGTCCGCTTCCTTGCCGCCGCCACGCACGGTCAGGTACTTCGCGGAACCCTTGAACTCGCAGAAGCTGCTGCCCGAGGCGGGCTCCAGGGAACCGGCGGCGAATGCTGACTTGAGGATGTAGTACACCGGTGGGTGGCTGGTTTCGAGGACGCGCAGCGAATCGGTGGTATCGAGGATCAGCTCACCGCCCAGGACGATGCGGATCCGTTCAGTGCTGGGCTCGATCCGCGGCGGCCGGGGATAGTCCCAGACCGACTCCTGCCCGGGTCCGGGCGTGGCAGGGACGATTCTTGTAGTCATGCTTCCAGTGTGCGTCCGGACGCGGCGTTCCGCACCCGGGAACCCAATTCGCGGCAAGAACGTTCCGCGTCCCGCGTCTTCCCCCGCCCCTGCTGCGGGAATACAGTGATGCTTGCCGGGCGGCCAAGCCCGGCACCAGCGTTCCAACGGAGCACCGGCAGCCGTTTTTCCGCACCCCCGTGGCTCCACCCCACCACCGGTAGTTTTCCGATAGCTCCTGGCCCATCGAAGGGGATTGACCATCATGACTGACCTGAGTGCGACTGACAAACCAGCTGCCAATGAACGCAGCATCCGGGACTGGGCGGACCTTGCCGAGGAGATGTGGTCCTATCTCACCGGCAAAGGTGCCGCGATCAACTACCAGTTCATCGACATGACCGTTGAGGTTCCGCGTGACATCGGCCCCGACGCACCGCGTGCCACCTGGAAGCTCAACGGAAGCCTGCGCGTCACCACCAGTGACCGGGACGCCGCCGGAGCGGACTCGAACCGCGGTTGACGGACATGGCGGAGAACCGTCTGGACATCGATCTGGACTTTTCGTACACGGACGGGTCGGGTGCTGTCACCAACGGCCGTGCCAAGGCCGCCGGTACGGAGGTGACCTTGTCACTGGAAGGCCTCGCCCCGCTGACCGGCGGCGGCCTGCCATCGCTTGAAGAGATTAAACCGCTGGCGGAGCTGCTGGCCCGCAAGGGGATCAGCGTCACCGTTGCCGGACCTGACGGAACCATCCTCAGCCTGGGCAACGTGGACAGCCCGGCGTCACAGCGGCTGGTGACGCGCTCGCCCCATATCAAACTGGGCAAGCTCGGCTCCCTGCTGCCGCTGGTCAGGCAGGGAAGGCGGAGGCCCAGGGGTATGCCACTGCTGCCCCCAGCCACGCCCTTGCCGTTGGTCCCCACAGTCCAGCGGAACATCATCCGGCGCATCACCACCACCCACTACGCCAGGGGTGGCGGCCGGCCGCGGCTGATCTTTGTTCAGGATGCCGCCACCTGGACCGGCCAGATCCCGCGGGAGGTGGCCCTCTCCGGGGAGGTCACGACCATAGGCGGCAGCCCCGGGTCGGATGTCCAGCTGGAGGGCCTGGATGCACTCCACGCCGAAATCAGGCACGACGAGCAGGATGAGTACGTCCTGGTACCTTACGGGCCGGTCAGCGGAAGTGTTTCCAGGACAGGGCCTTCCGTACTGCGGACCGGGGCAAGGATCCAAATGGGGCAGTGGTGCCTTGCCTTCTTCCGGGAGGAATTCGCCGACCACGGCCGCCCCTATGGCGGCCGGAGCGGCGGCGAACTGGCCTACGAACGCCCCCAGCTGGACCCACGGACGGGAACCATGGAGCGTGACAGCTCCGAGGGCATCAGCTGAGGACGTGCAGGCCGCGGGCTATTCCGCGGCCTGCACGTCCTTGGCGTCCATGATCCGGTAGGCATAGCCCTGCTCGGCAAGGAACCGTTGGCGCTTGGCGGCGAAATCCTGGTCCAGGGTGTCCCGTGCCACCAGGGAGTAGAAGCGGGCGGCGCGGCCGTCCTTCTTGGGCCGCAGCAGCCGGCCCAGCCGTTGCGCTTCCTCCTGCCGTGACCCGAAGGAGCCGGACACCTGGATGGCCACCGAGGCTTCGGGCAGGTCGATCGAGAAGTTGGCCACCTTGGACACCACCAGGGTCTGCAGTTCCCCGGAACGGAATGCGTCAAAAAGCTTCTGCCGTACCTTGACCGGGGTATCGCCCTTGATCACGGGTGCCTTCAGGCGTGCGCCAAGGTCATCCAGCTGGTCGATGTACTGGCCGATCACCAGCAGCTGCTCCCCGGCGTGCCGTGCCACCAGCTGCTCCACTACCTGGGTCTTGGACTCCGAGGTAGCGCAGAGCCGGTACTTGTCCGCATCATCGGCCATGGCATAGGCAACGCGTTCATCACCTGGCAGGTCCACGCGGACCTCCACGCAATCCGCGGGCGCGATATAGCCCTGGGACTCGATGTCCTTCCATGGGGCGTCATAGCGCTTGGGCCCGATCAGGCTGAAGACCTCGCCCTCGCGCCCGTCCTCCCGGACCAGGGTGGCGGTGAGCCCAAGCCGGCGGCGGGCCTGCAGGTCGGCGGTCATCCGGAAGATCGGTGCCGGGAGGAGGTGGACTTCGTCATAAATGATCAGGCCCCAGTCGTGGCCGTCCACCAGTTCCAGATGGGGGTAGATGCCGCCGCGCCTGGTGGTGAGCACCTGGTAGGTGGCGATGGTCACCGGCCTGACCTCCTTGAGGGCGCCGGAGTATTCACCCACCTCATCCTCCGTGAGGGAGGTGCGCCTGATCAGTTCGTCCTTCCACTGCCGGGCAGCCACCGTGTTGGTGACCAGGATCAGCGTGGTGGTGGACCCAGTGGCCATGGCCGCCGCTCCCACCAGGGTCTTGCCGGCACCGCAGGGCAGGACCACCACGCCGCTGCCGCCCGCCCAGAAGTTTTCACTGGCCAGGCGCTGGTATGGCCGCAGTTCCCAGCCGTCCTCGTTGAGGGAGATAAGGTGCGGGGTGCCGTCCACGTAGCCTGCCAGGTCCTCCGCCGGCCAGCCGATCTTCAGCAGCAGCTGCTTGAGCTGGCCGCGCTGGGAGGCGTGCACCACCACCGTCTCGCCGTCGATCCTGGGCCCCAGCAGCGGCGCGATCTTCTTGGCCCGGATCACTTCCTCCAGGACGGGGTAGTCGTCCGTCCGCATGACCAGCCCGTGGCGGGGGTCTTTTTCCAGCCGCAGCCTGCCGTACCGGGACATGGTTTCCGCGACGTCAATCAACAGGGCGTGCGGCACGGGGAAGCGGGAGTACTTCAGCAGGGCGTCCAGCACCTTTTCGGCGTCCAGCCCGGCGGCCCGTGCGTTCCACAGGCCCAGCGGGGTCAGCCGGTAGCTGTGCATATGCTCGGGTGCCCGCTCCAGCTCGGCGAAAGGCGCGATGGCGTGCCGCGCTTCGGTGGCCAGCTCGTGGTCCACCTCAAGGAGGATGGTTTTGTCGCTTTGGACGATCAGGGGTCCGTCGGTCACGCGGGGAGATCCTTCACTGGCGCAGTTCCTCTGCGGCCTCGATATCGATGATGCGGTGCACGGACAGGACCCGTTCTGTGTCCTTGGCGGGATCGAAGACACGGACCCTGCCCCCGCTGACAGATAGCGGAACAACGACCTCCAGGCTGGCATTCCCCAGGCTGTCCACCACGTTCATGTGGATCCGCTGCTTCAGCCGGATGGCCCTTTGCAGGGCCTCAAGCCCCAGCTGGGTGGCTGCCTCGCTGCCGGCAACGGCGCCGGGGTGGTGTCCGACGCCGGCGCCCGCCTGCCGCAGGACGCCCAGCTGGGCTTCAACCTCCTCCGCCGGGGGCGCCATCCGCGGGGCGGTGTAGACGGGGCGGGAGCTTTCCTGCGGCGTGGAAGGCCGGCGCAGGTGGGCCGCGGGTTCGGCCCCGTCCACGGACGGGGACAGTCCCAGGCTCCGGAGTGCGGCGGCCAGTTCGCGCGGCGGCGCCGATGAGGTCACAACCGTGGGCGACAGGCCGGCCAGGCCCAGCTGGGCGGCTTTCGGACCTGCCAGCAGCTCGCGCAGGGCTGCTTCGTCGTCGCTTTGGATGAAGCTGGCGGCCTGGCCCACGCGGAGCCGGCCGTGCCGGGACGCTGTGTCTTCCACCAGGTACTCCAGCGGCTGCGGCACGGCGGTGGCTGAGTGTTCGCGAAGAAACGCCAGCAGGGCCGCGGCGTCGTAGCCGTGGTCGAGTGCCCGTTTTATGGACTCTTCGGAGAAGCGGTAGATGGTGGCCGGGCCCTGCCCCTCGGCGTCGGCCATGACCAGGAGCTTTTCGGTCAGCGACGGTGCCAGGTAGCCGGGGGCCACAGCGGTCAGGTCCGCCTGCAGCAGCACATGGTTCAGGGCCGCAGGCAGGTGCTCGCCCAGGATGGCAAGGGCGGCATCAGGCTCGTCCTCGGCGACGGCGCTGCCGAGTTGGCTCAGGGCACCCGAACCCACCAGGCCCAGCATCTCCGCTTCGGCCAGGACCCCGCGGATGAGTGAGCTGAACCGCCGGGCCATCCGAGGCTGCGACCACTCCGCACGCTGCAGGACAGCGGCGGCGTCAAGGACGGGAGCGTCGCCGTCGGACGCGGCCGCCTGCTGGGTGAGCTCGTGCAGGATCTCCAGGATCCGTTTGCGGACGACGGGGGCGTCGGGCCGCTGCGCCCCGGCGGACAGTGCGGCGATGGTGGTTCCCGACGCCGACCGGCCGGCCGCCGCGCTCGGCGCCGAATTCACCGGCTGGCCCACCATGGACGGCACGCGCTCGCTGGCCAGCCACGCGTTCACCAGCCACAGCCATTGTTCCTGCCGGGGAAGGACCAGCCATTCCAGCTGCGGCGGCTGCACCCACGATGAGGAGTCGACGTCGAGCCGGATCAGCCCGGCCAGGCCGCACAGTTCCAGCAGCAGACCTACCGCACCCTGGTCAATCCGCAGGTGCTCGGCCAGGCGGCGTATCTCGCGGACGCCCACACCTCCACTGCGCAGCGTGGCCAGCGGGTGTTCCCTGACGGCATACAGCAGTTCCGAGACCAGCCGCAGGGTTTCCGAGATGGAGCTCAGGGCCGCATTCCTGCGCAGCGCCGCCGTGGTCCGGCCCAGCTCGGGGACCGGTGGCGCCAGGGTGAAATCGTTGATGATCGCGCCACCGCGCAGGGCCAGCCCCACGCTGTGGGGCAGTTCTACGTGGGCGGCGTCCAGTGGAACCAGCAGCCCGCGGGCAAGGAGCCAGTCAACGGGCCCGACGTCGGCGCCCTCCGTGGTGACCGACGCTTTCCGCTGCGCCTGGGGGACGGCACCCATGGCCCAGTTCCGGAACCTGGCGAGCAGCGCCGTCGTCCGTTCCGGGGCGCCGGCGAGGATGTCCCGCAGTGCCTCCGGGGAGGAGGTCCAGTGCTGAAGGGCCAGGGCCGCCTCCATGGGCGTGGTGGCTTCCTGGATTGCGAACCCGCTGTGGTGCAGCTCCGAGACCAGCTGCACGGCGCGCTGGGCGAAGGCCGGCTGCAGGCGGACCAGCTCGGTATAGCTGCGGCCCAGGCCGGCCGGATAGATCCCCACCACGTCCTTGAGGGAGCCCACCGGGAGGTAGAACGGCTGGTCGGCGGCCGGGGAAGGGGTGCCGTGCGGGGGAGGGGCAGGGTGCACCAGGGCCAGCTCCTGCAGGGTGCCCAGGATTTGAGTGACGGTAGCCAGGGCGGAGCCGTGGATCAGTCTGTGCACTCCTTCAGCGGAGGCGCTGTGTCCGGTGTCGGTGTTGGTGCACAGATGGAGGGTTTCCAGGACCTGCATGTGCGGCCGGTCGAGCCGCTCCAGGGCGCGCTGGACGCTGACGCGGGAACTGGCGCGTGCCGCCAGTGCGGCAAAGTCCGGCACGGATGGGGATATGAGGTCCGGCCGCGCGGCGAACAGGGCCCGCAACGAATCGTCGCTGCGTGCCTCCAGGTCCTTGCCAAGCGCGCGAATGAGGGACATCAGTCCAACGTTACCGCTGCTGCGCCCTTCCCGCCCGCCGCCGGGCGGCAACACCGTCCAGGACCAGCAGGAGCATCAGGATGAAGGCCACCGGCAGGCCGTAAAGCGCGGTGTAGGTGATCCAGGCAGGAGCTACCGAGCCGGCGAAGGCAAGCGCCATGACAGCCGCCACGGCTATCAGGGACATCACGGCAACAACTGCTGCGAGGACCATCAACGGCCGCCGGTAACGCGAGGGAGTCATGGACGCAACGCTACCGCGCCCGCAGCGGTGCGGGTAAAAGCCGGGGCCTTGCGCCTGCGGCGGAACAGTGCTGCCCAAAGCATCAATAGGCCATGCGGCAGGATAACCTTGAAGCATACAGACCAACACGGTTTCCGTTTGCCATACCCTGAACCCGCACAACAATGCGGATGCGGTGGCAGCCGGCCGTGTCTCATGACAGCAGAACGAAGAAGGTTGATTACGTGCCTACCGGCAAGGTCAAGTGGTATGACAAGGACAAGGGCTTTGGGTTCCTCGCGGGCGAAGACGGCCAGGAGGTTTTCCTGCCCAAGTCATCGTTGCCCGAGGGCGTCACGGAGCTGAAGGCCGGCACCCGGGTGGAGTTCGGAGTAGCTGACGGGCGCAAGGGCGCCCAGGCACTGGGCCTGCGGGTGCTGGACAAGACGCCATCCATTGCCAAGGCCAAGCGTCCCAGCGCCAAGGACCTCGCCCCGCTGGTGCAGGACTTGGTGACCGTCCTCGACAACCTGTCCGGGACCCTGTCCAAGGGCAAGTACCCGGACGGCAACAAGGGCAAGGCCATTGCTGCCGCCCTGCGCAAGGTCGCCGACGAGCTGGACGTTTAGGCGCCCATGACTCCCGATTCTGAACAGCTGGGCACCCCAGTGCAGGAGCAGGCCGCCAAGACTCCGGCCAAGCGCAAGGCCGGGGTGCCCGTGTGGCGCACAGGCAAGCCGGACGCTTTCCTGGCCGCGGCGGTGGACACCGCCCGGACCGCGTTGGAGGGCATCACGCCGGCGGCCACCATTGGCCCGCACCTGGCGGCCAAGAGCGAGGGCGACCGGCTGGTCACGCACCTGTTCGAGTCGAGGCTGCCCGGCTACGCAGGGTGGCAGTGGTACGCGGTGCTGACCCGCAACTCGCGCTCCAAGGTGGTTACGGTCAATGAGCTGGGACTGCTGCCGTCCGAGAATTCGATCCTCGCCCCCGAGTGGGTGCCCTGGGCCGAACGCGTCCGCCCTGAGGACCAGCAGCAGGAGTCCGAAGCAGACGCCCCTGAAGCGAATGCCCCTGAAACGGACAGCCCTGAAGTTGACGTCCCTGCAGAGAATGGCCAGGAATCAGCGGAAGAGGCCCGGGATTCGACGGACGACGCCGGCACCCAGGCAGGAGCCTGACCGCACCTCCGTCGGGAAACCGGCCACCCCTTGGCTGGACAACGAAAAACGGCGCCGTCCGGGAAGAACCCGGGCGGCGCCGTCGTACGTTATGCGTACGTGCAGGCCGTGCCTACTTCCGCAGCTCGCCCACCACGTAGTCGATGCTGGACAGCAGGGCCGAGACATCGTCCGGCTCGATGGCCACGAAGGTGGCGATGCGCAGCTGGTTGCGGCCCAGCTTCCGGTAGGGCTCAGTGTCCACGATGCCGTTGGCGCGCAGGACCTTGGCAACAGCTGCCGCATCAACCGATTCGTCGAAGTCGATGGTGGCGATGACGTTGGAGCGTTCCTCCGGGTTGGCCACGAACGGGGTGGCAAAATCGGAGGCCTCGGCCCAGCTGTAGATGCGCCCTGCGGAGTCAGCGGTGCGCGCGGCGGCAAAGTCCAGGCCGCCGTTGGAGTTCAGCCACTGGACCTGGGCGTCCAGGGTGACCAGCGTGGACAGCGAAGGCGTGTTGTACGTCTGGTTCAGGCGGGAGTTGTCGATGGCGGTCTGGAGGTCCAGGAAATCCGGGATCCACCGGCCGCTGGCCTTGATCCGCGCGGCACGCTCGATGGCGGCGGGAGAGAACAGGCCAAGCCAGAGGCCGCCGTCGGAGGCGAAGTTCTTTTGCGGGGCGAAGTAGTAGACGTCGCTCTGGGCAACGTCCACGTCCAGGCCGCCGGCCGCCGAGGTGGCGTCCACCAGCACCAGCGATCCCTCGTCGGCCCCGGAGACGCGCGTGACCGGGGCCGCCACGCCGGTGGAGGTCTCATTCTGCGGCCAGGCATAGACGTCCACGCCGGCCTCGGCCTGCGCCGCCGGACGGGTGCCGGGCTCGGATTTGATGATCGAGGAGGACTCCAGGAAGGGCGCCTTGTTGGTGGCTGCGGCGAACTTTGACCCGAATTCACCGAAGGAGAGGTGCTGGGCCTTCTTCTCCACCAGGCCAAAGCTTGCGATGTCCCAGAACGCCGTGGAGCCGCCAACGCCGAGGACCACCTCATACCCCTCCGGGGCACGGAAGAACTGGCTCAGCCCGTCGCGGACGGATCCGACCAGGTTCTTGACCGGCGCCTGCCGGTGCGAGGTGCCGAGGATGGTCTTGGACGCTGCTGCCAGGGCATCAATCTGTTCCTGGCGGACCTTTGACGGGCCGGCGCCGAACCGCCCGTCCTTGGGCAGGAGGTCGGCGGGGATCGTGATGCTGGTGTCGCTCACAGGTGCTCCAATTCGGCGGGGACGAAAACTTTGGTCCGGACGGGCGGGTAAGGGGTGGCCGGCAGCGCGCGGTGGCTGCGTGGCAGGCCTGTTCCATTCTGCCTGAAGGGCAGTGGGTGCGGGAGCCGGTGCGGGCAAAGTCCAGACAATGAGACGGTCCCGTCCAGGGGTGGCTGCGCAGGGGGCAGCTATTCGGACAAAGTCAAAATAGGCTAAGCTAGCCCCCGGACTACCTCACGGGAACAGAGCGGTACGGTGGGACAACGCAAGGTACTGCGCTCGAGGAGCTGAGCTGGATGACGGATCTGATCGACACTACGGAGATGTACCTCAGGACCATCTTGGAGCTTGAGGAAGAAAACATCGTTGCCCTTCGGGCCCGTATCGCCGAGCGTCTGCGCCACTCCGGCCCCACGGTGTCCCAGACCATCGGCAGGATGGAACGCGACGGACTCGTCGTCGTCTCCGGCGACAGGCACCTGGAACTCACGGACACGGGCCGCAAGCGGGCCACCGAGGTCATGCGCAAGCACCGGCTGGCCGAACGCCTGCTGGCTGACGTCATCGGTTTGGACTGGGCCTACGTGCACGACGAAGCCTGCCGCTGGGAACACGTCATGAGCGAGCGCGTTGAGCGGCGCATCTACGAGATGCTGGACCACCCCACCGAATCGCCCTACGGCAACCCGATCCCCGGCCTCGCCGCCCTGGGCGGACAGCCGGCCACCGGCTCCGCCGACGCGGTCATCAGCCTGGTGGAGGCCATGAAGGGCTACGGCCCCGCCTCTGCCGTGACCATCAGCCGGCTGGCCGAACCCATCCAGGTGGAGCCCGAACTGCTGGCGCAGCTGGACGAAGGCGGGATCCGGCCCGGCGCCGCCGTTGCGCTGGAACGCGTGGGAGATTACATCTCCGTGCGGGTGTCCGGAATCGAAGGGGCACTGGAGCTGCCGCCCGAGGTTGCCGCGCATGTTTTTGTCGCCGTCACCCAGCCCTGAGCCGCGCCTCATACCCCGGCGAAGCGCTTCCACGCAAAGATAACGGAATTGTTACCTAGGGTCTTAAGGCCCTATAGTGGAACCAATCGTTGATACTTAAGCGTTACCCGATCCGGAGCCGAGCTCTGCCAGCGGATCGGGTGCATGAGTCGTTACTGGCAGAGGCGGGGGAACCACAATTGGCAGCGGGGGACTGCCTTGGGGTGAAGTCCGTCAGCAGCAAGCCTCTCCAGTGAAGGATTCTTCCGGGAATACCCCTGTGCAGAAGCTTGCCCATGACGGGCCGGGTCTTTGATCTCTCTGACCCGAATCCGACAGCTAACTCCGCAGGCTTTTCCAGAGAGGAACCCTTCTTGACCATGCAGACCTCCCGGGGCCGCCGCCGCGCGGCAGGCCCCCCTTCGGCACCCCGGGTTGTCGAAGATGTCGCAGCGGAGCGCCCCCGCGATCTGCATCGTGACGCGCGCCGCCGCCGGGGTCCGTTCCGGCAGGTGACGGAGTTTGCCGCCGCCAGCGGCATTGGCCAGAAAGCCGGAATCGCCCTGGCCGCCACCGGCCTGGTGCTGACGGTCACGGTGCCCGCCACCAGCCCCGTCATGGCCACCGATGCCGCCGGCAACGCGCCACTGGCAGCCTCCGCCGTCAGTCCGCAGCCCCAGATTTCCGCTGATATTGGCGCCCAGATCGACTTCAGCCGTTCGGCAGTGGTGACCCAGGCCGACCCCGACGGGAAGCTGAAGCAGCTCCTGAGCGCCCAGTCCGCCGGCTCCGTCACCCGGGCAGCCTCGGCCGGCACCCTGGCCGCACCGCTGGCATCCCTCACCACCGCGTCGCCCTTTGGCTACCGGGTGAGCCCCATCACCGGCGGCTCCGGAGACTTCCACCGCGGCCAGGACTTCGTGGCGCAGTGCGGAACGTCCGTCCTGGCGGCCGCGACCGGCACCGTGACCTTCGCAGGCTGGCACCAGTACGGCGGTGGGAACCGGGTGGTCATCGACCACGGCAACGGGCTGGAGACCACCTACAACCACCTGTCGTCGTTCAACGTCAAGGTGGGACAGACCGTCTCCCGCGGCGAGGTCGTGGCGCTCAGCGGCACCACGGGCGCATCCACCGGCTGCCACCTGCACTTTGAGGTCCAGGTCAACGGCGAAGTGGTCGATCCCATGGGCTGGCTGTAACCGAATGAGTGTGCACTCTCAGATCGCAGCGACCTGCCGTGACCTGAATGTGACATTGAAACAAAACTGCTGTACCGTCTAACTCGCGTCAACTTTTCCGAAGTTGACGCTCTTGAGTGGATTGCCTAACTCTGCCACCGCTCAAGGTCCGTTCGCATTTCATCGTCTGGCAGGGGCGGGGGAACCAATTTTGGCCTTCATTTCCTGAAGGCCTTGGGGTTAAGTCATGAGCTTCCCAGGAAGCAGAGTGGCCGGGTGACTCCCATCCGAATCCGACAGCTCACCTCGCAGGCATTGGGAGAGGCTACCTTCGTGTCTTCACGCCATCATTCTGCGCGCCACCGTGCGCAAACGGTTCGCACCAACCCCCTGGACGCCGTGTCCAAGGCCGTCAGTGCAAATGCCGGGACCGTAGGCCGCCAGGCTGCCGTTGTGGCAGCCGCATCGGGCCTTATCCTGAGCATGGGCCTGCCCGCCACCGCAGCTGACACCACCGCCGGTGTCTCCGCATCCACCGAGTCCGGTTCGGCCCAGATGGCCCTCGCCGTCACCGCCGCCCCCACGGCTACGGTTTCCTTCGAGCGTCCCGCCGTCAAGACCACCGCAGCTCCGAAGGTGGAAGCGGTGCGTCCCCAGTCCACCGCCCCGGCCGTGCGCGACGCCGCTGCCACCGCAGGCCAGGACGCGGCCCCTGCCGCCAAGGCTGCCGAGACTGTCTCCGCCGCAACCTCCGGTATTGCAGCAATCGCCTACACCGGCATCGGCCACTCCTACGTCTGGGGCGGCACCAGCCCCGTTACCGGCTGGGACTGCTCCGGGTTCGTCCAGTGGGTCTACGCCCAGGCCGGCATCAGCATCCCCCGCACCAACGCGTGGAACATCATGACCCCCACCTCCACCCCGCAGCCGGGCGACCTTGTGGTCCAGAACGGCGGCGCGCACGTGGGCATCTACGTCGGCAACGGCATGATGGTCAGCGCACTCAACCCTTCCCAGGGCACGCTGCTCCACTCGCCTGCAGCCACCGGTACCTCGTCGTACTACCACCTCAACAAGTAGTTCTTGGGCTTCACGCTCCAAGGGCTATTTCTTTGCCCAAAGCTTTTTCGCTAGAAACCACATCCCCGTTCGGGATGCGCCGGCGTACCCCCAAGATGCCGGCGCATCCAGCTTCCCTTTGCCTGCTTACACGCGGTTCGAAGGAAAAACGAAAGAGAGAACTGATGACGACTCGTGCTACCGCACGGCACCGCGCCGAGGTCACCAAAACCAACTCGATCTCTGTCATTGCCAAAGCTGTCAGCGACAACGCCGGTGGCATGGGCCGCCAGGCTGCTGTCATCGCTGCTGCTTCCGGCCTGGTCCTGACCAGCGGCATTGCGGCCAACGCTGCCGACACCAACGTCAAGCGCGATTCCGCTCCCGCATCCCAGATGGAAGTTGAATCCGTCGTCGACGCCCCGATCTCCGCGGCTTCCACCATTGCCATCAGCTACGAGAAGCCTGCCGTTACCACCACGCCGGCTCCCGTCGCCGAGCCTGAGCCCGAGGTTCAGGTACAGGAAGCTGCACCTGCCGCCCAGCCGGCTGCTCCCAAGGTCACCGCCAAGGTTGCCACGGCTGCCGCTCCGGCCGCCCCTGCAGCCCAGGCTTCGGCCAGCGGCAAGGGTGCTGCCATCCTGTCCGCAGCCTACGCGCAGCTCGGTGTCATGCAGGACTGCACCATGCTGGTGACCAACTCCCTGGCCGCCGTGGGCATCCACTTCCACGACTGGCCGGCCGGTTACCTGTCCCTGGGCCGCACCGTGAGTGCAGCCGAAGCGCAGCCGGGCGACCTTATCTACTACGCCAACGGCGGCTCGGGCATGGCCCACATCGCTGTGTACGCCGGCAACGGCATGGCCGTCCACGGTGGCTACAACGGAAACCAGACCGTGGTCTTCAGCGCGAACGTGGGTTCCGGCCCCGTCTTCATCCGCGTCAACTAAGCATTCCAGTGGCGGCCTGATCCAGCGCAGGCCGCGAATTGGGCAAGGGACCCCCGCCACCAGGCGGGGGTCCCTTGCGCTTTAGCGGGCTTCTCAAGTGGAGCCCTTGCCTTTCCCGTCTTCGGACCCGATTAGGCTCCGGGGCGGCGATTACCTGATTCTGCATTTCTTTGTTTACTCTTGTGATGTCGATCCATAGCCCGGACATGCCGGGGGCAGCCGGCCCTCGTGCCCCTGACGGGTGCGGCCGTGAAGAGGTAAGTGCATGCGCACTCTCGTTCTGAATGCTGGATATGAACCGCTGGCGGTTATCACTTTCCGCCGGGCGCTGGTGCTTGTGCTCACGGGCAAGGCAAGCGTGGTGGCCGAAGGGGATGACCCGGTGGTAGGGCCCACCGACGTCCTGGGCCGCCCTTCCGTGATCCTCCTCAACCGCTACATCCGGCCCCGGTACAACCACTCGACGGCAGTCAGCCGCAGGGGTGTGCTCCGGCGCGACGGACATAAATGTGCCTACTGCGGCAAGGCGGCGCACACAATCGACCACGTTCACCCGAAGTCCCGGGGCGGTGCCGATTCATGGGAGAACCTTGTGGCCGCCTGCCTGCGGTGCAACAACGTCAAGGGCGACCACACTCCCGCGGAAATGGGCTGGACCCTTCGGTTCGTGCCCGAGCCGCCGCACGGAACGATCTGGCAGATCAAGGAACTGGAGAAGCCGACGCCGGCGTGGGATCCGTTCCTGCTCCCGGAGCGCGCCGCCTGACGCCCTCGCGCTGCCCGGCAGCCCAGCTGATCGCTAGGCTGGGGGAGTGCAAAAGAGCATGTTGGTTTTCGACGCCCTGATCCTCGCCGGGGGACGGTCATCCCGGCTGGGCGGGGTACCCAAGCAGTCCCTGGTCTACCGGGGCCAGACCCTCCTCGAGCGTGCCGTGGCCGCGGCAGCCGGCGCCCGCCACACCGTGGTGGTCGGTGATGCGGGATCCCTGCCGGGGGAGTCCGGGGCCGCGGGTCTGCCGGCCCCGTCCACCCGGCCGTCCACCCTGCTGATGTGCCGCGAGGAGCCGCGGTTCGCCGGGCCTGCTGCCGCAATAGCCGCAGGCCTGGCCGCGCTGGCCAAGGGAGGCGAAGGGGCGCCCTACTGCCTGGTGCTGGCGTGCGACATGCCGCTGGCCTCCCAGGCGGTGGCTGTGCTGAAGGATGCCCTGGCGCGCACCGATGTGGCGGACGGTGGGGGCGGCGTGATGGCTTGTTCCGGGGATGGCAGGGCCCAGCCCCTGGCAGGTTTTTACAGCATGGCTGGGTTAACAAAAGCCTGCGCGGACCTGGCAGCCCGCAACGCCCTGGTCAACGGATCTGTGCGGGCGCTCCTTGCTAGTCTGGACGTGCAGCTTGTCACGGTCCCCGCCGGGTCCACATCCGATGTGGATACCTGGGACGATGCTGCCGCGCTGGGGATTTCCGCCGGGAACCAGCGCGCGGGCCAGGACCGGTTCATGGGCGGAGCTAACGTGGGAGGCAAGTCGTGAAAAGCCAGGACGAGACGCTGGAAGAGTGGTGCAGGGCGCTTCTCCAGGCCTACAAGCTTGAAGATGTCCAGGTGGATGTCAACGCCGTGCTGGCGCTGGCCGGCGTCGCTGCCCATGCGGTTGTCAGGCCGGCCGCGCCGCTGACCACCTTCATCGCAGGCTTCGCCGCGGGACTGGCGGCTGCTCCCGGCAGGGAAATGGACGCGGCATCGATGGACGCGGCGCTGGCCGTTGCCCGTTCCCTGGCCGAAGACTACGACGCTGAAGCCGCCGGGACTCCCGGCGAATGACAGCAGAACCCCACAGCGATCCGGAGGCGCCACCGGGCAGTGATGCAGAGGCGCACAAAACTGAACAGCCGCATGATGCCCACCATCATGCGGCCCACACCTGGCAAGAAGCCCGGCAAGCTGCGTTCGATGCAGCAACCCCCATACCCCCCGGGCCGGTGGCGCTCCGGATAGCCCTGGGCCGACGGCTTGACCGGGACATCGTGGCCCTTCAGGACATGCCCCACTACGCGTCCTCAGCCATGGACGGCTGGGCGGTCAACGGCAGCGGCCCGTGGATCCCCGTGGAGCCCGGAACGCGGCTGGCACCGCACCAGGCCAGTCCCATCGCCACGGGAGGCCTCATCCCGCCCGGTGCCAAGGCAGTTCTTCGCACCGAAAATGCTGTCCTCGGCACGGACGATGAGGGGCTCCCCATCCTGATGACCGGCGGCAAGGCGCGCCCCGGTGAGCCCCGCGCCGGAGAGCACATCCGCAAGGCCGGGGAGGAAGCATTGGAAGGGGACACCCTGGTCAAGGCAGGGGTGGAGCTCAACCCGGCACACCTGGCGCTGGCCGCCCTGGCCGGTTACGACGAAGTCCAGGTCCAGGGGAAGCCGGTGGTCCGCCTGGTGCTTACGGGGTCAGAGGTGGTGGAACAGGGCACGCCGGCCCCGGGCCAGGTGCGCGACACGTTCGGCCCCCAGTTGCCCGACGTCGTTGCCATGCTGGGCGGCATCACCGGCGGACAGCAGCGGATCGGCGATTCCTACGACGAATGGCTGGCGGCGCTTGAGGACGTGCTGCCGGAGGTGCCCGGCGCGCCGGACCTGCCCGCCGACGTCGTTATCACCACCGGGGGTACCGGGCGCTCCGGAACGGACCACCTGCGGCGGGCTGTGGCGGAGCTCGGCGGACGGCTCATCATCGACGGCGTGGCAATGCGTCCGGGACACCCCGCGGTTCTCGCCGAACTTCCGGACGGCCGCTTCGTCCTGGGGCTTCCTGGCAACCCGCTGGCGGCCATGATGGCCCTCTCCACCGTGGGTGCTCCGCTGCTGGCCGCGTTGGGGCACCGCCCCATGCCGCCCGTGGAGGAAGTGCCCTGCGGGACGATGGTTGAGCCGGACCCCGGACGCACCAGGCTGATGCCGTTCCGGCTGCTGTACGGCATGGCGTCTCCGGCGCAGCATACGGGACCGGGCATGATGCGCGGGCTGGCCGCTGCCGATGGGGTCCTGGTGGTGCCGCCGCACGGAGTGCAGTTGGGCGAACTGGTGCCGGCCTTCGCGCTGCCCTGGGGGCCGCCCATTCCGCGCCGCGGTGACTGGGAGGCCAAAGCCAAACCGCGGAGCACTGCCCGGACCGGCCAGCCCAAGGCCAAGCCGGCACCCAGTGGACCCGTGGACTGGAGCGCCCTCCTGGGCTAAGCCGGTCCTGGGTTGGTCCCGTGGGCCGGGGCAGGCTCTGTTGGTGCCATGATGGAGTAATGAACAGGCAGGGTGGAACATGGGACGAGTAACCCAGCGCCGCAAGGTGCACAAATATCTCCTGGATGGTTCTCCGGGTGCCCTGGAGTACCCGGTCCGCCACCGCGAGGATGTCCTCGCCGTGGAAGAACCGCTGGAAATCCGGCTGGGCGGGCTGTCCTATTCGGTCACCATGCGCACGCCCGGCGACGATTTTGACCTGGTGGCCGGATTCCTGGTGTCCGAAGGTGTTATCTGGACCCCTGAACAGCTGGTGTCGCTGCGGTTCTGCGCCGGCGAGGACGAAAACGGCGTCCAGACATTCAACGTGGTGGAGGCCCAGTTGCGGCCGGACGTTCCACTCCCCGACACCGGCCGCAGGGTCTATACGTCCAGCTCCTGCGGCATTTGCGGAACGGACTCCATCGAAGCCGTGCAGAAGTCCTCGCACCACAGCCCGCAGGCGGACCCGCTGACGGTGGACGCCAAGGTCCTGGCCTCCCTGCCGGACCTGCTGCGGGAGTCCCAGCGCGTCTTCGATGACACGGGCGGCGTTCACGCGGCGGGCCTGTTCAGGATCGACGACGACGGCGCGCCACGGCTCCTGTGCCTGCGCGAAGACGTGGGGCGGCACAATGCGGTGGACAAAGTGGTGGGCTGGGCGCTGCGCGAAGGGCTCCTGCCGTTGACCGGGACGGTCCTCCAAGTGTCCGGCCGGGCATCCTTCGAGCTGGTGCAGAAAGCCTCGCTCGCCGGAATTCCCGTCCTGGCCGCCGTCAGTGCCCCGTCCAGCCTCGCCGTGGAACTGGCAGAAGCGAACGGTTTGACCGTGGCGGGATTCAGCCGCGGCACCAGTTTCAACATCTATGCCGGGGACTCCCGGATCCTGAGGCCCGAACCCGCCGTCCCAAGGACGTAGCGGCGCCAACGCCCGGGCCGGCCCGCTGCCTGGGCGCAGGGGGTTGGTTGCAGTGCTGTCAGCGGGTAGATTTGTCCATCGAATGGACTCGATGATCCAGTCTCCAGCTTAAAGAGGACCTATATTGCATGACGACCGCAGGATCACGGAAGTCCGCCTGGCCAGGTTTGTGCGGGAGCGCATTGTCCCTGCCGTTTACAGCAGGACAGTCCCGCTTGCCCTGAGCAGTTGGGAAGTGCCCGGTGAGCCGGTCCCCGCGCTCGAGGCGATGAGGCAGGAGTTCCAGCCGCAGGAGCACGGTGCCCCCTGGGGTAGGCCGTGGGGTACTACCTGGCTGCGGCTGCAGGGGGAAGTGCCCGAATCCTGGGGCGGCGGCCCGGACACCACGGTGGAGGTGGTGGTGGACCTGGGGTTCACCACCGAGGCCCCGGGGTTCCAGTGCGAGGGCATCGCCTGGCGCTCCGATGGCAGCATTATCAAGGCAATATCACCCCGCAACCAGTACATCCCGCTCAAGCTGCTGGGCAGCGGCATGGCCGTGGACTTCTACGTTGAGGCGGCCGCAAACCCGGACATGGCCCAGGGCTGGACGTTTGCCGCCACCCCGTTGGGGGACAGGGCGACCGCTGGGGAAGCCCCGCAGTACCGGCTGGGAAACATCGCCATCGCCGAACTGAACCAGACCGTGTGGGAACTCCAGCAGGACATCTGGACCCTTGCCGGCCTCATGGAGCAGCTTCCGCTGGAGCTCCCGCGCCGCCACGAGATCCTCCGGGCGCTCGAACACATGATGGACGTGATGGACCCTGACGATGTTGCCGGGACCGCGGCGGCAGGGCGGCGGGCGCTTACCGACGTCCTGACCAGGCCCGCCTATGCCTCCGCGCACCAACTGGTTGCCACCGGGCATGCGCACATCGACTCCGCCTGGCTCTGGCCGGTCCGGGAAACCATCCGCAAATGCGCCCGGACGTTCTCCAACGTGGTGGCCCTTATGGACGAGGACCCCGGCTTTGTCTTCTCCTGCTCCTCCGCGCAGCAGCTGGCCTGGATCAAGGAGCTGTACCCGGACCTGTTCGGCCGGATCAGGGAAAAAGTCCGCGCCGGGCAGTTCGTCCCGGTCGGCGGCATGTGGGTCGAATCGGACACCAACATGCCCGGCGGCGAAGCCATGGCCCGGCAGTTCGTGGAGGGCAAGGGTTTCTTCCTGGACGAATTCGGCATTGAATGCAGGGAGGCGTGGCTCCCGGACTCGTTCGGCTACAGCGCGGCCCTGCCCCAGATCGTGAAGGCTGCGGGCAGCCGCTGGTTCCTCACGCAGAAGATCTCCTGGAACCAGACCAACAGGATGCCCCACCACACGTTCAACTGGGAGGGGATCGACGGCACCCGGCTCTTCACCCACTTCCCCCCGGTGGACACCTACAACTCCGACCTCAGCGGCAGGGACCTGGCACACGCCGAGCGCAACTACCGGGACCACGGCCGCGGCACCGTGTCGCTGGTGCCGTTCGGGTATGGCGACGGCGGCGGCGGCCCCACCCGCGAAATGCTTGCCGCCGCTGCACGCACGGCGGACCTGGAAGGATCGCCAAAGGTCAGGATCGGCTCCGCGGAAAGTTTCTTCCGGCAGGCCGAGGAAGACTATCCAGCCTTGCCGGTCTGGGTGGGCGAGATGTACCTGGAGCTGCACCGCGGCACCTACACGAGCCAGGCGCGCACCAAGAAGGGCAACCGGCGCAGCGAGCACCTTCTGCGTGAAGCCGAATTGTGGTGTGCCACGGCTGCCGTCCGCGCCCCCGGTGCCTACGAGTATCCCGGCGCCGAGCTCAAGCGCCTGTGGCAGCTGGTCCTGCTGCAGCAGTTCCATGACATTCTTCCCGGCAGCTCCATTGCCTGGGTGCACCAGGATGCCGAGCGGAACTACCAGTCCATCGAGGCCGCCCTCGAGTCGCTGATCGGCCGTGCTGCCGCCGCCATGCTGGGCCCGGGCGACCGCCGGTTCCTGCTGAACGCCGCACCGCATGCCCGGGATGGAGTTCCCGCGCTGGCGGCGGCTGAAGCGGCGGTGGACCGGGAGCCGGTGCAGGCCACACCGCATGAAGGTGGCTACATCCTGGACAACGGGATCATCCGCGCCGTGGTGGATGCCGACGGACTGCTCTCCTCCCTGTGCGACCACGCCAGCGGCCGTGAGGCAATCGCTCCGGGCCAGCACGGCAATCTGCTGGAGCTTCACCGGGATACCCCCAATGAGTGGGATGCCTGGGATATCGACGAGTTCTACCGGCGCAACGTTACGCAGCTGGTCCACGCAGAATCGGTCCGGCTTGCCACCGAAGGCGGCAGCGCCGTCGTTGTGGTGGAACGGGTGGCCGGCGCCTCCCCGCTGACCCAGCGCATCACGCTTGCCCCCGGCAGCCCGTCACTGGAGATCACCACGTCAGTGGACTGGCAGGAGCGCGAAAAGCTGCTGAAGCTCGGCTTTGCCCTCGACGTCCGGGCTGACAGGTCGGCTGCCGAAACGCAGTTCGGCCACGTTTTCCGGCCCACCCACACCAACACCTCGTGGGAGGCCGCGAAGTTCGAAATCTGCGCCCACCGCTGGATCCACGTGGGTGAACCCGGCTACGGCGTGGCCGTGTCCAACTCCTCCACCTATGGCCATGACGTGGGTAGGAACATCAGGGAATCCGACGGCGGAACCACCACCACGGTGCGCCTGTCCCTGCTGCGGGCGCCCAAGTTCCCCGACCCGGACGCAGACCGGGGGCGGCACGAGTTGACCGTGACCATCCGCCCGGGTGCTGACATTGCCGATGCCGTCGAGGAAGGGTACCGGACAAACCTGGCGCCCCGGCTGGTCAGCGGAGGCGCCGGCGTGGAGCCGCTGTTCTCCGTCAGCAATCCTGCCCTGGTCATCGAAGCGGTGAAACTGGCGCAGGACGGATCCGGGGACGTGGTGGTCCGGCTGTATGAGTCGCTGGGGCAGCGCTCCCAAGGAAACATTACGGCGAACTTCCCGGTGCGGGACGTTGTGCCTACGGACCTCCTGGAGCGCACCACCGAAGCTGCTGGAGTCCAGCCCACCGGCGCGGGTGCCGTACTCAGGCTCCGGCCGTTCCAGCTGGTGACACTGAGGTTTGCCCGGGCGTAGATGCGCGGCGTGCAGGCCGCGGGCTGCCGAAAAGGGCCTTAAACAGGCTGAGTGGGGGCGGTCCCCAACGATCCGCCACCACTCATCCCCCCAATGTGTGCAAAGGCCTCCGGGACTCCCGCGTTTTGGAATTTATCCCCGTTCGAAAACGCTTGGCAGCCCCGCCTTCACACATTCATGATTGTGTCACACACTAATGATTTTGTGAAAGCCCGCGAAGGTTACGTTTCGGTAGATGTCCTGCGGCTGCGGACCGTACGCGCGTTGACCACCTTGGCCGCCCAGATCAGCGCCAGTCCAACGACGAAGCACAGCACCGCGGTGTAGTTGATGATGAACTCAATTTGGCCGAGGGCCGGCGGGATCAGGGGGAACGACAAGCTCAGCCCCGTCGCCACGGCGCCAAGGCCCAGCAGGGCGGCGGCAGCCCGGACTAAACCGGGCAGGCGACTCGACACGGCGCGGACCATGGCTGGAAGCAGGGCCAACGCAACATAGGCGGGGTACGCCCTGCCCGCAGCCCCGTAATATTCGAGCAGCGCGGAGTTCCAGGGATCGGTGCCCACCACGCCCGTAAGACCTGCGGAGGAACCACTGGTGTCCATCAGGAAGAACAGTGTCACAGCGACCGCGGATATGACTGCGAGGACTGTCATTCCTGTCCGCCCGGTGATGAACCGGTAGGCGTCCTTTGCATCAAACCCCTTGGAGATGCGGATGCCCATGAAGAAGATGGCACCGAAGATCACGAAACGGAGCAGCAGATTGGCCAGGTTGAAACCCCCCAGCGCCTGGTCGATCACCAGGTACGGGCCCTGGATGCTCAACAGGATGGCCAGGGTCATCATGGCAAAGATGCCGAAGAGGGAGCGGTTCTCACCGCGGAGGGTGCTGGGAATGCGTGCCGCCGCAACGAATGCGCAGACGGCCAGCGTGGTCCATTGAAGGGTCTCGATCATCCCAGGTTCTCCCAAATCTTCTCTGTCTGCGCCTGGTCCTGCTCCTGCCGGCGCAATACTTTGCCCAGTGCCTGGAGTCTGTCTCCTGCAAGCGCGGTTAGTTCTCCGTCAGAAAGGCTGTCCAACGCCGCCTGCCGGGCTCCCGGGGGCCAGCCGGCCTCCTCCTCCGTGATGAGGCCGGTGGCCACCAACCCGCCGGCTGGTCCCACCCCTGCAGCCAACGCCGTGGCCATGGCAAGCTCGGGGGACAAGCGGTTGGCGGTCAGCTGGGCGGAATAATTCTGTGGGGCCACGCCGGTGGCGGCCGAAACACGGTGCCGCACCTCGCCGTCGTCAATGGCGTCAACCCAGTTCTTCACGGAGGTGGCGTGCGGGGCAGCGCTGAGGGCGGGAGCGGCCGCCCCCCGCGCGGCGTCCATGGCCGGACGGGCCAGGAGGGCCCGGAGGAGGTCTGCGCTGGAGATCTGGCTCACCAGCTCGTTCCTGGTGGGCGGGCGGGGCGGACCGGCGAGGGCGCTGTAGGCATCGAACCCGGCCAGCGCTGCCACCGGGTTGATTTTGTAGGCGCGGCTGATGCTGACCACCGTACTCACCGAGACCTTGCCACGGACCAGTTGCTGGGCCAACGTGGTCCGTTTGATCCCCGAGACCCGGCAGACGTCGGCAGTGCTGGCATCGGGTGCGATGCCCTGCAGCCAGCGCTGGAACGCCTTGGCGGAAAGGGTCATGGGGTGCTCTCTGCAGAACGGGTGGTGACGACGATTTTACCGTGCCCGCCTGCCCTGCCGGCTCGTGCCCGCCATGCCGCGGATTTTGCCCCAGGGCCACTTTCCTCTATAGTTGTTGGTCGAGCCCGCTGGTCCGTACACCCCCCAAGTCCGGACCAGCGGGTTCTTCTATGTCCTGCAGCCCCAGCGGCGCCGCGGCCGCAATTGTGCCGCCTCTGCCGGCCGTCGACGGCTGTCCGGGCAGCGGCGAAAGGACGAATCGATGACTGCAACCCTTGTTGCCAAGGACGTCTCCGGTGGCCATGGGCACCGCACGCTTTTTTCCGGGCTCTCGCTGACAGTGGCGCCCGGGGACGTGGTGGGCGTCGTGGGTGCCAACGGGGCGGGGAAATCCACGCTGCTGCGACTCCTTGCCGGCGTCGACCAGCCCCATGAGGGCTCCGTCAGCCTTGCCCCGGCCGATGCCTTCGTCGGCTGGCTGCCCCAGGAACACGAACGTGTTCCAGGTGAAACGGTGGCAGCCTACATCGCCCGCCGGACCGGCTGCGCAGAAGCCACCCTTGAGATGGAATCCAGCGCGGAGGGCCTTGGTTCGGGTGCTCCCGGCGCAGATGATGCCTACGCGCGGGCCTTTGACCGCTGGATGGCCTCCGGCGCCGCCGACCTGGATGACCGCATCCCTGCCGTGCTTGCGGAGCTGGGCCTGGACGCGGGCCCGGACGCGCTGATGACCGGCCTTTCCGGCGGCCAGGCGGCACGGGTGGCACTGGCTGCCCTGCTGCTGAGCCGCTTCGATGTGGTGCTGCTGGACGAGCCCACCAACGACCTCGACCTCGCCGGCCTGGCCACCCTCGAAAGCTTCGTGACAGGGTTGCGCGGCGGGGTGGTGCTGGTCAGCCATGACCGTGAATTCCTCGCCCGCTGCGTGACCAGGGTGGTGGAGCTGGACCTGGCACAGAACAGCGTGGCCGTGTACGACGGCGGCTACGACGCCTTCCTCGAGGAACGCGCAGTGGCCCGCCGGCACGCCCGCGAGAAGTACGACGAGTTCGCCGCCACCAAGGCAGACCTGGTGTCCCGGGCACGGACCCAGCGTGAGTGGAGTTCGCAGGGCGTCCGGAACGCCATGAAGAAGAACCCGGACAACGACAAGATCCGGCGCGCCGCCAGCACCGAGTCCTCCGAGAAGCAGGCCCAGAAGGTCCGGCAGATGGAATCCCGCATCGCCCGGCTGGACGTGGTGGAGGAGCCCCGGAAGGAATGGCAGCTGCAGTTCAGCATCGGCCAGGCACCGCGCTCCAGCGCCGTCGTCGCCACGTTGCGCAACGCCGTGGCACGCCAGGGCAGCTTCACGCTGGGACCGGTGAACCTCCAGCTCAACGGTGGTGAGCGGATCGGGATCACGGGCCCCAACGGTGCCGGAAAGTCCACCCTGCTGCGCCTGCTGCTGGGAACCCAGGCACCGGACGACGGCGACGCCTCCATGGGTGCCACCGTCGCCGTCGGCGAAATCGACCAGGCCCGGGGACTGCTGGACGGTGCCCAGCCACTGGGCGACGCCGTCGAAGCCGTGCTGGCCGACTGGAACAGCGCGGACGTCCGTACCCTCCTGGCCAAGTTCGGCCTCAAGGCGGACCACACGTCGCGGACCGTGGATTCCCTGTCGCCGGGGGAGCGGACACGGGCAGCCCTGGCCCTGCTCCAGGCGCGCGGCGTGAACCTGCTGGTGCTTGACGAACCCACCAACCACCTCGACCTGCCGGCCATCGAGCAGCTGGAAGAGGCCCTTGAAAGCTACGACGGAGCGCTGCTGCTGGTCACCCACGACCGCCGGCTGCTCGAAAACGTCCGACTCGACTACCGGTGGCACCTGGAAAACGGCACGGTCCAGGAGCTCCACCACACTGCAAGCCAGGAGAAATAACCATGAGCATGGACCGCGTGGCGTGGAGCTCGCTCTACAACATCAGCACCGCCAAGAGCGGCTCCAAGCCGTTCTCCAAGGAAACCCTGAAGCGGGTGCTGGCCTTCGCCGCTCCCCACAAGGGCAAGCTCGTCGCCTTCGTACTCTCCTCCATCGCAGCGGCCTTCCTTGCCGTCGCCACCCCGGTGCTTGCCGGCCAGGTGGTTGACGCCATCATCGCCAAGACAGATGCCGGTACCGTGATCTGGCTGGCCGTGCTGATCGCCATCGTGGCGGTGGGCGAAGCGGGGGTGGGGCTGTTGACCCGCTGGCTGTCCTCGACCATCGGCGAAGGCGTCATCGTGGACCTGCGCACCCGGGTGTTCGACCACGTGCAGCGCATGCCCATTGCCTTCTTCACCCGCACCCGGACGGGAGCCTTGGTCAGCCGCCTCAACAACGACGTCATCGGAGCGCAGTCGGCCTTTGCCGGCACGCTTTCCGGTGTGGTGAGCAACTCCGTGGCGCTGGCCCTGACCCTGATCGTGATGCTCAACAAGTCCTGGCTGGTCACCGTGCTCGCCATGGTCCTGCTGCCGATCTTCCTGATCCCGGCCCGGCGCATGGGCTCCAAACTGGCGGACCTGCGCCGCGAAGCCGCTGCGCACAACGCCGCCATGGGCACCCAGATGACGGAGCGGTTCTCCGCGCCCGGCGCCACACTGGTGAAACTCTTCGGCCGCCCGGATGAGGAATCCCGCGAATTCGCTGCCCGCGCGGGCCGCGTCCGTGACATCGGCGTCCGCATGGCCATGCTGCAGTTCACGTTCGTCACGGCCCTGACCCTGGTCTCCGCGCTCGCACTCGCGCTGGTCTACGGACTGGGCGGCTGGCTCGCCCTGGGCGGCCAGCTCGCGCCCGGCGATGTGGTGGTCCTGGCGCTGCTCCTGACTCGGCTCTACGCTCCGCTCACGGCACTGTCCAACGCCCGCGTTGAAGTCATGAGCGCGCTGGTCAGCTTTGAACGGGTCTTTGAGATCCTGGACCTGAAACCGCTGATCCAGCAGAAACCGGACGCCGTGCCCGTTCCTGCCGGGCCCGTGTCCGTGGAGTTCGACAACGTCCGCTTCGCCTATCCCTCCGCGGACAAGGTCTCCCTGGCCTCGTTGGAGGAGGTCTCCACCCTGGACACGCGGGGCGGCGAGGAAGTGCTGCACGGCGTCAGCTTCCGGGTGGAACCAGGCCAGACAGTGGCCCTGGTGGGCTCCTCCGGCGCCGGCAAGTCCACCATCGCCCAGTTGCTGTCGCGGCTGTACGACGTCGACTCGGGGGCCGTGCGTCTTGGCGGCACCGCGCCGGGGACGGGGCTGGACGTCCGGGACACCACCTTCGATTCGCTGCGGGACACCCTGGGCATGGTCACCCAGGACGGCCACCTGTTCCACGAAACCATCGCCTCCAACCTTCGGCTGGCCCGGCCCGACGCCACGGACGAAGACATGTGGGACGTCCTGCGCCAGGCCCGGCTGGAGACCATGATCAGGTCCCTGCCGGACGGCCTGGAGACAGTGGTGGGGGAGCGCGGCTACCGGCTTTCGGGCGGCGAACGCCAACGGCTCACCATCGCCCGGCTCCTCATTGCCCAGCCTCGGGTGGTCATCCTCGATGAGGCCACTGCCGCGCTCGACTCCACGAACGAAGCCGCTGTGCAGGCAGCCCTGGGCGCCGCACTCGAGGGGCGGACCGCCGTCGTGATTGCGCACCGGCTCTCCACCGTCCGCGCGGCGGACGCCATCCTGGTGGTGGAGGGCGGCCAGATCGTGGAACGCGGAACCCACACCGAACTGCTGGCAGCCGGCGGCCGCTACGCCGAGCTCTACCAGACGCAGTTCGCCGAGGCCACGGCAGTGGCACAGGAATCCGTCCCCGAGTTCTAAGGGCTGGACGCCCGGCCGCTGCCTAGAGGGCCCGCGAGGCCAGCAGGGGCAGGATGTGGTCCGTCAGCAGCGGCGCGAGGTCCCGGGGGAGGGCCGCGTCCGCCGGCCTGCTGATGTCCAGCCACCGGATCTCGGCGATCTCAGCCGCGGGAGTGGCCTCCCATGTGCCCGGGGCGATGAAGACGGTGGCTTCGATATCAGTGGCGGCCTCGTTCGCGGCGTCGGCGATCCACACCCCCATCAGTTCAAGCTCCTGGGGGCGGACCACGATCCCTACCTCCTCGGCGAGTTCCCTCGCGGCTGCCTGCACAGCGGTTTCGCCCGGCTCCGGCTTGCCGCCGGGGTGCATGAACATGCCGGTCCCGCGCTTCCGTACGGTCAGGAGGCGCCCGGCGTCGTCAAACACGCAGACAGCGGAGACCACGATCCGGTCCTTCATGCGGTGATCCTTGCCAGGCGCGAGACGAGCAGCAAATCCTTGCGGGGGCCGGTGACGTCCCAGCTGTAACTGAACGCGTCCGGGCCCTGGCGGGTGTAGGACACGCGGTAGGTGTCGGGGTCGCACCAGTGGGTGTCCTGGCTGGTGTCAGGAGTGAAGCTCATGCGGTGGAACGGCCTCCCGTCGGGAAAGAACACGTCCAGCGCATCGGGCTGCGGCACGGGTTTCAGGACGTATTCCCGCGAGGCGGGACCGGTAAAAGAAGGCCAGCGCATGGTGCCTTCCTCGCGAAGGGCCAGGCCGTCGTCGTCCGTTGGCGTGAAAATCACGACGCCGGAAAAGGTTCCGCGGGTGCCGTCCGCCCTGTTTAGCAGGTCCCGCTCAAGCCGCCAACGGCCAGGCTGGCCGGCGATGTGGGGTTCGTGGACGCCCAGTAGGTAGGCGCGGAGGCTTGGCTCCGGGGAAGGAGAATTCAAGTGCCCTCGATTGGAATCGAACCAACGACACCGGCTTTAGGAGAGCCGTGCTCTATCCACTGAGCTACGAGGGCGGGTGTCCGGTGGGGCTCGGCGGGGCCGGTCCGTCCGGACACGGTTACAAGCATACAAGGTGCCGCGCCGTACTACGCTCAAGGCATGAGTCCAGCCCCCACTGCCGCTCCCGCCACTGCCTTCACCCCGAACGTAGCGTCCACCCGGCAGTACATCGGGGCGTGGGCAGTACTGAGCGTGCTGCAGTACTTCGCGGCCGAGGCTGCCGTGGCCATGGCGTGGGCGGGGCCCCGTCCGTACAACCTGCGGACCGGGTACATCAGCGACCTGGGGGCGCTCCACTGCGGAATCTATTCCGGCAGGGATGTCTGTTCGCCGTTGAACTGGCTGATGAATGCGTCCTTCGTGGTCCAGGGCCTGGGGCTGCTGGTGGGCGCGGTGCTGCTGACGTCGGGGCTGCTGCGCGTGGCCGCCCGGCCCGGTACACGGGTGGACTGGCGGCGCCGGGAACCCTGGCTTGCGGCCTCCGCCGTCCGGCTGCTCACCGGAGCAGCCGGGGCCGGGACCATGGTGGTGGGGCTGGTGCCGGAGGACGCTGGCTCACCCTGGCACTACGCCGGGGCCATCACGTACTTCATCTCCGGTGGGCTGGCATTGCTGGTGCTGGGCATCCTGTGGCTGCGGAAGACCGGGATGGCGTGGTTCCTGCTGGTGTGCGGAGGCGTATCGCTGGCGGCCACGGCCACTGGAGGGCTCACCCGCATGAAGGTTCCCGAGCCCGGCACGCTGGAGCGCCTGATGGGCTACCCGGTCACGGTGGGGATGGCCGCCGCGGGGCTGGTCATTGCCCAGCGGGTGCACCGGCACCGGAAGCAACGCCGGGCTGCGGCCGCTGCCGCAAGGACAACTGGCGTTTAGGGCTCTTTCCTTTTCCGGCTGTTGAGGAACACCGCCGCGCCCCCGGCCAGAAGGCTCAGCACCAAAAGCACCCAGCCCGCAATGGTGAGGGTGGACGCCAAGGCCACCTGGCCGGCGTCGGGACCCGGCGTGCCCATCATGGCGTCAATGGCCACGTTGCCCCACAGCCGGACCACCACGAACAGCATGGGCAGGGCCCAGAGTGCCCAACGCAACGACTTCTTCGCCACGTTGGTGCCGATGAGCAGCAGCCACGTGAAGCCGAAAATCAGTGGGAAGAGCGTCCCGGCGGTCTTGTGGACGTAACTCAGCTGGCCCAGGGCATCGCCGTTCATAACGCCCTGGAGCCTGCCGATGTATCCGGCGTCAAAACCGCCGACCAGGGAATCCGGCATGGCCATGTCCTGGGACAGCTGCGTGAGCTGGGTCAGGGTCAGCAGGTGCAGGTACCAGAACAGGAACAGGCTGGCCACCACACCGGCAATGACGATCAGGTTGCTGTTTCCCTGCGCCTTTTCCGGCGTGCGCGACGTGGTGGGGTTGACCACCGGCGGCAGGTGGTGCTGCGGCACAGCCGCGTTGGCGCCGTGCTTCTTGATCCGCTGGGCAGGGGTTTTGGCCATGGCACCATTATCCCGCCCCATAAACTGAACCCATGACCACTGGCCGACACAGCGCAGCTGTTCTTGACCCCTCATTGGATGACTACGACCTGGCAGCCGCCCTGGTCCGGGAAGCCGGGCAGCTGGCGCTCCTGATGCGCATGGCCGGGCTGGAGTCGGAACAAAAGACTTCTGTGTCCGACGTCGTCACCGCGGCCGACCACGCCGCTGAAGCCTACGTCCTGGAACAACTGCGGCGCTGCCGGCCGGACGATGGGATCGTGGGCGAGGAAGGTGCTTCCGTCCAGGGCACCAGCGGCCGGACGTGGGTGATCGACCCCGTGGACGGCACCTACAACTTCCTGCACGGTTCCACGTACTGGTGCTCAGCCATCGCCCTCAAGGACCGCCGCGATGTGCTGCTGGGCGCCGTCTTCCAGCCTGAAGAGGACAAGCTGTGGCTGGGCGGGCATGACCGGCAGGCCACCTTGAACGGTGAAGCGCTGACCTCGTTTGCCGTCGACGAAGGCAGGCGCAACACCACCAGCGTCGCCGAACTCGGCGCTGCCACCTACATCCACCCCACCTGGTTGATGGACCCGATGTGTGCCATGCCGTGGCACGCTGCAGCCACCTCCGCCGCATCCCTCCGCATGCTGGGATCCGGTTCCTGCGACCTCGGCCGGGTTGCCGACGGGCAGCTGGGGTGCTGGTTCCAGCACAGCTGCCCGGAATGGGACTGGCTGCCGGGAAAGGCGATCGTCCTTGCGGCCGGGGGCGCCGTGGACACCGTCCGGGTCAACGGGCTGGAGTGGTTCATCGCAGGAGGAACGACGGCGGTCCGCGAGCTGCGTGCGGCCCTCGAGTCAGGCTCGGTGTCCTGAAGCAATTGCCCGCGCAGCGGGAGTAATCCACAGGCTGGAAGGCGTTGTCGGTCCCACCGCCTAGACTTGTAGGCACCATGGATATGTTGTTTGACCCGTACTCTGACGGACCGTTCAAGGCCGCTCCCGCCTCCACCGCCCGGACAAGGACGGAGCCTGAGGGCGTTGCCACCACGGCAGGGCCGGGCGGAATGCCGGAGCCAAACGCCGGCGGGCACAACACCTCCGGGGGCTGGCAACAGTCCAACCACGACGCCGGCAACCGGCACCACGGTGACGGCCACCAAGGCAGTCGCCGCCCCGGCGCCGCCCAGCTGCTGGAGGGACTGAACCCGCAGCAGGAGGAAGCGGTCAAGCACGGCGGATCGGCGCTGCTGATCGTCGCCGGCGCCGGATCCGGCAAGACGCGCGTGCTCAGTAACCGGATCGCGTACCTCATCGCCACCGGCCGTGCCCACCACGGCGAAATCCTGGCCATCACGTTCACCAACAAGGCGGCCGCGGAAATGCGGGAGCGCATCGAGGCGCTGGTGGGTGGCCGCGCCAAAATCATGTGGATCTCCACGTTCCACTCGTCCTGCGTCCGGATCCTGCGGCAGGAAGCGGCCAACGTCGGCCTGAAATCCAACTTCTCCATCTATGACTCCGCCGACTCCCTCCGCCTGGTCACGCAGGTTTCAAAAACCCTTGACCTGGACCCCAAGAAGTTCGCGCCAAAAGCCATCCAGCACAAGATTTCGGCGTTGAAGAACGAACTGATCGACGCCGAGTCCTTTGCCTCGGCAGCCAACTACAACGACCCCTTCGAACATGCGGTGGCAGACGTCTACAAGGGCTACACGCAGCGGCTCCGCCAGGCCAACGCCATGGACTTCGACGACCTCATCGCCGAGACCGTCTACATGTTCCGAGCCTTTCCGGCGCTGGCGGAGTCCTACCGCCGCCGGTTCCGCCACGTCCTGGTGGACGAATACCAGGACACCAACCACGCCCAGTACGCCCTGGTCCGGGAGATCGTGGGGGAGGGCCCCGGTGCCTCGGAGCTCACCGTTGTTGGCGACTCGGACCAGTCCATCTATGCCTTCCGCGGCGCGGACATCCGGAACATCGTGGAGTTCGAAAAGGACTACCCGGAGGCCCGCACCATCAAGCTGGAGCAGAACTACCGTTCCACCCAGAACATCCTGAGTGCCGCCAACTCGGTCATCTCCCGCAACCCCAACCGGCCGGAGAAACGGCTGTGGACCGCTGAGGGCGAAGGCCACAAAATCATCGGCTACGTCGGCGAAAACGAACACGACGAAGCGCAGTTCATCGCGAAGGAGATCGACCGGCTCCAGGACGAGGAGAACCTCCGCCCGGGCGACGTCGCCATCTTCTACCGCACCAACGCCCAGTCCCGTTCCATCGAGGACGTGCTGGTGCGCGTGGGCCTGCCCTACAAGGTGGTGGGCGGCACTCGCTTCTACGAGCGCAAGGAAATCAAGGACGCCCTGGCCTACCTGCGCGTCCTGGTAAACCCGGACGACGACGTCAACCTCCGCCGGGTGCTGAACGAACCCAAGCGGGGCATCGGCGACCGTGCCGAAGGCGCCGTGGCGGCCCTCGCCAGCCGCGAACGCACGTCCTTCATGGCGGCCGCCCGCCGCGCGGACCAGGCTCCGGGCATGGCTACCCGTTCTGTCAACGCCGTCCTGGGCTTCGTGAAAATGCTGGACGACCTCGCCGAGGTGGCCGCCGGGTCCGGGGCTGCCGCGGCACTCGAAGCGGTCCTCGAACAGACCGGCTACCTCGCCGCGCTGCGCTCCAGCACCGATCCGCAGGACGAGTCCCGGGTGGAAAACCTCGCCGAACTCGTGGCCGTGGTGCGCGAGTACGAACAGGAAAATCCCGAGGGCAGCCTCGGCGCATTCCTGGAACAGGTGTCCCTCGTGGCAGACGCAGACCAGATCCCGGATGCCCCCGGCGCGGACATTGACGCCGCCGTCGCCGAGGCCAAACGGCTGGGCGTGGTGACGCTGATGACCCTGCACACCGCCAAGGGACTGGAGTTCCCGGTGGTGTTCCTCACCGGCATGGAGCACGGGCTCTTCCCGCACCAACGCTCCGCCACCGACCCCAAGGAACTGGCTGAGGAACGCCGGCTGGCCTACGTGGGCCTCACCCGTGCCCGGAAGCGGCTGTACGTGACCCGGTCCGAGGTACGCAGCATGTGGGGCCAGAGCCAATACAACCCGGCCAGCCAATTCCTCGAGGAAATCCCCGCCGAGCTCCTGGAATGGAAACGGGAAGGAACCAGCCGGCAGTCGTGGGCCGGCGGCGGTTCAATCGGCTCGGGCCGGTACAGCGGATCGTTCTGGGGCGCCGGTACCGCCCGCGGAGCCGCGGCGGATTCTTCCGCCGGCTTCAATGCCGACGTCCCGGCATTCATCGCCAAGAACCGGGTGCAGCCGCAGAAGGAAATCATCGCCGTCAGCGTGGGGGACAAGGTCAACCACACCAGTTTTGGCAACGGAACGGTCCTGGCCCTCGAAGGCGCAGGAGACAAGACCGTGGCAAAGGTGAAGTTCGACGTCGGTGAAAAGCGCCTGCTGCTGCGCTACGCCCCGCTCACCAAACTCGACGCCTAGGAACGCCCGCGGACGGGCATAATGGAGGCCATGCGACGGACTGTATGGGGGATGCTCGCCGCCCTTTTCCTTATCACCGCCACGGGCTGCACGGTGACCACCAAAGACCCGGCCTACGTTCCGCCGGCTCCGCTGCAACCCATGGAACAGCTGGAAAAGGCGCCACTGGCCGATGCGAAGACGTTCTCCAGCGGTGCAGATGTCCTCTCTTTCATCACCGCCGACCGGACCATCGCGTGCTCGCTCACGTCCGCCCGCGGGGAACACCTCAACTTGCCCTACGAGCAGAACCGCTACAGCGACGCCGCCAACAACAGGCTGCCCATCGTCCCTGTGGCCCACTGCGAGCTCGCCTCCTACCCGGCGCCCGAGCCAGGCGATATCATGGACGACTGCGCCGGAACCCATCTTGGATACCTGGGCGGAGTGGCCCTCCTGTCGCCGGACACCGCCCGCTACGGTGAATGCCGCTCCGGCGTCACATCCATGGAAGGAACCTACGGGCCCAAGGGGAGCAAAGCGGGAACACTGACCCAGCTGCCCGTGCTTGCGGACGGGCAGAACCTGGAACGCAACGGGCTGCGCTGCTCCGCGTACAACGGCGGCGTGGCATGCGGAAACGTCTCGGCCGGCGTCGGATTCTTCGTTTCGCCCAAACGTTACGAGCTGATTCAGGGGCCGGCCAAAAGCGGCCAGCCGCCGCAACAGGAGGGCCAAAAAACCCCGTAATTCCGCGGTTTTTCTACGCCCCATAGAATAGTGTGCTTACTCACATAAGGGGTAGTCTGGGACGGCCCGGTCCCTCCAAAGGACTAGAGTTCCCCATGGAGCATTACGCCGCGTGGCTCGTTTCCAGACAGGCCGCCGGTGCGTGCAATCCGCAGCCCGGTCATCGTCGTACAGATGGTGTCCGACTGTACAGAAACTACTTCGACGTAGAAGGACACTAAACCGTGGACCTGTTTGAATACCAGGCGCGCGATATGTTCGAGGCGCACGGTGTACCCGTGCTTGCCGGCATCGTGGCGTACACCCCAGAAGAAGCAAAGGCAGCTGCCGAGAAGATCGGCGGCGTGACCGTTGTCAAGGCACAGGTCAAGGTAGGCGGCCGTGGCAAGGCCGGCGGCGTCAAGGTCGCAAAGTCCGCTGATGAGGCGTTTGAGCACGCCACCAACATCCTGGGCATGGACATCAAGGGCCACACCGTCAAAAAGGTGATGATTGCCCAGGGTGCGGACATCGCCGAGGAGTTCTACTTCTCAGTCCTGCTGGACCGCGCCAACCGCAACTACCTGGCCATGTGCTCGGTTGAAGGCGGCATGGAGATCGAGCAGCTCGCCGTCGAACGTCCCGAAGCGCTGGCCAAGATCGCCATAGATCCCGCCGTGGGCATCGACCAGGCCAAGGCCGACGAAATCGTCGCAGCCGCAGGCTTCGCCGAGGAACTGCGCGGCAAGGTCGCCGCCGTAATCCTCAAGCTCTGGGATGTCTTCAAGAAGGAAGACGCCACCCTGGTGGAGGTCAACCCGCTGGTCAAGACCGGCGCCGGCGACATCGTGGCACTGGACGGCAAGGTCTCCCTGGACGAGAACGCCGACTTCCGCCACGCCAAGCACGCGCAGCTCGAGGACAAGGACGCTGCAGACCCGCTTGAGGCCAAGGCAAAGGCGCAGGACCTCAACTACGTCAAGCTCGACGGCGAAGTAGGCATCATCGGCAACGGTGCAGGCCTGGTCATGTCCACCCTGGACGTCGTCGCCTACGCCGGTGAAAACCACGGCAACGTCAAGCCCGCCAACTTCCTGGACATCGGCGGCGGCGCCTCGGCCGAGGTCATGGCCGCCGGCCTGGACGTCATCCTGGGTGACGAGCAGGTCAAGTCCGTGTTCGTCAACGTCTTCGGCGGCATCACCGCATGCGACGCGGTCGCCAAGGGCATCGTCGGCGCACTGGCCGAACTGGGCCACACCGCCAACAAGCCGCTGGTAGTCCGCCTCGACGGCAACAACGTCGAGGAAGGCCGCCGCATCCTCAACGAGGCCAACCACCCGCTGGTTACCCTGGCCGCCACCATGGACGAGGGCGCCGACAAGGCCGCCGAGCTCGCCAACGCAGCGAAGTAAAGGGACGCACCATGTCTATCTATCTGAACAAAGACTCCAAGGTCATCGTCCAGGGCATCACCGGCGGCGAAGGCACCAAGCACACCGCCCTGATGCTCAAGGCCGGCACCAACATCGTTGGCGGCGTCAACGCCCGCAAGGCCGGCACCACGGTCCTGCACGGCGAGAAGGAAATCAACGTCTACGGCACCGTCAAGGAAGCCATGGCTGAAACCGGCGCCGACGTCTCCATCGTCTTCGTGCCGCCGGCATTCACCAAGAACGCCGTTGTCGAAGCCATCGAGGCCGGCATCGGCCTGGTCGTGGTCATCACCGAGGGCGTTCCCGTCCAGGACTCCGCCGAATTCTGGGCCCTGGCCCAGTCCAAGGTGGACGCCGACGGCAACCAGGTCACCCGCATCATCGGCCCGAACTGCCCCGGCATCATCACCCCCGGCGAAGCACTGGTTGGCATCACCCCGGCCAACATCACCGGCAAGGGCCCCATCGGCCTGGTTTCCAAGTCCGGCACGCTGACCTACCAGATGATGTACGAACTGCGCGACCTGGGCTTCTCCACCGCCATCGGCATCGGCGGCGACCCCATCATCGGCACCACGCACATCGACGCCCTGGCCGCGTTCGAGGCTGACCCCGAGACCAAGGCCATCGTCATGATCGGCGAGATCGGCGGCGACGCCGAAGAGCGCGCAGCCGACTTCATCAAGGCCAACGTCACCAAGCCGGTCGTCGGCTACGTTGCCGGCTTCACGGCCCCCGAAGGCAAGACCATGGGCCACGCAGGCGCCATCGTCTCCGGCTCCGCCGGTACCGCCCAGGCCAAGAAGGAAGCCCTCGAGGCTGCCGGCGTGAAGGTCGGCAAGACGCCGTCCGAGACCGCCAAGCTGCTCCGCGAGGTCTACGCCGCCCTCTAGGCAGCACTTCACGACGCGGGGCCACCCCCGGTCCGTTTCCAGTGATGGGACGGACCTGCGGGTGGCCCCGCGTTCGCTGTTTAACGGATGACGACGGCGGCGGGCGGTGCCTGCCCAACCCGGTCGAGTAATGTTGGGACAGGAAAAACAGGGCGCCCCGGGCGCACAGGCAGGGGATTGACGATGGCAGAAAAGCGACCCACCCTGGTCGACGCCGTCGTGGACAAGGTCCTTGAGCACATCATCAGCGGAGAAATACAGGCCGACGACGCCCTGCCGCCGGAGGCCGACATCGCCAAGGAATCGGGAGTCAGCAGGCTGACGGCCCGGGAAGCCATGAAGGTGCTCAAAGCGCAGGACGTTGTCTACGTAAAGCGCGGCCGGGGCACTTTCGTCAACCCGCCCGAGCGCTGGACCGGGCTGGACGCCATCATGCGTGCAGCTTCCAGGGGAGTGGCCTCGGACCAGGTGGCGCTCCGCCTGCTGGAGGTCCGCCGCATGGTGGAGACCGGGGCCGCCGAACTCGCTGCCTCCCGCCACCGGCCGGTTGACCTCGCTGCGCTGCAGGACAGCGTGGAGCAAATGGAAGCCGCGCACCTGGCCGGAGACGTCGATGCACTGACCGTGGCCGATATCGCCTTCCATGACACCGTGCTGCGTGCATCCGGCAACCCGTTCGTACCCGCCCTGCTGGGACAGCTTTCCACCCTGCTGTACGCCATGCGGCGGGAAACCTCGGCCTTCCCGGACGTGCAGCGCCACGCGATCCACCACCACAAGATGGTCCTGGCGGCCATCGCGGCGGGCGATCCCGCCACGGCGCGGTCCACCATGGATGCCCACATCACCCAGACCTTTGAGGACTACGAGCAGTTCCTTGCCATGTCCAGCCGCAGCGGAACCACCGGCCGCTAGATGTACTGAGTCAGGACGTTGGTTACATCGTGAAGAGGTGAGGACCTCTTAGGTTGGTGGTTACCACACACAGCCAACGACTAAGAGGTCCTCATGTCCCACCGTAATGCCCGCCTGACCCGGAATGGTAGGCGCGTCCTCGCCGGCCGTCCCGTCGCTCACGTGGCGAAGGAAATGGGCGTCTCGCGGACTTGCGCGCACCGCTGGCTCAGCCGGTACCGTACCCACGGCTGGGACGGCCTCGAGGACCGCAGCTCCCGACCAAGATCCTGCCCCCACGCCACCTCGGCGGAAGTCGTTGCCGATGTTCTGATCCAGCGCGTGGAGTACCGCGAGGGACCAGCGGACCTGGCCGTGCGCTGCGGCACGAGCGCCCGGACGGTCTCCCGGATTTTGGCCAGGGCGGGCATGCCCAGGTTGTGGGATCTGGACCCGGTGACCGGGCAACGGATCCGCGCGTCCCGGGCCACCGACCGCCGCTACGAACGCGACGCCCCAGGGGACATGATCCATATCGATGTCAAGAAACTTGGCCGGATCCCTGACGGCGGCGGTTGGCGGGCCGACCCTTCCCAGAGCGCGGCAAACCACCGCAAGTCGCATCAGAGGATGGGCTTTGACTACGTCCACGTCGCCGTGGACGACTACACCCGCTTCGCCTACGCCGAGGTTCTGCCCGACGAGAAAGGCCCGACCTGCGCCGGGTTCCTCACCCGGGCCGCCGCCGCCATGGCAGCGAACGGCGGCGCGCCCGTCAAACGCGTCATGACCGACAACGCCTTCGCCTACCGGCTCTCCCGCGACTTCCAGGACGCACTCGCTGCCCTGGGCGCTAAACACATCCTGATCAAACCCCGCCACCCCTGGCAGAACGGCAAAGCAAAACGCTTCAACCGCATGCTCCAGGAAGGCTGGGCCTACCGCCAGCCATTCACCTCAAACCAGGCCCGGACAGACGCCCTGCAGCCCTGGCTAAACTTCTACAACAACCACCGGCCCCACGGGAGCCTCGGAGGCAAGCCACCCATCAGCAGGTGCAACCAACCTACTGGCTGAGTACAGCTAGAGGCTCGCCCGCCAGGAACCCCGCCCGGCAGGCCCGGGACCCGGTGGCCTGCCTCCCTGTCCGCGTGCACGGCGATTATGTTGACGCCCACAACCACCTGTGATTAGAATCTCAGTCAGACATCAGACATCTGATATCACCCCCCAAAATGCCGCCAGCCAAAGGAGTCTTCATGCGCGCGCATTCCCCTTTTGAGGGTCCCCACACCACTCCTGGAGGCCTGCGATGACCTCCCGCACCACTGCCCCCGCACTCAGCCAGCTGGGCGAGACCACCCTCCGCAAGGTGCGCCGCCGGCTGATGCCCCTGATCGTCCTGCTGTACTTCATCGCCTACCTCGACCGGAACAATGTCGGCTTTGCCAAGCTCGGCATGCAGGGCGACATCGGCCTGACCGAAGCCGCGTACGGCCTCGGCGCCGGCATCTTCTTCCTTGGCTACGCCTTGCTTGAGATCCCCAGCAACGGCGGCATGTACCGGTATGGTGCCCGCAAATGGATCGCCAGGATCCTCATCACCTGGGGAATCTTCGCAACTGCCATGTTCCTGGTGAACGGTGAAACCACGTTCTACGTCATCCGCTTCCTCCTCGGCGCGGCAGAGGCCGGCTTCTTCCCGGCGATCCTCTTCTACCTGACGCTGTGGTTCCCGGCGGCCCAGCGCGTGACGGTGCTGGGCATCTTCATCCTCGCCCAGCCCATCTCGAATGCCCTGGGGGCACCGGTATCGGGCATGCTCCTGAACCTGGAAGGCGTCGCAGGCCTGCACGGCTGGCAGTGGCTCTACATCCTCGAGGGCATCCCGGCCATCATCCTGGGCATCATCACGCCGTTCGTCATGACGGACCGCCCCGAACACGCCAAGTGGCTCAAGCCCGAAGAGCGTGAATGGCTCTCCACCACCATGGCCGCTGAACTGGCCCACAAGCAAAAGTCCGGAAACCACAACTTCCTGGCCGGCCTGAAGGACCCCCGCACCATTGCCTACTCGGCGCTGTACTTCGGCCTGGTGTGCGGCATTTACGGCCTGGGACTCTGGCTGCCCACCATCGTCAAGGCGCTGGGCAAGTTTGACTCAACGCAGGTGGGGTTCATTGTCTTCATCCCGTACGCCATCGCAGCGGTGTTCGTCTACTTCTGGAGCAAGCGGTCCGACCGTACAGGCAACCGCGTGTGGCATGCCAGCGTCAGCATGGTGCTTGCCGCCGTCGGCCTCCTGGGCGCCGGCTTCCTGCTTCCCGTCAATGCCTTGCTCGCCATGGTCTTCCTGACCCTGGCAGCCATGGGCATCTACTCCGCGATTGCGCCCTTCCTGGCCATGCCGTCCGCCGCGCTCACCGGCGCCGCGGCAGCAGCCGGACTGGCCATGGTCAACTCGCTCGGCAACCTGGGCGGCTTCGTGGCCCCCTACATCGTCGGCATCCTCAAGGACGCGACCGGAAACAGCCAGACGGGCCTGGTGTTCCTGGCTGCCTGCCTCGCGGTGACCGCCGTCGCCACTTACCTCTATGCACGCAACCGGCCTGAAGGTGTCTCCGCCCCCGCAGCCACCGCTCCTGCCGCCGAAACCCATTAGGAAACTGCAATGACTACAGAGCACGAATTCCCCACAGAACGTACCGCGGTCCTGACCGGGGCGGCATCCGCCCGGGGCATTGGCCGCGCCACCGCAGACCGGCTGGCCAGCCAGGGCTGGTCCATCGCCATCCTGGACATCAACGCCGAAGACGCCAAGGCGGCCGCGGCGGAAATTGGCTCCAGCTGGGCCGTCAAGGCCGTCGGCGTGGGCGCCGACGTCTCGGACGAGGCGTCGGTGGACCGTGCCATCACGGAAATCGAGCAGTCCCTTCCGCCCATCGTGGGGCTGGTCAACCTGGCCGGAATCAGTTCCCCCACGCCCTTCATGGAAACCACCGTGGCGGAATGGGACAAGGTCTTCGCGATCAACATGCGTGGCACCTTCGTGGTGTCCCAGCGCGTGCTCAAGGGAATGATCGAGCGGGAGCTGGGGCGGATCGTCAGCATCTCCTCCATCTCCGCCCAGCGTGGCGGTGGAACCTACTCCAAGGTTGCCTACAGTGCCTCCAAGGCCGGCATCCTCGGGTTCACCCGCGCCCTGGCACGTGAAGTCGGTGAGCACAACATCACGGTGAACGCCATCGCACCGGGCCCGATCGACACGGACATCATGGGCGGAACGCTGAGCGATGAGCGCAAGGCCCAGATGTCCGAGGGGATCATGATGGGCCGGGTGGGAACCCGGGAGGAAGTGGCTGCCCTGATCGGGTTCCTCCTCAGCGAGGATGCCGGCTACATCACGGCCGCGACCTATGACATCAATGGCGGCCTGCAGGTTTCCTGACGCCCCTGCTTTCCCGGCGCCCCGGGCACGGTGCCGCACGGCCCAGCGGCCGCACGGTACCGTGCCCGGGGCGCGTCATCCGCAACGTCCCGCCCTGCAGCGGCTATAGGATTTCTACATGGCAACCAAGAACCAGGCCACCGGCGGGGTGAGCAGGCAGGTCCTCGCGGACCACGTCTATGAGGCGCTTTTGGTTGCCCTCATGGACGGCCGGCTGGAAGCAGGCACCCCGGTCAGTATCGACGGGATGGCCAGGGAACTGGACGTCTCACCAACGCCCGTGCGGGAGGCGCTTGCCCGGCTGGAAGCCACCGGCATGGTTCGAAGGATGGCCCTGCGCGGCTACCGGGTAGCCCCGCTGTTCTCTCCGGAAGAGCTGGCGGACCTGATGGACGCCCGGCTGGTGATCGAACCGGCGAACGCCTTCATGGCCTGCAAGCACGCGGACCGGGAGCTGACCGGGCAGCTCCAGCAGGCCATAGAGGACCTCAAGGCCGCGCCTCGCGGCCCGTCGTTCGCCGAGTTCCGCGCGTACTGGGAAGCGGATGAACGGTTCCACCGGCTCATCGCCGAATCGGCGGACAACCAGTTCCTGCTGTCGGCATACAACGCACTGGGTGGCCAAGTGCAGCGTTTCCGCTTTTTTGGCGGCCTGGGTGTAACGGACGCGGACTACGCCATCGCGGAACATACCGAGATCCTCAAGGCCTTTGAAGCCGGCGACGCCGAACTCGCCCGGCAAAAAATGATCGACCACATCGAGGGCGTCAAGCAGCGCTCGCAGCACGACAGCGAAGTGCGCAGCTAGCAGCACGCCCAGGGGCCGGCAGGCCCCCTCATCCCCGACTCCACCCCGGGGAGTCCACAAAAGAGCCCTTGACAGGATCCATAAGCAACGTAGATCCTATAGGAAATGCGATTCATGATCTGGAGTGACAATGCCGTACACCGCTGAAAACTGGCCCATCGCCGCCGCCCTGCTGCAGTTCCCCGGAACCAGGCAGGACGGAACCACCGTCCAAGATGCCCCCGCCAGCGACTGGCAGCAGGTCTTCGAGGAAGTGGCCGACGCCGGTTTCACCAACGCCGACCTCACCGACAGCTGGGTCCGCCCCGGCGACCTTTCCAGCGCCCGGCTGGACGAACTGAAGGCCGCCGCCACGGCCGCCGGCCTCGGACTTCCCTCCATCTCCGCCATCCGCCGCAGCGTGATCGAGGAAGGCAACTGGGAAGACAACCTGGCCTACACCCACCGCACCCTCGAAGCCGCAGCACAGCTTGGCTGCGAGGTTGTCTCGATCGGGCTCCACCAGGCCATCACCCCCGAGCAGCGGAAGCAGCTGTGGTTCTGGACCGTAGAGGGCCACAAGGATCCGGTGGGTGACAAGGAAAGCTGGAACAACGCCGTCACCCGAATCCGCGAAGTGGGCAAGCACGCCGCCGAACTTGGCCTCCTGGTGTCCCTGGAAATGTACGAGGACACCTACCTGGGCACCGGCGATTCCTCCGTGCAGCTGGTCCAGGACATCGACCTGCCCAACGTGGGGCTGAACCCGGACCTGGGCAACCTGATCCGGCTGCACCGCCCCATCGAGGACTGGCGCGAACTGGTGCACAAGACCCTGCCGTACTCCAACTACTGGCACGTCAAGAACTACATCCGCGATGAAAACCAGGCCCGGAACCAGTATGTCGCCATGCCGGCACCCATGGAATCAGGCCTTATCAGCTACCGCGAGGCCTTCCAGTTCGCCATCTCCGTCGGCTTCCAGGGCGTCATCTGCACGGAGCACTACGGTGGCGACGGCCTGAGCGTCACCGCCGCCAACCAGGACTACCTGCGCCGCCAGGTCCTCCCCAAGCGCGACGGCTATGCCCTGGGCACCAGCCTGGTGGCCCAGGGCCGGCAAACTCCGGCGGCAGTCCCCGCACGCTAGCCGGCAGGCACCCCAACCGAGACAACCGGTTCAACGAGGAATCATGACAAAGATATTTGACGATCCAGCGCAGTTCGCAGACGACGCCCTCGACGGCTTCGTGGCCGCCAACCGCCAGTATGTTGCGCGCGTTGACGGCGGCGTTGTCCGCTCCACCGAATCACCCGCCGGCCAGGTGGCACTGGTCATCGGCGGGGGCTCCGGCCACTACCCGGCCTTCGCCGGCCTGGTGGGTGCCGGGCTGGCGGCAGGAAGCGCCTGCGGCAACATGTTTGCCTCCCCGTCAGCGGGGCAGGTGTACCGCGTGGCCAAGGCATCCCAGGCCGGCGGGGGAGTCCTGCTCAGCTACGGAAACTACGCCGGCGACGTCCTCCACTTCGGCCAGGCCCAGGACAAACTGAACGCCGAAGGCATCGAAACCCGGACCGTCCTGGTCACCGATGACATCGCCAGCGCTCCACTGGAGGAAATCGCCAAGCGCCGCGGTATCGCCGGGGACCTGACAGTCTTCAAAGTGGCCGGCGCGGCAGCGGAAGCCGGCCTGGACCTGGACGAGGTGGAGCGCCTCGCCATCAAGGCCAACCACCACACCCGCTCGCTCGGCGTTGCCTTTGCCGGCTGCACCCTGCCCGGAGCAGCCGAACCTCTGTTCACCGTGCCCGACGGCATGATGTCCGTGGGGCTCGGCATCCACGGTGAACCCGGCATCTCCGAGCAGCCCCTGCCCACCGCCAGCGAACTTGCCCGGCTCCTGGTGGACGGGCTGCTCAAGGACAAGCCGGACGCCGCGGGCACCAGGGTGGTGCCGATCCTGAACGGCCTGGGAACGGTCAAGTACGACGAACTCTTCCTGCTGTTCGGCAAGATCGAGGCGCTGCTGACCGGGGCCGGACTGGAGATCGTGGAGCCGGAGTGCGGCGAACTGGTAACCAGCCTGGACATGTCCGGGCTGTCCCTGACGCTGTTCTGGCTGGACGCGGAACTGGAGAAATTCTGGGCCGCGCCGGCTGACACCCCTGCCTTCCGCAAAGGCAACCTGGCCCCGCGCCGTGCCCGGTCCGTGGAGTCCCTCGCCGAGGCGGGAACGGCGCCGGCGCTGGCCGCCACCCCGGCGTCGACAGCCCTGGCCGCCACGGCGGTGGGCGCGCTGAAGGAAGCCCGGTCCGTCGTCGTCGAACATGAGGACGCGCTTGGGAAACTGGACGCCATCGCCGGGGACGGCGACCACGGCATCGGCATGCGCCGCGGCGTTGATGCCGCCGTCGCCGCCGCCGAGAAGTCCCACGCGGCCGGCGCGGGACTCGAGGAACTCCTCACCGCAGCGGGGGAGCAGTGGGCCGAACGCGCCGGCGGCACCTCCGGGGCCCTCTGGGGCGCTGCCGTCACCGCCGTCGGCAGGACCCTTGGCAGCAAGGACTCCTACACCGCGGCGGACGCAGCCGCCGCTGTCAACGCCCTCCGCGACGCCATCATCACCCTGGGCAAGGCCGAAGCCGGGGACAAGACCATGGTGGACGCGCTGCTTCCGTTCGCCGAGACCTTCAACCGGGCAATAGACGACGGCGGCAGCCTGGCCGGGAGCCTCCGTGCGGCAGCGGAGGCGGCAGCAAAAGCCGCTGACGAGACCGCCGGGCTCAGCCCGAAGAAGGGCCGTGCCCGCCCCCTGGCTGAAAAGAGCCTGGGCCACCCCGACCCCGGTGCTGTTTCCTTCGGCCTCATCGCCCGCAGGGTGGCCGATTACGCCGCCACCATCGAAAGCCACTAAAGGAGAACCCTTATGACTGAGCAATCCCAGCCAGGCTGGCGCATCGTCGTCGGCAATGACGAAGCCGGAGTCGAATACAAGAACGCCCTGCGCGAACTGCTGGAGGCGGACCCCCGCGTCGCCTCGGTGGAGGACGTGGGAGTCGGCGCCGACGACGCCACCGCCTATCCGCACCTGGCCGTCGCCGCCGCCCGCAAAGTGGCCGCCGGCGAAGCGGACCGCGCCCTCCTGATCTGCGGAACCGGCCTGGGGGTCGCCATCTCCGCCAACAAGGTACCGGGCATCCGGGCCGTCACCGCGCACGACAGCTACTCCGTGGAACGCTCCGTGCTGTCCAATAACGCCCAAGTCCTGACCATGGGCCAGCGCGTCATCGGCCTGGAACTGGCCAAGAAGCTGGTGGGCGAGTGGCTCAACTACCGCTTCGATGAAAACTCCGCATCCGCGGCCAAAGTAGACGCCATCTGCTCCTATGAGGGCGCGTCGGAAGGACTTGAAACCACATGAGCACCCGTAACATCGCCGTCGTCGGCTCCGGCTACATGGGCGGCGGAATCGCCCAGGTCCTGGCACTTGCCGGAGCCCGCGTGGCCCTGGCAGACGTCTCCGCCGAAGTCGCCCAAAGCAACTACGAACGGCTGCTGAAGGAATCTGACGAGTTTGTGGCAGCAGGGCTCTTCCCGGCCAACGCGACGGACCTGCTCAAGGAAAACCTCTGGGCAGCCAAGGACATCGAAGAAGCCGTAGCGGACGCCGAATACATCGAGGAGGCCGTGCCTGAAGTCCTCGAAATCAAGCACGCCACCCTGGGCAGGATCAGCGCCGCCGCCCGGCCGGACGCCATCATCGGCTCCAACACCTCCACCATCTCCATCGCCAAGCTCGCCGAAGTGGTGGACAACCCGGAGCGCTTCCTGGGCGTCCACTTCTCCAACCCGGCACCCTTCATCCCCGGCGTGGAAGTCATCCCGCACGAGGGGACCTCCGAGGCAACCGTCCAGGCCGCCCGCACCATAGTGGGGGAGACCGGCAAGGAAACCGCCACCGTCAAGGACGTCACCGGCTTCGTGCTGAACCGGCTCCAGTACGCCCTCTTCCACGAAGCCGCGCAGGTGGTGGAGGAAGGCATCGCCACCGCCGAGGACGTGGACACCCTGGTCCGCACCACCTTCGGCTTCCGCCTGCCGTTCTTCGGCCCCTTCGCCATCGCCGACATGGCAGGCCTGGACGTGTACGCCTTCTGCTACAAGTCACTGCAGACCGGCTTCCCGGAGCGGTTCGCCACCCCGCAGATCCTCCAGGAAAAGGTCGACGCCGGCCAGTTGGGCACCAAGACCGGTTCCGGCTTCCTTGATGTCCCGGCAGAGCGCACCGCCGCCCTGGTTGCCTACCGGAACAAGGCCTACGTCGCCATGCAAAAGCTCATCGAGGACCTGGGCCCGGCCCCGCTGTCCTAGCCCTGCTTTCCTCAACCAGAAGGAACATTCCATGACAGTTTTCCCCGAAGAGCGCACGGTGATCGTCACCGGGGCAGTCTCTGAACGCGGCATCGGCCGTGCCACCGCGGACTACCTTGCCGAGCGCGGCTGGAACATCGGCGTGATCGACCTCGACGACGCCGCCAGCAAGGACCTGGCCAGGGAACTGGCCGAAAAGTACGGCGTCAAAGCCCACGGCGCCGGCGCCAACATCGGCGACGAAGCCTCGGTGCGTGCCGCCATCGACGAGATCGAAGCCGAGCTTCCCCAACTGGTGGCACTGGCAAACGTCGCGGGCGTCAGCTCCCCGGTTCCCTACCTGGAGCTGGACAGCGCCGAGTGGGACCGCGTCGTGAACATCAACATGAACGGCGTCCACTACGCCACCCGCCGCGCGGCCGAATCGATGGCCAGGAACCGGGTGGGACGGATCGTCAACATCTCCTCCGTCTCCGCGCAGCGCGGCGGCGGAACCTTCAGCAAGACCCCGTACTCCGTGGCGAAGGCCGGCGTCATCGGCCTGACCCGCGCCACCGCCCGCGAACTGGGCGAGTACGACATCACGGTCAATGCCATCTCACCCGGTCCGATCGACACCGACATCATGGGCGGCACCCTCAGCGAGGAACGCAAGGATGAACTCGTGAAGGACCTGGTGGTGAACCGGGTAGGCACCACCCGCGACATCGCGGCGGCCATTTCCTTCCTCATCGGTGAGGACGCCGGCTACATCTCCGGCCAGACGCTGAACGTCGACGGCGGCCTGTACATGCACTGACGGCATCCGCCCCGGATGCCACAAGCCCCGCAGGCCGCCGGCCTGCGGGGAACCACCAACGTCACCACTCGAAGGAGAGTGTTGTGTCAGAAACCACCGCAACATCCAAGGAACTCCTGGCCCGTCCGGTCCTGAAGTCCGCGATTTCCAAGGCGGCCCGCCGGCTCATGCCGATGCTGGTCATCCTCTACGTCGTTTCGTTCCTGGACCGCACCAACGTCGGCTTCGCCGAGGCGGCACTGGGGGCGGACAAGGGGGTGTCCGCCGCGGCCTTCGCCCTGGGCGCCGGTATCTTCTTCATTGGCTACGCCATCTTCGAGATCCCCAGCAACCTGCTGCTCAAGAAGGTCGGTGCCAAGATCTGGCTGGCGCGCATCGCCATCACCTGGGGCATCGTCTCCGCGTGCTTCGCGTTCGTGCAGGGCGAGACCTCGTTCGTGATCCTGCGTTTCCTCCTGGGCGTCACCGAGGCCGGGCTGTTCCCCGGCGTCATCATGTACCTCGCCGAATGGTTCCCCAACAAGGTGCGCGTCCAGATGTTCGCCATCTTCTACCTGGCCCAGCCGTTCTCCCAGATGATCGGCAACCCGCTGTCCGGCTGGCTGATCAACATTGGTGACCAGGTGCCGGGCCTGCGCGGCTGGCAGGTCATGTTCTTCGTCGAAGGCATGCTCGCCGTCCTGGCAGGCATTGCGGCGTTCTTCTTCCTGATCAACGGACCGGAGAAGGCCAAGTTCCTCAGCCGCGAGGAAAAGTACGCGCTGAAGGAGGTCATGGCACTTGAGGACAACATCAAGGACGAGCACGGCCCCCGCGGCATCCTCGCCGCCATGCGCAACGGCCGCGTCTGGTACTTCACCGTCATCTACTTCTGCCTGCAGATCGCCGTCTACGGTGTGACGTTCTTCCTGCCGCAGCAGGTGTCCTCCCTGACCGGGCAGAAGGTAGGACTCGCCGTCGGCCTCCTCATCGCCGTCCCGTGGTTCTTCGGCATCTTTGCCTGCTACTTCATCGGCAAGGCGGCCAACACCGTGGCCAAGCGACGCAAATTCGGCACCATCCTGTTCATCTCCACCGGCCTGTGCATCTTCGGCTCGGCCTGGGCGGGAACCAACCACCAGCCGGTCCTGGGCATGATCTTCATAACCCTGGCAGTCTGCAGCTTCCTGGCGGTCGGCCCCGTGGTGTGGTCCTATCCCACTGCGTTCCTCGCCGGTTCCGCTGCCGCGGCAGGCATTGGGCTGATCAACTCGCTGGGCAACCTGGGCGGCTTTGTGGCGCCCATCCTGCGGACCGCAGTCAACGAAGCCACGCAATCACCAACGGGGTCCATGGGCGTCTATGCCCTGGGTGTCCTGCCGTTCGTGGCGGCAGCGATGATGTTCGCCACCAGGCGGTTCAAGAACAAGGCCGACGACCTGCTCGACTGAGCACACCACCACCCACGCAAGGAAACCATGAGCACCTCCGGCAGCAGCACAGGCACGGGTCCCCTCTACATCGGTGTCAGCACCAAGATGTACCTGGGCTACCAGGCAAGCCTGCGCTGGCTGTCGGAGGTGCGTTCCATCGTCGATGACAGGCCCGGACTGGGCATGGAATCCGCCAAGGAGTCCCCGGTCCGGGTCTTCGCCATCCCGTCCTTCCCTGTCCTGGAGCCCGCCGCGCGGATCCTGGCAGGTTCGCCCGTACTCCTCGGCGCCCAGAACTGCGCCTGGGGCGACGGGCCGCTGACCGGTGAAGTCAGCCCCGGTATGCTGGCCGAACTCGGCGTCTCACTCGTCGAGATCGGCCATGCCGAACGCCGCCGGCTGTTTGGCGAGGACGACGCCGTGGTGGCACGCAAGGTGCGTGCCGCCGTCGGCCATTCCCTCACCCCGCTGCTCTGCATCGGCGAGCCGGACAGGCTCGACGCCGGAGCTGCCGCCGCCTTTTGCGTCCAGCAGGTCCGTGCCGCCACGGACGGCGACCCGGCCCTGCTGAACCGCCTGGTCCTGGCCTACGAACCGGTCTGGGCCATCGGTGCGCAGGAGCCCGCCCCACCGCATCACGTCAACGCCGTCCTGGCGCAGATCCGCGCAGCCCTTGGCCCTGCCTGCCCGCTGATCTACGGCGGCAGCGCTGGGCCCGGGCTGCTTCCCCGGCTGCCGGCCGCGGACGGACTCTTCCTGGGCCGCTTCGCCCACGATGCCGCCAACCTTGGCCGCGTGCTGGACGAAGCCCTCCTCCTGCGTCAGACCGACGCGCCCGCCAACAGTTCGTCCAGCCGCTCATAGCCTTCGGACATGCCGCCCTCCATGCCTGAGTGCAGCATGCCGTCCCGCGCCTCCATGCTCTGGTACATGGCGTGGCCGCGCAGCCTGCACCGGCCGCCGTCGAGCTCCTCAAATGTCATGGACTCCAGGCTGACCGAGTCCGGATAGCCGCCGAACTCGAAGGTCTGCAGGGCGAACTCGTTCTCGCGCACCGTGTGGAAGATGCCACGGAACTCGTACGGCACCCCCTCCGGACCCGTGTGAATGTACCGGTAGCTCCCGCCGGTACGGAAGTCGTAGTGGTCCATTTCCATCTTCATGCCCCGCGGACCCAGCCATTGGGCCACCAGTTCCGGGTCCTTGTGAGCCCGGAACACGTCCGCCACCGGAAAGTCGAACTCCCGCTCGAAGTCGATGTAGGGGAGTCCCTCGGGGGCCGTGATCTTCAGTTGGTTGGTCATTTCCTGTCCTTTGCCTTAGGCGCCGTTTGCCCGGCGCTGGATTCAAGCACCGCATCGAGGCTGCGGAACTGCCCTTCCCGGACCAGCCTGTACTGGTCGATCCAGGCAGTGAGCGCCTCCAGCCGTGCGGGGTTCAGGTGGACGGGCCTGCGCTGGGCGTCCCTGCTGCGGGTGACCAGATTCGCCTGCTCGAGTACCTGGATGTGCTTCGAGACTGCCTGCTTGGAAATCTCGAACGGCTCGGCCAGCTCGTTAACGGTGGCCGGGCCACGGCTTAGCCGGGCAATGATGCGTCGACGAACGGGGTCGGCCAGGGCAAGGAAAGCCCCGTCCAAAGCCGCGTCGTCATCTGCCACCATTCCCGCCTTTCTTCTAATCAACCTAGAACTTGATCAACCTCTTGATTGATTAAGACTACGCCCGCTCCGTTTACCTGCGCAAGGGGATCTTGCGGTGTCAAAATTAAGTTTGTTAGTATGTCAGTACAAACTATTAGAGGAGAAGCTTCATGCCACTGGTTCGCATTGACGTCAACGAAGGCCGCACTGCCGATGAGCTGCAGCAGCTGAGCCGCGGCATCCACGATGCCATCCTTGCGGAGTACGGCATCCCGGAGCGGGACTACTTCCACATCCTCACCGAACACCCGCAGGGCCAGATCTTCGCCCAGGACGCCGGCCTCGGCTTTGAGCGCACCGGGGGAGTGGTGATGATCCAGATCTTCACTCAGGGTGGCCGGTCCCAGGGGGCAAAGCAGCGGCTCTTTGCCGCGGTGGCTGAAAAGCTTGCAGCAGCGGGGGTCGCCGGCGAGGACGTCTTCATTGGCTATGTCGAAAACACTGCCGGCGACTGGTCCTTCGGGTTTGGCCGCGCCCAGTACGTGACCGGCGAGTTGGCCGTTCCCCGGAAGTAGTGCGGGCGTGCCCATCCGTGGCGGGATGGGCACGTTTAAACGCTTGTTGTAAGTATGTCAGTACAAACCTTTGACAGGACATTCGATCTAGGGCAAAGTAGTTCCTGTGGCCCACGCCACGGCCTGCCAGTCCCGGAACTCCTGCTCCTCAAAGGATCCGAGTTCCACACCAGAAAGGTCCACGATTCCCGTGACCCACGAGCTTCTTACGATCGGGCGCATCAGCGTTGATATCTACCCGAACGACATCGGGGTTGGCCTGGAGGACGTCAATTCCTTCGGCAAATACCTTGGCGGTTCACCGTCCAACGTCGCCGTTGCCGCTGCCCGGCACGGCCGCCGGACCGGCGTCATCACCCGCACCGGGGACGATGCGTTCGGCACTTACCTCCACCGGGAACTGCACAAGTTCACCGTCGACGACACCTTCGTTACGCCGGTCGCCGGCCTGCAGACACCGGTGACATTCTGCGCGATCAAGCCCGCCACGGACGAGTTCCCTCTGTACTTCTACGGCCGTTTCCCCACCGCTCCGGACCTGCAGATCAAGGCTGGAGAACTGGACCTGGAGGCCATCCGCGGGGCCGGTATCTTCTGGTCCACCGTGACCGGCCTGTGCCAGGAGCCTTCCCGGTCCGCGCACATCGCCGCGCACCAGGCCCGTCCCCGCACCGAACTGGCCGAAGGGCAGTTCACCGTCCTGGACCTGGACTACCGTCCCATGTTCTGGGCGTCCGAAGAGGAAGCCCGCGCAGAAGTGGCCAGGGTCCTCCCGCACGTCACCGTCGCCATCGGCAATGACAAGGAATGCGCCGTCGCCGTAGGGGAGGGAACCCCTGACGAGCAGGCGGACCGGCTGCTGGCCGCCGGCGTGGAAATCGCCGTCGTCAAGCTTGGTGCTGAAGGCGTGATGGCCAAGACGCGCACCGAGCGCGTGGTCTCCGCCCCCGTCCCGGTTGAAACCCTTAACGGCCTCGGCGCCGGCGATTCCTTCGGCGGCGCGTTCTGCCACGGACTGCTGTCCGGCTGGCCGCTGGAACAGGTACTGGACTACGCCAACGCCGCCGGCGCCATTGTGGCCTCCCGCCTGTCCTGCGCCGATGCGATGCCGACGCCGGACGAGGTCACCTCGCTGCTGGCCGAACGCGGACGTACCGTGCCGGGTACGGTCTCCGGCGCTTCCATTCCCGAAGGAGCAGCACTGTGACCCTCACACCCCTCGCCTCGAACCACGCCGTGGATGATGATCCCCGCCGCTATGAGCACCTGAGCACCATCCGCCTCGAAGACCCGGACGCCGTGGCCCGTGCCGCGAAGGCACGCCGCCGCCACCCCGGTGTTAAGGCCGGCCGCCAGAACTTCATCGTCGCCGCCGACCACCCCGCCCGCGGCGCCCTGGCTGTCGGCAGCGATCCGGTGGCCATGGCGGACCGCCGGCAGCTGCTGGACCGGCTGCAGATCGCCCTGGCCAACCCGGCCGTGGACGGTGTCCTGGCCTCCCCGGACATCATGGACGACCTGCTCCTGCTGGGCGCCCTGGACGGGAAGCTGGTGTTCGGATCGATGAACCGCGGCGGGCTGTCCGGCCTGGTCAACGAGTTCGATGACCGCTTCACCGGCCACACCGCCGCCGCTTTGGCGGCCCTGGGTGCGGACGGCGGCAAGATGCTGACCCGTATCTGCCTGGGCGACCCGGACACCGTGGTGACCCTGGAAGCGACCGCCAAGGCCATCGACTCGCTGGCGGAGCGGAAGCTGATCGCCATGGTGGAGCCGTTCCTGTCGGTCCGCGAGAACGGCCGGGTCCGCAACGATCTGTCGCCCAACGCCGTCATCAAGTCCATTGCCATCGCCGAGGGCCTGGGATCCACCAGCGCCTACACCTGGATGAAGCTTCCCGTGGTGGCGGAGATGGAACGCGTCATGGCCGCCACCACCATGCCCACCGTCCTGCTGGGCGGTGACCCGGACGGGTCCCAGGACGAGGTCTTCGCCACCTGGGGTGCCGCGCTGGCCCTCCCCGGTGTCCAGGGCCTGACGGTGGGCCGGACACTGCTCTACCCCGCAGACGGGGACGTCGCCGGCGCCGTTGCCGCGGCAGCCTCGCTCCTGCACCACACCACAGAACTTCCGGAGAACTAGCCATGGGCACACCAACAGGAACGCGCAGAATGACGGTGGCGCAGGCCGTCGTCGAATACCTTTCCCGGCAGTACACCGTGGACACGGTGGGCGGCGTTGACTACCGTGAGCGGCTCATCCCGGGCACGTTCGGGATCTTTGGGCACGGCAACGTGGCCGGCGTGGGCCAAGCGCTGAAGCAGTACCAGCAGCTGGACCCGGCACTGATGCCGTACTACCAGGGCCGGAATGAACAGGCCCAGGTCCACCAGGCCGTGGGCTACGCCCGGCACACCCGCCGCCGACAGACCTACGCCATCAGCACCTCCATCGGCCCGGGTTCCTCCAACCTGTTGACCGGTGCCGCGCTGGCCACCACCAACCGGTTGCCTGTCCTGCTGCTGCCGTCCGACACGTTCGCCACCCGCGCCGCCGACCCCGTGCTTCAGCAGCTCGAACAGCCGTACGCCTACGACATCACCGTCAACGACGCGTTCCGGCCGCTGTCCAAGTTCTTCGACCGGGTGAACCGGCCGGAGCAGCTGTTCTCGGCGTTCCACCACGGCCTGCGCGTCCTGACCGATCCGGCCGAAACGGGCGCGGTGACGATCTCCCTGCCGCAGGACGTCCAAGCCGAGGCCTTCGACGTCCCGGCAGAGTTCCTGGCCGAGCGTGAGTGGCGGATCCGCCGCCCGGACGCCGACGACGAGGACATCGCCCGCGCCGCCGCAGCCATCCGGGCCGCGAAGCGCCCGCTCATCATCGCCGGAGGCGGCGTCCTCTACGCCTACGCCAACGACGAACTGGCGAAGTTCGCCGAACTGACCGGGATCCCGGTGGGCAACACCCAGGCAGGCGTCGGCGTCCTGCCGTGGGACCACCAGTTCTCCCTCGGTGCCATTGGCTCCACCGGCACGACGGCGGCCAACGCCATCGCTGCCGGGGCGGACCTGATCATCGGCATCGGCACCCGCTACGAGGACTTCACCACCGCGTCCCGGACCGCGTTCCAGAACCCGGACGTGCGCTTCGTGAACATAAACGTCGCCCCCATCGACGCGTACAAGCACGGCACCACGCTGCCGATCGTCGCCGACGCCCGCAAGGCCCTGGTCAAGCTCAACGCCGCCCTGGGCGGCTACCGGGTCGGCGCAGACCTGGAACAGAAGATCGCCGCGGAGAAGAAGCGCTGGAACGCCACGGTGGACGAAGCCTTCGACACCCGCTACACCCCGCTGCCGGCCCAGAACGAGATCATCGGCGCCACCAACCGGGCCATGGACGCCCGCGACGTGGTCATCTGCGCCGCCGGGTCCCTGCCCGGTGACCTGCACAAGATGTGGCGGGTCCGGGACCCGTTCGGCTACCACGTCGAATATGCCTACTCCTGCATGGGCTACGAGATCCCCGGCGGCTTGGGCGTCAAGCGTGCAGCAATCGCCGAAGCGGCCGGCACGACGGCGGCAGGCGGAGTTGGTGGGGAAGCGGCCCAGGTGCGGGACGTCGTCGTGATGGTGGGGGACGGCTCCTACCTGATGATGCACACCGAACTGGTCACCGCCGTCGCCGAACGCATCAAGCTGATCGTGGTCCTGATCCAGAACCACGGCTACGCCTCCATCGGCTCCTTGTCCGAATCCCTCGGTTCACAGCGGTTCGGCACCCAGTACCGGGCGCTGAACGAGGAACAGCACAGCTTCGACGAGGGCGAGACCCTGCCCGTGGACCTGGCCCTGAACGCCGAGTCCCTGGGCGTGAAGGTCATCCGGATCGAACCGGGGGAAAAGGTCATCGCCGAACTCGAACAGGCCATCCGGGATGCGAAGGCCGCCCCCGAGAACAGTGGCCCGATCCTGATCCACGTCGAATCCGACCCCCTCCTGGACGCACCGTCCTCCGAATCCTGGTGGGACGTCCCTGTCTCCCAGGTCTCCGAACTGGACTCCACCAAACAGGCCTTCCAGACCTACGTCGACCACAAGTCACGCCAGCGCAAACTGCTCGGCTAACCACGCTTTTTCACTACTCAAGGAAGAGTCCCATGACTGCCACCACCACCGAAACAACGGTCATCAACCACTTCATCAACGGCACCGAGACCGCCGGCGAAGGCGACCGCACCACGAACGTGTACAACCCGGCCACCGGCGCCGTGACCGGCGAACTGCGCCTGGCCAACCGCGCTGACCTGGACACCGCCGTCGCCGCCGCCCGCAAGGCCGCCGACACCTGGGGTGACATTTCCCTGGCCAAGCGCACCGCGGTGCTGTTCAAGTTCCGCGAACTCGTCGCCGCCCACGTGGACGAACTCGCCCAGCTGGTCACCGCCGAGCACGGCAAGGTCCTCTCCGACGCCAAGGGCGAGATCGGCCGCGGCCTGGAAGTGGTCGAGTACGCCTGCGGGATCCCCACCCTGCTCAAGGGCGACTACTCCGACCAGGTTTCCACCGGCATCGACGTCTTCTCCTTCCGCGAACCCCTCGGCGTGGTCGCCGGCATCACGCCGTTCAACTTCCCCGTGATGGTGCCGCTGTGGATGGCCCCGATGGCCATCGCCACTGGCAACGCCTTCATCCTCAAGCCCTCCGAACGCGACCCCTCCGCCTCGCTGCTGCTGGCCAAGCTGTGGAAGGAAGCCGGGCTGCCGGACGGTGTGTTCCAGGTCCTGCACGGCGACAAGGAAACCGTTGACGGGCTGCTGACCCACCCGGACGTGGACGGCATTAGTTTTGTTGGGTCCACCCCGATCGCGCAGTACGTTCACGAAACCGCCACCAAGCACGGCAAGCGCGTCCAGGCCCTGGGCGGTGCGAAGAACCACGCGATCATCCTGCCCGACGCCGACCTGGACAACGCCGCCGACCACCTCGCGGCCGCCGCGTTCGGCTCCGCCGGGGAACGCTGCATGGCCATCTCCGTCGCGGTCGCCGTCGGAGACGCCGCCGATGCCCTGGTCGCCAAGGTCCAGGAACGCGCCGAAGCCGTCAAGGTCAACAACGGCACCGAACCCGGCGCCGAAATGGGCCCGGTCATCACCCCCGCCTCCAAGGAACGCATCGTCAAGATCGTCACCGAAGCTGAAACCGCGGGCGCCGCCATGGTGGTGGACGGCCGCGACCTGGTGGTCCCCGGCCACGAAAACGGCTTCTGGGTTGGCCCCACCGTCCTGGACCACGTCAAAACCGAAATGAGCGCCTACCGGGAGGAAATCTTCGGACCCGTCCTGGTGGTGGTCCGCGTCGACACCCTTGAGGACGGCATCACGCTGATCAACGCCAACCCCTACGGCAACGGCACCGCCATCTTCACCTCCTCCGGCGCGGCCGCCCGCAAGTTCCAGCGCTCCGTGACGGTGGGCATGATCGGCATCAACGTCCCCCTCCCGGTGCCGGTGGCCTACCACTCCTTCGGCGGCTGGAAAGCCTCCCTCTTTGGCGATAAGCACATCTACGGACCCGAAGGCGTCAGCTTCTACACCCGCGGCAAGGTAGTCACTTCCCGCTGGCCCGAAACCCACCACGCCTCCGGCGCCTCCTACAACTTCCCCTCCAACTAGTCCCCACCGCCGCCCTCGCCTCGCAAGCTCGGCCAGGGAACCCTGGCGGCGTGGGCCCTACCCGTCGATTGCTCCGTAATTGTCGTTTTGAGCGTCCAAAACGACAATTACGGAGCAGCCGATGCAAAGGAAAAGACAATGACTGAGAACAAGCTGATCATCGGCACGGCGCCGGACTCCTGGGGCGTCTGGTTCGCGGACGACCCCAAGCAGACCCCGTGGGAACGCTTCCTCGACGAGGTGGCCGAGTCCGGCTACAAGTGGATCGAACTGGGCCCGTACGGCTACCTGCCCACCGACCCCACCCGCCTGGCGGAAGAACTGAAGCAGCGCGACCTGCAGATCTCCGCCGGCACCGTCTTCACCGCCTTCCACCGCGGCCTGGACCAGTGGGAAACCGCCTGGGAACCGGCCCGCAAGGTTGCCGAGCTCACCGCGGCCATGGGCGGCGGCCACATCGTGGTCATCCCGGCCATGTGGCGGGACGACGTCACCGGCGAAGCCGTGGAGAGCGGCACGCTGAGTGAAAAGGCCTGGGACGACCTGTTCGCCGGCCACAACCGCCTGGGCAAGACCCTGCTGGAAGACTTCGGCCTGAAGCAGCAGTTCCACTCCCACGCCGACTCCCACGTTGGCGCGCAGACGGACATCGAAACGCTGCTGGCCGCCACCGATCCCCAGTACCTGAACCTCTGCCTGGACACCGGCCACGCCGAGTACTGCGGCGCCTCCAGCCTGGAACTGATCAAGAACTACCCGGACCGGATCGGCTACCTGCACCTGAAGCAGATCAACCCGGACATCCTCAGGAAGGTCAACGAGGAGAACATGACCTGGGCAGCTGCCAACCTGGCCGGCGTCATGACCGAACCGCCCAACGGACTCCCTGACCTGCGCGCGGTCATCGAAGCCGTGGAAGCGCTCAACCGGCCCATCTTCGGCATCGTGGAACAGGACATGTACCCCGTGGCCTTCGATGTACCGATGCCCATCGCCAAGCGCACCCGCAACTACCTGCTGTCCTGCGGTTCCCGCACTGCCGTCAGCTAACCCGCCCCACAGACACCACAAAGGACAGAACAATGACTGAAACCCTCCGCGTTGCCGTCATCGGCGCAGGCCGCATGGGCGCCGACCACATCCAGCGCATCAGCAAGCGCATCCACGGAGCCGAAGTTGCCGCCGTCGTGGACGTGGACCTTGCCCGCGCCCAGGCCGCTATTGAAGGCATCCCGGGCGCCGTGGCCCTGGCGGACGCTGACGAGGCCCTGAACAACGGCGACGTCAACGCCGTCCTGATCGCCACCCCCGGATTCCTGCACGAGGACATCCTGCTCAAGGCCCTCGCCAGGGACATCCCGATCCTCTGCGAAAAGCCGCTCACGCCCGACGCCGCATCGTCCTGGAAGATCGTCGAAGCCGAGGTGGCGCTGGGCCGCCAGCGGATCCAGGTGGGCTTCATGCGCCGCTTCGACGCCGAATACGCCACGCTGGGTTCGATCATCCGCAACCACGAACTCGGCGAGCTGCTGATGCTGCACCACCAGCACCGCAACCCGAGCACCCCTGAGGGCTTCACCAACGAGATGCTCATCAACGACTCCGTGGTCCACGAGTTCGACGCCATCCGCTTCTTCACCGGCGAGGAAATCACCAGCGTCCAGGTCCGCCTGGGCAAGGCCACCAAGAACGCGCCGTCCGGCCAGCACGACCCCCAGCACGTCTTGCTGGAGACCGAATCAGGCGTCCTGGCCGACGTCGAAATCTACGTCAACGCCAAGTTTGGCTATGAGGTGGCTACCCAGGCCTCCTTCGAAGACGGCATCGTCAGCATCGGCGGCGACAAGGGCCCCTACACCCGCAGCTCCGGCCGCTGGGGCGGCAACGTCACCCCCGGCTTCGAGGAGCGCTTCGGAGCGGCGTACGACGTCGAAATCCAGTCCTGGGTGGACGCGGCACTTAAGGGCGGAATCGGCGGCCCCTCCGCCTGGGACGGGTACGCCACCGCCGCCTGCTGCGAGGCAGGCGTCGAAGCGCAGAAGAACGGCGAAAAGGTCGCCGTGAAGCTGGCTCCGAAACCCGACCTCTACAAGTAACCAGGACCGGAAAGGGGGCGGAGCCATCCGTCCCCTTTCGTGTCTCCACCCTTCCTGATCCACAATGGAGTGTTTACGTGAAAATCGCACTTGACCCCACCCCGTTCCATCACTCGCACAGCCTGCTGGAGTTCCCCAAGGTGGTGGCCGACCTCGGCTACAAGTACATGCAGATGACCCCGCACGCGGACTTCATCCCGTTCTACAACCATCCCAAAGCGGACGACGAACTGGTGGGCCAGCTGGGCAAGGCCTGCAAGGACGCCGGGATTGAAATCGCCTCCATCCTCCCCGTGCTCCGCTGGTCCGGGCCCGACGAGGACGCCCGCGAAGCCGCCGTCCGCTACTGGAAGCGCGCCATCCAGATCGCCGTGGACCTGGGGGTCAGCACCATGAACACCGAGTTCAGCGGCCGGCCCGAGAAGGCGGAGGAGTCCGAGCGGGCGTTCTACCGGTCCATGGAGGAACTGCTGCCGATCATCGAGCGTGAAGGCATCGACCTGCTCATTGACCCGCACCCGGACGACTTCGTGGAGGAAGGCCTGGCCGCCATCCGCGTGATCCGGGGCGTGAACTCGAAGAACGTGGGCATGGTCTACGTGGCCTCGCACAGCTTCCACATGAAGAACTCTCCGCTGGACATCATGCGGGCCGCGGGGGACAAGCTGCGCCTGGTCCACGTGTCCGACACCATGGACCACCACGCCTCGCACGGACTGCGGTACATCACCAACCCGCCGGGCAACCCGGTCCGCGTCCACCAGCACCTGAAGATCGGCGACGGCGACGTCAATTGGGACGAATTCTTCGGCGGCCTGAAGGAAATCGGCTTCCTCGACCGGGAGGACACGGTGATGGTGTCCAGCGTCTTCGCTGAGGACGAGAACGCCGAAGAAGTGTCCCGCTACCAGCTGGAGACCATGAAGCAGTACGTCCAAAAGGTAAGCCTATGAGTTCGCCTGTTTCCGGGAAGGCAGCTGTCAAGCAGCCAGGCAACCATCAGCGGGCCCTGCGGACCGTCACCATCATCTCCACCTTCGGCGGCCTGCTGTTCGGCTACGACACCGGGGTGATCAACGGCGCCCTGCCGTACATGCAGGAGGACCTGGGCCTCACTCCGCTGACCGAAGGCCTGGTCACCTCATCCCTGCTGTTCGGCGCCGCCTTCGGCGCCCTGTTCGGCGGACGCCTGGCAGACCGCAACGGCCGGCGCAAAATGATCATGGTGCTGGCGGTCATCTTCCTCGCGGGCACCATCGGCTGCACGTTCTCGCCCAATACCGAGGTAATGATCGCCGCCCGCTTCATCCTGGGACTCGCCGTGGGCGGGGCATCGGTGACCGTGCCCGTGTACCTGGCGGAGGTATCGCCGAGCAACCGGCGCGGCCGGATCGTCACCCAAAACGAACTCATGATCGTCACCGGACAGCTGCTCGCGTTCATCTTCAACGCCTACCTGGGCAACTCGTTCGGTGAATCGCACGGCATTTGGCGCTGGATGCTGGTCATTGCCACCCTGCCGGCCATCGCGCTGTGGATCGGGATGAACTTCATGCCCGAGAGTCCCCGCTGGCTGGCTTCCATCGGCAGCTTCGGCGAGACGCTCAGCGTGCTGCAGCGGATCCGGTCGCAGGAGGAGGCCCGTAAGGAGTTCGAGGAAGTCAAAGCCATGGCCGTGGAGGACTACAAGTCCAAAATGGGTTCATGGAAGGACCTGGGCATCCCGTGGCTCCGCCGGATCTTCGTGGTGGGCCTGGGCCTCGCGGTGATCCAGCAAATCACGGGCGTGAACTCGATCATGTACTACGGCACCCAGATCCTCTCGCAGTCCGGTTTCGGCCGGGAAGCTGCCTTGACGGCCAACATCGCCAACGGGGTCATCTCGGTACTGGCCACGTTCGTGGGGATCTGGCTGCTGGGCAAGGTGGGGCGGCGCAGGATGCTGATCACCGGGCAGGTGGGAACCACCACGGCACTGCTGCTCATCGGCTTCTTCTCGCTGATCCTGCCCGAAGGCTCCGCCCGGGGCTTCGTTATCCTGGCCCTGACCGTAACGTTCCTGGCGTTCCAGCAGGGTGCCATTTCCCCGGTGACGTGGCTGATGCTCTCGGAAATCTTCCCGCTGAAGATCCGCGGCCTGGGCATGGGAGCCTCGGCCTTCCTGCTGTGGATCGTGAACTTCCTGATCGGGTTCGGGTTCCCGCAGCTGCTGGCCGCCATCGGCATCTCCAACACGTTCTTCGTCTTCGCAGTCCTGGGCGTGGGGGCCATTGCCTTCGCCGCGAAATACGTTCCCGAGACCAAGGACAAGAGCCTGGAGGACCTGGAGCACTACTTCAAGAACGTAGCCGGCGGCAAAGCTGAGGTGTCCGCCGCACAGGTTTCCTGACCGGACCAGCACGCCCGGTTCCCCACAGCAACGCCCCCATGAGGATCCTCGCGGGGGCGTTGTTGTTGTCCTAGGCGCGTGCGTGCAGCCGCGGCAGCGCATCCACCAGCGGTGCCAGTTCCGGAATGGCCAGGGCCGCGTCCAGGGCACGCTCCAGCGTGGCGTCGTGGACCGGCCGCGCTTCCGCGAGCAGGCTGCTTCCACTGGCGGTGAGCTCGGTGTAGATGCCGCGGCGGTCGTCGTCGCACAGAATCCTGGTCAGCAGGCCACGGTCCTCCAGGCGGTTGACCAGCCGGGTGGTGGCGCTGGGGCTCAGCGCCGTGGCGCGCGCCAGCTGCTGCATCCGCATGTGCCACCCGTCCTGCCGGCTGAGGGCATCCAGCACCGTGTACTCCACCACGGAGAGCTTCGACTCCGCCTGCAGGCTGCGTTCCAGTTCGTTTTCGATCAGCCCGTGCAGGGCTGCGAGGGTGCGCCAGCCCTGGGCACGGACCTCAACGGCGTCGTCCTTGATGCCCATGGTTGCTCCTTCGAAGATGGCGTAGGACGCCATCCATTGCTCCGGTCATAGATAGTTGCTTGCGCGGCATATTTGCATGTGCAACAATAAATACCGCGTCTGCAACTATCTTAGGCGCCTTCCCGCCTCGGGAACAACCACGAACAGCTCAAAGGAGCATTCTCATGCCTGTTGGCCTGATAGCACTCGCCCTGGGCGGGTTTGGCATTGGACTCACGGAATTCGTGATCGCCGGCCTCCTTCCGCAGGTTGCCGCGGACTTTGCAGTCGGTGAAGCGTCCGCAGGCTGGTTCATCTCCGGCTACGCACTCTCCGTGGTGGTGGGAGCGCTGGGCCTAACCGCCGCGGTGACCCGCTTCCCGCGCAAACCCGTGCTGGCTGCATTGCTGGTCCTGTTCATTGCCGGAAACCTGCTCTCCGCCACCGCGGACGGTTATTGGGCCATGATGCTGGGGCGCATCATCGCAGCCCTTTCGCATGGCGCCTTCTTTGGAATTGGGGCCGTGGTGGCGGCCGGTATGGTTCCGCCCAGCAAGAAGGCGGGTGCCATAGCGCTGATGTTCACCGGGCTGACGGCGGCCAATGTCCTGGGAGTACCGTTCGGAACCCTGCTGGGCCAGGCCGCCGGGTGGCGTGCCACTTTCTGGGCCATCACCGTCATTGGCGTAGCCGCGCTCGCCGGCATTCTTGCACTCGTCCCCGCGTCGGCTGGTGCATCCGACGAGGCAGGCAGCCTCCGCTCCGAACTTCGCGCCTTCCGCTCCGGGCAGGTATGGCTGTCCATCGTGGTCACCGTCCTGGGCTTCGGCGGCATGTTTGGAGCGTTCACCTACATCGCCTACACCCTCACGGAGGTATCAGGATTCGCTGCCTCCACGGTGCCGTGGCTGCTGATCGTCTTCGGCGTGGGCCTCTTCGCGGGCAACACCCTGGGCGGTAAGGCCGCCGACCGCAACGTGGACCGGACGCTGCTCGTGGTGCTCGCCGCGCTGACCGTGGTCATGGTGGCCTTTGCCCTGACGGCGGCCAATCCCGTCCTGACGGTCATCTCGCTGGTCCTGATGGGCGGCTTCGGGTTTGCCACCGTACCGGGCCTGCAGATGCGGGTCATGAAGTACGCCTCCGGTGCTCCCACACTCGCCTCCGGCGCCAATATCGGTGCCTTCAATGTGGGCAACGCCCTGGGCGCCTGGCTGGGCGGCGTCACCATCACCGCCGGGTTCGGCTACACGTCGCCCATCTGGGCCGGCGCCCTCATCACCCTTGCGGGCGTTGCCGTCATGGCGTTCGCCGCGGCAGGCGCCAGGCGGAGCGAACAGCGCCGCGGTGGCCGCGGCACGGTCCAGGCCGCGGAGGAGCTGGTCAGCCGCTAGGCGGAGGGGTCGGACGAGCGGCGCACCATCAGGGCGGGTTCAAGCTTCCGGGTCACGGCTGGTCCGGCCGTCCCGGCAATCCGCTCCAGCATGGTTTGCGCCGCCAGCCGGCCCAACTGTCCGGCATGCTGGTCGATGGACGTCAGGCCAATCAGCGGTGAGGCGCCCACTTCGATGTTGTCGCAGCCAACGATCGCCATGTCGCCCGGGACGGACAGTCCCCGGGACGCCAGGGCCTCCATGATGCCAATGGCGGTGAGGTCATTGTGTGCAAAGACTGCCGTGGGAGGCGTGGCACCCGAATCGAGGAACTGCTCCATCACGGCCCGGCCGCCGCGTTCGGTCATGTCGCTGTGGACCAGTTGCGGCTCCAGTCCGAATTGCTTCATGGCGTGCAGGTAGCCCTCCCGCCGGGCCGTGTAGGGGAGCCAGTCAGAGATGTCCACGTGGGCAATCCGCCGGTGCCCCAGGTGGTACAGGTGCTCCACGGCGAGCGACCCGGAACGGAAGTCGTCGGTCAGGACGGAATCCACGCCGTCGGCCTCCAGCTCCCGGGTGATGACGACGGCGGGCGTCCCGCGCAGGGCCCCGGCCAGCTCCTCCGAGCTGCCGGTGTAACCGGCCAGCAGCACGCCGTCCACGCGAAGGTCCACGAAGGAACGGACGGCCTCCAGTTCCGTTCCGGGATCAGCGGAGCCGACGGCGACCATCACCTGGTTGCCGCTGCCCGCCAGCCCGTCGGTGATGCCGTCATAAATATCGGCGAAGACGGAGTTGTGCAGGTCCAGGAACAGGACGCCCAGCGTGTTGGTGCGGTGGCTCGCCAGGCGGCTGGCCAGCCTGTTGGGGGAGTAGCCCAGGGCGGCGGCGCTTTCCAGCACCGCCGTCCGCTTTGCGGGCGAAACCTTGGGGGAATCGCGCATCACCAGGGACACCAAGGCGCGGCTCACCCCGGCGTCGCGTGCCACGTCCTCCATGGTCACCGACCGCGGCGAAGGGGAAATCTGTTTCACAGAACTCCACTATGCCAGTCGCTGGCAGCCTGCCGGGCTGCCTACGCCCCGAACGGCAACCGGGGGTCGATGTTCTGGCTCTCCCACGTCTGCCGGACCCAGCCGTGGTGTGGGTCGTCGCTAATCAGCCACTCCCGTACCGGCCCAGGGCCGGCCATGACGTTGAGGTAATAGAGGTCGTAGCCGGGTGCGGCCATGGCCGGGCCGTGCCAGCCGTAGGGGACCAGGACAACATCCCCGGTCCGTACTTCTGCGGAAACGTCGATGGGGCGCTCATCGGAGGCGTAGACGCGCTGGTAGCCGATGGCATCGGCGTCGGCAGGTGCGCCGGATCCAGCTCCCACCTGGGTTTCGAAATAGTAGATCTCCTCAAGGGAGGTCTCGCCGTCCTTCTCCTCGTCATGCTTGTGCGGAGGGTAGGAGGACCAGTTGCCGGCCGGGGTGAGGACCTCGCACACGATGAAACGGTCGGCTTCCAGTGCGGCGGGGGTGCCGAAGTTGTGGACCTGGCGCGAGCAGTTGCCCGCCCCGCGCAGCTCCACCGGCGTTTCCGCCGCGGACACCAGGCGGGTGGGGTGGGACGCCTGGGCCGGCGCGGTGGCAACCGCCACCCTGCCGCCGTCGGCCGAGCTGATGCTGACGGCGCGGCCGGTGCCGCAGTACAGCACATCCGTCGGGCCGGCGAACACCGAGCGGCGCCCCGCCAACGGGTAGTCCGTGCCGTCCACGGTCACCGTGAAGGACCCGTTGAGGGGCACCACGATCCGCTCCTCATCCGCGGCGGGAAGTTCGACGGCGGCGCCCGCCGACAGGGTGGCCACCTTCAGTCCGGTGTGCGCCCAGCCGTCCACGGCAAGGGAGGAATCGGAGGTTCCGATGGACACGTCCCAGGCGCCGTCGGCGGCGGTGCCCAGGGGATAGACCCAATTGGTCATGGAGTTGGCTCCTTGGTTAGCGCTGTACGAGTGTCATTTCAAAGCTGTAGGAATCGGCGCGGTACACGTGGTGGCCGGTTTCAACCCGGCGGCCGGTATCGTCCACGGCGGTGCGTTCCATGGTGACCAGCGCCGAGCCCTCCGGGGTGTCCAGCATGGATGCCTGGTAGTCATTGGCGGTCATGGCACCGATGCGCTGGGTGGCAAGCCGGAAGTTCACGCCGCCGCGGCGAAGGATCGAATAGAGGCCTTCAGCCTTGAGCATGGCCTCATCCATCTCCGCGATGTCATCACGCACCCAGTTCTCCATGAGGGCCAGGGGTTTGCCGCCCACCCTCCGCAGCCGGGTGAAGTGGTACACCTTCGAGCCCGCGGGAAGCTGCAGCGTGGTGATCGTGGCGTCGTCCGCCTCCAGATGCGAGAAGCTCAGCACCTCGGTGGTGGGCTTCTTGCCGTTGTTGGTCAGGTCGTCGTAGAGGCTGGACAGCTCCAACGGCCGGCGGACCTGGCTGGACACCACCTGGGTTCCTACGCCCCGCTTGCGGACCAGCAGGCCGGACCGGACCAGTTCATCCATGGCCTTGCGCATGGTGGGCCGGGACAGGTTGAGCTGGGCGGCAAGGTCGATCTCGTTGTCCAGCCTGCTGCCTGGCTCCAGCACCCCGCTGTAAATCGCCGCCTCAATGCCCTGGACCACCTGGTGGTACAGGGGCACGGGGGAGGAGCGGTCGATGTTGAGTCCCAGGTTGTTCGCCACGGTGCGTTCCCTTGTCTTCGGTGTCTGCGCATTCCCCTCGTGGGAGGCTGCGCCAGCGGACACTTTGCCGCTATATGTTCGCTTGATAGGACATACTTTCCTTCTCGATCGTAGCAGGCAGGTCAGGGGGGTCAAGAGGGGTGTCAGTAAGGAGGGGCGAAGGAGGGGCGAAATTAAATTGTGCTGACATTAAGACTTTCTCTTGACGGGAACAATTAGAGCGCTCTAACGTTAGTGGCACGCATCACATTCCTGACCGGGTCTTCCGGTCCCCGAGAGAATTTGAGAGGCAACAATGCTGTTGCAGAAACACACCATGGGCGCCACCGGCAGCAAGCGCCGCGGGTACCTCGCCCGGCTCACTGTCATCTCCACCCTGGGCGGCCTGCTCTTTGGGTACGACACCGGCGTGATCTCCGGCGCCCTGCTGTACATGAACGACTCCCTCAACATGAGCGCCGTCGAGGAAGCAACCGTGGTGAGCGCGCTGCTGTTCCCGGGTGCCGCCGTCGGCGCCCTCACCGGCGGCCGCATGGCCGACAAGCTGGGCCGCCGCGGCTCGCTGCTGGTCTGCGCACTGCTCTTCCTGCTCGGTGCCATGGGCTGCGCCCTTGCGCCCACCGTGACCTTCATGATTGCCGCCCGCATCGTGCTGGGCCTCGGGGTTGGTGCCGCCGCCGTGACATGCCCGCTGTACCTGGCCGAGATGGCTCCCGCCCATCTTCGCGGCCGGATGGTCACCATCAACGAACTCATGATCGTCACCGGCCAGATGCTCGCCTTTGCCATCAACGCCCTTCTCGACGCCCTGATCCACGACAATGAGGTCTGGCGCAGCATGCTGGGCATCGCGTCCATCCCTGCACTCGCACTGCTCGCCGGCATGCTGTTGCTTCCAGAATCCCCGCGCTGGTACGCCATCCGCGGCCGCCTGGAAGACAGCCGCCGCGTCCTGAACCTGAGCCGCAGCCCGGAAGAGGCAGCGGCCGAATTCGAGGAAATTGCCCTCGCAGCACGCACCGCCAAGGAAGAACGCGGCCACGCCCTCCGCGACCTCCGCAACAACCCCTGGATGCGCCGGCTGCTCTGGATCGGCATTGGCCTGGCCACCGTCCAGCAGGCAACAGGCATCAACACCGTGAACTACTACGCCCCCACCATCCTGGAAAAGAGCGGGCTTGGCGTCAGTGCCTCGCTTGTGGCCACCATCGGCGTCGGCGTCACCTCAGTCCTCATGACCATCCTGGGCATCTGGCTGCTCGGCTTTGTCGGGCGCCGCCGGATGCTGGTCATCGGATTCTCCGGTGTGGTCGGCTCCCAGGCCCTGCTGGCCATCGTCTTCCTCCTCCCGCAGTCCGACCTTGCCAGCTACACCATCCTGGCCGCGATGATGCTGTTCGTTGCCTTCGTCCAGTGCTTCATCGGCACCTGCGTCTGGCTCCTGCTCTCCGAAATGTTCCCGCTGGCCATCCGCGGCTTCGCCATGGGCATTGCGGTCTTCGCGCTGTGGACCGTGAACGCGGCCATCTCCTTCCTGTTCCCGATCGTGGTCAATGCCCTGGGATCCACCGGTACGTTCGGACTCTTCGTCCTGGTCAACCTGGCCTCCCTCGCGTTCGTCATCAAGTTCGTGCCGGAAACCAAGGGCCACTCCCTTGAGGACCTCGAAGCGCACTTCCGCGATGGTGAGGTTCCGGCAAAGGTCTCCGCTTAGCGACGCCTTACCGCGGCATCGCGCGGCTCACGGCGGGGTTGGACCGTGCCCGTCCGGTATCAACCGGACGGGCACGGTCCGGCCCCGCTTTTTGCGTGGGGTGGCCTAGGCTGGCTCCATGATGTGGAGCGCGGGGCAGCAACCATGAATTTCGCCGGAAGCCTTGGTCCCCGCCCCCGCAACCTCGAAGTCCAGGACCTTGCCAGCTTCGACAGCCTGGTGGCCGGCGGTGCGGTCAACCTGCACGGCTGGCACGCGCAGTCGCTGGACCTGCGGGGCCGGTCGGCGGCACTCAAAAACGTCAGCGTCGAGGGCGCGATGTTCCTGGGCTGCCTCTTCGACGACGGCATGGAAGCCAACCTCCGCAGCCGCGGCGCCCTGATCTTCCCGCGCCTGGAGGGCGTCCCCTTCGACCCGTACCGGGCCGTCCTGTACTCGCCGGCCGAGCTGTACGCGGGACTGGCAACCGCGCCGTATGAGGAGCTGCCGGATGCGCGCATCTATCACTGGAGCATCCAGCCTGGCCAGCGCCACCGTGTGGACTCAACGCTGGCCTCGGCCCTGCATGACCACGCCATCGGTGATGCGCTGGATGAGCTGACCCGGTCTGCAGCGTGGCCCCGCCGCTCAATCGTCGGCGTGATGGGCGGCCACGCAGCGCCCCGCGGCAGCCGGGAATTTGCGGACGCTGCCCGGCTGGGCAGGCTCCTTGCCCTCGACGGCCACTCGGTGGCAACGGGCGGCGGCCCCGGGGCCATGGAGGCGGCGAACCTCGGGGCGTACCTCAGCCGGGCCTCGGACGACGAGGTGCAGGCAGCACTTGCCGCGCTCGCCGCTGTTCCCGGCTTCCGTCCCTCGGTGTCGGCGTGGGCGCGTGCGGCGGCAGCCGTCGTCGAACGCCATCCGGACGGGACGCCGTCCCTCGGGATCCCCACCTGGTTCTATGGACACGAACCGCCCAACTACTTCGCCACGCACATCGCCAAGTACTTCGCCAATGCCATCCGCGAGGCCATCCTGCTGGAGCTGTGCCATGGCGGAATCGTCTTCCTGCCGGGAGCGGCCGGCACCGTCCAGGAGATCTTCCAGGACGCCTGCGAGAACTATTACGGTGCCCGCGAAAAGGTCGCACCCATGGTGCTGGTGGGCCGCCGGCACTGGGAGCAGGAGTACCCGGCCTGGCCCATGCTCAGGAGCCTGGCTGCAGGCAGGGCCATGGCGGACTACATCCACCTGGTGGACACGGTGGATGAAGCAGTGGAGGTCCTCCGGCAGCGCTGAACGCTGCCGGAGGACCTCCACGAAGGGTCCTTTGCCTGGTGCTAGCCGACGGCCGTGCCGAAGAGCAGGCCCAGCAGGTACGTGATGGCTGCCGCGCCCAGGCCGATGGCAAGCTGCCGCAGGCCGCGGGTGAGCGGGGACGTGCCGGACAGCAGGCCGACGGCGGCACCGGTCGCCAGGAGCGCGATTCCCACCAGGGCGCCCGCCACTACGAGGGCAGCGACACCGGTGAGGCCGAACAGGAACGGCAGGATGGGAACGATGGCGCCGGAGGCGAAGAAGCAGAAGCTGGACAGCGCCGCACCCCAGGCCGTGCCCACTGCTTCATGCTGGTCCTCTTCCTCCGGCAGGTCCGGCTGCAGGGAAAGGCTGGGATCGCAGTCGCAGGGCAGCAGGCCCATGCGCTCGGCCACCCGGTGTTCGGCCGCTTCCCGGGACATGCCGCGGGCCAGGTACACCAGGAGCAGCTCGTTGTGCTCGAGGTCAAGCTGCGGCGCGGCCGCCAGCGTCACCTGCGTGGGCCGGGTGGCCGCCAGCAGTTCCCGCTGGGAGCGGACGGAAATGAATTCGCCCGCGCCCATGGACATGGCGCCGGCCAGGAGCCCGGCGATGCCGCTGAGCAGCACCACGCTGCTGGCCACGCCGGACGCGGCCATGCCCATCACCAGGGAGAGGTTGCTGACCAGGCCATCGTTCGCGCCAAAGACCGCGGCGCGGAAGGTGCCGGCCAGGCGGTTGCGGCCACGGGTGGCCAGGCCCCGCACTACTTCCTCATGGATCTGTTCATCGGCGGCCATCGCAGCGGTGGCGTTGGGGTCTTTGGCGTAGGGGGAGCGGCCCTCGGCGCGCTGGGCCAGGGCCAGGACAAACACGGAGCCGAAGTGGCGGGCCAGGAAGCCGAGGAACCGGCTGCGGGCGGAGGCACTCTTCGGCTTGCCGGCGTGCTCGCCCAGCAGTGCGAGCCAGTGGGCCTCGTGCCGGCCTTCGGCCTCGGCCAGGGCCAGGAGGATGGACCGTTCCTCGCCCTCGCGGTTCTGGGCCAGGTCCCGGTAGACGGCGGCTTCGGCGCGCTCATCGGCCAGGTACTGGCGCCACCGCTTGATGTTCGACGGCGAGGGCTGGGTTGGGTTGGCGGCCTCCGGGGGCGTGGCATGGGATTCGGGCTGGGCGTGCTGCGACACTGTAACTCCTGGGCTGGAAAGGGCATGAACTCGCGCCTTTGCCCTGCCAGCCTACTGCGGATTTCCGCGGTTTTTTGGCTGGCAAACCTCGCTGGGAAGTTTCGGTTTACCTTAAAACCGGCGGTGCCCGCGCCCGGGTTGCAGGCTCTTCTCCGGGTCCGCTGCGGCTATTGACCCGTCCGCCCGGCCGGTGCTCTGATGAAGGTGTGGCGCAGGCTGCGCCCTACCTGAAAGAGCACGTCAGGCGAATATACGGAGGTTGAATCATGAGCACCACCGGACAGCACCCGGACATGCCGCACCTGGACGCCGTCGAAGCGGACCCCGCCTACGACTACGCCGAGGATGCACCGGTAGACGACGCGGACTGGGACGCGGAGGACGAGTTCATCGACGAGGAAGAGCCGGTGGTCCAGCCGGCCCCGGTAGTCATCGACGCCGAGGACCGTGAGGTCCCGCTGGATGACTACGAGCGCGACACGGGGGAGTAGGACTTACGACGACGGCACCTCCTTTCGCTGCAGGGCGAAAGGAGGTGCCGTCGTCGTGCTTCAATCCCTGCAGGTCAGCGGCCGGCGAGGACTTCCTCCGGAGTGCCTTCCTGTTCCTGCCCGGAAACGCGGCGCTGCCACGCGCGCATGACCGCGGGATCGGTGGGGCGCGTGAGCAGCGAGGCGGCAACGTACACAACGGCTGAGCTGAGCAGGCCGTAGTAGATGGGTTCGTTGGCGTAGATGCCGTCCAGCGGAACCTCGGCATTGATCTCAAGGATGATCATGGTCCCCAGGGTCACCACGGAGCCGACCGCCATGGATGCCGCGGCCGCCGGGCCGGTGCCGCGCTTCCACACCAGCCCGCCGAGGATGGCCACGAGGAGGCCGCCCACCAGGATGTCGTACGCAATGGTCAGGGCCGCGACAACGTCCTTGGTGACGATGGCGATGACAATGGCCACGATGCCCAGCGCCAGGACCCAGATCCGGTTGGCCTTGACGTCGTGTTCTGGGTTTTCGGTGTCTCCGGTGTTGACCGTCTTGCCGAACCAGCCGGCCACGAACGGCAGGACGTCGGCGCGGGCAACGGTGGCGGCGGCGATCAGGGCGCCGGAGGCGGTGGACATCATGGCCGCCACGGCAGCCGCCAGGACCAGGCCGCCGATGCCGATGGGCAGGATGTTCTGGGCAACCTCGGCGTAGACGTCGTCCTTCGCGGCGATCTTGACGTTGGATAGTGCAACGTTGGCGGCCATGCCGATCAGGGAGCCGGCAACACCGTAGAGGATGCAGTAGATGCCTGCAGTGGCGCCGCCCCAGCGGGCCACCTTGGGGGTCTTGGCGGTGAACACGCGCTGCCAGATGTCCTGCCCGATCAGCAGGCCCAGGGTGTAGACCACGAAGTAGGTGATGATCGTCTGGATGCCGATGCCGTCGATCTGGAAGAAGCTGGCGTCCACCCGGCTGCGGATCCCGTCCAGGCCGCCGGCGGCGTTCAGCGTGAAGGGCAGCATCAGGAAGAAGATGCCCACGGTCTTGATGACGAACTGGACCTGGTCCGCCAGCGTGATGGACCACATGCCGCCGATGGTGGAGTACACCAGCACGATGGCGCCGCCGATGCCGATGGCCAGTGCCCGGTCAAGGCCGAAAAGAACGACGAAGATGGTGGCGTAGGCGCCCGTGGAGGTGGCGCAGAGCATCAGCGTGTAGGCGAGCATGACGATGCCGGACGCCTCGGTGGCCCTGCTTCCGTAGCGGAGCGTGAGCATCTGGGACACCGTGTAGATCTTCAGCTTCTGGATGGTTCCGGCAAAGAGCAGGCTCAGGAGCAGGACGCCCGCACCGATGGCCACCACCAGCCACATCCCGGAGATGCCGAACTTGTAGCCAAGCCCCACGCCGCCCACGGTGGACGCTCCGCCCAGGACGACGGCGGCCATGGTTCCCGTGTACAGGAACGGGCCCAGGCGGCGTCCGGCCACCAGGAAGTCGCTGTTGTTCCTGGTGCGGGACTTGCCCCACCAGCCGAAGGCCAGCATCGCGAGAAGATACACCACCACAATGGCGATGTTGATGGCACTTGCATCCATAAATGGCTCCTTGGAGCTGTTGGGGCCGGGTGTGGGACCTTGGGCAGGAACGCCCGGAACCGCCGCGGACGAATACGGAGAGGGTCCTGCAATTGCCTTATAGGCAACAGGAGTTTCCAAAGACTAGGGTGTGACGTGCGTGACAGTCAAGGAGGCCGCGCCTGCAGCCGCGCGGGTGTGGCATGCGCGCGTCACAAAAGCGGTGCCGATTAGTATGGCTCGAGAGTGGAGCCGGACTGCCGGCCGTGAAAGGTTCGTAGATGAAGGCACTGCCAGTTGAGCCGAGCAATGTCCCCGTTGCCATCGGCTCCAGGATCCGGGCCGCCAGGCAGTCCCAGCGGCTCACCATCGAGCAGGTAGCGGATGCCACCGGCCTGACCAAAGGCTTCCTCAGTCGGGTGGAGCGGGACCTGACATCACCGTCCGTTGCCTCCCTGGTGACGCTGTGCCAGGTGCTCTCCATCTCCATCGGCGACCTTTTCGTGGCACCCGAAACCCACCTGACCAAACGCAACGACGGTCCCCGGATCTCGCTTGGCGGCCAGGGCATCGTGGAGCGGCTCCTGACGGCCCGCTCGGAGCGGCGGGTCCAAATCATCCAAGCGGTGATCGAGCCGCACGGCCGCGGTGAGTCCGAGCTTTACGCCGTGGACTGCGACGTGGATGTCCTGCACGTCATCAAGGGTTCCATCAAGCTCATCCTCACCAACGAGGAATACGACCTCGAGACGGGCGACACCGTGACCTTCCCGGGACGGGAACCACACACCTGGGTCAACCCCAGCGACAAGCCGGTCGAGGTGCTCTGGGTCCTGGTGCCCGCCGCGAGCCGCTGACCCGCTGATTGCACGCTCCTGCCGGCTTTGGTCCGGCGTCACGTGGAACACTCTTTAAGCCGTTGCCTGCCTGGCTTTCCTTTAGAATCCGGGTTTCCCGCAGCTTTCGGCTGCCCAAAACGTGCTCTGCGTGACGGGGCATCCCAGGGCGGGGATGGCTTAGTAAACACCTGATGCTCATTAGAAAACCGCGGTGTATGATGGCAGTCACACAGTCCCCTCAACTCCTCGAAGGAGAGGCCTCCATTGGAAGAGCTGCGCATTGAAGCCAACGGCAACCTTGGCCCCATCGATTCATCCCGGATCCCCCGCTATGCCGGAGCTGCCACGTATGCCCGCCTTCCGCGGCTGGACCAGGTGGCCAAGGCTGATGTGACGGTGGTGGGCGTGCCTTTCGACTCGGGCGTTTCCTACCGTCCGGGCGCCCGCTTCGGCGCAAACCACGTCCGCGAGGCCAGCCGCCTGCTGCGCCCCTACAACCCCGCCTGGGACGTCAGCCCGTTCGAGAACATCCAGGTGGCTGACGCGGGGGACATGGCGGTGAACCCGTTCAATATCAACGAAGCCATTGAGACCATCCAGCAGAACGCACTGGACCTCACGGCGGCCGGGAGCAAGCTGCTGACCCTGGGTGGCGACCACACCATCGCCCTGCCGCTGCTGCGTGCCGCCGCCGAGCGTGCCGGCGGACCCATCGCCATGCTCCACTTCGACGCCCACCTGGATACCTGGGACACCTACTTTGGCGCCGAATATACCCACGGCACGCCCTTCCGCCGCGCAGTGGAAGAGGGCATCCTGGACACCGAAGCCATCAGCCACATCGGCACCCGCGGCCCCCTGTACGGGAAGAAGGACCTCGACGACGACCACCGCTTCGGCTTCGGCATTGTCACCTCCGCGGACGTCTACTACCAGGGTGTCCTGGAGACCGTGGCCAAGGTCCGGGACCGCATCGGCAGCCGCCCGCTCTACATCTCGGTGGACATCGACGTCCTGGATCCGGCCCACGCGCCCGGTACCGGCACCCCCGAAGCGGGTGGCATTACCAGCCGTGAACTCCTGGAAATTATCCGGGGCTTCCGTGGAATGAACCTGGTGGGCGCCGACGTCGTCGAAGTCGCGCCCGCCTATGACCACGCCGAGATCACGGGTGTGGCGGCGAGCCACGTCGCGTACGAACTGGTGACCCTCATGGCGGACAACGCAGTCCCCGGCAGCCGGTTCGGGGCAGAGACCGGGTACCAGGCCCAGGCGCTCGGCCAGGAGGCCCGGCGCCCCGCCGGTTTCGCGGCCGCCGGCAAGGAGTAGGGCCATGACGGAATCCGGCGCTGCCCCTGTCCCGGCGCAGGGGAGCGGTGCCCGCAACGGCGGGGACCTCGTCGTCGAAACCCTGGAAGCGCTGGGAGCCAAGACTGTGTTCGGCATTCCGGGCCAGCACGCCTTGGGACTCTTCGACGCCATGGGCCGCGGGAACCTTCGCTTTGTCTCCTCCCGGGTGGAGAACAACAGCGCCTTCGCCGCGGACGGGTACTCCCGCGCCACAGGCGAGGTGGGCGTGCTGTTCCTGTCCACCGGCCCCGGCGCGCTGACCTCGCTGGCCGGACTCCAGGAAGCCTACGCCACCGGCGTTCCGATGGTGGTGGTGGCCAGCCAGATCCCGTTGGAGGGGCTGGGTGCACGCCGCAAAGGGATGCTGCACCAGCTCGATGACCAGAAGGCCTCCGCGGCCAACGTCACCAAAAGCCAGCGGCTGATCCAGCACGCCTCAGGCATCCCCTCGGCCATTCAGGACGCCTGGACCGAGGCCATCTCCTCCCCGCAGGGCCCGGTATGGCTGGAGATCCCGCAGAACGTGCTGCTGGACCCCATTATGGTCCCGCCGGTGGAGGATGCCCTGGCAGAGGCGGCTGACAACCCGCCGCGCATCGAGCTGGTCCGCGAGGCCGTGAAGTGGCTGGAATCAGCACAGCGCCCGGCCATCATCGCCGGCGGCGGCACGCGCCGCGGCCGGGCCGAGAAGTCGCTGCTCTCCATTGCGGAGAAGCTGCGGGCTCCAGTCATCTGCACCCCGGGCGGCAACGGCGCATTCCCCTGGAACCACGAGCTGTCCCTGCAGTCCTGGATCGAGGACCGGTACATGACCGACCTCCTCGAGGACGCCGACGTCCTGGTGGTCATCGGGTCATCCCTGGGCGAGGTCACCTCCAACTACTTCACCTTTGAGCCGCGCGGCAGGATCATCCAGATCGACGCCGAACCCCGCGTCCTGGAGTCCAACCGGCCAGGCTTGGGCATCCGCGCCGACGCCGGCCAGGCGCTCGCGGCGCTGGACGAGGCTCTTGACGCGGCCCTCGAGCCGGGCAGGACAACCACGCCGGACTGGCACGGCAGCACCCCGGAAGAGCTGGTCAAAGAGTCACTTGCCAAGGTCCGCGCCCGGCTGGAATCGCAGGACCTGGCCAAGGAGCTGAAGTTCATGGCGGATATCCGCGAGGCCGTGCCGGCGGACATGCAGACCTTTTGGGATATGACCATCGCCGCGTACTGGGGCTGGTCCTGCTGGGACGCCCGTGAAGGCCAGTTCCACTCCGCCCAGGGCGCCGGCGGCCTGGGCTACGCGTTTCCCGGGGCCATCGGTGCTGCCGTGGGGCTGGAGACGCTGGGCAAGCCGGCTGGTTCTGCCCGCGTCCTCGCTGTCTCCGGCGATGGCTCGTCCATGTACTCCATTGCCGAACTGGCCACCGCGAAGCAGCACAACGTGCCGGTCACCTGGCTGATTGTGGACGACGGCGGCTACGGCATCCTGCGCGAATACATGGTGGGTGCGTTCGGCAAGGCCACCGCCACCGAACTGGCCCGGCCCGACTTCGTGAAGCTCGCCGAATCCTTTGGTGTGCCTGCAACGCGGGTTGCCCCGGAAGATGTGGGGGACGCGCTCAGGGCCGGATTCGCTGCGGACGGCCCCAACGTCGTCGTGGTCGAAACCCTCCTGAAGATGTTCGGCCCCACCCATCTGGCGCCCTGACTCCAACGCCGCCTGCAAGCTCCCCCGCTTACCGGATCACCTCCGGCTGAAGTGGGGGAGCTTGGCGTTTAAGCCGGCAACGCCACTAACTTCGTTTCCCTAAGCAACCTTTTCCTGATACAGTTGCTTGCAGCAACTAATTCTTTAGGGAGCATCATGTCTGTCGCACCGGCCACCGCAGCCGACCTCGTCAGCCACATCTATGACCTCCAGCGTGCACTGCGCTGCGTGACCATGATCAACGTCAAAGGCCAGGACACCGGGATCGCCCTCCAGGGCGTACTCAGGTTCATCGGCGAAGGGGAGACCCGCGCAGCGCACCTGGCCGAGCGCCTGGGGGTCAGCGCGCCGGTGCTCAGCCGGCACGTGGCCGAGCTGGCTGACGCAGGCCTGGTGCTTCGCATGCCGGATCCGGACGATGGCCGGGCCCAGCTGCTGGCACTTTCCCCGCGGGGCAAGGAGAAGCTGGCGGAGCTGGTGCGGCACCGGGCGGAAACGCTCCAGGCGTACCTGTCGGACTGGAACGAGGACGATGCCGTTGCAACAGCCGCGATGCTGAACAAGCTCACTGCATCCCTGAAGAATTCCATCCGGGCAAGGGCGGCCGGAACCACCACCGAACAGAAAACGCAGGAGTCCATTAATGGCTAACGTCACCGCCGCCGCCGCGGACCAGGAGCAGGAGCGCCAGCGCGAACGCACCGCCAGACAGGAATCGCGGCAATCCAAGCGCCACGAACCGGGCGCGCCCATGAACCACCGGCAGATCATGGAGGCCCTGACCGGCCTCCTCGCTGCCTTCTTCACCGCCATCCTCAGCAGCACCATCGTTGCCAACGCGCTGCCCACCATCATGTCCGAGCTCAAGGGCACGCAAACGGACTTCGCGTGGGTCATCACGGCGGCACTGCTGGCCAACGCGGCCACCACCCCCATCTGGGGCAAGCTGGCAGACCTTTTCGACAAGAAGGTCCTGGTCCAGCTCAGCATCGTGATCTTCGTGGCCGGCTCGGTCATGGCAGGCTTCTCCGAAAACATCCCGTTCCTGCTCACCGCCCGCGTGATCCAGGGCATCGCCATGGGCGGCCTCACCGCCCTGGCCCAGGCGATCATCGGCTCCATCATCCCGCCGCGCGAACGCGGCAAATACTCCGGCTACATGGGCGCCGTCATGGCCGTCGGCACCGCCGGCGGCCCGCTGCTGGGCGGTTTCATCGTGGACAGCTCACTCGGCTGGCGCTGGACCTTCTTCGTCTGCGTGCCGCTCGCCGTCGTCGCCCTGATCCTGCTCCAGGTCACGCTGAAGATCCCCCACGTCCGCCGTCCTGCCAAGATCGACTGGTTCGGCGCCATCCTGTTGACCTCCGGCGTCAGCCTGCTCCTGATCTGGGTTTCCTTCGCCGGGAAGGCCGACTACTACGACTGGTGGTCCTGGCAGTCGGCCGTCATGGTGGGCGGCGGCGTCCTGCTGCTCGCACTGCTGGTCCTGGTTGAGTCCAAGGTGTCCGCACCGATCATCCCGCTGAAGATCATCTCCGAGCGCACCACGGCGCTGGCCATCGTGGCTTCCGTGGCCGTCGGCGTTGCCATGTTCGGTTCCTCCACCTTCCTGGGCCAGTACTACCAGGTGGCCCGCGGTGCAACGCCCACCGAGGCCGGCCTGCTCACCCTGCCCATGATCGCCGGCAACCTCGTCGGCTCGGTGGTCTCCGGCCAGCTCATCAGCCGCTACGGCAAGTGGAAGCGCTTCCTGATCGGCGGCACCATCCTGCTGATCGGCGGCCTGGCCCTCGCCGGCACCATGGACCACACCACCGAACTCTGGCTGACCGGCCTTTACACCGGCATCTTCGGCATCGGCCTGGGCATGCTCATGCAGAACCTGGTCCTCGCGGTCCAGAACACCGTCCAGGCCAAGGACATCGGCTCCGCCAGCGCCTCCGTGGCCTTCTTCCGTTCCGTGGGCGGTGCCATCGGCGTGTCCGTCCTGGGCGCCGTCATGGCCAACCACGTCAAGGACCTGGCCACCGACGGGCTCGCCAAGCTGGGCATCCAGCCCGGCGGCAACAGCGGTGCCACCCTGGACCTCAAGGACCTGCCTGCACCGATCGCGGAGGTCATGCGCGCCGCCTACGGTGATGCCACGGCCGGCATCTTCATGATTTCCGCCGTGGTGAGCGCCGTTGCCCTCATCGCCGTGATTTTCATCAACGAAGTGCCGCTGCGCAAGACGGTGGACATCACCCCCGAGGCCACGCTGCAGGCCAACGCGGCCGGTGAAGCGGGCATGACGGCCATGACCGGCCAGCTGCCCATGGTCTCCGCTGCCGCGCCGGACAGAGGCGCCCCCGCCGGGGAGATCACCCCCCGGAGCGCCGTGCGGACTGCCGCGGCTCCCGCAAAAATGTACGACGCCGGTGCTGCCGCGGCGGCAGCAGCGTCCGGCAGGGTTGCCACGGAAGACTTCGAGGAAGTCTTTGCACGCAGCTTCCGCTCGGAAGAGCTGGACCTGCGGTCCGCGGACAACGTGGACAAAGCCGCCAACGCGATTGCCAGCGCCGCTGACACCCTGCAGAAGCTGCAGGACACCCAGCATCTTCTGGCCCGCCAGCAGGCCGAACTGGGAACCATGGTGCTGGACATCCAGGAACAGCTGCGCTCCCAGCAGGAGGTGGCTGCCAGGCAGGCCGCCACGGCGGCAGAGCTCAGCCGGCTGCAGCGCAAGCTGCTGAAGGAACGCAAGATCCAGGCAGCAGCCGCGCTGTACCTGGCCGGTCACGGCCGGCACAGTGCCGCAGCCCCGACTGCCACTCCGTCCGCCGATGATTCTTCGGAGCCGAACCAGGGACTGTAGCCGGCCTGCAAGCCAGCAGTAAGCCGTCCCTGCCGGGGCCGGCCAAGCCCCCGACGGATAGCAACAAAGCCGCAGCCCGCACCCGGAAAACCCTCCGGGTGGGGGCTGCGGCTTTCCTGCATCATGCCGGCCCGGGGCGGTGTGCCGGGCCCCCGCCGTCACCAGCGGGTGGGCGCGGGAAAAGATGCTCCGCCGGAGCCCAAATGTCGGTGGGCGTTATTAGAGTTGAGTCCATGCTCCTCACCCTCATACGGCGCTACTCCAAACCGTATTTGCCGTATATCGCCGCCGTGGTCATTTTCCAGCTTGCCGCCACCATCGCCGCGCTCTACCTGCCCAGCCTGAACGCCCAGATCATCGACCAGGGCGTGGCGCGCGGAGACACCGATTTCATCTGGCGAACCGGTGCGCTGATGCTCCTTGTGGCTTTCGCCCAGGTGGCTGCGGCCATCGCCGGCGTCTATTTCGGCTCCAGGACAGCCATGGCCGTTGGCCGGGACCTGCGCCGCGCCGTGTTCGGCAAGGTCACCAGCTTCTCCGCCAAGGACGTCAATGCGTTCGGCGCGCCCACGCTGATCACCCGGGGCACCAATGATGTCCAGCAGGTGCAGATGCTCCTCCTGATGGGACTGAACTTCATGGTGGCCACGCCCATCATGTGCATTGGCGGCATCATCATGGCGCTGCGCGAGGACCTGAACCTGTCCTGGCTGGTCTGGGTGTCCGTCCCGCTGCTGGCCGTGGTGGTGGGATACCTGGTGGTCCGGCTCATGCCGCTGTTCCGCTCCATGCAACGGAAAATCGACCGGATCAACGCCGTGCTGCGCGAACAGATCATCGGCATCCGGGTGGTCCGGGCCTTCGTGCGGGAACCTTATGAGACGGACCGCTTTGGCGGCGCCAACAAGGAACTCACGGACGTCTCGCTCCGCATCGGTGCCCTGTTCGTCCTCATGTTCCCGGCCATCAGCATGATCCTGCACCTGTCCACCGCCGCCGTGCTCTGGTTTGGCGGCCAGCGCGTGGACGCCGGTGCCATGCAAGTGGGGTCTTTGACCGCGTTCCTGCAGTACCTGCTGCAGATCCTGATGGCCGTCATGATGGGAACCTTCATGGCCATGATGATCCCGCGCGCCTCCGTCTGCGCCGACCGCATCGGCGAGGTGCTCGACGTCGAGCCCTCCATCCACGACCCCCTAAACCCCGAGGCCCCGGCCGCCCTTGCCGGGGTGGTGGAGTACCGCAACGTGACCTTCGCCTACCCCGGAGCCGAGTCGCCCGTACTGAGCAACATCAGCTTCACCGCCCGGCCCGGCCAGACCATCGCCATCATCGGCTCCACAGGCGCCGGCAAGACCTCCCTCCTGTCCCTCCTGCCGCGGCTGTATGACCCCGCGGAAGGCCAGGTGCTGCTGGACGGGGTCCCCGTGGACAGGCTGGACCGTGCAGAGATCACTCGGCGCGTGGCCCTGGTACCGCAGCGCCCCTACCTGTTCTCCGGCACCATCGGGCACAATCTCCGGTTCGGCAAGACCGAGGCCACAGACCAGGAACTGTGGGACGCCCTCCTGGTCGCACAGGGCGAGTCGTTCGTCCGCGAGAAGAAGCACGGCCTGGACTCCCGGATCTCCCAGGGCGGCACCAACGTCTCCGGCGGACAGCGCCAGCGCCTCTGCATCGCACGCGCCCTGGTGACCAAGCCGCGGGTCTACCTGTTCGACGACTCCTTCTCCGCCCTTGACGTCGCCACTGACGCCCGGCTCCGCGCAGCCCTCAAGCGCACCACGTCGGACGCCACCGTGATCATCGTGGCCCAACGGATCTCCACCATCACCGAGGCCGACCAGATCCTGGTGCTGGACAACGGGCGGATCGTGGACCGCGGCACGCACGAGGAACTCCTGGAAACCTCGCCCACCTACCAGGAAATTGTTGAATCCCAGCTGAGCGTGGAGGAAGTGGCATGAGTCCCCGCAGGAAGGATGCCGATTCCGTGGAACAGGCCACACAGCCCGCCCCGCCGCAGGACGACGACTACTTCGAAGAGGAATTCACGCCCTCCGAGGCGGACGGGGACATGTTCGGTGGCATGCCCGCCAAGAAGGCCCAGCACTTCTGGCCTTCCGCGAAACGCCTCATGGGCCTCCTGAAGCCCGAGGCCATGGGCATCTACGCGGTGGTGGGCCTGGTGGTCATCTCCGTGGTCCTGAACGTCATAGCTCCCAAGATCCTGGGCCAGGCCATGGACGTCATCTTCGCCGGGGTAGTCGGCAGGCAGCTGCCGGCCGGCGCCAGCAAGGAGCAGTTCGTGGCAGGCCTGCGCCAGCAGGGCCAGGACAACTTCGCGGACATGGTTTCCAGGATGGAACTGGTACCGGGCACCGGCATCAACTTCAGCAGGCTCAGCATGCTCATCGCCATCGTCCTGCTCATGTACTTCGTGGCCAACATCTTCATGTGGCTGCAGGGGTACGTGCTGAACCGCATCGTCATGAAAGTGATCCGGCGGCTCCGCGACGATACCGAAAGCAAGCTGAACCGCCTGCCGCTGAACTACTTCGACACCCGGCAGCGCGGCGACGTGCTGTCCCGCGTGACCAACGACGTCGACAACATCCAACAGGCGCTCCAGCAGGCGTTCGCGCAGCTGGTGAACTCCGTGCTGACCGTGGTGGGCATTGTGATCATGATGTTCATCGTCTCCTGGCAACTGGCGCTGATCGCCCTGGTGGCGCTCCCGCTGTCCGGGGTGGCGGCCGGGGTGATCGGGGCCCGGAGCCAGAAGCTGTTCGCAGCCCAGTGGAAAAACACCGGGTCGCTGAATGGCCAGATCGAGGAATCCTTTTCCGGCCACGACCTGGTCCGCGTCTTCGGCCGGGACGCTGACATGCTGGCCCGGTTCGAGGAACGCAACGAGGCCCTGTACAAGGCAAGCTTCGGGGCGCAGTTCGTCTCCGGGATCATCTTCCCCGTCATGCAGTTCGTGTCCTACCTCAGCTACGTGGGCATCGCCGTGGTGGGCGGACTCCGGGTGGCCTCCGGCGCCATGTCCCTGGGCGATGCCACCGCGTTTATCCAGTACTCCCGCGAGTTCACCCAGCCGTTGGGCCAGATGGCCGGAATGGCCAACATGCTCCAGACCGGCGTAGCGTCCTCGGAACGCGTTTTCGAATTCCTGGACGCCGACGAACAGGATGCCGAAACCGCCACCGAACACCTGCCGGCCAAAACCGACGGGCACGTGGACTTCAGGGGCGTCACCTTCAGCTACACCCCGGACAAGCCGCTCATCGAGAACCTGTCCTTCACGGCGGAGCCTGGCAACACCGTGGCCATCGTCGGGCCCACGGGAGCCGGCAAGACCACCCTGGTGAACCTGGTGATGCGCTTTTACGAGCTCAACTCGGGCTCCATCATGCTGGATGGTGTGGACGTCACCCACCTCAGCCGCTCCGAACTGCGCTCCAAGGTGGGCATGGTGCTGCAGGACGCCTGGCTGTTCGGCGGATCCATCTACGACAACATCCGCTACGGCAACCTCGACGCCACAGAGGAACAGGTCATGGCGGCCGCCAAGGCCACCTTTGTGGACCGGTTCGTCCGGGCGCTCCCCGAGGGCTACAACACCGTGATCGACGAAGAGGGCAACAACGTCAGTGCCGGCGAGAAACAGCTGATCACCATTGCCCGCGCATTTGTGGCCAACCCGTCGCTGCTGATCCTGGACGAAGCCACCAGTTCCGTGGACACCCGCACCGAGCTCCTGGTGCAGAAGGCCATGGCGGCGCTGCGCTCAGACCGGACCAGCTTCGTCATCGCGCACCGTCTCTCCACCATCCGTGATGCGGATACGATCCTGGTTATGGAGAACGGACGAATCGTGGAACAGGGCAACCATCAGGTGCTGCTCGCTGCCGGCGGGGCCTACCACCGCCTCTACATGTCGCAGTTTGCCGGGGCGGACGCCGGGGACTTCCCGGTTGACGATTCGACGGCGGTGCGCAGCTGAGCGCGCACGGCGGCCAGCGGATCGAGGTGCTGGTGCCGATGCGCTGGGGCGACATGGACGCCTATGGCCACATCAACAACGTCCAGATCGTGCGGATGCTGGAGGAAGCCCGCATCGCAGCCTTCGGACCGCCCCGGGGCGCGGGCCTTCCGGGCATTGAGCCCCCGGTGTCGCTGTTCAACGACGTCCCGGCCGGGACTCTTGCCCTGGTGGTGGACCACAAGATCCGTTACGTCCGGACACTGGAGTACCGCAACGTTCCTGCGGTGGTCCAGGTATGGATCGGTGCCGTCAAGGGCGCCAGCTTCGACATCCACTACCTGCTCCAGGACCCCGTTACCCGGGAGGACTGCGTGAAGGCGAGCAGCCATCTGGCGTTCGTGGATGAAGCCACGGGCCGGGTACAAAGGCTCAGCCAGGAACAGAAAGACCGGATGGCCCCCTACAGGCACTAAGACTCTGGACAGCCGGCACCGGACCTACTGGACTGGAACCACGTTGTACACCGAAAGGAAGCGCTCATGGCCGGCAACAAGAACCGCACCGCCCGGAAAAAGAAGACCTGGAAGGAAATGTCACCGGGTGCCAAGATGGGCACCATTGTGACGGGCCTGGTTCAGGTGTCCCTGCTGGTTGCCGCCCAGCGCGACATCTCCCGGCGGCCGGCAGAACTCATCAACGGGCCCAAGGCCGCGTGGCGGGCGGCGTCCTTCGTCAATTTCATCGGCCCCATGGGTTACTTCATCTTCGGCCGGAAGCACTCCGCCACGGGCAAGTAGTCCCCGCTGGCAGGAGGGCGGCCGGCACCCGTGGAGCGGCCGCCCAGCTTGACCCTGTAAATTTGAGGGCATGACCCCCACTGCCACTGTTGCCATGACCCGCGCCCTCGGCATCTCCAGGGAGATCGAGGACGCGGCATGGTTCGTGTTGGGTCCCGGCCTCCAAGGCAAGGCCTCGCCCCTGGACGGCCGCACCAGGACATGGTCCGTTCCGGCGGCCGCGGAGCTGCTCGACCGGCTGGACCGCGGCATCGCTGACCCCAAAGCCCCGATGATGACGAACCTCCGCGAAAACCTGGAGGGTGCCACCCGCGGAGCAAAACAGCTGGCCGTGGAGCTGCTCTTCCTCCAGTCCCTTCCGCTGGCCCACGAAGTGAAGTCCCTCAAGGTCAAGCGCGCCCGCGTGGCCGAAGCCGCCGGCTGGCTGGAACCGCCGCTGGAACTGCCAGAGGAGCTGTACGCCGGGATGACCGACCACGGCGTAATCCGGGACCGGACCGCCGAATTCAACTGGACCATCTGGGACCACCTGAAGTGGCTGTGCCGGTTCGTGCGGAACGTTGCCCAGCGGCCGGCTGCCGTGGTGCAGGCGGCCATCAAGGACCCCCTCCAGTTCCACCGCCTCGCCGCATCCACCCCCGACGACCAGCCCGCCATCCGCCGGAGCATCGAATTCCTGGCGTGGCCCAGCTACTTCGAGCCAGTCGTGGCGGACGTGGAGCGGCAGGAGATCCGCGACGCCTTCGCCTCCCTGGTGGGCGGCGCGAAGGGCGACGGGGAAGAGGACATCACCGCGGACATCCACCGCATCCGGCTGTACCTGGACGAGCAGGCCGGCCAGCGGATCGACTGGTACTCCCGCCAGCTGGTCAGCCAGTGGCGCAAGGTGGGTGACCCCGGCCGGCGCGCCTGGCTGCTCCGGACCCACAGCGACCATGCCGAGCTGCTCACCGCCTGGCACGGCGAGGAGAAGGTGACCCTCGACGTCGAGCATCTCCGCACGCTGGACCCCGGCGTCACCGCCGGCCTGGTGCAGCACGCCGTGGACGAGGACTACAAGCACCTCGGCTACGTGGAACGCGAAGACACCAAAACCGCGGTCTTTGCCTTCCTGACCGTCATGAAGCCCGGGGACCTGGTGCTGTACCAGCACGCCGGAACCGTACGGCTGGGCGGCGTGCTGGGGGAGCCCCAGTACAACGACGACAACCGGCGCCTGCGCCGCAAGGTGCGCTGGTTCGACGACGGCCATACCGCCACCAGCCTTCCCCGGCACGTCCAGCGACAGCTCGCCACCCCCGGCATCGTGGTGGACGTGACCCGCGTGGTCCAGGCGCTGCAGGCGCTGCTTCCGGCGGAGGCGGAAACCGAGCCCGACGGCGATACTGACGGCGCCGCCGTCGTCCCCCCTGTCCAGGAGGGCTTCCGCCCTCTGACGCAGGAATTCGCAGCCTCGCTGCACATGGAACTGGAGCCCCTCCAGGAGATCGCCGACCTGCTGGAGGAAAACCGCCAGCTGGTCCTCTACGGCCCTCCCGGCACGGGCAAGACCTACCTGGCCAAGCACCTCGCCGCGGAACTGGCGGACGACACCACGGACGAACGCGTCAAGCTGGTCCAGTTCCACCCGTCCTACGCCTACGAGGACTTCTTCGAGGGCTACCGGCCGGACAAGACGGATGAAGGCCAGGTGTCCTTCAAGCTGGTGGCCGGTCCGCTGCGCCGCCTCGCCGAGGAAGCCGCCAAGCCCGGCAACGAGAAAAAGCCGTACTTCCTGATCATCGATGAGATGAACCGCGCCAACCTGGCCAAGGTGTTCGGCGAGCTGTACTTCCTGCTGGAGTACCGCGATGACCGGATCTACCTGCAGTACAGCCCCAACGAGCCGTTCACGCTGCCGGACAACCTCTACATCATCGGCACCATGAACACCGCTGACCGGTCGATCGCGATGATGGACGCGGCTATCCGCCGGCGCTTCTCCTTCATCGAGCTGCACCCGCAGACGGAGCCGGTCAAGGGCTCCCTGCTCCGGTTCCTGGAGGCCCGCCAACTGGATACCACCCCGGCACTGCTGCTGGACGCGCTCAACGGGGCGATTGACGAGTGGGACCGGGACCTGATGATCGGCCCGTCCTACTTCATGAAGCCGGCAGCCCAAACCCCTGCAGGTCTGCGCCGGATCTGGAAGTACGAGCTCATGCCGCTGCTGGAGGAGCATTACCACGGCCAGCTGACGCGGGCGCAGCTGGAGGAGCGGTTCGGGCTGGACCAGCTGCTGGGACGCGTTGCAGCGCGCTGACCCCAGGGCGTCCGTGCGGCACCTGGTCCTGGACGAGCTGTCCACCGGGCTGGTTGAGCGGCTGGATGCGCCAAGCGCTTCCTTCCTGAATTCCAGTGGCCTGGCCAAGGCCTCGCCCATGGGCATGGGGCTGTACCGGATCGAGCCGGTAGGCAAGGTGGGCTCGGTGCGCACCCCCACGCTCCAGCTGGACGTCCGGCCCAAGGACCGGCTGGGGCTCAGCCGGCTCCTGTTTTTGCTCAGCTACGCGGGGGAGCAGGGGTTCCGCCCGGAGCTGGTGGCGGCGGACGAGGACCGGGAGCTGTGGAGTGCGCTGGCGGAGTCCCTGGCGCAGCTGGCCGAGCGTGCCCTGGGCCGCGGGGTCCTGCAGGGCTACCTCACCGTGGATGAATCCCTGCGCACGGTCAAGGGCCGGATCCGGATCTCGGACCAGATATCCCGCCGCCCCGGCATGCTGGTCCCGCTGGAGGTCTCCTACGACGAGTTCACCGAGGACATCGCCGAGAACCGGATCCTGCGCGCCGCCCTGGAACGGATGGGGCAGGTGCCCGGCGTCCGGCCCGAGGTGCTGGGGCGGCTGCGCCAGCTGAAGGGAAAGCTCGACGCCGTTACCCGCCTTCCAGCAGGCGCCCCGGTGCCGCCGTGGACGCCCACCAGGATGAACCTGCGCTACCACGCAGTGCTGCGCCTCGCGGAGCTGGTCCTGCGCAACGCGTCCGCCGAGGCGGGGGAGGGCAGGCAACAGACAGCGTCGTTCGTGGTGGACATGGCCCAGGTTTTCGAAGACTTCGTGGGAACGGCACTGCGCAGTGCGATGGCGTCATATCCGGGGGAGCTGCGGCTGCGTTACAACGCCCTCCTCAGCGAGGCGGTGCGCGATTCCGACCGGCTGTCCGTGCGCCCTGATGCCGTCCACATGCTCGGCGGACGCCCGGTGGTTGCCTACAACGCCAAGTACCGGGCGGCCTCGGATGCCGGCGCGTCGCTGACTGCCGACCACTACCAAATGCTGGCCCACTGCACCGCGCTCGCCGTGCCCACCGCCTGGCTGGTCTACGCGGGCAAAGGCGAGATGAAGCTCCGCCGCATCCTGAACACCGACATCGACATCGTGGAGTTCCCGCTGGATCTCAGCCAGCCGCCGTCGGCCATCCTGGAATCCATACGGGACCTTGCCTCCCAATCCTGGGGCGAGGTGCTCAGGACCGCTGCACCGGAACCCGGAACGTAAACGTCGTTCCCTCGCCCAGCATGCTCTCGACGTCGATGGTCCCGCCGTGGGCTTCCACGATCGCCTTGCTGATGGGCAGGCCCAGGCCGACGCCCGGGATGGCGGTGCGCCGGACGTTGCTGGTTCGGAAGAACTTGGCGAACACCTCGGAGGTGTCCTCCGGGCTCATGCCCATCCCCGTGTCCTTGACCCGGCAGGCCAAATGGCCGTTTTCCCGCGCCAGCGACACCACCACCTCGCCGCCGTCAGGGGAGTATTTGATGGCGTTGGACACCAGGTTGTCCAGGACCTGGGAGATCCTGGCGCTGTCCACGCGGGCCTCCAGTCGTTCCGGGGTTTCAGCCCGCAGTTCCACGCCGGCTGCGGCTGCGCGGGGCAACGCCGAGGACACGCTGCTGCGAACCAGTTCGGCAACATCCACGGCGTCGGGCGAGACGATCAGCTGGCCGTTCCGGCTGGCCAGCAGGTCCGACACCAGGGTCAGGAGGCGCTCGGAATTGCGGCGGATGATCTCCAGCATCTCCCGCTCAGGCTCGTCCGGATCATCGGCCAGCAGGATCTCAACGTAGCCCAGGATGGACGTCAGCGGGGTCCGGAATTCGTGCGAGACGCTGGAGACGAAGTCGTCCTTGGCGGTGAGCGCGTTCACCAGGTCCGTGACGTCGCTGAAGACAATCACCGAGCCGGTGAAGTTGCCGTCGGAGTCCTTCATGGCCCGGGCCGTGGTCACGAGTGCCCGCTGGTCCTTCCCGTCACCCAGCCAGACCAGGTAATCGGTGAAGGTTTCGCCCAGGACGGCGCGGCGCACGGGACGCTCCTGGACGGGGATCAGGGTTTTCCGGTCCGGGCCGTAGACCAGCAGCTGCGATTCGTTGGGGTCCGCAATGTTCTTTGGCCGGGCCAGTTCATGGTTGGCCCGCTGCTTCCGGTTCATCAGGATGTCATGGCCGTCGGCATCAATAGCCAGCACGCCCAGATGCACGGTATCCAGCACAGTGTTCAGCAGCGATTCCTGGCGCTTGCTGGTCCGCAGGTTGGCCCGCAGCTGCTCGTCCTTTTCTTCCAGCTGCTTCTGCTGGCGCATCATGCTCAAGGTCAGGACGCTCACGGACACGCCGATGCCCAGCATCATGACGGGCAGCAGCAGTGAGCGCGCGAAGTCCTGCGGCGTGAAGTTGCCCTTCAGGAGCAGCGGCACCCAGATGATGGCCAGCGGTCCAAGGAAGGAGAACCACAACGCGGCCCTCGGATAGTAGCCGGACGCGCAAAGCCAAATGACGGGAAACACGGCCAGCAGGCTGATTCCCGTCAGGCTTTCCTGGCCACCTTCGCGGCCTGCGCCGATGGAGATGAAGTCCAGCAGCGGGATGGCGAGGAAGCTGGTGTAGGGCAGCCGGTCCCAGGGGATCACATAGCAGAGCGCCATGATGGCCAGCTGCGAAACAAGGAACGTAACAAAGAGGGGATTGCCCATGGTGTCCGGGAAGAACGCCCACACCAGGAAAGCCGTGAGGAGCGTGGTCACGAACAACGGCATCTGGCTCAGGGCCACCCGGTCCGTCAGCCGGTACTCATGGAAGGGCCGCTTGAAAAACCGCAGCCGGCCCGAGGACCAGGCAGTGGGGTCGCTCATGGCGCGGGGGACGCGGATGTGGGGGTGTGCGGGACCATACCAGCAGGATATCCGCAGCCAGCTATACTTCAGACGTTGGCATTGAGGGGGCTCTATGAGTGAGGCACGTGTGGGTCTGGTCATCGAAGATGACCACGACATTCGGGAACTGGTTCGCACTGTGCTGACCCAGGCTGGATTTGAGGTAACCGTCGCCAGCGGCGGCGCCGAGGGCGTCCTGATGGCCAAGAGCCTTAATCCCGATGTCATTACCCTGGACCTGGGGTTGCCGGACATCGACGGCTTTGAAGTCTCCCGGCAGATCCGCGAGTTCTCGGATGCGTACATCGTGATGCTGACGGCGCGCACCGAGGAACTGGACACCCTGATCGGGCTCGAATCGGGGGCCGATGACTACCTCACCAAGCCGTTCCGCCCGCGGGAGCTCCGCGCCCGGGTTGCGGCCATGATGCGCCGGCCGCGGTCCGTTCCTGACCCGCACGAAGTTTCGGTGGATGCCTCCGCGGACAGCGCGGCCCATCCGGAGCGCGGAAACTTCACCCACAACGGCCTGGAGCTCAGCTACGCCTCCCGCACCGTCACCGTTGACGGCATAGAGATGAACCTGACCCGTACGGAGTTCGAACTCCTTTACGCGCTCCTGGAAGCAGGAAGGACGGTCAGGACCAAGTCCGACCTGGTGCGGCGGCTCCGCGACGAGGATTACGACGTCGGCAGCTACATCAGCGAAGCAGACGAACGTTCCGTGGAGGTCCACATGGGGAACCTGCGCAAAAAGCTGGGCGACTCACCGCAGCAGCCACGGTGGCTGCAAACCGTTCGCGGGGTGGGTTACCGTTTGGCCCCGGGGCAGCACTGAGCCTGCAGCCGGTGCATGGTCTGCCTGCTGCACTGGGTGATGGGCCGCAGGTAGGTGGCGGCCAGCCTGGGCAGCGCCACCGCCATGTCAGCGTGGCGAGCCTCGGCCCGGATCTCGTTCTCCAGCTCCAAAGCCAGTCCGGCCAGGCGCTCTGCTCCCACCATCTGGCTTGACGTCTTCAGGCTCAGGACCGCGTCCATGGAGCCCTCCAGGTCCCCCGTGGTCAGGGCCAGCCGCAACCGGCCCAGCCGCTGGGGCAGGTACTCGATGAAGTTCCCCACGAAGACGCGGCTGTAGCCTTCCTCCTCCTCGAGTTCATCCCGCAGCCGGTCCAGGACGGACTGGTCTACCAGCGGCCTGGGGGCATCATCTGATGTGCTCATGACACTCCTTTCTGCTGGTTTTGTAGACTCGGGAATCTGGGCGCTGAGCCCGGAACGCTTGCTCTTTTTCAGGTTAGGACTGTTCCCAGGACCTCGCAGAAGACTCGGCAAGAATTGTGGTTTTCTTGATGGGAGTGCGGATTTTTGCCCATAAAATCAAGGCCAGTGCTTTCTGCATTGACGCCACCGGCGGCCGCGGCCGCCTCTCAATCTGGGGATAGATTGCCGTGTTCCGAATGCTTAGGTCCTTATTTGTCGCGCTCATAATCGGGGTTGGATTGGCGGTTTCCGTCATCCAGCCGGCCAGCGCAGCAGCCACGTCACCGCAAGTTTCGCTCAATCCCACCTCCGGACCGGCCGGTTCCGCCGTGACGGTCGCCGGAACCGGGTTCAGGGCCTCCACCACAGGCACCGTGATCGTCGGGTCCACCACGTTCGCGTTCCAAACAACCTCGACGGGTGCGTTCAGCACAGGCATCACCATTCCGGCGGCGGCTACCGGGAACCTCACCATCACCGCCAAGACGTCGTCCATCAAGGCATCCGCCACATTCGTGGTCCAGGCGGCGCCGGCTCCGGCGCCCGCACCGGCGCCGGCCATCAGTTCCGCCGCCTTGCGCTTTGGAGCGGCAACGCCGGGGGGACCCCTGGCCAGTTCGGAACTGGACGAGGTTGCCACCGTGTCCGGGGAAATCCCTTCCATCGTGATGAGTTACAAGGATTTCCTACAGTCCCCGCCCATCACTGAGCTGGACGCTGTCCGCTCCCGCGGAGCCACGCCCCTGGTGACCTGGGAGCCGTGGGCATGGGGAGGCGGCGTCAACCAGCCGGCGTATTCGCTTGCCCGGATTACTGCCGGGGACTTCGACGGGTACATCAGCCAGTGGGGCCAGTCCCTCGCGGCCTGGGGCAAACCGGTCATGCTGCGCTTTGCCCACGAGATGAACGGCAACTGGTATCCCTGGGCCGAAGGCGTCAACGGCAACCAGCCAGGAGATTACATAGCCGCCTGGCGGCACGTGCACGACGTCGTTGCCGGCACGGGCGCCGCGAACGTCCAGTGGGTCTGGTCGCCGAACGTGCCTTACTGGGGCTCCACTGACCTGGCAGGCCTGTACCCGGGCCCGGGCTACGCGGACATCGTGGCCCTGGACGGCTACAACTGGGGCACCTCGCAAACCTGGAGCAGCTGGGTTTCCCCCGTGGACCTCCTCGGCCCCGGCATCTCCCAGCTCCGCAGCCTGGCCCCCGGGAAACCCGTGCTGATCGCGGAAACGGCGTCCAGCGAACTGGGCGGTTCCAAAGCGACCTGGAATACGGACCTGGTGTCCTACCTTGCCGCCCAGCCGGACGTGATGGGCTTTGTCTGGTTCCATATGCAAAAGGAAACAGACTGGCGCATCAACAGCAGTGACTCGTCGGCGTCGGCGTTCAAGTCCGCCCTGTTGGCTCGAAGAAGCTAGGGGATAGGGGATAGCTGCTCCGAAACTGTCAGTGGCGGCTGCCTGATCGCCGGCAACCCGTTTATCCTGCCGCGCCAGGATCAAGGACAGTGGCCGGAGCAGCGAAAGATTTCCTCAAGATTGGCTGTTTACAAGCCTTCATGCGCCGGCTTCGAGGAAATGCACCAACTGGGCTTCGAGTGCTGATCGATCCTTCAGTTCGCACTCCCAGACCGTCAGCACTTCCCAGCCGGCGTCTTCCAGCTTCCGGCGCTGGCCGGCGTCGCGTTCCCGGGTCCGGCTCCGTTTCGCTGCCCAGAACTCGGCGTTGGCTTTTGGAGCGTGCAGACCCACCCTGCAGTCGTGGAAATGCCAGAAGCAGCCGTTGACGAAGATCACCTTGTGCCGGGAGGCGAAGACGAGGTCAGGATTGCCTGGCAGCCTGGTGCTGCCGGACCTGCCGTGCAGCCGGTACCGGTAGCCCCTGGCGTGCAGCAGCTGCCGCACCAGCAGCTCGGGTTTGGTGTTCTTCCCGCGGATCCGGGACATGTTCCAGCTGCGCTGCTCAGGAGTGAGCCTGTCTGCAGTGGGCTTGGCAGCGCTGGAATCGTCCGGCATCCTTCCAGTCTAGGAGGGCCTAGATCTCCCGTTCCGGCTGTTCGCCGAACACGAAGTGCCGGCCGCTGACGGAGGTTGGGTCGATCTCCACGTAGAAGTCCTTGAGCGTGGGGACCCAGGTCTTCAGGCCCAGTTCTTCGATGGCAGCGAGCTCGTCCGAGTTGCTGAGGACCCTTGCCGTCCCCCGGAGGACAACGGACCAGGCCTCCTGCGACAGGATGCCGTCGGTTTCGAACAGTACCTTGGCGTTGATTGTGAGTTGTGCCAGTTTGTTTCCAGGTGCCGTGCGCAGGTAGAGCTTCCGGTTGGAGGTCACGTAATTCACCGGGAAGATGTCCGGTTCCCCTGCGACGGAAACCACCAGCCGGCCATGCTGCGTTGCCGCCAGAAGCCGCCACGACTGCTCATCATCGAGTTCAAGGACAGGATTGCCGTCCGCGTGTTCAAACATCATGCGGCCATTCTTCTACGTGGAGTAGAAATACGCCAGAGGCTTTGTGCCCCCATTTCCCCCGCTTTATGACAGCAGAGTCAAGGCTTAACAGTTCGGAAACAGGTCTGTGACCGGGCTGTATTTCCCGCTGGATAGCGTCGCACGCAGGGCCATGACGGCTGAAGGCAAACGAAAGCGACGCACCCAATGGGCAACGACACAGACACAACGCAACTGCTGGAACCGGCGGCACCCGCTGGTGCCGCCGTCGTCGGACGTTCTCCGGCAATCCCTACGGCGGGCAACACTGCCGCCCTCAACGCCACCAAGGAAAGCCTGGAGGATTACACGCTGCGGTTCGCGCCGCGGTCCTACCGCAAGTGGAGTGCGGGCGTGGTGGCCACGAGTGCGCTGGGCGGCATCGCCTACCTGGCGGACTTCTCGATCGGGGCGAACATCGGCATCTCCTACGGGACGGTCAACGCGATCCTGGGAATCCTGGTGGCGGCCGTGGTCATCTTCGCCACCGGCTTTCCCTTGGCGTACTACGCCGCGCGCTACAACATCGACCTGGACCTGATCACCCGGGGCTCGGGCTTTGGATACTACGGGTCGGTGGTCACCAACGTCATCTTTGCCACGTTCACTTTCATCTTTTTTGCGCTGGAGGGCTCCATCATGGCGCAGGGGCTGGAGCTGGGGCTCGGCATTCCGCAGTGGATGGGATACGCCGCGTCCACGGTGATCATCATCCCGCTGGTCATCTACGGCATGAACACGCTGGCCAAACTCCAGGTGTGGACCACCCCGCTCTGGCTGCTCCTCATGGTGGTACCTGTGGGATACCTGCTGGTCTCGCACCCGGAGAGCATCGACAGCTTCTTCGCCTACACCGGAGCAACGGGCGACGGCGGTCCGAACCTTGCGTCCGTGATGCTCGCCGCCGGGGTGTGCCTGTCCTTGATGGCGCAGATTGCCGAGCAGATCGACTACCTCCGGTTCATGCCGCCGCGCACCGAGGCCAACCGGAGCGCCTGGTGGCGCGCAGTGATCCTGGCCGGCCCGGGCTGGGTGATCTTCGGGGCCCTCAAGCAGATCGTGGGCCTGTTCATCGCCATCTACCTGATCGCCACGCTGGATCCTGCCGCCTCCGCCACGGCCAATGAGCCCGTGCACCAGTTCCTGGGCGTGTACCAGGAGATGATGCCCGCGTGGCTGGCCATGACGCTGGCCGTGGTGATGGTGGTCATCTCGCAGATCAAGATCAACGTCACCAACGCCTACTCCGGCTCGCTGGCCTGGACCAACTCCTTCACGCGCATCACCAAGACCTACCCGGGCCGGATGGTGTTCGTGGTGGTGAACCTGCTGATCGCGCTGGTCCTGATGGAAGCGAACATGTTCGATTTCCTCAACACCATCCTCGGGTTCTACGCCAACTGCGCCATGGCGTGGGTTGTCACCGTGGCGTCCGACATTGCCATCAACAAGTACCTGCTCAAGATTTCACCCAAGGTGCCTGAGTTCCGCCGCGGCATGCTGTACGCCGTGAACCCTGTTGGCTTCGTGTCCATGCTGGTCTCCGCAGGAATTTCGATTGCCGTGTTCTTCGGGGCATTTGGAACTGCGATCCAGCCGTACTCGCCCATCTTCGCGGTGGGTTTGGCGCTGGTCCTGCCACCGGCGCTCGCGGTCCTGACCCGCGGCCGCTACTACCTCCGCCGGACCGACGACGGGATCGACCTGCCCATGTTCGACGCCGACGGGAACCCCAGCGACGCCAAGCTCCTGTGCCACGTGACGGGGTTGGAGTTCGAACGTCCGGACATGGTGCGGTCCACACAGGACGCGTCCGACGGTGGACCGCAGTATGTTTCGTCGCTCGCCTTGTCCACGGATAAGACGGGGGAGTTGGTCCTGCCCGCACAGAAGTAGGGTTTTGCTTTCTTGATTCTTTATTGACGGGGGAGCCGGTGCGCTTTATGCACCGGCTCCCTTTATGACTTTTTGCTGGCCGGACCCGGTGGTAGAACGGTGGGCGGTGCCTGTGGATAAGTTTGATCGCCATATTGTGACGTGGGCTACCCTTAAGGCACTGTTCGGAGCAAGCCGTCTTGAAACTACTGGGGGAATAGCGGCCCATGACATCACAGAACTCCTTTACGTCCCGCGCTGTGCCGTCGGGAGCAGCAGCCCTTTTTGTTGGTTTGGCGCTCGCTTTGTCCGGCTGTAACTCCGGAGGGTCGCCGGGGCCGGGCGGCACTTCGTCCCAGGTAGCGGAGGAAAAGCCTACTGCCAGCGCCACGGCCACTCCCACCCCAACGCCGAGTGCCGTCTACAAGCCTGCCGACGCCTCCGGACCCGCCCAGAACGTTCCCGTGCCCGTGCTGCCCGAGGTAGCTAAGACCGAGACGAAGGAAGGGCTCGAGGCGTTCGCTAAGTACTGGTTCCAGCTCCTCAGCTATGGATACGAAACCGGGGATACAAAGCCCGTATCCGCGCTCACCAGTCCGGCGTGCACCATGTGCGAACGAGCAAAGCAGGTTCAACAAGGCTGGCATCAAGAGGGGCGGTGGTTGGTCGGTGGCAGGGTGACAACGCCATCCGTTAACACGACATTTGTCGTGGCGCCTGATGGTAACTACCAAGTCGCCGTGCAGGTGTCGCAGGAAGCGCTGAGCTACTACAACGCAGACAAGTCCCTCGATAGTACTGATCCCAAGCCTGCAGACTCGGGCAGCCTGATGTTGGTCGTGTTCCGCGAGGGGTCATGGTTCGTCCAAACTGTTGAGCCGATCGTCGGTTGACGATATGAAAGTCCTGTTCCAATTTTGCGTGCTGGGCTTTCTACTGGGGTCCTTCCTCGTACCGGCCGCAGCAAGTGCGGCTACAGAGCACGGCAACGCGCCCATAATCGGTCGCGAAAACGATGGTTCATCCCCGCCGAAAATGGGAAGCGCACCACCGAAGGGTCATTGGAATTCCGGAGGAGCGGACGTCTCTGGATGGCAATTAGATCCTGGGACAGGCGACTTTTCGAGGCCTGAACCCGGCACTGTGAGTACCGACCCCAACGAATACAAGTACGAACTTCAGTGCCACCTTGGCGGAGGCGACTTCGATACGCCCTGCCTCGCCCGCCAGCTCGACTGCAAAGACCGTGAGGACGGCGCCAAGGGCATTCCGGTCATGTGGCTGTCGCGGCCCCGGGGTGTGCCGGGGGCTGTTTGGGCGCATCACTCGGGCCCCACCTGCCTTTACGATCCGAAGCCCGAGGACCTCCTGCCCAGGATCGCCGCGGATATCCAGCGGCAGTTCCAGAACCTCCCTGTCAGTGCCGGGGCGGTCGTGGCCCAGCCCAGCCCCAACACCCTCCGGGGCGCTGAGACGAATTTCTACGCGGAAGCGGCTGAACAGCAGTTCGACATCACCATGTTCGGCCAGAAAGTCCACGTGGTGGCCACTCCGGTGCAGTACACGTGGAACTACGGAGATGGCACAGTCTTCGGCCCGCAGCCTTCCATGGGCGGCCCGTTGCCGCAGGACCGGTGGGGCGAAAAGACCCGCACCAGCCACGCGTATGCCTCCACAGGCGATTTCCAGGTTGTCCTGACCACCTCGTTCCAGGGCACGTACTCGGTGAACTCCGGGCCGCCGCTGCCGATCCCCGGTCAAGGCCAGTTCAACGCCCCACCGCAAAGCATCAGTGTGTGGCGTTCGCTCACCCGCAACTATGCCGACGACTGCAACGCCAATCCGCAGGGCCAGGGCTGCCCCGGGGTCGGAGGATAGCGCGGGGCCGAAGGAAACCTGTGATCCCCGTCGCACCGGCGGAAGTACGGAATAGTTGCACGCGCCCCACAGTTGGCAAAGACAGTACGTCTTAAGCCTTCGAAAGGAACTGCGCATGCTGTTTTCCCCACTCACCCTCGGCGAACTTGAACTTCCCAACCGCCTGGTGATGGCACCCCTCACCCGCCTCCGCGCAGGTGAGAAAGGCATCCCCGGACCGCTCCTGGCCGAGCACTACCGCCAGCGCGCCTCCCTGGGCCTGATCGTCAGCGAGGGCACGTACCCCACCCCGGCCGGCCAGGCCTACCCGGGCCAGCCCGGTATCGTCACCGAAGAACAGGTTGCCGGGTGGAAGACGGTTACCGAAGCCGTCCACGCCGAAGGCGGACGCATGTTCGCACAGATCATGCATGGCGGCCGCGTTTCCCACTCCGACATCACCGGTGGGCTGCCTATCGTCGCTCCCAGCGCCGTAGCCATCGACGGCGTGGTCCGGACACCGGCCGGCAAGCAGCCGTACCCCGTGCCGCACGCCCTCACCACGGACGAACTCCCCATGGTCATCCAGGAATTCGTCAACGCTTCGCTGAACGCCATCGAGGCAGGGTTCGACGGCGTGGAACTGCACGCGGCCAACGGCTACCTCCTGCACGAGTTCCTGGCGCCGAACTCCAACGTCCGGACGGACAGCTACGGCGGTTCACCGGAAAACCGCGCCCGCTTCGTCATCGAAACCATCAACGCCGTGGTGGCAGCCCTTGGCGCGAACCGCGTGGGTGTGCGCATTTCCCCCGAGCACAACGTGCAGGGCATCGCCGAGACGGACGCAGCGGACGTTCGGGCCACCTACGAGGTCCTCGTGGACAGCATCGCACCGCTCAACCTGGCATACCTGAGCATCCTGCACCACGAGCCCACCGGCGAACTTGTCCAGGACCTTCGTGCACGCTTCGGCGGAACCTTCCTGGTGAACACCGGCTTCGGCGTGATCACCACGCGCGAAGAAGCCGTGAACCTGGTGGCGGAAGGCCACGCAGACGCCGTTGTGGTGGGACGCCCCGCCATCGCCAACCCGGACCTTGCCCGGCGCTGGAAGGAAAGCCTCCCGCTCAACGAGCCCGACGCCTCCACGTTCTACGCGGAGGGCGCCACCGGTTACACGGATTACCCTCTGTACCAGGGCTAAGCGGCGGCCTACCGGCCAACCCGGATGAAACAACGACGGCGGCACCCATCATGGGTGCCGCCGTCGTTGGCTGTCAGGGGTGCTGGTCCCGGACAGCGGCGCCGGAGGCCATCCGACGACCCCCGGCTGAAGACTTGTGTGGCCCGCCGGACTCCACTGGAAGCCGGCGGTGATCAGATGCTACTCCATCGAATGGACTCTTACCAGAGCCAGTTTTGCCACCTGGGAAGTTAGCTACAGAACGGCCTCGCGGCCTGTGCCTTCCTTCATCAGCAGGCGCCCATCCTCGATCGAAACCAGCACGCTCTTGGGTTTCCCGCTGACCTTGGTAATGGCTTTCAACCCCCGATTCGTGACCTCAACTCCCACCTGTGCGCCCTTTGCCGGCAACTCCACGGACACCTCGGATGCAATGCCGAGCAGCGGATTGGTCGAGATTCCCAGGTCCCGCCGCACCTCCTTGCCGTTGACGGTCACGGTGACGTTAGCCTCATCGAATCCCTCCTGAAACACCACAAGCAGTTCCCGCATGATGGCCTCTTCCTCGAGCATGGGCGCCAGTAACGGCATGTCCACTACAGCACTTTGCCGGGCCCAGCGGAATACCCTCCCGTCCCCTGCTGAATCCCCAACCGCACGGCGCCCGGTGGAGCCCTGCAGCGCGGTAAGGCAAGATGTTCTGGTGACTCAACTGCCTGCACCTTCCGCTGCCTCCGCCCCCTCCCGCGCATCGGAGGACGATGCGATCTTCGCCCAGATCGCTGCCGAATTGGGGGTCACGGCCTGGCAGGTAAAGGCCGCGGTTGGATTGCTCGACGGCGGGGCAACGGTTCCGTTCATCGCCCGGTACCGCAAGGAAGCCACCGGCACGCTGGACGACACCCAGCTCCGTGACCTCGACGAACGCCTGCGCTACCTCCGCGAACTGGCAGACCGCCGTCGCGCAGTCCTCGAAGCGGTCGAGGCGCAGGGCCAGTTGACGCCTGAACTGCGCAAGGCGATCCTGGCCGCGGACACCAAATCGCGGCTCGAAGACATCTACCTCCCGTTCAAGTCCAAGCGCCGGACCAAGGCCCAGATTGCCCGGGAGGCCGGGCTGGAGCCGCTCGCCGATGCGCTGCTGAAGCGGCCGGACCTGGACCCCGAACACGAGGCGGGGAAGTACCTCAACAGTGACCACGCCATCGGTGACCCCGCCGCCGCGCTCGCCGGTGCCCGGGCCATCCTTGTGGAGCGCGTGGCCCAGGACCCTGACCTCGCCGCAACCCTCCGGGACAGGATATGGACGCAGGGCCGGATGGTCTCCCGCGTCAAAAAGGGCAAGGAAGCCGAAGGCCAGAAGTTCGCCGATTACTTCGAGTTCGCGCAGGCGCCGGACCGGATGCCATCCCACCGAGTGCTCGCGCTGTTCCGCGGGGAGAAGGACGGCGTCCTTGAGCTGGACCTCGCCGAAGCCGACCCATCGGACGACGACGCCCTGACCGCCGCCCGCGCCCGCTACGAGTCCGCAGTTGCCAGGTTCCTCGGGGTCGCCGACCGTGGCCGTCCCGCCGACGCATGGCTGATGCAGACAGCCCAGGTGGCCTGGCGTTCACGCGTGCTGGCCCGCCTCACGTCCGACCTTCGCACCAGGTTGTTCGCCGCAGCGGAGGACGAAGCGGTCCGGGTGTTCGCCGCCAACCTCAGGGACGTCCTGCTTGCCGCCCCCGCCGGAAACCGTGCCACGCTGGGCCTCGACCCGGGACTGCGGACCGGGGTGAAAGTCGCCGTAGTGGACGGCACCGGGAAAGTGGTGGCCACCGAGACCGTTTACCCGCACGCCCCGGCGCGGAAATGGGACGAAGCGCTGGCCACCTTGGTGCGTTTGGCGCGGCAGCACGCCGTCGAACTTGTGGCCATCGGCAACGGGACCGCCTCACGCGAAACGGACAAACTCGCTGCCGAACTGATCAAGCTGCTTCCCGAGGTGGACCGGAAACCCCAGAAAATCGTGGTGTCCGAGGCCGGCGCGTCAGTCTATTCCGCCTCCGCGCTCGCCGCCGCTGAACTGCCGGGAATGGACGTTTCGCTTCGCGGCGCCGTGTCCATTGCCCGCCGCCTGCAGGATCCCCTCGCCGAACTCGTCAAGATCGATCCCAAGTCCATCGGCGTAGGCCAATACCAGCATGATGTGACTGCCTCGAAACTGGACCGGAGCCTGGACGCGGTGGTGGAGGACTGCGTGAACGCAGTCGGTGTTGACGTCAACACTGCCTCGCCTGCGCTGCTTAGCCGGGTTGCCGGCGTTGGGCCCCTGTTGAGCGAAAACATCGTGGCGTACCGGAACGAGCACGGACCCTTCAACAAGCGGACCGACCTCAAGAAAGTGCCGCGGTTGGGCGCCAAGGCGTTCGAGCAGTGCGCAGGATTCCTCAGGATCACCGGCGGGGCCGAGCCGCTGGACGCATCAAGCGTGCACCCGGAGTCCTACGCCGTGGCAAGGAAGATCCTCGTGGCCGCCGGTTCCGCCCCGGCTTCCTCCCTGGACCCGCAGAAGTTCGTCGACGGCACGTTCGGCCTGCCCACCGTCAAGGACATCCTCGCTGAACTGGACAAACCCGGGCGTGACCCACGGCCCGCCTTTGCCGCCGCCACGTTCTCGGAAGGCGTCGAGAAGATCTCGGATCTGGTGCCGGGCATGATCCTCGAAGGAACGGTAACCAACGTCGCGGCCTTTGGGGCGTTCGTGGATGTTGGAGTCCACCAGGACGGCCTGGTCCACGTTTCCGCCCTGTCTAACCGCTTTGTGTCCGATCCGCGCGAGGTGGTGAAGTCCGGCCAGGTGGTCCGGGTGAAGGTACTTGAGGCTGACCCGGAACGGAAGCGGATTTCGCTCACGTTGAGGCTCGACGACGAACCCGCCGGCGGCGGCGCAAGTTCAGGCCGGCGCGATTCAGGGTCCGGCCGGCGCGATTCCGGGAGCCGAAAGACCGAGCGTGCCGGGCGTCCGGACCGCCAACAGCAGGGGAAGCAGGAATCGGGCACGTCCGGTGGGAGTGCCAGGTCGACTTCCGCACCCCAACCCGTCAACACGGCCATGGCCGAGGCGCTTCGGAAGGCCGGCCTGGGCAAGTAGTTTCCACCGGGTCTTTTGGCGGTACCGAGGTCTCTAGCCGGTAGTTTCCAGCACGCGCGGCCTGCCGAACCTTGTCCGGACTCCCGGGGAGTAAAGGACGGACTCTGGCGGACCGCTGACACTGATCCCGGCGGCTCTTACCAGCCCATCACTGAGCTGGTGGACCTCAGCGCCGAAGAGCGGCCACTCGTGGTGCGTGTTTGGAACGTAGATGGTTCTGCCGTAGAAGCGGCCATGCATGCCGTATCTGGCGGTCAGGAAGATGGATAAAGGGTCGGCTGCCGCGGCGTGCAGCTTGGGGATGACCCCAAAGGTGCTGCGGGCGGCAGTGGCGCCCAGCCGGCGTACGGAGTAACCAACGGCAGATCCATTCTCGCCGCCGGGTGTTCCGGCCGCGCCGGTGGCGTGCTGCCGTCCCCCGCCGTACCCCGGAAAGGGAGGCCATTGCCGGATGCGCGACCACACGTAGGGAATCCCGGCAGCCCGGGTCGCGAGGACAACGGGCAGCCGGTCTGCATCCAGGCTGAGGAACACCACTCCGCGGGTGCCGTCCGGCTCGCGGGAGTAAAGCCGGACGTTCACCTCGTTGAAGCTCCCCAGATACGGGATGCCGGGGCCTCGCCCAAGCGCTGCCTGCTCCATGCGAAAGCCGATCAGGCCAACCCAGGAACTGCCGTCGAACACATCGGGTTGAACCCCGTCCGGCATGAACGCCGCGGCAGTGGCCTCCGGAATGCGCCAGTGAAGGAAGACGGCATCAAGCCACCGCTGGTCGGAAAATACCGGCCTTGGAAGTGCCGGCGGCCGCGGCCACACTCCCGCGGCATATAGGTTTCCGGTCAAGGTCCTCCCACTCCTTCGCTCGGTTTGGGTGACGAAGCTCCTGGCTTCCGCCCCGCAGCTCTCAGTTCAGCGGGCGTGTGTCTTCGGGAAGCTGGCCACCGGCGAGAAGCTTCGCAGCGGTGTCAGCCAGGGCAGTCAGCGCCACCCTCTGGGTCCAGGGACCATACGAAATACGGGCCACGCCCAGTTCCTGCAGCGTCGCCGGCGGCAGGGACCCGGGCACATTGATGACCGAGACCTTGTTCCAGCCGATGCCTTCCACCAGGGCAGTAACCGTGGGCTCGTCCAAAAGGCCGGGGACGAAGACCGTGGTGGCGCCGACGTCCAGGAAGGCCTTGCCGCGCGCGATGGCATCCGCAAGAACGTCTTCGGGGTCCCGGTCCTTGCCCTTGAGGAAGGCGTCGGTCTGCGCGTTCAGGACGAAGTCGATTCCCTCTGCAGCGCCCGCATGCACAACGGCTGCCATCTGGTTCACCGCGTCCTCGAGCGGGCGCATCTGGTCCTCGATATTGGCGCCAACGATTCCGACTCCGATGGCCTTCCGGGTTGTCTCCCCAGGGTTCCCGTAGCCGGACTCAAGGTCAGCGCTGACCGGCAGGTGGGTGGCTGCGGCGATGCGGCCCACAAAGCTGACCATCTCGTCGACGGGAATGTTCTCGCCGTCCTCGTAGCCCAGCGTCGCGGCGATCGAGTGACTTGCCGTTGCCAGGGCAGTGGTGCCCGGGATGTCCGTGATGACTTTGGCCGTGATGGCATCCCAGACGTTGACCACCTGGAGGATCTCAGGGGCCTGGTGGAGGTGGAGAAGTTCGGAGGCTTTTGCGCTGCTGTTTTCGGTCATGGGTGAAGCCTAACGGACTGTCTTTGGACACTCTTCGCGTGGTGGGTGGGGTGGCGGGGGTGGTTTGAAGTAGTGGTTTTGTTGGGGTGTTTGGGTGGGGTCGATGTGGGGTGGGGGGATGAAGGCCGGTGTGCCGGGGGTGGTGGTGATGGTCCATTGTTCTTTGTGGACGAGGTGGTGGTGGTGGCTGCAGAGCAGGACGCCGTTGTTGGTGGTGGTGGGCCCGCCGTGGGACCAGTAGGTGATGTGGTGGGCTTCGCACCAGGGTGCGGGGATGGTGCAGTTGGGGAAGGCGCAGCCTTGGTCGCGGGTGGTGAGGGCGGTGCGTTGGGCGGGGGTGAAGAG
>NZ_JARETC010000010.1:0-164645 GCF_029077345.1 Arthrobacter sp. NQ4 | reverse complement strand
AGGTCCGCGACGCCGTGACCGGGGTGAAGGAGAAAATCATGGGAGCAGCAGACACCGCCGGCACCAAAGTCCACGACACCACCGCCACCGGAGCCGGGCACACCACCAACGCCATGCACACCGCAGGAGACAACCTGCACCAGGCAACAGACACCGTCTCCGCGAAACTCTCCGACGCCGGCCAGGCCGTCTCCCACGCCCCCGACCAGGTCAAAGCCAAAACCGCCGGCAACCCCCTGGCCGCCGGCCTCATCGCCTTCGGCGCCGGCATGCTGATCTCCTCCCTGATCCCAGCCAGCGACAAAGAACGCGAAGCCGCGGACCAACTCAAAACCGCAGCCCAGCCCCTGGCAACCCAGGTCACCGACGCCGCCAAAACCATGGCCCAGGACCTCAAGGAACCCGCCCAGGAAGCCATGGAAAACGTCAAGGCCACCGCCACCGACGCCGCCCAAAACGTCAAAACCGAAGGCCAATACGCAGCCACCGACGTCAAAGACCGCGCAACCGACGCCAAAGACACCATCCAAAACACCTAGTCCGCGCGGGCAGCGACGGACTGCAGCAAAGCCGGCTCCGCATCATGCGGGGCCGGCTTTCTGTTATTCGGTCAACAACCAGGTGCCTGGTGGGCTCATGGGGGCTAGCGCTTGCCCTTCTTCCGCGACCCCTTGCCGCGGCCCTTGTCAGGGTTGGGGGCATAGCGCTGGGCCACCTTGGGCGCTTTTTTGGTTCCGGTGCCGCGGCGGTCCGGTTTGGGTTCCTTCTTCACCTTTTGTGGCTGGGCGGAGGGCTGGCGGGAGCTCTGGGCGGTGCGGCCGCGCACCACGCCAATGAATTCCTCCAGCACGTCGTCCGTGGCCTCCGCGGGCCAGGCCAGGGCGATTTCCGTCTCCTCCGCCCCGGTGAGCCTGCGCGCCACGGTGTCTTTGACGTTGAAGTGGCGCGCCACTGACATCGGGAGGACCAGCAGCCCGGCCCCGGAGGCCACCACCTGGAGCGCCGTCTCCGGGCCGCCCAAGGCAGCAGCATCGAGGAAGGACTCCTGGGCGAGGTCGGCAAGGGCCACTTCCTCGAACACTGAGATCTCGTGGCCCTTGGGGGCAACCACCACGGGTTGTTCCTCGTAGAGCGGGATGACGCTGAGGCCGTCCCGGTCAATCGGCAGGCGGACGAAGGCCATGTCAGCCTGGCCGCTTTCCAGCACCTGGCGCTGCACGCCGTCGTCGATCATGAATGCTTCAAGGGGAATATGGGGCATCCGCTCTTCCCAGCGGCGGATCCACTTGCCCGGCGTCACCCCTGCCACATACGCGACGCGCAGCACCCGCGGCGCCGCCTCGTCGGGGGCGGGCTGGGAATCAGGCATGGGGGCATTGTCGGCGGGCACGTCTTCACAGTACCCGCCGCCCGGATACCCTTGAAGCATGACCTCTGCAAACTCCCAGTCCATGAAGCCGGCCACCGTTGCCAAGAAACTTGGCATCTACCTGCCGGCCACCCCGCAGGAGTTCCAGGATTCAACCATTACCCGCGAGGAGTTCGCCGAACTCCAGGCCAACCCGCCGGAATGGCTTGCCGAACTCCGCCGCAATGGGCCGCACCCCCGCCCCGTGGTGGCCCAGAAGCTCAACGTGTCCATCAGCGGCCTGGCACGCGGCGGCGTGGAGGAAGCGCTCACGACGGCGGAGATCACCGCGCTGCTGCAGGCTCCCCCGCAGTGGCTCGTCACCGAACGCGCCACGCACGCTGCAGTCCGTGCCGAGGCCCAGCGGGTCAAGGACGAGGCCGCGAAGAAGCAGGCAAAGAAGGACCGCGCCCAGGCTTAGCCTGCACCGCCGCCCTTTCAGAAGCTTATTCGCCCGTCCGGAGCCTCAGCGTCCGGATGCGCGGACAAGCTTCTGTTGCATCCCGGGCCGTCAGTCCTGGTGGATCTGGATGTAGTTGCCACAGCCGTCGTCGAACACGGCGCTGGTCCCAAATGAGTCCGTGGTGGGCGGAGTCTTGAAGCTGACCCCGGCGGCCGACAGGCGGTCATACTCTGCCTGGACATCGGGTACCCCGAAAACGATGGCGGGGAGGCCGGCCTCACGCACGGCGTTCATGTAGCTGGCGCCGATCGGGTTGTCGCTGGGCTCCAGGAGCAGCCCCACCGAACTGTCGGCCGCCCCCGGATCCTTGATGATGTACAGGTTGTACTCCGGCATGGCCATGAGGGTGTCAAAGCCGAGCGTGCCGGTGTAGAAGGCGTGGGCGGCCGCGGGGTCCTGGACGTGGATGCTGCACATTTTGAGTCGCATGGTCCCACGCTACCGCCCATCATGGCGCCCTTTGGAGTGCCTGCCTCCGCATTTTGCAGCCATTGACGCTGTGCCTGGAAGACGGTCCAATGGAAGGACCAGCCCGGGCTTTCCGGCCGGGGCCAAGTCTTTGTGGGGAATGACGGGCGCGGGAGGTGCAGGATGTCAGTCGTGGCGGAGTCCTTGACCCAGGGACTGCTTCAAGGTGCGGGGGTGGTCCTGCTGTGCGGTGCCGTGCTGGTTGCCAGCGTCGCCGCCACGGTTTTCGTTGTACGACGACGGTCCCTGGCAACCGCAGGCGGCGCACCGGAGGCTCCTGACCAGCTGTTTTGGGACCTGTTCCTCGGTTCCTGCGTGGCGCTTCCGGCCCTTCTGATCCCGGCCCTGGTTTCTCCCTGGGCGGGGCTGGTGCTGGCCGGGGCAGCTGCGGCCTCGGGCCTTGCGGCCTACCGGGGCAGCCCAAAGTTCCTGGCGTGGCGCGCCGCCCGGCGTGAATACCGGGAGCAGCTCTCCGCGCATCAGGCCGCCCGGATACAGCATGATGAGCTCATAGTCCGCTGGCGGCGCTACGAACTGGATCCCGGCTGCAGCATCGACTACCCGGCACTGACCGACGTGCGGCTGCCGGAAACGTCGGCACTGATCAAGGCCATGCGGACCGCGGACCAACTGCGGACCGCCACGCACAAGGGCTACCCGGACGCCGTCGGAAGCCTGGCTGCATCGCTCGCAGCAGCGGAACGGGCGGCGGGAATTCCGGCGGCCATGCCAATGAAGCAGGCCGGCTGAAGTTAACTGCTGTGTCGAAGGGGTTGGATCGGCGCGGAGGCCCGGCGATAGCATCCCAAGATGAAGCCTGAGGAACTGCCTGTCCATGACGAGTACGGCCGGCTGCTGGAGGACCGCGGGGTCTGGCGGCAAGCCACCACGCTGGAGGCCGCCGGTGAGCTGACGGCACGGTGGCTGGAAGGCGGGAGTTCGTACCAGCCGGGCCACTTCGCTGCGGCGTTCGACGCCGAGACGGAGCCACTGGCCGCGCCGTTGGCAGAGTTGAACCGCAGCGGGCTGTTCACGAAGGAGTCCCAGCCGGGCATTCTGGCTGATGGGGCGGCGCAGCGGCAGTACGTCACCGGCTTCTGCAGCGCCGAAACCGCGCGGAGCCTGCTGGCACTTTCCACCCGCACGGAGCTGGTGACGGTAGTCCACGCTCCCGGCGAGGCAAGCAGCGCCGCCATTCCCGTGACCCTGGCCGGAGCAGAGATCACCACGGTCCTCGGCTCCAGCGAGAACCCCGTGGAGGAGGCCCAGATCCAGGACTGGGCCGGGGAGACCAACGATGCGCTGGCCCTCCTGCTCGCGGATTCCTGGTATGTGGAGATCCTGGATCCTGTGTGGGGCCGCAATGACGTGCTGCTGCCTGCAGTCCTGGAGGCATTGAAAGGGGCGGAGCAGCAGTAGCCGCCCCGCCCCCTGTCAACAGCCTGCGCTACAGCTCCACAGTTCCGCTTTCGCCGACGCTCATCCGGCTGTTGGTGACTTTTGACTTCACCCACTGAAGCACCGTGGCAGCGGTGCCGCCCGGGCTGGTCCAGTACTCGGCGGAATCCGAATCGACCCGCAGCAGGCACACCTCGGGGGTGTCCGGACCGTCCGGGAACCATGCTTCAACAACCTGGTTCCACATCTCGTGGATCTTGGCCCGGTCCGTGACCACTTCCGCGGTTCCGGCAACGGACACCCATTCGGTCTTCTTGCCAAAGGCGACGTTGACACGCGGGTCGGCCTGGACGTGCGCTACCTGCGAGGTGCCAAGGCCCGTGAAGAACCACATGTCGCCGTCGTCCTTGACCTCCTGGACCGCCAGCGGCCGGCTGACGAGGGCGCCTGCTTCGTTGATGGTGGTGACCATTCCGATCTTGGAATCGTTGATGATCTCCGTAACCTTGCTGATGCTCTGGGCGTCAGTCATGCCTCACCTCGTTCGTCGAAAAGTCGGGGACGCTCCCCGTCGCCAGCCTATTAGTAAGCATGCTTATTTACCAGCCGGATGCCACCGGAACCTTGGCAACTTCTGCGATGCGCGCCGCGGTGATGCGGCCCATGCGGATGGCGCCGTCCACATGCTGGTAGCCTTCAGCGGCGAGATCGGACGAGGACCAGTAGATGGGGCCGACGGGGGCGTGCTGGTCCTTGCCATAGCGGTGGAGTCCGCCCAGGTCATAGCTGGAGGCATAGGCGCCGCGGGTCCACTCCTCCGAGCCCCAATCGGACTCGTAGTAGACCTCCGGCGCCAGGGCTTCCGCGCCCAGGTAACCGGCGATCGAGTCGAGGATCGCCTTCCTGCGCTCTTCGGCACTCAACTCGAAAACGGCGTCGGCCTTCTCATCGGAGACGAAGCCCACCAGCGTGCCGCGGGCATCGCCATGGTTGGTGTTGTCGTACACCTCCTGGACCAGGGCGTCTGCCCCGAAACAGGTCCCGGAAAGTCCCTTGTCCCGCCAGAACGGGGTGCTGTAGACGGCGTGCACCTTGATGACCAGGCCCAGGGACTGGTGCTGGTGCATCTGGTGCTGGCGGCGCGGCAGCGGCGGATTGAAGGAGACACGGGAGTAGAGGTTGGGCGGCACGGCCATGATGACGAACCGGGCGTTCACTGTGGCCCGGTCGGATTCAACGGTGACGCGGTGGCCGCCGTCGGCATCCGGCTCCCAGTTGATGGTGCGGACCGGGGAGCCAAGGACCACGTCCTCCCCCAGTTCCTGCGCCTGCAGCAGCGAGACCTGCTGCATTCCACCCACCACGCGGCGGTCCAGGATGAAGTCCTCGTCCGTCAGGTGGGTGAAGGAGCCGGCCGAGGCGGCCATCAGGACGGCCTGCAGGGCGGAGAAGGAGTGCGCGGGCTTGGTGAGCATGCCGCCGGCGATGAACAGGCCGATGTTCCTGCAGGCTTCCTCATTGGCCGAGTTCTGCCGCAGCCAGTGGTGGAAGGAGATGGTGTCCAGTTCACGCGCTTTGGGGTGCGCCCAGGGTTCGGTTGGTCCAATCTCCGCGGCGAGTCCGTCCAGCAGCGCCACCAGGCGGTCCATTTCGACGGCGGTGTCCGGGTCCACCGGAAAGGTGTCCCCGGTGTAGCGCACGGGTGAGCCGTCGGCGCCAATGTAGATGGACTCTCCTTCGCGGTAGCGCGGGTAGGTGTCCAGGCCCAGTTCCTGGAGCAGTTCCAGGAGGGCGGTCTGGTCCGGCGAGACCCACTGTCCGCCGATTTCGAGCATGGCCCCATCAACGGTGTCGGTCCAGGTGCGGCCGCCCACCCGGTCGCGGGCCTCAAGCACGGCGACGGTGAGGCCCGCCTTCTTCAGTTCACGGGCGGCGGTGAGTCCGGACGGCCCGGCTCCAACGACCACGACGTCGCGGTTCAGGTTCAGCATGATGTCCTCTCTGCGGCCCTCGGTGACGGGGACCACTAAATGAATGCCATTCATTTAGCTAGAACTATAGCCGGTGCCTGCCGGGAGCGGAAGTGCTGGATGGAATAATGCAGGGGACATCGACGAAAGGGCAGCAATGCCGGCAGTATCAGCCGCACAGGGGCGCTCCGCCAGCAACGGCGGCGCACAGAGGAGGCGGGCAGGCCGGCCGTCGGCTGCAGTGCTGGACAAGGCGGGGATCACGGCAGCCGCCCTGGAACTGGTGAGCCGGAAAGGTTATGACGGCCTGACCATGGCGGCGCTGGCCAAGGTGCTCGACGTGGCACCTTCCGCCCTTTATAACCATGTGAAATCCAAACAGGACGTACTGCTCCTGGTGGAGGACCACCTGATGTCACTGGTGGACGTCTCAGGTTTCGGGGGCGGCAGCTGGGAAGACGCGGTGCGCACCTGGGCGTGGAGCTACCGGGATGTCTTCGCCGAACATACCCCGCTCATTCCCGTTATCGCAGTCCTGCCGGTGACGGACGCCCCCCAGACCCTTGCCATGTACGAAACCGTCAGCAAGGGGTTTTTCGACGCCGGGTTCCCCCGGGAGCGCATTGTCCCCGCCATCGTGGCGCTGGAGTCCTTCATTTTCGGCTCTGCGTACGACGTCACGGCACCGGAGGACATCTTCGATTCCGGTTCCATGGCGGAATCCACGCCGCATTTCACCGCGGCCGTGCGGAGTTCGGCCCACGGGCAGGACGGGCCGGCCCGGCAGGAACGTGGCCGCCCGGCCGATACCGCCTTCCAGCTTGGGCTCGAGGCCCTGATTGCCGGTTTCGGAGCCATCAGGACCTAGCGGCCCTCACGGACCTCAGGGGGTTTGGTCCACTGCCACAACAATCTTGCCGCGGGTATGCCCGGCCATGTTGAGCCGGAATGCATCGGCGGCCCGGTCCAGCGGAAATACCTCAGCGACCTCCACCCGCATCTTCCTGTCGTCCACCAGATCCGCAAGCTCCTGGAGTTGGGCGCCCACAGGGCTTACCCACATCCAGGTTCCGCCATGTTCCTCCACGTCACTGTCGGCGATGGAGGCGTGCCTGCCGCCGTCAGCAAGCACCGCGAGGGTAGCCTCAAGATTGCCGCCGACAAAATCGGCAACCACCTCAACACCGTCCGGGCGGAGGGACCGGACCCGGTCGGCAAGGCCGTCACCGTAGGTGATGGGATGGGCGCCCAGGGACCGGAGGAAAACGTGGTTCTTTTCCGACGCCGTCGCAATGACATGGGCTCCCAGGGCCACGGCGATCTGGATGCCCATGGATCCCACGCCGCCGGCTCCGCCGTGGATCAGCACGGTCTCGCCGGACGTGAGGCCAAGGCGGTTCAGGACCTGGTAGGCAGTCAATCCGGCCAACGGGAGCCCTGCGGACTCGTTCCATTCGAGGGTGGCGGGCTTTCGGGCCAGGAGCCTTTCAGGAAGAGCAATGTATTCGGCGAAGCTGCCGCCGTGGACATAATCCTTGCGGCCATAGGAGATGACTTCGTCCCCGGGCTTGAACTGCTGGGAATCGATTCCCACGGATTCCACCACGCCCGCCACGTCCCATCCCGGGACCGCCGGGAACTGCAGGTCCATCGCAGCATCCAGGTAGCCGGCCATGATCTTCCAGTCCACCGGGTTTACCGAAGCCGCCTTGACCTTGACCAGGACCATTCCGGGTCCCACTTTCGGCATGGGCTGCTCAGTGAGCTCAAGGACGTCGGGGCTGCCGTATTCGCTGTAAGTAATCGCCTTCATGCCTGCGTCAACAGCCTCCTGGCCTGCAGCTATTCCGGCCGGGCACCGTAAGTGGCGCATCGCACGGACGGCCCCACCTACTTGTAATACAAGTATGTGACTTATATCCTAAGAGGGTGGGCGAAGGAGCCCGCCCCGCCCAAGGAGATTAAATGAGCACCGTCGACTTCATCCGGCATGTCAGGCTGTCCACCGCCAGGCTTCCCCTCACCGTTCCCATCAGCGACGCCAAGGTCTTCACCGGCCGGCAGAAGCCCATGACCGAGGTGGTCTTCCTGTTCGCCGAGATCACCACCGAACTGGGCCATTCAGGGATCGGCTTCAGTTACTCCAAGCGCGCCGGAGGGCCGGCCCAGTACGCCCACGCCAAGGAAGTTGCCGGAGGCCTCATCGGTGAGGACCCCAACGACATCGCCAGGATCTACACCAAGCTCCTGTGGGCAGGCGCATCCGTGGGACGGTCCGGCGTCGCCACCCAGGCCCTCGCCGCCGTCGACATCGCTTTGTACGACCTCAAGGCGAAGCGCGCCGGACTGCCGCTGGCCAAGCTCCTTGGCTCCTACCGCGACTCCGTGCGGACCTACAACACCTCCGGCGGCTTCCTGAATGCCACGCTGGAGGAGGTAAAGGCTCGCGCCACCCAGTCGATCGAGGAGGGCATCGGCGGCATCAAGATCAAGGTGGGCCTGCCGGACAGCAAGGAAGACCTGCGCCGCGTTGCCGGAATCCGCGACCACATCGGCCCTGACGTTCCGCTCATGGTGGACGCCAACCAGCAGTGGGACCGCGCCACCGCCCTGCGCATGGGCCGCCGCTTCGAGGAATTCGACCTTGTCTGGATTGAAGAGCCGCTGGACGCCTACGACTTCGAAGGCCACGCCCACCTGGCGCAGGTCCTGGACACCCCTATTGCCACCGGCGAAATGCTTGCCTCCGTGGCCGAGCACAAGGGCCTCATTGCCGCGAACGGCTGCGACATCATCCAGCCCGATGCCCCTCGCGTCGGCGGCATCACCCAATTCCTCCGCCTCGCCGCCCTTGCGGACGAGCGCGGACTGGGACTTGCCCCGCATTTCGCCATGGAGATCCATCTCCACCTCGCTGCTGCCTATCCGCGCGAGCCCTGGGTGGAGCACTTCGACTGGCTGGACCCCTTATTCAACGAGCGCCTGGAAACCAAGGACGGCCGAATGATCGTCCCCGACCGCCCAGGCCTGGGCGTCACATTGAGCGACCAGGCACGGGCCTGGACCACCGAGAGCGTTGAGTTCGGCGCGTAACCCCGACGCCGTACCCTTGAGCCATGAGCCGGAACCTCACCGCGGACCTTGCCGCTGACCTCCGCAACCGCATCGTGGACGGCGTGATCCAGCCGGGCGAGAAGCTGCCCAGCGAGAACACGCTCATCAGCGACTTCGGCGTCAGCCGCACTGTGGTGCGGGCCGCCCTCACCCGGCTGCAGGCGGAGGGCCTCGTCGAAACCGAACGCGGCCGCGGCAGCTTCGCCCTTACTCCGCCCGCGGAAGGGCCGCTGGCAGTGCCCGGAGTCCGCCCCGTGGCCACTACAGAGGACCGGCTGCACCTGCTGGCCTTCCGCATGGGCGTGGAGACGGAGGCTGCGGCCCTGGCCGCCCGGAACCACACGGACCGGCAACTGCGCGCCGCCAGTACGGCACTGGAGGCCTTCACCGGAAGCGCGGGCCATCCTGCCCATGCCATGAAATCGGACTTCGAGTTCCACCGGGCCGTGGCCGCAGCATCCGGCAACCCCTATTACTCGGACTGTCTGGCGGCCCTGGGCCAGACCATGATTGCCATGCCCCGCACCCGCCTGATGACCGGCGTCGAGCATTACGCCCGGGACCATTTTGACCAGGTGGTCCAGGAGCACCGGTCCATCCTGGAGGCGATCGCCGACCGTGACGAGGCTGCCGCGGCGGCAGCCATGCGCAGCCACCTGGCCAACTCACGACGCCGGTTCAAGGCTTCAGCGCGCCCGTCCAGCTAGGGCCCCGTCCGTGAGCGCCGCCGGCCAGGCGCTCAACGCACCCGCCACCGGACGAACCACCCTGGAACGCGCGGGTGCGAAGTCCGTGCACGGGGGCAATCCTTCAGAACCGCTGATCCGTGCGGGAAACGCAAAAGAGCCCCGGTCCAAGACCGGGGCTCTTCCATTTGCGTGCGCGAGGGGGGATTTGAACCCCCACGCCCTTTCGGACACTGGCACCTGAAGCCAGCGCGTCTGCCGTTCCGCCACTCGCGCGCAACTTCCTTCACTCAGCCGGTCCGGTTTCCCGTTCCGCGCCTCGTAAAAGCAGCGAGATCAAGCATAACGGACAGATGCCGCAAATTACCAATTGGCCCCCGTCCGCCCTCCCGCAAGCCTCTCCGGCAGGCTAAAAACCGCGCAAAAGCAGGCATCCTGGGGTCATCAGCCGCGCCCCCGATTCCCCGCCGCAACAGCCCGGAGCAGTCACGCATCCGAACTTTTGCCGGCGCCCGGCCGTTGTGGATTAAGGTCATTCGCAGGGCTGGCCATTAGTATCGGATGTAGGAGTGGCCACTGCCCGCGGGCATCACCGCGCAACGATGGACTGCCCTGCAGGTGGTGGCCAGCAACAACTACTGCCCCGGAACCGGGGGGAAAGGAGAAGAACCATGGGTCTGCTGGACAAGGTTGAACGTGGCATTGAAAAGGCCGTCCGCGGCGTCTTCTCCACCGGTTCCAAAGCGCAGGTTGAGCCCGTTGAGATCGCCAGCCGGCTCCGCCGCGAGGTGGACCACAAAGCCCTCACCGTGGCGGCCGGACGCACGCTGGTACCCAACGTCTTCGACGTCCAGCTCAGTGACGATGACTTTGGCCGCGCACAGGAATGGGGCACGCCGCTGGCCGAAGAACTCTGCGACGTGGTCATCAACCACGTCCGCAGCCAGGGCTACACCCTCCAGGGCCCCGTCCGCATTTCGTTCCGGCGCGATTCCGAACTCCGCGCCGGGGATTTTGAAATAGCCTCCTCCACCGAAAAATCCCAGGGATCCGCCGCCCAGCCAAAGCCCCAGCCCAACGTTCCGGCGGCCCCGAGCCGGCAGCCTGTCAGGCTCCAGCCGGTGCTGGACATTGACGGCCAGCGCTATTCGCTCAACGCCCCGTCCATCATCCTGGGCCGGTCCTCAGAGGCGGACATCCACATCGAAGACACGGGCGTATCCCGGCGCCACCTGGAGATCCGCACGGCCAACGGTGTCACCAGCGCCGTGGACCTGGGCTCCACCAATGGCAGCTACGTCAACGGCCAAAAGGTTTCCGGAAGCACCGAACTCACAGACGGCTCCACCATCACGATGGGACGGACAAAGATCATCTTCCGCCTGCTTCCTGCCAACCAGGGTGGCCACGCATGAGCGACCTCACCATCACCGCGCTGCGGTTCGGCTTCCTGCTGCTCCTCTGGGTCCTGATCTTCAGCATCGTCTCCGCCATGCGCCGGGACCTGATGCTGGGCCGCAAGGCTGCGGCCGGTGCACCCACGGCCCGCCAGATCCGGCGAAACCCCGAACTGGCCGAAGCGCCGCCGCAGCCCGTGAAACAGCAGGCCCGGCAGCTGGTGGTGCTCGAAGGTCCGCTCAAGGGCCGGACCCTGCCCCTGGCAGCGAGCCCCATCCTGCTGGGACGCGCCCAGGAAGCCACCCTGGTCCTTGAGGACGATTACGCCTCCGGCCGCCATGCCAGGCTCTTTCCGCAGGGCAGCCGCTGGTTCATTGAAGATCTTGGTTCCACCAACGGAACCTACCTGGGAGACCAGCAACTTACCCGTGCCCTGCCTGTCGAGCCAGGGGTACCCGTGAGAATCGGCAAGACGGTCATTGAATTGAGGCCGTAACTGTGGCCGAGGCTGAAAACCCCGCAACCGGCTCCAGTCCGGCTCAGCGGCCCCTCATCATGCGCTTCGCCGCGCGGTCGGACGTGGGCCGGATCCGTTCCAAGAACGACGATTCCGCTTACGCCGGCCGCCATCTCGCAGTGGTCGCGGATGGCATGGGCGGCCACGCGGGCGGCGATGTTGCCTCAGCTGCGACCGTCCTGGACATGATCCACCTGGACAGCCCGGACCACGGGGCGGACGCCGGGACCGTGCTGGCCGATGAGATCCAAACTGCCAACTCCCTGCTCTCTGAACTGGTGCACATCAACCCGAAGCTCGCGGGTATGGGCACCACCGTCACTGCGCTGCTGCTGGCGGATGACAAACTGCATTTTGCCCACATCGGCGACTCACGCGCCTACCGGCTCCGCGACGGTGAATTCAAGCAGGTCAGCGTGGACCACACCTTCGTCCAGCGGCTCATCGACGAAGGCCGGCTGCGGCCTGAGGAAGCGGAAACGCACCCGCACAAGAACGTCCTCATGCGCGTCCTGGGTGACGTCGATGCCAGCCCCGAGCTGGACCTGGACACCCTGGACGCCCGGCCCGGGGACCGCTGGCTGCTGTGCTCGGATGGACTGAACTATGTGGCCGCGCATGCGGTGGAGCGGACTGTCCGCGAAACCCACAACCTGCATGAGTGCGCCGAAACCCTTGTTGAACTGACCCTTGAGGCCGGTTCCCCGGACAACGTCACCGTGGTCATGGTGGACATCGTGGAGGAAACGCCCGACGACGTCAGCACGGCAGCCGTCGAAATTGTCCCGCCGGTGCAGGGCAGCAAGCCCGCTGCCGCGGCGGATGCTTCACCCGCAGCCCAGGCTGCTGCCGCCGTGCCGGCCGATGGCAAGGAGGTGGCCGGTTCGGAAGCCGGAGCTCCCAAGCCAGGTACCGGGCCTGCCAAGGAAACGGAAGACGGCGCCGGCGCCAAGGACGGCGACGCCAGCCCGGCCGACTCCGGCGGCACCGACCCCCACCTTGGGGAACACCTCTCCGCCGAGGTCCTGCGCGAAGAGCTGGCCTCCCGCCCGCATGAACTGGTGGGCGCCGCTGCTGCTGCCGCAGAGTCCGGTTCCATCCCCACCGTCGCCGGCCGTACCGTGGCCCGGCGGGCCGCAACGCTCCTGACGCACAAGGCGGAACCGGCAGACGGGGAAGACACCCTGCCGCCACTGCGTCCCCGCCGCTGGTTGACCTGGTCCATCGCGGCCGCCGTCGTGGTAGTGGTGGCCGTTGGCCTCTGGCTTAGTTACGCATGGACGCAGACCCGCTACTACGTGGGCGAGTTCGACTCCCGCGTGGCCATCTACAACGGGGTGTCGCAGCGGCTGGGTCCCATCCAGCTTTCCTCCCTCGAAGCAGTGACGGATATCCGCATGGACTCCCTGCCGCCGTTCTCGCAGCAGCGCGTCCGGCAGACGGTGCCTGCCAATGACCTCTACGACGCCCAGCGGATCGTCAAGAACCTGGAGCTCACCGGAACAACTTCGCCCGAGGAAGAGTGCCCCAAGCCTTCCGCGTCCGCCAGTGCCCCGGCACCCTCCAACAGTGCGCCCCCTGCCAGTGCAGCGGCGCCGCCACCGGCACCGGATGCGTCCGCTCCTGCCCCGGCGTCCGCACCGTCACCCTCACCCACTCCCACCATCACCTGCGAGGCGGCCAAATGAGCCAGGTAAGCACCATGCCCAAGCCTCGCCGCAACGTGGAACTTGCGTTGCTGCTGCTGGCCCTTGCCGTCGGCATCGGCGCCAACATGATGGTGGGCGTGGACCAGGAGAAGGCTTTCGACTCGGATTTCTGGTTCCAGTCCAGCCTGCTGGCAGTGGCCGCCCTGGTGTTCCACGGCGTCCTGCGGTTCCGCGCTAAATATGCCGATCCAGTAATACTTCCGATCGTTGTCGCCCTCAACGGCCTGGGCCTGGCAATGATCCACCGGCTTGATGCTCCCGGCGAGGACACCGGCAACAACCAGCTCCGGTGGACCCTCATTGCCATGGCGGTGGCCATCGCCGTGGTCTTCTTCCTCAAGGACCACCGCATCCTGCGCCGGTTTACCTTTATTTCGCTGGCAGCCTCGGCCCTGTTGCTGATCCTGCCGCTTGTCCCGGGAATCAGCGCCGGTGAAATCCTGGGTGCGCGGGTGTGGATCAGGGTTGGTCCCATGACGTTCCAGCCGGGCGAAGTCGCCAAGATTACGCTGGCCATATTCTTCGCCGGGTATCTGTCCTCCAACCGCGACCTCATCCTGCTCGCCGGCCGCAAGATCGGCCCCATGCAGTTTCCGCGGTTCAAGGACATGGGTCCCATGATCACCGCATGGCTGGTCAGCATCGGCGTGCTCATCTTCCAGCGCGACCTGGGCTCCTCCCTGTTGTTCTTCGGCCTGTTCATCGTCATGATCTACGTGGCCACCAGCCGGATCAGCTGGGTGGTGATTGGGCTGGCCCTGATCATCGGCGGCGGTTTCGTGGCGGCCCAGGTGTTCGCCCACGTCCAGCAGCGCGTCTACGGCTGGCTCAACGCCTTCTCCCCCGACGTCTATGAGAACGGCAGCCGGCAGGTCATCGAAGGCCTGTTCGGCATGGCCAACGGCGGACTGGTGGGCACGGGCCTTGGCCAGGGGCGTCCGGACCTCGTTCCTTTCGCCAACAGCGACATGATCATCGCCTCCCTGGGCGAGGAACTGGGGCTGATCGGCTTGTTCGCCGTGGTCCTGCTGTACCTGCTGTTCATCACCCGTGGCTTCCGTGCCGCCCTGGGCACCCGGGACGCGTTCGGCAAACTCCTCGCCTGCGGCCTGTCCTTCGCGGTCGCCCTCCAGTGCTTCGTGGTCATCGGCGGCGTCACCCGGCTCATTCCGTTGACCGGGCTCACCACGCCCTTCCTCGCGGCCGGCGGATCGTCCCTCCTGGCCAACTGGATCATCGTGGGACTGCTCCTGATGATTTCGCACGCCGCCCGCGGACCCGTGGACACCACTCCACTCCCGCCCGCCGGCGCGGCGGCGGCAACCGGCATTGACACTCCAACCGAGGCGGTGAAGCAGGCATGAACCAGGCAATCCGACACTCGTGGGTAGCCGCAGTGGCCATGTTCGCGCTGCTCTTCGGCGCCATCAGCTTTGTGCAGGTGGTGGGCGCCGACGACCTCAAGACCAATCCGCTGAACCAGCGCGCCATTCTCCAGAACTACTGCAACGACCGCGGCGCCATCATCGTCGGCGGCACCCCCGTGGCCGAGTCCGTGGAGACCGGTTCGGAGACCTGCAAGTTCCAGCGCACCTACCCCCAGCCGGAGCTGTATGCCGGGATCACCGGCTACTTCTCGAAGAACTACGGGGCCACGGGCCTTGAACAGGCCATGGGCGCCGAACTGGCAGGCAACTCGGACCAGCTTTTCCTTGACCGGGTGGGCCAGCTCTTCCTGGGCAACCAGCCCAAGGGCGCCTCGGTGGAACTGACCATCGACCCCCAGATCCAGCAGCTCGCCTACAGCCTGATCCCGGACGGCCAGCGCGGCTCGATCGTGGTCACCAACCCCAAGACCGGTGCCATCCTGGCCATGGCATCCAAGCCGTCCTACAATCCGAACCTCGCCGCCACGCAGGATGCCGCCGCCGAAGGCGCCAACATGAACGAACTGGTGAAGGTCCCCGGCATCAACCTGAACCAGAACGTCAGCGGCCCCACCGGCGAGCTGCTCGCTCCGGGATCGGTCTTCAAACTGGTGGACACTGCCGCGGCCCTGGCGTCGGGGAAGTACAACAAGGACAGCGTCCTGCCCAACCCCGCCGAGATGCCTTTCGACGGCATCCAGTACAAGCTTCCCAACTACGCCGGCGGCAACTGCTACACCAGGGACACCGCGGGGTTCGCCTTCGCCCTGCAGCAGTCCTGCAACACGCCGTTCGCCAGCATCGCCCTGGACCTTGGCCGTGACGCCATTGCCGCCCAGTACAAGAAGTTCGGGTTCGGCGAGGACGTTGGAAACCAGCTGAAGCTTGGCCACGCAACGGGGAACGGGTTCCCCGACAAGCTGGACGCGCCGGGCCTGGCCCAGTCCGCCATCGGCCAGAAGGATGTCCGGGTGACGCCGCTGCAGGTGAACATGATGACGAACGCCATCGCGAACGGAGGCGTCCAGATGGCGCCCAGCCTGGTCAAAACGCTGCGGTCCCCGGATCTGCGCGTTATTGACGAGCCACAGCCGGCCCAGCTCAGGACGTCCACCAGCCCGGAGATCGCCAAGCAAATCACCGAATGGATGACCAGCGTGGTGACGGATGGTATCGCCAAGAGTGCTGCGGTGCCCGGCGTGCAGGTCGCGGGCAAGACCGGCACCGCCGAGCTCGGCAACGGAACCAACAACTCGTGGTTCACCGGGTTCGCCCCCGCTGACAATCCCAAGGTCAGCGTCACGATCGTCATGGAAGGCGTAGACATCTACGCGGGAGCAAAGCTGACCAGTCCTAACGCGAAGAAGATTTTTGAGGCGGTGTTGAATAAGTGAGGCCTACAACGGGAATCACCCTCGGCGGCAGATTCCAGCTGACCACGCGGATTGCGATCGGCGGCATGGGGGAAGTCTGGAAGGCCAAAGACCTCGTCCTGGGCCGCATCGTCGCCATCAAGGTGCTGAAGGAGGAGTACACCGGCGACCCGGGATTCCTCCAGCGCTTCCGCGCCGAGGCCCGCCACACCGCCCTCCTGAACCACGTGGGGATCGCCAACGTCTTCGACTACGGCGAAGAAGAGGGCTCAGCCTACCTGGTCATGGAACTGGTCCCGGGGCAGCCGCTGAGCAGCATCATCGAACACGAGCAGGTGCTCTCGCCTGACCGTACGCTGTCGATCATCGCGCAGACCGCCCGCGCCTTGGCCGTTGCGCACGCACAGGGCCTGGTCCACCGCGACGTCAAGCCCGGCAACCTCCTGATCACTCCTGACGGGCGGGTCAAGGTCACCGACTTCGGCATCGCCCGCCTCGCCGACCAGGTGCCCCTCACCCAGACCGGGCAGGTCATGGGTACCGCGCAGTACCTGGCGCCCGAACAGGCAACGGGCCAGACCGCCACCGGTTCGTCGGACATCTACTCACTGGGCGTCATCGGATACGAGTGCCTCAGCGGCCACCGCCCGTTCTCCGGCGAGTCGCAGATCGCCATTGCCCTGGCCCAGGTGAACGACGCCCCGCCGCCCCTCCCGGAGAGCCTGCCCACGCCGGTCCGCGCGCTCCTGATGTCCATGCTGGCCAAGGACCCCAAGGACCGGCCGGCGAATGCCATCAAGCTCGCCGAAGCTGCGGAAGCCATCCGTAACGGGGATGTGGGCGCTGCCCGTGCCGCGGTGCCCGGCATGCTTCTTTTCGACGCCGATACCGGCCCCATCACCGCACCCGTTGACACGGCCACGGCCCCCACGGGCGTCATCGGCACACAGCGTGACTCGGCCCCCACCGCCACATCCGCCCTCCCGGTGATGGGCGCGGCCGCGGCAGGCGCTGCGGCTGGTATGGCTGCCAGCGCCCACGGCGCATCAGCCGATGGCGGGGAGCGTGCGCAGGGGCCGCTGGCCCGCGCCAACGCATTGGCTGCCGAGCGGAACTGGGACCAGGAGGAGGAAACGTACGACGACGCGCCCTCCGATGAGCCCCGGCGCAAGGGACGCAGCCCGTGGACCTGGCCCCTGGTTGCCCTGATCCTGCTGCTCCTCTTCGCCCTGGTGGGCTTCCTCCTGAACCAGGTGGGGCTCTTCTCGCCGGCCGGCAACCCCAGCTCCAGCGCCACCGCCAGCAGCGCACCGCCGTCGTCCGCGACGCCCACGCGGACCAGCGCCTCGGCAACGCCCACGCAGACGCGCAGCACGCCGACGCCCACACCCACCACGCAGCCCACCCAGGCCACGGTCAACGTGATACCGGCCGCGTACCTCGGCAAGGACTACCGCCAGGTCCAGTCCGCCCTGGCGGGCCTGGGACTCCAGGTGACTGTCCTTCCGCAGGAGAGCAGCACCGAGACGCCTGGTACTGTGCTGGAGCTCAACCCCACCGGGACGGTGCCCAAGGGTTCACTCATCACCGTCATCTACGCCACGGCTCCCAGCCCCGCGCCCACCACGGCGGCGCCAAGCCCTGCCCCCACGTCCTCGTCCCCGGTGGCGGGACCGACGCCCATCTCGCCCCTGGCAACCTGTGCGGCCGGCCAGACGCCGGGAGTACCCCCAACCTGCGCACCCTGACCGTCGGGACCACCAGTGAATGAGTCACCACGCACACCGTTGCACCGGGAGGACAGCCTGCCGGTGGATAACCGGCGTGTCCTGAACGGGCGCTACGAGCTGGGTAACCTCATTGGCCGCGGCGGCATGGCGGACGTCTACAGGGGCACCGACACCCGCCTGGGCAGGACAGTCGCCATCAAGCTGCTGCGGCCCGACATGGCCCGCGATCCGCAGTTCCAGGCACGGTTCAAACGTGAAGCGCAGGCGGTGGCCGCCCTCAACCACCCCTCCATCGTGGCGATTTTCGACACCGGGGAGCACGTGGTCCACGACGGCTCCGCCGAGGACGTACGGGTGCCGTACATCGTCATGGAGTACGTGGAGGGCAGGACCCTGCGCGAACTGATCCGCGGCAACGAGGTCACCATCAGCCAGGCGATCGATTATTGCCTGGGCGTCCTGGGGGCCCTCGAATACAGCCACAAGGCCGGCATTGTGCACCGGGACATCAAGCCTGCCAACGTGATGTACTGCCCGGGCACCAACTCGGTGAAGGTGATGGACTTCGGCATTGCGCGGGCCATCGCCGATTCCTCCGCCACCATGACCCAGACCCAGGCAGTGGTGGGAACGGCCCAGTACCTCTCGCCGGAACAGGCCCGGGGCGAAACCGTCGACGCCCGCAGCGATCTCTATTCCGCCGCGTGCCTGCTCTACGAAATGCTGACTTCTAGGCCGCCGTTCGTCGGGGACAGCCCGGTTTCCGTGGCCTACCAGCACGTCCGCGAAATCCCGGACCCGGCCAGCAGCCTCAACCCCGAGGTGTCACCGGCGCTGGACACGGTCCTCGCCAAGGCGCTGCAGAAGAACCGCGCGGACCGGTTCCAGGATGCGGCCGCTTTCCGGCGTGCCCTGCGCGCTGCAAAGGCCGGAGTGGCCGTCCCGGCCGTGCCGGCGTCCGAGGCACCCACCGATCCGAATGACCACGTACCCCAGGCGGCGCCGCCCACCGAGGCGTTCGCTGCTGCGGGGGCAGGCTTCCTTGACGACGCGCCCACGGGGCGGCTGGCTGCCACCAGCCTGTTCCATGACGACGGCGGTTCCGCGGTTCCGCTGGAGCTGGCGGATGGGCACGATTCGGATGGGCACGATTCGGATGGGCACGGGCCGGATGGGTACGGTGCGGATGCCTACGGGGCCGGCCCGCTCCCGCTCGGCCTCGCTCCCGAACGCGAGCGGACCGCCCGCCAGAAGTCCCGCCGTCGTGCCTGGATTGCCACCCTGGTGATCTTCACCCTGTTGATTCTCGCGGGGGGCGGGCTGTGGCTGTACCAAACGGTGAACCGTCCAGCTCCCGCTCCTCCCAAGGTACCCATCCCTTCGGTGGCGTCCATGACGGAAACCGCTGCGCTCCAGGAGCTGTACAACGCGGGCCTTCGCCCCAGGATCGCCAGGTCGGCAAACGACACGGTGCCCAAGGGGACCGCCATCGGGACGGATCCCGCGGCCGGCGGTTCCCTGGATCCGGGGGCCGACGTAATCCTCAACGTCTCCGACGGCCCCAGCTCGGTCAAGATCCCGGACAGCCTCCCCGGCAAGACCGAGGCAGCGGCACGGGACATCCTCCGCCAAGTGGGGCTGGTTGGCGCTCCGTCAACCACCACCGCCAACAGCGCCACTGTCCCCGCCGGGATCGTCATCACCTCCAACCCGGCGCCCGGGCAAAGCGTCGGCGTCGGCACCAGCGTGGAGCTCATCGTCTCCACCGGCAAGGTGGTTGTCCCCGAACTGCGCGGCATGACACGTGAAGAGGCCGAGGCCGCCCTGAAGGAACGTGGCTTGGTCGCTTCAGTGGTCGAGGCGGAAAACTCGCAGGTGGAGCCCGGCAGGGTCACGGATCAGAGCGACCCCGTCAACGCCGCCGTCGACCAGGGAAAGACCATCACCGTCGTGGTGGCCAAGGCTCCGCCGCCCCCGCCGGCGCCCACGGAAACCCCCACGGAAACGCCCACGCCGACAGCAACGCCGACGCCGAAGCCCACCAGGAAGGGCTGACGCCCGGCCTGGCGGGGGCTGGCCCTGCTAGTGCTGGATCAGCGGGCTTAGCTTCGCAGCCCGCGCGGCCGCACCCTTCATGCCCAGCGACTCCAGCCAGTTGCCGAGCATCTGGTACCCGCCTTCGGTGAGGACCGATTCGGGATGGAACTGCACCCCGCACAACGGTGCAGTCCGGTGCTGCAGCCCCATGACCACGCCGGACGCGGTCTGCGCCGTCACTTCCAGGACCTCGGGAATGGACTCCCGGACCGCCGCCAGCGAGTGGTAGCGGGTGGCAGTGACGGGGGAGGGGAGGCCGGCGAACACGCTGGTGCCGGTGTGCTCCACCTGGGACGTCTTGCCGTGCATGAGCTCGGGGGCGTGGGTCACCTTGCCGCCGAAGGCCTCTGCCAGGGCCTGATGTCCCAGGCACACGCCGAACATGGGAACGCTGTTCTCACCGCACCACTTGATCAGCTCGATGCAGACACCCGCCTCCGCAGGATTTCCGGGACCGGGGGAAATGAGGACGCCGTCCCGGGTACTGGCAAGCTCGATGGCCTCGGCCAGGGTGACGTCATCGTTCCGGACCACCGTGGTCTCGGCACCGAGTTCCTGGAGGTATCCCACCAGGGTGTAGACGAAGCTGTCGTAGTTATCCACTACAAGGATCTTGGTTGTGGTCATGGCTGGTCTGCGGAACCAATCGTTGAGTCGGTGAATTGGGTGAAGTGGGACATCCAGGGGAAAAGGAACTGGACCATCAGGACCAGGGCCACGAAGATCAGTGCCAGCGAGATGATGATCCTGAGCCAGAGCGGCCCGGGAAGGTGGCGGAAAATCCAGGCGTACACGGTCAGCTCCTTCCGGTGGCTGCTGCAACCTGCGCCGCGATCTCAGCAGGCGGCCCTGCGGCTGCCGGCCGCCAACTGTCCAGCAGGGCGTAGGCGATGATGCGTTCTTCCGCGCCGAAGCGGGGGTTGCAGCTGGTCATGGTGAGGTAGCTTTCGGTGGGCGCGACGCCCGGCTGGGTGGGGACAGGTTCCAGGACGTCAGTTCGGGAGGGCATCACGATCTGGTTGTTCCGGAAGACGTAGACGTAGTAACCGTCCTTGGTTTGCACGTAGATCTTGTCACCGGGCACCAGCGTGTGGATGTTGTCCAGCACCGCCCCGTGCGTCTGCCGGTGCCCTGCGACGGCAAAGTTGCCCACCGCACCGGGCATTGCCGTATTGCTGTAGTGCCCCAGGCCCAGCGTATCCAGCACGTCCTGGCTTGTCCCCTGGACGATGGGACGCGTGTAGGTGGGGCCGAACCGGGGGATGTACATGATGCCGATGGTGCCGGCGTGGCCGGGAGCGGTACCCACCACGGGTTTGCCAAAATCCTCGCCGGCGGCAGGGGGCGCCGCGGGGGCCGGGGCGGCCGTCGCGGGAGCGGCACTGCCCAGGTCCCGGGCGAATTCCTTGATGACCTGGCTCTGCTTGGCGTCGGATTCCACGTTGGTCCACCACAGCTGCCACGCGACAAACAGCAGGAGGATGACGCCGGCAGTAATCAGCAGCTCGCCGAGCACCGAGATGGTGCCAGTGAGGAGGGCACGACGGCGCGCGGGCGCAGTGGCGGGCTCCGCCTTCTCCTGCAATACCACGCGTTCCCCTCCGGGCATTCACCCTGGGCACCGCGTGCCCATCAACTGCGGCTAGAATTGGCTGCTAGTAAGAATCCAGATTTGACCAAGATCGCGCAGACCGCTGGCAATTTCCTTCTTGCAGGATACCAAGCCCGGGCCGCCGAGCTTGCCCAGCCCGCCAAGGAGAGCCAGTGCCCGAGTCAAAGCCTCGCAGGAAGACCGCCAGCACCGCCCAGCCGGCATCCCCGCAGGCGTACAAGCCCAACCCCGTGTGGTTCAAGCCGGTCATGTTCGGCCTCATGATCATCGGCCTCTTCTGGATCATCACCTTCTACATCAGCGAGGGACGCTTCCCGGTCCAGGCCTGGCAATCCTGGAACATCGTGGCAGGCTTCGGCATCGCCATCGTCGGGTTCCTGATGACCACCCGCTGGCGCTCATAGCGCCCGCCGCGGAACTGTTCCAAGGAGAACCACACTGGCTCCCGATTCCAGCGGAGTGATCGTTGGCGAGGATGGCCTGGCCCGTCCTGCCTGGGCCGCCACGGATCCGCTCATGCGCGACTATTACGACCAGGAATGGGGACTGCCCGTCACTGACGAGCAGGGCATGTACGAGCGCATCTGCCTGGAGGGCTTCCAGGCAGGTCTTTCCTGGGCCACCATCCTGCGCAAGCGCCCTGCCTTCCGTGCCGCCTTTGCCGGCTTCGACCCCGAACAGGTGGCCTTGTTCAGCGGCGAGGACGTGGAACGGCTGATGCAGGATCCGGGAATCATCAGGAACCGGCTCAAAATCCTTGCCGCGGTCAAGAATGCACAGGCCACACTGGAACTTCGCAACGACGGCGGGCTGGTGGACTTTGTTTGGAGCTTTCGCCCGGCCAGCACCCCGGAGCCCGCGGTGGCCGCCGATGTCCCCACGCAGTCGGCGGAATCGGTGGCCCTGTCCAAGGCGCTCCGGAAACGGGGCTTCTCCTTTGTGGGTCCCACCACCATGTTCGCCTTGATGGAAGCCGTGGGAATAGTGGACACCCATCTGCTGGACAGCCACCGCCGCGGCTCCTCCGGAATTTGGTCCATGCAGGCCTAAAGACCCTACCGCCGCCCGTTATCCCCAACTGTTGGGAAGGTTATCCACACTGTGGACAACCTTCCCCAGGGGTCCTGTAGAAGGCGCCAGCATCCCTGTGCAGCACCCTTCCGCCAAAACCCGCCGGGAAGATGTGGTTATTAACAGTGTGGAATACCTGTGGATAAGTTCAGGAGCCTGAAGGGGACACGTCCCGACGGGCCGGCGCTGGAGACTACGGGCGTGTCCGCCGGACCGGGTGGTGGCTGGTGATGGACACCCTGTTAAATGCGTTCATGGTCACGGCAAGCCAACTCACGGCCGAAAACGCGTCGGCGCTGAGCCGCTCCCGCGCGTAAGCCTCCGCGTGCTCCCGTGACCGCTCATCCGGGAGTTCGGTGATGCTTTCCACCAAGGCCAGCGCGGCCCGCTCCTGGTCCGTGAACAGGGCGGTCTCACGCCAGGCAGGCAACACCGCCAGCCGCTGCGCACTTTCTCCCTCCTCGCCGGCCTTCCGCACGTGGAGATCCAGGCAATAGGCGCAGCCATTGATCTGGGAAATCCGCACGTTGAGCAGTTCCAACAGGCCCCTCCCGATCCCAGCCTCTTCTGCCGCTTCCTGCACCTTCAGGCCCAGGCCGCTGATCGCCCTCCACAGGGCCGGATGCTGTTTATCCAGATACAGGTGCTCGGTGGCAGTCACGGATGTCCTTGTCGGTTGGGCGGCTTGGCAGGCAACCATCATAGGCAGGCGGCCAGAGCGCGACCCTCTGGTGTTTATCCACTTACCAACAATGCGATACCCACAAGTTATCCACAGCTGTGGGAAACCGCGTGGAAATCGGTGCCCCAGGCCGCCCCTGCCCTTACTGCTGCGGGTCGCGCGGGACTCCGAACAACAGCATTGTGACTTATTAACAGTGTGGATACCGATGTCGATAACCCGCCGCCAACGCCGGCAGAGCGGTCCGGCGGGCATCCCACGGGCCGGTTTTTCCACAGAGGGGCCCGGAAAGTGCCTCTTATCCACTTACGCACAGCAATATCCCCACAGGTTATCCACAACTGTGGAGAAGCGCCCGGCTGTTGCCCCGGCATAAGCCGCCAAGGGCCGGGACGGGCCGATCCAGCACCTGAACTACAGCTATGTAAGTTACCAACACTGTGGAAAAGCGCTGTGGAAAACACGAATGCCCCCGTCACCAACGGTGACGGGGGCATCCCGGCTGATTGCGGGCCTGTGGCGGCTAAAGCGTCACGCGGACCCAGCTCGCGGCCACAAGCAGCGCAAAAACGGCGGCCAGCCCCAATGCCTGGAGCAGGCCCTGACGGCGTCCCCGGGGCGTGTAGGCAAGAACCGCGGCGCAGAGGCCGCCGGTGATGAGCCCGCCCAGGTGGGCCTGCCAGGCGATATGCGGAATCAGGAAGCCGATGACGCCGTTGATGGCAATCAGGACCCACAGTTGCCGTGTGTCCCCGCCGCGCTGCCGTTGGACCAGCAGCATGGCGCCGAAGAGGCCGAAAATGGCACCGGAGGCGCCCACCAGCCCCACCAGGCCCTGCCCTGGCACCAGCACGGGGTTCATCAGCAGGTAGCCCACTGAACCACCAAAGGCGGAGATAAGGTACAGCGCCAGGAAGCGGACGCGGCCAAGGATGGGCTCCAGGGCCTGGCCGAAAATCCACAGCGTATACATGTTCAGGAGAATGTGCAGCAGCGAATCCGGGGAATGGAGGAAGGCCGAGGTCACCATCCGCCACGGCTCAAATGCGCCGTACTGAGGGGCGGCAAAGATGTTGTTATACGCGAACTGTTTGTATACCCAGTCCCCGGGAATCAGCATCTGCAGTGCGTAGACCACAACGCAGGCTGCAATGATGCCGTACGTCACCAAAGGTTTGCCAGTGGCAACGGCACCGCCGTAGACGCTCCGTACTTCCGGCGTCGTACGTCGTGTCTCGTTGACGCAGTCAACGCATTGGAATCCGACGGCGGCCGCCCGCTGGCAGTCCGGGCAGGCGGGGCGCCCGCAGCGCTGGCAGCGCACATAGGACGGCCGGTCCGGGTGCCGGGGGCATACCGGAACCTGGGCGGACGGCTCAGCCGACGGAATTCCGTAACTCATGGTGGGGCGTTACAGCTGTTCGATGTCGATGCTGTTGATGGTGACGTCCTCGACCGGGCGGTCACCCATGCCGGTGCGGACACCCTCGATGGCGTCTACGACCTTCTTGGACTCCTCGTCAGCCACTTCACCGAAGATGGTGTGCTTGCCCTGGAGCCAGTCCGTGGGAATGGTGGTGATGAAGAACTGTGAACCGTTGGTGCCCTTGCCCATCTGGATGCCGGCGTTGGCCATGGCCAGCTTGTAGGGCTGGTTGAAGCTCAGTTCAGGGTGGATCTCGTCGTCAAAGCGGTAGCCGGGGCCACCGGTTCCACGGCCCAGGGGATCGCCGGCCTGGATCATGAAGTCCTTGATGATGCGGTGGAAGATGGTTCCGTTGTAAAGCGGCGTGCCGGTCTTGTCCTCGCCGGTTTCCGGGTGGGTCCAGGCCTGCTCGCCGGTGGAAAGGCCCACGAAGTTCTTGACCGTCTTGGGCGCGTGGTTGCCGAAGAGGTTAACCACGATGTCGCCGAGGCTGGTGTGGATGGTTGCTTTTGCAGTTGCGATGGCAGTCATAGGTTGATTCTCCCATGCCGGTTCTGGGCAGCCACGGCTGCGGGGGCAGTTCCGCGCTGGGTGAAATCCCCCTAAAATCCGCAGAGTGAATAGCCCGTGGTGATCTGGGCACGTAGGCTAGCGACAGAACCGTCACATTAATCGGGAGGTAGTTGTGAAGAAATCGGATCGTATTGCCCGTGACCTTGAGCAGTCGGTCACCAGTGCGGTGGAAAACGCCAAGGATTGGGCGGCCCCCCGGGTGGAAGCTGCCGTGGACTGGGCTGTTCCCCGGCTGCAGCAGGGCCTGGACAGCGCATCTCCCAAGATCCAGGAAGGCCTGAAGACGGCGGCCCACAGCCTGGCCGACGGCGTTGCCACAGTGACTCCCCGGATCCAGGACGGATTGGCCCACCTGGCCCCGAAGATCAATGACGTGGTTGAAGGCGCATCGCCCAGGCTGCACGAGGCCCTGGACAAGGCCACCCCGGTGGTCCTGAACGCCCGGGACCGGGTAGTGGTGGAGTACCTGCCCAAGCTCTCGGACCAGATTGGCGTGGCGTCCGGCGCCGTTCACCGCACCCTGGAAAACACCCCGGCACGGGTTGACGCAGTGGCGCAGAAGCTTGGGGACGTGGGAATCATCCACGCCCTCCAGGAGCAGGCCCAGGCCACCGGCACGCAGCTGAAGGCAGCCGCGGCAGGGGCAAGCCGCGCAATGGACGTGCAGCTTGCCCAGCCGGAGAAGCCCAAGAAGCGTGGCTGGCTGATCTTCGGTGTGGTGGCCGCAGCGGTTGCAGCGGGCGTTGCCGCTTGGAAGGCATCCAAGCCGGTCGAGGACCCCTGGAAGACCCCGTCGCCGGTCACCCCCACCCCGGCACCCGTTCCGGCCACTACCGTCAGCGACGTCAAGGCAACCACTGCCGACGCCGCCGACACGGGCACTTCCGCAGCCGCATCCGCGGCCGGTGCTGCCGCGGACAAGGCCGGGGACGCAGCTGGGACGGTCGCTGATAAGTCAGCCGATGCCGCCGACAAGGCCAAGCACGTTGCCGACGACACCGAAGGCGGCGCCAAGACGGTTGCCGATGAAGACAAGGGCAGCAGCCAGGCCTGATCTTCGCCCTTCACACAAGGGGGCTCCGTTTGACGGCGGGGCCCCTTTTTGTGTCTCTTCCCGTCCGCGGAGGCATCTTTCGCGGATGCTAGATTTGAAGTGATGTCAGCCAATCGATCCTCTGGGGATGCCGTGAACGACGCAGCCGTACAGCTCCGCGTGTCAGTCGTCATCCCGGCGTACAACGAGGAGAGCGTGATCAGGCAGTGCCTGATAGCTGCGATCTACCAGTCCGTTCCCGCCCACGAGATCATCGTGGTGGACAACCTTTCGAAGGACCGGACCGCTGACATTGTGCGCCAGATGCAGCTCGAGTATCCGGAAAGCCCCATCATCCTCCTGAGCCAGGACCGGGAACAGGGACTCATCCCCACCAGGAACTTCGGGCTGGACAGTGCCACCGGGGACATCCTGGGGCGGATTGACGCTGATTCCATTGTCGAACCCGACTGGGTTGAACAGGTGCAGAAGGCCTTCGCTGACCAGTCGGTCCAGGCTGCCACCGGCCCGGTGGTCTACTACGACATGCCGATGCGCCGGTTCGGACTCAAGGCGGACGACAAGATGCGCCAGCTCATGCTGAAGCTGGCCAAGCACCAGTACCATTTCCTGTTCGGCTCCAACATGGCCCTGCGGGCCACGGCCTGGGAGACCATCCGTTCCGAGACCTGCCGGGACGAGAAGGACGAGATGCACGAGGACATCGACCTGTCCCTGCACCTGGCCGACCATGAACTGCCGGTGCGCTACTGGCCGCAGATGGTGTCCGGGATGTCCGCGCGGCGGCTTGAGGATTCACCGCGGGACTACCGCTACTACGTCACCCGGTTCGACCGGACCTACAAAGCCCACAACGTCAGGAAGATGGCGCTGAAGGCCCCCATGGTGGTTTTCTTCTCGGTGTACTTTCCGGCCAAGCTCCTCAGGGCCATCCACACCGTTAACACGGCCCAGCCGGTCCGCCGCGGCGGTCAGTAGGGCTCAGTCAGTTCCCAGCCCGGCCAGGCGGTCCGACGGCGGTTCCTCCTGGGGTGCCGTTCCACGGCTGCCCCGGCTGCCATTCCCCTGGCCCCTGCTGTTCCTTTGACCGAGGACCACGACGGCGAGTCCCGCCAGGATCAGGCCGAGCCCGGCGTAAGTGCCTGCGGGCAGCGTCTCGTGCAGGAACACGGCTGCCAACAGCGCTGCCCCCGGGATTTCCAGGAGGATGATCATGGAGACGATGAGGGGGCTCATGGTGGCCAGCAGGTGGTTGAAGGCGGTGTGGCCCACCAGTTGGGCACAGACGGTGATTGCTGCGATGCCCAGCCACCCGCCGAGCTCAAACCCCGCCAGGGGCTGGCCCACGAACAGGGCCAGGGCGGCCACGAGGGCGGCGCACATTCCGTAGCAGAGCGTGGTGTAGGTTCCTGTTGTCATACTCTGCCGTGCCTTGCCACCCGCGAGCGTGTAAAGGCCGGCAAGGGCGCCGCCAGCCATCGCCAGCAGGTCTCCCGTGAGGGCCTGCGGGGAAGAGCCCATGTCGAAGCCGGTGATCGCCACGACCCCGCCAAAGGCGATTCCCAGCCCCGCCAGGACCTGCCAGCGGTGGCGGATGCCGCGGAAGAGCTGGAAGACGGCAATCCAGGCTGACTGCAGGCAGACCAGGGCGGTGGCGGCTGCTACGGATGTCAGCTGAAGGGATGTGATGAAGCAGGCGAAGTGCAGGGCAAGCGCGACGGCTGCCAGCATCGACCAGCGGAACTCGCTGCGGCTGATCCTGCGGAACTGGCCGGGTTCCCGGACCAGGGTGGGGGAGGCCATGACGGCCGCGCCGATGGCGTTGCGCCAGAAGGCGATGGCAAGGGCGCTGACACTTGTGGCGCCGAGCGTGGCCGCGATCAAGGGCCCGGATGATGCAACGCCCAGGACTCCCAGGGCCGCGAAGAAGAAGTTCAATGCAGCCCCCTTGGTTCTGGTTCCTTGCGCAGATGGAAAACAAAAAGTCCCGGCCGGCGTTTCCGCTGACCGGGACTTCCTTATGGTGGAGGCACGGGGACTCGAACCCCGAACCCCCTGCTTGCAAAGCAGGTGCGCTACCAATTGCGCCATGCCCCCATAAGAAGCAACCCGTCCATCATACCCTAGAACCAGGGAGCCCTTGACAGGCTCCCGGAGCGGGTGTCCGGCCTAGTCCACCGTATCGGTTGACTTGCTCCAGACTGTTTTCCGGGCTTCGGATTCCTGTGCTTTCCGGTAGACCAGGAAGCCTGCGATTGCCGCTGCCAGTACAAGCAACTTTTTCACATGCTCCCCGTTCCGATCCGGTACCGGATAACTCCGGACCAAACCTCCGTCTGAAACCTGCACAGGTTCCGTGGGCGTACCAGGACTTGAACCTGGGACCTCTTCGTTATCAGCGAAGCGCTCTAACCGCCTGAGCTATACGCCCTCAATCCCTCATCGGGCCGAGACATGACTTTACAGCACACCCCGGCCCGATCTCAAATCGGGCCTTTTCACCGGTGCGGGCCCGGCGAAAATGGCTTCCTAATCGTCGGTGAGGGTCACGCCAATGCCACCCACCAGGGTGGCGGAGATGTTGTAGAGGACAGCGGAAAGCATGGACAGTGCCGTCAGCAGGACCACGTTGACCACGGCAATGATGGTGGCGAACGACGCAACCTGGCCCAGCGAAGCCACCTTCTTCAGCTCAAAGCCGCCGCTTTCCGAGCCGGCGAGCGTGCCGAGCAGGCTGTCCACCTGGTCAAAGATCCCGGTGAGGTCCAGGACTGTCCACAGGACAATGGCGGCCACCACAGTCACGATCCCCAGTGCCACGGACAGCAGGAATGCCATCTTCAGGACGGACCACGGGTCCACCTTGCTGATCAGGAGCCGGGCCCGGCGGACCTTTGCCTTCGGCGCCGGCTTCACCAGGCCAGGGGTTCCCTGGCTGGAGGCGCCCTGTGCAGGACGCTGTCCGGGCTGGCCCTGGAAGGGGCGCTGGCCGGGCTGCACGGGGCGGTCGCCCTGCTGCGGCCGCTGGCCAGGGACGGCGGGGCGCTGGCCCGGAGCGCCGGCCGGCGCAGCGGGGCGCTGCTGCGGACGAACGGGGGCGTTCACGCGGGGTGCCGCTGAAGGCCGGTTCCCGTCGGGAACAGTACTGTTCGGCTTGGGAAATGAGTCGGAATTACTCACTCGTTACCTCCGTGTTGTCTTCGTTCGGCTCAGCGTCGCCCGAGGCGTCCTCTGACTCAACGGCCGGTGATTCTTCTGCCATTGCTGGCGCGGCGGATTCCCCAGCGGTCCCGCCATCTTCAGCCAACGTTACGTCATCCCCGGCGGATTCCTCGTCCTCAAGACCGCGTTCGCTGTTGCGCGCCACCTCGATAATCCGGTCATTCTTGTCCGGTTTGGCGAAGATGACGCCCATGGTGTCGCGGCCCTTGGCAGGAACCCCGGCAACGGAGGAACGGACAACCTTGCCGCCTTCCATGACCACCAGGACTTCATCTTCTTCCTGGACGATCAGTGCACCCACGAGGTGGCCGCGCTCTTCCTGGTATTTGCCGACCTTGATACCCAGTCCGCCACGGCCCTGCAGGCGGTATTCCTCCACCGCCGTGCGCTTGGCGTACCCACCTTCGGTCACGATGAACACGAACGAACCGTCGGTGACCACGTCCGCGGCCAGCAGTTCGTCGTCCTCGCGGAACTTCATGCCGGTAACGCCGGATGTGGCACGTCCCATGGGGCGCAGTGCGTCATCGGTGGCGGTGAAGCGGATGGACTGGCCCTTGCGGGACACCAGGAACAGGTCGTCGGTTTCCGAGACAAGCTGGGCGGAGACCAGTTCGTCGCCGTCACGCAGGTTGATCGCGATCACGCCTGCCGAACGGTTCGTGTCGTAGTCCTCCAGCCTGGTCTTCTTCACCAGGCCCCTCTTGGTGGCGAGCACCAGGTACGGCGCCTGCTGGTAGTCCTTGAGGTCCAGCACCTGGGCGATGTGTTCGTCGGGCTGGAATGCCATCAGGTTGGCAACGTGCTGGCCCTTGGCGTCCCTGCCCGCTTCCATCAGCTCGTACGCCTTGGCGCGGTAGACCCGGCCCAGGTTGGTGAAGAACAGCAGCCAGTGGTGGGTGGTGGTGACGAAGAAGTGCTCCACCACATCGTCACCACGCAGCTGGGCCCCCTTGATGCCCTTGCCGCCGCGCTGCTGCGACCGGTAGTTGTCGCTGCGGGTGCGCTTGACGTAGCCGCCGCGGGTGATGGTGACCACCATCTCCTCTTCGGGGATGAGGTCCTCCATGGACATGTCGCCGTCGTAGCCCATGAGGATCCTGGTGCGCCGGTCATCGCCGTGCTTGTCCACGATCTCGCCCAGCTCAGTGCTGATGATCTCGCGCTGGCGCTGCTCCGACCCCAGGATTTCCTTGTATTCGGTGATCAGGGCTTCGAGTTCTGCGTGCTTCTCCTGGATCCGCTGGCGTTCCAGGGCGGCCAGGCGGCGCAGCTGCATGTCCAGGATGGCCCGGGCCTGCAGCTCATCAATGTCCAGCAGCTCCATCAGCCCGTCCCGTGCGGCCTCGGTGGTGCTGGAAGCGCGGATGAGGGCAATGACCTCGTCCAGCATGTCCAGCGCCTTGAGGAGGGCCCGAAGGATGTGGGCTTCTTCCTCCGCCTTGCGCAGGCGGTACCGGGTGCGGCGGGCGATAACGTCCATCTGGTGCGTGACCCAGTGGCGGATGAACGCATCAAGGCTCAGTGTCCGGGGCACGCCGTCCACGATGGCCAGCATGTTGGCGGAGAAGTTGCTCTGCAGCTCGGTGTGCTTGTAGAGGTTGTTCAGCACCACCTTGGGCACGGCGTCACGCTTCAGCACGATCACCAGGCGCTGGCCGGTGCGTCCGGACGTCTCATCCCGGAGGTCGGCAATGCCCTGGATCTTGCCGTCCTTGACCAGTTCGGCGATCTTGATGGCCAGGTTGTCCGGGTTGGCCTGGTACGGAAGTTCGGTGACCACCAGGCACGTGCGGCCCTGCAGTTCCTCCACGGCAACTACTGCGCGCATAGTGACCGATCCGCGGCCGGTGCGGTAGGCGTCTTCGATGCCCTTGTGGCCAAGGATGGTGGCTCCGGTGGGGAAATCCGGGCCCTTGACCCGCACCAGCAATTCCTCGAGGAGTTCCTCGCGCGTGGCACCCGGGTTGGAGAGGTACCACTGCACGCCGTCGGCTACTTCCCGGAGGTTGTGCGGCGGGATGTTGGTAGCCATGCCCACGGCGATACCTGAAGAACCGTTGACCAGCAGGTTGGGGAACCTGGCCGGCAGGATGGTGGGTTCCTGGTTTTTGCCGTCATAGTTGTCCTGGAAATCGACGGTCTCCTCGTCGATGTCCCGGACCATTTCCATGGCCAGCGGCGCCATCTTGGTTTCGGTATACCGCGGTGCGGCAGCGCCGTCGTTGCCGGGGGATCCGAAGTTTCCCTGCCCCAGCGCCAGCGGGTAGCGCATGGTCCAGTCCTGGATGAGGCGCACCAGGGCGTCGTAGATCGCGGTGTCGCCGTGGGGGTGGTACTGGCCCATGACCTCGCCCACCACGCGGGCGCACTTGTTGAAGGACCGGTCGGGGCGGTAACCGCCGTCGAACATCGCGTACAGCACGCGGCGGTGCACCGGCTTGAGGCCATCGCGGACGTCGGGAAGGGCACGGCCCACGATGACGGCCATGGCGTAGTCCAGGTAGGACCGCTGCATTTCCGTCTGCAGGTCCACCTGTTCCACGCGGTCGATCAGCACGTCGCCTTCAAGAACGGTGTCCGGAGTTCCGCCCTCAGGGGCGGAGTTCTCGGGGATTTCGTCGCTCATTAGTTATTTTCCGTTTCAGGTATATGTCTGGTTCCGAATACTTTGGAGCGGATCCTTAGATGTCCAGGAACCGGACGTCCTTGGCGTTCTGCTGGATGAAGTTGCGGCGGGATTCGACGTCTTCGCCCATGAGGACGGAGAAGATCTGGTCGGCAGCCAGGGCGTCGTCCATGGTCACCTGCAGCAGGGTGCGGTGGTCGGGGTCCATGGTGGTGTCCCACAGCTCGGTGTAGTCCATCTCGCCAAGGCCCTTGTAGCGCTGGATGCCGTTGTCCTTGGGGATGCGGCGCCCGGCGGCCTGGCCCGACACGAGCTTGGCGTCGCGTTCCCGGTCGCTGTACACGTAGTCATGCGGGGCGTTGGACCACTTGATCCGGTACAGCGGGGGCTGGGCCAGGTACACGTAGCCGTTCTCGATCAGGGGCCGCATGTAACGGAACAGCAGGGTCATCAGCAGCGTAGTGATGTGCTGGCCGTCCACGTCGGCATCTGCCATGAGCACGATCTTGTGGTACCGCAGCTTGGCCAGGTCGAAGTCCTCGCCGATGCCGGTACCGAAGGCAGTGATCATGGACTGCACTTCTGCGTTGCCCAGGGCCTTGTCCAGGCGTGCGCGCTCCACGTTGAGGATCTTGCCGCGGAGGGGAAGGATGGCCTGGGTCTCGGGGTTGCGGCCGCGCTTGGCGGAACCACCGGCCGAGTCACCCTCCACGATGTAGACCTCGCACTTTTCCGGGTCCTTTGAGGAGCAGTCCGAAAGCTTGCCGGGCATGCCAAAGGACTCCAGCGGGCTCTTGCGCCGGGCATTGTCGCGGGCCTTGCGCGCAGCCATCCTGGCCTGCGCGGCGGAAATCGCTTTGCGGATCACGTCGCGGGCGGGGCCGGGGTTGCGCTCCAGCCAGTCGCCCAGCCCGTCGGTGACCACACGCTGGACGAAGCCCTTGACCTCGGAGTTGCCGAGCTTGGTCTTGGTCTGGCCCTCGAACTGGGGCTCGGCCAGCTTGACCGAGATGACGGCGGTGAGGCCCTCGCGGATGTCGTCGCCCGTGAGGTTGTCGTCCTTCTCCTTGATAATGCCTTTTTCGCGGGCATACCGGTTGATAAGGGAGGTCATGGCAGCGCGGAAGCCTTCTTCGTGCGTGCCACCCTCATGGGTGTTGATGGTGTTGGCGTAGGTGTGGACGCTTTCGGAATAGGCGCTGGTCCACTGCATGGCCATTTCCAGGGCGATCTTGCGCTCGGTGTCCTCGGTTTCAAAGGCGATGACGTCCTCGTGGACCACCTCAACCTTCTTGCCCGAGTTCAGGTGCCTGACGTAGTCCAGCAGGCCTTCGTTGTACTGGTACACCACGGTGCGGTGTTCGGCGCTGACTTCACCCTCGGTGCTGAGGTCGTCAAGGTCCAGGTCGCCGTCGGCGTCGTCCCCGGCTGGTGCGCGCTCATCCGTCAGGGTGATCCGCAGTCCCTTGTTGAGGAAGGCCATCTGCTGGAAGCGGGCGCGCAGCGTTTCGAAGTCGAACTCGGTGGTTTCGAAGATCGCCGGGTCCGGGTAGAAGGTCTGGGTGGTGCCGGTGGCGTCTGTCTCTTCGCCCTGGACCAGGCTGCCCTGCGGCTTGCCGCCGTCAGCGAAGGACATCCGCCACACGTGCCCCTGGCGGCGCACTTCGGTATCCACGCGGCTGGAGAGTGCGTTGACCACCGAGATGCCCACGCCGTGCAGGCCACCGGAAACGGCGTATCCGCCGCCGCCGAACTTGCCGCCGGCGTGCAGGATGGTCATGACCACCTCGACGGTGGGTTTGTGTTCCGTGGGGTGCATATCCACCGGAATGCCGCGGCCGTCATCGACCACTTTCACGCCGCCATCGGCCTGCAGGACGATCTCGATATGGCTGCAGTAACCGGCCAGCGCCTCATCCACCGAGTTGTCCACCACTTCGTAGACCAGGTGGTGCAGGCCACGGGGTCCGGTGGAGCCGATGTACATGCCCGGACGCTTGCGGACAGCTTCAAGGCCCTCCAGCACGGTGATGTCGCTGGCGCCGTATTCCCTTGGAGTGGCTGACGCGGGTGGAGTATCAGGGGTGCGGCCATCCTCGACTGCTGTATCTGCTGCCAGAATATCTGTATTGTCGTTAGCCACAGGCGCTGCGACTCCTCTGTTCTCGATGATGGCCGGCCGGTGCCTTTCCCAGGGAAAAGCCACCCGCCAACAGGCACAAACTTATGGCGCCGGTGACCTGCTGACGGTTGGTGGTCCGCGCCCCGCGCGCGGAGAGCGCGCGCAGAACGGACTGAAGTCAACGTTTCATCCGCGCCCAGTTATCTGCATCAATTCTACCGTGAACCAGGACATATCCCCGCATTCCGGGGCCTTCAGCGCCACTGAATATGGCTGTGCGAGGCTCTTGGCCGCGCCTAGGGCGGCCCAGCGGTACGCCCTCCGGGTGCCTATACGCGCTGCGGTCCTTACAGCGCCCTACACGCCGTTGCGCGCAGTTTCAAGAGCTGCCGTCCTGACCTATCCGTACGTGTCCCGCGGACCACGGCCGTTGACACTGCGTCCGCCCTTGCGCCAGCTTGGTGCGGAGGGTCCCAGCACCTGGATGCTGGTGACCACCCCGTCTCCCAGTTCACGGCGGAATTTGTCGAGCAGGCTGCTGCTCAGGAGACGGAGTTGGGTGGCCCAGGCAGTGGAATCACACCGCACGTGCAGGGTGGTGTCGGTGAAGCTTTCCGGGGTGCAGTGGGCGGAGATTTCGGGCCCCACCAGCGTGGACCACTCCGCCATGACCGAGCCGACAGCCACAGGTGAGGTCCAGCCCCGCTCCGCCACCAGCCGTCCTACTACCTTCCCCAGGCCCAACGGGTCCCGGCCGGTGGCGTGGAACTGGCTGAAGCCGCGGGTGTCCCGGATGCTGCCTTTAGCCTTTGCGGAACCGGGCCGTGCAACTTTCCGCCGGACTTCGCCGCGCGCTGCCGCGGCTTCCCGCATCCGGTTCAGCGCCGCCTGCGGCGCATCGATGTCGTCAGGCTCGCGGCCGGGCTGGAGCCCGCCGCCCTGGTCACTGCTCATCGATACCTCCCGGGATGACCTTCACCCGCCGCCCGGACAGTTCTTCCGGAATATCGGCGTCGACGGCGGCGGTCACCAGGACCTGTTCCGCGCCGGAGACTATTGCCGCCAGTTTACGCCGCCGCTGGACGTCCAGTTCGGCAAAGACGTCGTCCAGGATGAGGATGGGAGCAGAACCTCCGGTCCGGGCGTCGTCAAGCATCACGTAGTACGAGGCCAGCCGGAGGGACAGGCACATGGACCAGGTCTCACCATGCGACGCGTATCCCTTGGCGGGCGCCTGCCCGAGCATGAGCTCCAGTTCGTCGCGGTGCGGGCCAACCAGGGATATGCCCCGTTCCAGTTCTTTCTTGCGGGATTCAGCGAATGCCTGCACGTAGCGTTCGGTGAGCTGTTCCACGGAGAGAAGCCGGAGATCATCCTGGCCGTCTGCAGTACCTCCTGCTGCGGAGCGCTGCGCGCTTCCCGCCGGGACGCCGTCGTCGTCCATCTGGCTTTGGAGCGTTGACCGGTAGGTGGCATCCGCCGGTTTGGACGCGTCCGTGAGTTGGGCATAGGCCCGGGCAAGGTGCGGGCGGAGCCGTTCAACCAGTTCCAGGCGCGCGTGCAGCAACTCCGCGCCCGCCCGGGCCATGTGCTGGTCCCACACGTCCAGGGTGGATTCGTGTGCTGTGGTGAACCTGCCGGCGCGGGCTGATTTGAGCAGGGCGTTGCGTTGTTTCAAGACCCGGTCATAGTCGCTGCGGGTGGCAGCGTGGTGCGGGATAAGGCTTGCCAGCAGCTCGTCCAGGAAGCGGCGCCGGTTTGATGGATCCCCCTTGACCAGTGCCAGGTCCTCGGGGGCAAACAGGACTGTCTGGCAGATGCCGAGTATGTCGCGGGCCCGGACCGGGTTGCTGCGGTTGATGCGTCCCCGGTTGGCGCGGCCGGCGTTGATCTCCAGCTCAAGGACTGTGGTCTGCGTGCCCCGGACCAGCCGCGCGCGGACCAGTGCACGTTCCGTCCCGAACCTGAGCAGGGGCGCGTCCGAGCTGACCCGGTGGGAACTGAGCGTGGCCAGGTACCCGATGGCCTCCATCAGGTTGGTCTTGCCGATGCCGTTGTAACCCACCAGGACGGTGACGCCCGGTCCCAGGGTGAGGTCAACCTGGGCGTAACTGCGGAAGTCGGTCAGGGAAAGGTGTTCCAGATACACGCGGTTTTCGGCAATTCTGGGAACTCTGCTGGTCCCCGGTGGGTGCTACTTGGCGGGGCGGGTTGCGTGGCCGCCGAATTGGTGGCGCAGCGCGGAAACCATCTTCATGGCGGGCGAGGTGTCTTCCCGGGATGCGAACCGGGCGAACAGCGCGGCGGTGATGGCCGGGGCGGGGACCGCGTTGGCGATGGCTTCCTCCACGGTCCACCGGCCTTCGCCGGAATCCTCCACGTAGTCGTCAATGGAGGCCAAACCGGGATCTTCGTCAAGGGCCTTCACCATGAGGTCAAGGAGCCATGAACGGACTACCGTTCCCTTTTGCCATGCCCTGAACGTGCCGGGGAGGTCGGTGACGATGTCCTTGGCGGCGAGCAGTTCGTAGCCTTCGGCGTAGGCCTGCATGAGGCCGTATTCGATTCCGTTGTGGACCATCTTGGCGTAGTGGCCTGCCCCGATGCCGCCGACGTGGACAAAGCTGTCCGCCCTTTCACCTTCAGGACGCAACGCATCGAAGACGGGCAGGGCACGTTCGATGTCGGCGGCGTCGCCGCCGGCCATGAGTCCGTAGCCGTTCTGCAGGCCCCAGACTCCGCCGGACACGCCGCAGTCCGCGAAGCGGATTCCCTTGGCGGCGAGGAGTTCGCCGTGCTTCTGGTCCTCGGTGAACCGGGAGTTGCCGCCGTCAATGACGAGGTCGCCGGTTTCCAGCTTTTCGCTGAGTTCAGTGATGACGGCGTCCGTGATGGGGCCTGAGGGCACCATCACCCAGATGATCCGGGGCGCCGGTACGGCGGCGATCAGCTCATCGACGCTGGCAGCATCAGTAACGTCCGGGTTCCGGTCGTAACCGGTTACTTCCAGTCCTCCCTTGCGCAGGCGCTCACGCATGTTGAACCCCATTTTGCCGAGGCCGATCAGTCCAATGTGCATGAGTGGAACTCTTTTCTGCGCTAAGTGGGAGGAACGGGGTTGGCGGTGGGTAGGGCCCCATCGGCGAGGGGCCCGGCCTGAGCTTGCGAAGGCTGGGAGCCGATGGGAACTAGTTGGGAAGCCGGACCGGCATCACCAGGTAGCGGTAGTCATCCTGGTCTTCGCCGTCTGCGTCCGCCTGGGCAGTGATCATGGCGGGCTTGGGAGCTGTGGTGAAGGAGAACCGGACAAACTTGGTCTCGATGACGCTGAGTCCCTCGATCAGGTAATGCGGGTTGAAAGCGACCGTGATGTCATCACCGGACAGCTGGGCTTCGAGTTCTTCCGATGCCTGGGCGTCCTCACCGGTGCCGGCATCGAGATTCAGCAGCCCCGCGGTGAAGGCAAGCCTGACCGGAGTGTTGCGCTCTGCCACGAGGGATACACGGCGGACAGCTTCAACGAGCTCCTGGGTCTGGACGGTGGCGTGGATGGGGGTGGACTCGGGGAACAGAGAGCGGATCTTGGGGTAGTCCCCGTCCACCAGCAGTGACGTGGTGGTGCGGCCGCCGCTTTCGAAGCCGATGAGCCGGCTGTCGTCGTCGGACAGGGCGAGGTTGATGTCGCCGCTGTTACCAAGCGTTTTGGCTACCTCGTTGAGGGTTTTGGCCTTGACCAAGGCGCTGGTGGAGATGCCTGGCGTGACCGGCTTCCACGGAACTTCGCGCATGGCGAGCCGGTAACGGTCGGTGGCCAGCAGCGTGATCAGATCGTCCTCGATCTCCATCCGCACACCCGTGAGGATGGGGAGAGTGTCGTCCTTGCTTGCCGCGATGATGACCTGTGAGACGGCCTGGGCAAAAGCATCTCCCGGGACGGTTCCGCTGATGGCCGGCAGGGATGGCAGGGGTGGGTATTCGGCTTCGGGCATGGTCGCGAGATGGAAGCTGCTTCGACGGCAGGTGAGCGTGACCTTGTTGCCGTCGGTTTCCACGTCCACGGGAGCAGAAGGCAGGCTGCGGCAGATGTCCGCGAGCAGCCGGCCGGATACCAGGATGGTGCCTTCATCCCTGATGTCTGCGGTGATTTCGAGCCGTGCCGACGTCTCGTAGTCGAAGCTCGAAAGGCTGACGGTTCCCGCTTCAGCTTTCAAAAGCAGGCCGGAGAGGACGGGCACGGGCGGCCGCGGAGACAACGACCGGGCTGTCCAGGTGACGGCTTCTGCCAGGACGTCCCGATCGACTCTGAACTTCACGGAAGGGTGCCGCCTTTCATTGCTGCTGCCATGTGAAACCCGGGAATTTCGCAGGAAACTCCGGAAGAAGTTGGGCGCACCCCGGCTGGTGCATGGTCCGCGAAAACGGAAACCACACGAAAACCCAGGGATGGGAGCGCTGCTGACAGCTTAGCCGGAAGATCGGGGATTAACCCATCCCCCAGGGTCCGGTCCAGTCCGCCGGGGGCCGGCAGGCCCCCTGTGTCGGATGCGCGGATCGTTCTTGTTGTTTGAGGGATTTCAATTTTTTGGGATTAGTAGTGTTAATAACTGCTGTGGAAACTGTGGATAACCCGGTCCTGCCGCGTGGTTCCGCGCTTAAGCCCTGTTCACCCGCTGTGCGTTAAGTGGGTTTTAAACAGGGTGTGGATGGGGACAACGCAAAGGGCCATTTTTAACGATCCACAGACGGCTTAAGGGTTTTAAGCCCATTAACCGCGCTTGTCCCCTTAAGTATCCACAGGCTTATCCACATGCCCCTGTTAATAAGGTATAGAGTGCCGGGCGCGGTGTGGATTCAGGAGTCGCGCTGTTGCTGCTTGATCCGGTTGGTCAGCTCGGTCACCTGGTTGTAGATCACACGGCGCTCCGCCATCAGCTCGCGGATCTTCCGGTCGGCATGGATGACGGTGGTGTGGTCGCGGCCGCCGAGTTCCTGGCCGATCTTGGGAAGTGACATGTCCGTCAGCTCCCGGCAGAGGTACATGGCGATCTGGCGTGCGGTCACCAGCGTCCGGGTCCGGGATTTGCTGCAGAGTTCCTCCATGCTGAGCTTGAAGTAGTCAGCTGTCTGCTGGAGGATCTGGGCGGACGTGATCTCCTGGGCGCCGTCGTCGGTAATCAGGTCCTTCAGGACCATCTCGGCAAGGGCCACGTCCACCGGCTGGCGGTTCAGGCTGGCGAACGCCGTCACCCTGATCAGTGCACCTTCAAGCTCGCGGATGTTGCTGGAGATCTTGGATGCGATGTACTCGAGGGCATCATCCGGCGCCGACAGGCCCTCGCTGAGCGCCTTCTTGCGGAGGATGGCGATTCGGGTCTCAAGTTCCGGCGGCTGGATGTCCGTCAGCAGGCCCCACTCAAAACGCGACTTCATGCGGTCCTCGAAGCCGGCCAGCAGCTTGGGCGGCTGGTCCGAGGTGATGACCACCTGCTTGTTGTTGTTGTGCAGGGCATTGAAGGTGTGGAAGAACTCCTCCAGCGTCCGGTCCTTGCCGGCCAGGAACTGGATGTCATCGATCAGCAGGACGTCCACATTGCGGTAGGTCGTCTTGAAGCTCGTGCCCTCATCATCACGGATGGAGTTAATGAAGTCGTTGGTGAACTCTTCGGAATTTACGTATCGGACGCGGATCCCGCTGTACAGGCGCCGGGCGTAGTGGCCGATGGCGTGCAGGAGGTGGGTCTTGCCCAGACCGGAGTCACCATAGATGAAGAGCGGGTTGTATGCCTTGGCAGGTGCTTCGGCAACAGCAACGGCGGCAGCGTGGGCGAAACGGTTCGAGGAACCAATCACGAAGGTGTCAAAGACGTACTTGGGGTTCAGCCGGCCGAATTCGTGCGAGGTGCTGGGCAGCATGGGCTGCGGTTTCTGCTCGATGACCTGGTCCGGTGCGAAAGCCGGCTCGACGATGGGTTCGGGTTCCTCGTGGAGGGGGACCAGATCGGTGTCCACATCGATGGCGCAGCGGATGTCTTCGGAGAAGACATTGTGCAGTGCATCGTCGAGGGCTTCCTTGACCTGGGTCTGGAGCACCTCGCGGGTGAGTTCGTTGGGTACGGCGACCAGGAGCGTGGAACCAATGAGGCCCTGCGCCTGGGCGAGGATGACAAAGCCACGCTGGCGCGGTGTTACGCGGTGGTCCTGTTCCAGCAGGCTGACAACCCGGCGCCAGGAACTTCCGACAGTATTGGCGTGGTTGGCTTCGTCTACTGTCATCAATCGGTTCCCTCAAAACTTGCTATGCCTGCATTGCCTGCAGCCCCAAGTCCGGAACCAGGGTGCTGGCCCAGCTTAATCCACAGGGTTATGCACAGTCCGTGGATAATCGGCTACTGGGACACTCTAGGGGATGAAAAGCCTAGAAGATAGCTGGCTATCCGGCTGTGGATAATTACACGGTTGTGGTTCCGGAAGCACCCCTGTGAGCCACTTCATCCACAGGCTGTTGGGGATAGTTAGGAACAGCTGGGGACAGCCGTGATGGGCCGCCCCGGTTTGACTCGGGCTTGCAGATTGCCCTAACGTTGTGAAGTCCTTTGTGTCCGCTTTTTGGCCCCATCTGAACATCCAAGCGCAACGCGCCTGGAGCAGCCGGGGGAAGCGTGCATATACAAAACTTAGCGTCGGCCAGTTCTTCCCCATTACTGATCGGGTGGGCGCACCTTTGATCCACTGGAGTAACTAACGTGAGCAAGCGGACTTTTCAGCCGAATAACCGCCGTCGAGCCAAGAAGCACGGCTTCCGCCTTCGTATGCGTACCCGTGCCGGCCGTGCCATCCTGGCAGCCCGTCGTGGCAAGGGCCGCACCGAACTGTCGGCCTAAATAACTGGCTTATCGGTAGACATCCCTTTGCGAGTTTAAGGTGCTGGCCACCCGCAACCGCCTGAGGACCTCAACTGATTTTTCAACAACTGTACGTTCCGGTGTCCGCAATGGGCGCCGGAACGTAGTGTTATATGCGGCAGCCATTGCTGCCGACGAACCCAGCCGGATCGGGTTCATTGTTTCCAAGAGTGTAGGGAACGCTGTGGTCAGGAACCTCGTTAAGAGGAGACTGAGAGAAGCGGGTGCTGCCTCGTTGCGCGAGCACGGCACAGGACTCGCTATCGTGGTGCGGGCGCTTCCTGCGTCCGCTTCCGCCAGCTGGGACCAGCTGCTGTCGGACTACAACGCTGCACTGGAATCTACGCTGCACCGGCTGGCCGGCCGCCCTTCGCGGGCTGCTGCCAGGGGTTCAGCCGGTACAACACAGGAGGGGACACCGCGTGCCTAACGCCACCGCCGTCGTCGCCCGTCTCCGCACAGTGTTTGCCGCCGTCGGGAAGTTCCTCTGGAACCTGCCCCGGAACATCCTCATCCTTCTGCTGATGGCCTACCGCAAGGTGGTTTCTCCCTTGTACGGTCCGGTCTGCCGGTTCTTCCCTTCATGCTCGGCCTATGCCCTTGAAGCGGTCACCGTCCACGGCGCGGTCAAGGGAAGCTGGCTTGCCGCGCGCCGGCTTGGCCACTGCCACCCATGGAACGCCGGTGGAGTGGACCACGTCCCCGCCGGCGGCCGGGAATGGCCTCCAGGCCAGACCCCCACAATTGTTGTGCTGAACAATCCGGACAGGTACCTGGTTGCTCGGACTGATGAAGAAGGCCGCAGTGCGGCCTGACGAATAGGGATAAGTATGGACTTCTTTGGAACAATCATGGCCCCGTTCAAGTGGCTGGTTTCCATCATCATGATTGGATTCCACGATGGCCTGAGCGCCATCGGGATGCCCGCCGCGAACGGCTGGACGTGGACACTGTCCATCATCGGACTGGTGCTGGTGATCCGTGCCGCACTGATCCCGGTATTCGTCAAGCAGATCAAGGCCCAGCGCGGCATGCAGTTGCTGCAGCCGGACCTGAAGAAGCTCCAGGACAAGTACAAGGGCAAGACTGACCAGCTGTCCCGCCAGGCGATGGCCCAGGAACAGATGGCCATGTACAAGAAGCACGGGACCAACCCGTTCTCGGCGTGCCTGCCCATGCTGATCCAGATGCCGTTCTTCTTTGCCCTGTTCCAGGTGCTCTCCGGTATTTCCGCCGCCAAGGACCAGGGCGCCGGCATCGGGGCCATGAGCCACGAGCAGGTAGTCGAGTTCGATGCGTCAAGCATTTTTGGTGCTCCGCTGTCCGCTTCCCTGCTGCACGGCGGGGGCGGCAGCGGCCAGGTCGCCGTCGTGGTGCTCTCCATCGTGATGATCATTGCCATGACGGCCTCGCAGTTCATCACCCAGAAGCAGATCATGGCCAAGAACATGTCTGAAGAAGCCATGGCCAGCCCGTTCATGCGCCAGCAGAAGATGATGCTGTATATCCTGCCTCTCGTCTTCGGCGTGGGTGGCATCAACTTCCCCATCGGTGTGCTGATCTACTGGACCACCACCAACCTTTGGACCATGGGCCAGCAGTTCTTCGTCATCCGCCGCATGCCGACGCCGGGATCCCCCGCAGCCAAGGCCCTCGCCGAACGCCGTGCCGCCAAGGGCCTGCCGGCCCTGTCCGTCCTCAGCGGGAAGCGGGATGAAGCAGCGGACGCCGCAGCGGCGGCCGCAGTTGAGATCAAGGCGCAGCGCGTCCAGCCCCAGCGCAAGAACAGGAAGAAGAAGTAATGTCAGCTGAGAGCACCGAACACGCCTTTACTGAAGAAATCGAAGATCAGGACGTGTCCGTGGGCCAGGATGGTTCGTCCCCCAAGGGCTCCACCGCAAGTCGCCTCGAAGAAGAGGGCGACGTGGCTGCCGATTACCTGGAAGAGCTGCTGGACATTGCCGACATCGACGGCGACATCGACATCGAGGTCCGCAACGGACGGACCTACATCTCCATCGTCGCCGAGGATGAGGCCGAGGGGCTGGAAGGCCTGGTTGGCGAGGACGGTGAAGTCCTGGAAGCTTTGCAGGAGCTCACCCGCCTGGCAGTGCTGTCCGCAACGGAGAACCGTTCGCGGCTTGTCCTGGACATCAACGGCTACCGGCAGGAACGTACCGGGCATTTGCAGAAGATCGCCGAAGAGGCCGCGGCTTCCGTGAAGGAAACCGGCAAGTCGGTGGCCCTTGAGCCGATGAGCGCCTACGAACGCAAGATCGTGCACGACGCCGTTGCCGATCTCGGCCTGGTCAGCGAGTCCGAGGGCGAAGGCGCCGGACGCCACATTGTTGTTTCCGCAGACTAGAGAATGCTGACCCAATAGTTATGGTTGACATCACGGCAGCAGAGCTTCGCGCTGCTGAGAAGATCTTCGGCGACCGCCTCGAGCTGGCCAAGCGGTACGTTGAGCACCTCGCTACGTCCGGGACGGAACGGGGCCTGATCGGCCCGCGCGAGGTTCCCAGGCTGTGGAGCCGCCACGTGCTCAATTGCGCGGTCATTGAAAGCGAGATCGCCCACGGGAGCCATGTGGCCGACGTCGGAAGCGGCGCAGGACTGCCTGGCATTTGCCTTGCGATCGCGCGTCCCGACCTTGAGCTGACCCTCATCGAACCGCTGGAGCGCCGGGTGATCTGGCTCCAGGAAGTGGTTGATGACCTCGGCCTGGACAATGTCACGGTGATGCGTACCCGGGCCGAGCTGGCCGTGGGTCACGTGGAGGCCGACGTTGTGACCGCCCGGGCCGTATCGGCATTGACAAACCTCGCTGGCCTTACCATCCCCCTGTTGGGAGGGCGCGGTGAAGTGGTGGCCATCAAGGGCCGCAGCGCCGGCGAAGAGATCGAGAAGGCGGCAAAGACCATCCGGAAGCTGGGTGGTGTGGAGACCTCGGTGCTGACGGTGGGTGACAACCTGCTGGAAGAGCCCACCACGGTGGTCCGCATCGTGGTGAACAAGTCCCAAAAGAAGTCCTAACGCGGGCCCGCTGACGGCTGTCAGCAGGTGCGAGCAGTTAGGCTAGACAACGGCAGCAAAATTGGCTGAACGAGAGTGAGTGTGCCCCAGTGACCAGTAGTGAAGCCTCCGCACAACGGATCCCGCCGTTTGTGTCCTTGGGGTCGGCACGTTCTGTCGCTGGGTCAGGACTGGCGGGCACCGCCATGGCTCCGGGTCGGGGTGGTAATCACCCTAAGACGGTTGCCTCGCCCACGTCCGCTAGCGCGGTTTCACGTGAAACAACCCCCGGCGGTCGTTCCAACGTCATTGACGCCATTGACGACTCGAGCCCCATCGCCCGCGAGCTTGCCCACGAGACGAAGCGCCGTGAGCGCCTGATGGGACGAAAGCTTCCGCGCCCGGAAAAGACCCGGATCTTCACGGTGTCCAACCAAAAGGGCGGAGTGGGCAAAACCACCACCACCGTGAACATCGCCGCCGCGCTGGCTGCTGCCGGACTCAACGTCCTGGTCATCGATATCGATCCGCAGGGCAATGCTTCCACTGCCTTGGGAATCGAACACCACGCAGACGTGGACAGCATCTACGACGTCCTGATCAATGACGTCCCGCTGGCTGATGTTGTTGCCCCGTGCCCGGACATCGGAAAGCTCATCTGTGCGCCGGCCACCATCCACCTTGCCGGTGCGGAAATTGAACTGGTGTCGCTCGTGGCCCGCGAACAGCGTTTGCGGCGGGCCATCGACGTCTACGCGAAGGTGCGCGAGAAGAACGGCGAAGAGCGCCTGGACTACGTCTTCATCGACTGCCCGCCGAGCCTGGGCCTGCTGACCGTCAACGCTTTTTGTGCGGCCAACGAGGTACTGATCCCCATCCAGTGCGAGTACTACGCGTTGGAAGGCCTCAGCCAGCTCCTCAAGAACATTGAGATGATCCAGAAGCACCTCAATGCAGATCTTGTTGTCTCCACCATCCTGCTGACCATGTACGACGGCCGCACAAACCTCGCTGCACAGGTAGCCGCCGAGGTGCGCCAGCACTTCCCCGAGCAGGTGCTCTCGGCCGTCGTGCCGCGGTCCGTGCGGATCTCCGAGGCCCCCAGCTACCAGCAGACCGTCATGACGTACGACCCTTCCTCAAGTGGTGCACTGTCCTACTTGGAAGCCGCTGCTGAAATAGCCGAACGCTAGAATCTTCAATACCGCAACGCACGGAGCCAGGCTGGTCCTGGGTCTACCACTGGAGGGATTTACCCATGAGCGAGAAGCGACGGGGCCTAGGCCGCGGTCTTGGCGCGCTGATTCCTAGTTCCGCCGCAGCCAATGGGTCCTCCGGTAACGGTGGGGCGGTGTCCCGGCCCGTGGATCTCTTCTTCCCCGAGGGTCGGAAGAAGACTGAACCGTTGGAGCAATCGGCGACGCCTGCCGCGCCCGCCGCTGCCAAGACCCAGGCAAAGGATTCCGCGGGTTCGGACAACCGGTCCTCAGCCAGGCCGGCGGCTGCCAAGTCCACTGGGGCCAAGGTCAGTGAAGACGGAAAGACGGAGGCAGCTTCAGCTGCGGCTACCGCTCCAACGAAAAGGGCTCCCGCCAAAAAGGCGCCCGTGCCCAACCCTGAGGTGAAGGCAGCCGCTGAACCTGGCCCTTCAATGGAAGCATCTGCTGCTGCCGGGGTAACGAGTCCAGCGGACTCCGGTGTCGAACTCGTGGAGGTTCCCGGCGCCCGTTTCGCGGAAATCCCCGTTGCTGATATCCATCCCAACCGGAAACAGCCCCGAAGCGTCTTTGATGAAGACGACATGGCCGAGCTGGTTCATTCCGTGCGGGAAATCGGCGTCCTGCAGCCAATTGTTGTCCGTACTTCAACCGAAGACGGTAGCGAACCCTATGAGCTCGTCATGGGTGAGCGCCGGTGGCGTGCTGTGCAGGCAGCAGGGCTGGAAACCATTCCCGCGATCATCCGTGACACAACGGATGACGACCTCTTGCGGGATGCCCTGCTCGAGAACCTGCACCGCAGCCAGCTGAACCCCCTTGAAGAGGCGGCGGCTTACCAGCAGCTCCTGGAGGACTTCGGCACCACCCACGAGCAGCTGGCCGACCGTATCGGCCGTTCCCGGCCCCAGGTGTCCAATACGCTTCGCCTCCTCAAGCTGCCCCCTCTGGTGCAGCGCCGCGTGGCCGCCGGTGTGCTTTCCGCAGGCCATGCCAGAGCCCTTCTGTCGCTTCCGGATGCAGCAGCCATGGAACGGCTGGCCCAGAAGATCGTGGCGGAAGGGATGTCCGTCAGGGCAACAGAGGAAGCAGTGACCCTCTACCAGGATCCTGCCAAGCCTCCCAAGAACAACATTCCGCGCCCCGGTGCGAGGCACGAGCGGCTGGACTATCTTGCATCCTCGCTCTCCGACCGTCTTGACACCAACGTCAAGATCTCGCTGGGCGTCAGGAAAGGCAAGGTCAGTATCGAGTTTGCCAGCGTTGAGGACTTGAACCGGATCATGGACGTCCTGGCGCCGGGTTCCAGTAACTAATCCCTGAGAAAGGCCCGATTCTTTGTGAATCGGGCCTTTTTTGTCTTAGGTGGCCTAGGAGCTTATCCAGCCCACCCAACGGCCGGCTGTTAGGTGGAGATGCTCATACCTGCGACCCTTACCGGCGTCTTGTGGTTTCGTTGTACCTTGTCCGCGTCGGAGAGGGAGACTGCGTCAGGCACGGCGGTCAGCGCACCGGGTTCGGATGGCCGGTAGGCGTGGAGCAGCCCGCGCGCTCCCCGTCGGAAGAGTTTGGAATGAGAGTCTGAAGAAATTCTGGTCGAGGACTGTTTCGCCGCAAGCTGCGCAGCCAGGGAGCGGTTCATGAAGGCTCCGACCGCGTTTCTGCGGTTCCACCAAGCGTGCAGGATCCCAGCGGGGATTGCGTTTCACCGCGTCAACGCCCGCGTCTACGTTTCACGTGAAACTCCTGGTAGGCCAGAACTACCGAAGTCGTCTGACCCAGCCGTACTGGTGCTGGCACCCCAAAATACGAGGCGTTTGCCGTATCTAGAGCGACACTGTGGGCCCTTTTGCTGCCCAGTAGTGGGGGGCAAAGTGTGTTGTACAACGGACATTGCAGTCGCCTAGGAGAAGCGGCGACGTTTGGCGCCGACTTGAGCGGCTGTAGGCACGGGTCGTGATCGCCCAAGTACACGCCACTCCGCGGGCAGGACATGGTCTGGGGTCGCTCATGCCGTGAGTTGGCGCCTACAGCCGGCTTTATACGCTATCTCCTGGTGCGCTGCACCTGTCATCTCCTGTTGATCCGTACTGCATACGGGAATGAGCGGGATGAGCACCCTGGCGGCCCATAAGCCGCGCTGATGCGGCCACAACATCGAAGGAGTCCCCGCATTCAGTGGCGTCAGAATGCTGTATCTTCTACCACTACCAGCCGTCTCGCCGTGCCGCTCGCCCCCGGCGAGGCAGCGTGCGCTGCCCCATAATGCGCTTTCGTAGTTTCCGGCTGGTCTACTCTGCGTATCCGCTGGTACCCAGCCTTTGCCGATCCTTCGAGAAGACGACGCGGCTTTGGGGGACTTTCGCTCGGCAAAGGGGCGCGGACGTTCGAGGGAAGAGCTTATGCTGGCCGGAGCTGTGCCGGTTTCACGTGAAACATACAGAGACCCGTGGTGAGCGTGGACGTTTCACGTGAAACCTTGCACCGCATTGCTGTCAGCCGTGGGCGGATGCCGCCCGATACTGGCGGCCGGGCGTGGGGTGGCCTCAAGAGGCTCGGCAAACCTTATCTGCCATGCACCGACGAGGACCCACCTCAGATGTCCACGTCTGAAGTAGACAATCAGATGCATCCCAACCGGGTCGTGATGCCTGTGCATCATTACCGCCTAGACCCCGATTCTAGGGCTTGCAAGCGTTTCACGTGAAACAAGCGGTGCAGGCGCTCCGCTAGGAGAGACAACTAGCTAGCAGTAACCAGGGCAGAGAGGGGGCAGTGCAGGCGGACTCCCCCGTCTACAAAAGCCCATCAGGCGTCAAGGGGCGTCAGCACGCCTGCAGTCCTCCGAGTAATGGAGCCTCTAGTCAGTTAGTCTCAGGCCAGAGGCACCTAGTATCGGCCGGGAGCGACAATAGCCATGCCTCTACACTCCGTGGCCCGGTGACTGTCTGGGCTCCTAGCCGCGGCGACGTCGGTTTATCTGCGTTGCTGCGTTGCTGCGTTGCTGCGTTGCTGCGTAGCCGCGCTGAGGCGCTGAAGGATCGACTCACCTTGGAGCTTTCTCTGTCCCGGTAATGTGGCACTTCCCGGTATGCTGACCGCCGATAGGTAGGAAGCCCCACACTTTGCGCGCGGTCTCCTTTTTCCCGCCCTCTCCATGGTGTTGTTCTGCAGTCTGCGACAATAATCCCACCAACTGGTGCGCATCGCCGGTGCCATTGGCACTTCGGCACTGCGCTCAGGAACGTAGCCCGCTACCGAGGGGAATGTCGAACTCCCTGAGTGACCGGCTGTGTACTGCTGAGGCTCCGTACCTGACATCCGGGGAGAGCCGCTACGCGTTTTACCGGTCCAGTCGGACGGTTCCATTTCCTGTCACGCGGTGATCCTCCCCATGAGGCGTCCTGCAGTCCCAGGGATGCGGTATAGCTGGTTGTCGGTGGTGAGCCTGCAGCAGTCCAGCCACGCGCGCGGGTAGGCGGGCGGCCCCTGCAGACGTGCAGTCCCCCCGGTCTGCGTATGAGTTCCTGCCCGTCGCCTGGGAGGGACCTGTCTTCGACTGGAGTCACCAGCGGGCGGGAGTCTTCCAGGCAGCACTCCCATTTCTGGCCGCCCGGGCCAGGGCAGCAGAATCTGCTCCTGCCCTAACGAGAAGGGCAAATGCCCGGTGGATATCCCTGTGGATAACGTTGGGGATATCACGCGCCAGCATTGCGCCGGGACTAACCCCTGGGAGTGCCGCAGAGGGTTGGTCACGACCGCACGACTAGGGCCGTGGAACCAGTGACGCCGCATGTGCTCGCGGATGTTTCACGTGAAACCGCTGGGGCTGACCATACGTGCGGGTCGACGATGTATAGACTACTCAAATTGGTTACGGAGGTACCCTGGATGCGGGGCCAAGGGCCCCACGGATAGCGTGTCACGTCGATGGGCTCACACGACAAGACCTCAGTATGGGTCTTGCCGGCCACGGGCCCCACACTAGCTCCAGTGGACGCAGACTCGAAAGCGCCGCGGGCCTGTGGATAAGTGTGTGGATTACTGAGGCGCTATGTTGTGGATAACAGTGTGGATAAAATCACAGTCCCTTGCCGCTTATGGGTATGGTGCCAGTGACGGAGTCAGCGGACAGCTGCAGTATTCAGCCCTGTCTTTCGCGGGCAGTCCGTAAGTCCGCTTGGCCTTAGCGTGGCCCTGAGAGGCGTAACGGTCTGAGCTGAGTGCTTCGAGCGGCAGCGTATTTGTCTGCCTGGATGCATTTTCAGTACAGGCGGCAGGTCCTCACCCAGCCCCCCCTACAACCTTGCATGGGACAGCAGAGTCCAGTGGCGGACACTCAAGCGCGAGGAGCCGACGTTCCGGAGCCCAGAACCCGCTGTGATGGCGGTCCTATTTGAATATGACACGTGCTTCGTGGGCCCTAGCCTCCAGAGGCTGCGGGCGCTCCATCCTTCCACACCGACCACCGTACCCGGGCCACCGGATACAGGCTAGCTGCCAGCTGGATAGCGGCGGTTCCCTGTTATCCGGAACGTCAACTGTTCCGCCTGTCGGCTGCGATACCAATCGCTGCCCTCTCCCGAATGTCGGCGCGGTCCCCCTCTCTCTCGAGTAGAATGACGAAGCAGCCGCAGAGTCCATATTCGACCCGCCACATAGCTGCGCGCTCAGTATTCTGGGCCGCCGTTTCACGTGAAACATGCCGGCCGTCGCCAGGGATTGTTTCACGTGAAACAGCTCAGGAGTAGCTGGATGGCAGGCAAGACTCCGTCGGAGTTCCTAAACGCGTGATTGAGTTGCTTCTGAATCTGTGAGTGGACATCGGGCGTCCACCGAAGGGCACGTGGGCTTTCAGATCGTTCACCACGCTTCAATGGTGGCCACGCCATACCCCCAAGCGTGGCCCTGGCTGGCGCGCGCGTTACTGAGTCGCCCGCATTCATGACCCGCGCCGCGCCAACCTCTACGGATCCGTGCGGCTAAGCGTCTTGTACCCGGTAGACGCTTTTGGTACCCGCTATACGCACGGTGATCCTCAAACTATGGTGACCTATCGTCGCGATGGTGTGCTGCAGCATCTTTTGTACGCAACCCCAAAACACGCGCGGCCAAGCTACCAGGTTCGCCCGCCTGTGCACGTGCTGTCCAGCCACATCCAACATGGATGTAGGCGGCTGCGGGTTCCCTGCTCGGCGCTCGTCCTGTGGCCGACGCAGAAGGCCAGCATCCAGGTCCCTATACCTTCGACTCTGATATATGCGTCTCCGATGCGGGTACCTGCTTTCTGCAATGGCGCAGGAAGCACGCTGGACAATGGATATTTGCATCCGGACGACCAGGCGGATACCTGTCGAAGATGGGCCAGCTTTGTTCCGGCCGAGCCGCGGCCCGAGGTGCAGCCTTCCCGTAGGCTGCTTCCGCCGAATGGTGACATACTCCGAGGGGCAAAGTGATGAGTGCGCCCCGACACCTAGCGGGCTAGATTGGGGCGCTGAGCGCTGCATGTTTCACGTGAAACAGTGCTCCAAGCGTCATCAAGGGTTCATAGCTAAGACTTACCATCGGCCTTCGACGGTGGTGGGTGCTCCAAGCTGGGGTCATCCCCCGACGTCCTGGCATATCGCTTCGCAGACGCACTTGATGCATTTTCCATAACGTCGATCTACATGCGCATTCCGCTACCGATGCAAGCAGATGCGCTCATCCAAAAACGGTCAGCAGGCGCCATATGCTGACCGGGCGGCCTACGTACATCACAGCTCGGCATAAGCCTTAATGCCTCAGTGGTAGTGAATCGGCACGTGTGTGGAAACGAGTTCCGCGTCGATTGGCCGTGTTTCACGTGAAACGTACCGGCAACGGGCACCCAGGCGCAGGCTTCGGACCATCCGCACACCTGCACACACGTCTCATGTCTACCACCATGACTCCAGAGCTCCAGATCTCCGGAGCACAGGCAAAAAAGTGGCCACCACCCGAAGGCGATGGCCACTTTCCGTTAGACCCCGGCTAAACCCGCAGGGTCCCCCGATACTAGGACAGAACGTCAGAGAATTCCTTCTCGAAGAACTGCTTCGGCTTGGCACCGATAACGGTGTTCTTCACTTCGCCGCCCTGGAATAGGTAGACGGCCGGAATGGAAGTGATTCCGTACTGGGCAGCAATGGCGGGGTTGTCGTCGACGTTGACCTTGACGACGTTAACCTTTTCGCCGTATTCCACTGAAATTTCATCCAGAATTGGTCCGAGCTTGCGGCAGGGACCGCACCATTCGGCCCAGAAATCAACAATTACCGGCTTATCGGCGGACAGGACATCGGTGCCGAAACTTGCGTCAGTCACATCTTTTGCGTTGCTCATAACCTTATCTTTCTCTTCGAATAACAGTGGCGCAGATTATGCGGGCAGGTCTGCCAGGTAGTGCTCAACATCGATGGCCGCAACACATCCCGAACCCGAGGCGGTAATCGCCTGGCGGTAGGTGGGATCCACAACGTCACCGGCAGCGAAGACACCCGGGAGACTGGTGCGGGAGCTCCTCCCGTCCACGGCAATGGTTCCCTCCGGGGTCAGATCCAGAACGCCCTTGACGAGGTCAGTGCGGGGGTCATTGCCGATGGCGACAAATACACCGGTGACGGGAAGATCGGACAGGGAGCCGTCCAGGAGGTTCTTCAGCCGAAGACCGGTCACCTTCTCGGTTCCCAGGACGTCATCGACGGTGCTGTTCCAGACGAAGTTGATCTTTTCGTGGGCGAGTGCGCGGTCGGCCATGATTTTCGATGCCTTCAGCGAGTCACGGCGGTGGACAACCGTTACTGATTTCGCGAACTTGGTGAGGAACAGCGCCTCTTCCATGGCGGAGTCGCCGCCGCCGATGACAGCGATGTCCTGATCCTTGAAGAAGAAACCGTCACAGGTTGCGCACCAGCTCACACCGTGGCCCGAGAGCCGCTTCTCATTGGGCAGGCCCAATTCCCGGTACGCGGAGCCGGTGGAGAGAATGACAGCCTTTGCCTTGAAGGTCTCCCCCGTAGCGATGGTGACCGTCTTGACGGGGCCGTCGAGCTCAAGGGCCGTTACATCCTCGAACTGGATCTCCGTCCCGAATCGTGCCGCCTGCTTCTCGAAGTTTTCCATCAGGTCCGGGCCCATGATGCCTTCCGGGAACCCAGGATAATTCTCCACGTCCGTGGTGTTCATCAGTTCGCCGCCGGCGGTTACCGAACCAGCCAGCAGCAAAGGCTTGAGGTTTGCCCTGGCTGTGTAGACGGCGGCCGTGTAGCCCGCCGGACCTGAGCCCACAATAATGACGTCGCGAACGTCCGACGCCGTCTTCTCTTCGATGGTCACTGGACCGTGAACCTCTTCCTTGTTCGACTCGCCTCCCGGTGGAGGCCGGCCACATGGCACAACTGTGTCCGGGTGCTGAATATTCCAGCGCCCGGACACCGTGGGCCATCGCAGGAGACAGAGGTCCAGCCGTCGCAGGGCGCTCTTTGTAGACTACATTCCCTGCTGCTGGGGAATGGATTCCAGCAGCAGGGGTGCACTATTGCGACTAAGCGCTACTGGACCTTGATTTCTGCGAGCCGGAGACCATAGCCGTACCGGGTCTTGGGCGCCGCAAGTTTGGGCAGTGCATTGATCGATACGATGACGTACTGCGCCTGGACGGGTTCCGGGAGGGGCATGTTCAGGTCAGTGGACGTGAAGCTGTTCGTCCCGACTGCCTTGGCGCCGTCCATGGAAGGCTTGTCGTTGGTGTAAACGGTGATGTTGCCGCCCGATCCCCCGAGCTGGGAGAGCGTGATGGAAGAGATGGTGGCAGTGCCCTTCAACTTCACAACCAGCGGGACGCCCTGGGGAGCCAGGCCACCCCAGTTCTCAGTGGCGAACTCCATGTCCGACCAGTAGCTGGCGGCGTTGCCGTCATATGCCTTGACCAGGTCTCCGTCGAAGGTCGCGGCGAAATCGAAGTTCCCCTGGCGGGTGACACTTTCGATGGCCGGCGGGACCACCGGCGGCGCGGACGGGGCTGCCTGCGTTGCCGGTGCAGAGTTCTGCGGGGCGCCACTGGTAACAGGAGCAGCCGTCGGCTTGGCCTGCGGCTCCGACGTGAAGAGGCTTCCCAGGTTGGTCACGGCGAAGATCAGGCCTGCGATGAGCACTACAGCCAGCAGGCCCCCAACGAGCCAGCGCATCGACCGGGGCTGGTTTTCAGACTCATCACGGTCATCGTTGTAGTCGTCCCGGTCAGCGAACGACACACCGGCGGCAGCGGGCGCTGCAGCGCGGGCGAAGAGCGCCGACTTGCTCCTGACCGGGCGGGATTCCTCCGGAGCATCGTCTGTGTCCTCGTAGGGGTCCTGGTCCCCCGCCTGGGCGTAGTCGTCATTGGACCAGAGGGACACCTTGGGCTTGCGGTCCCCGGCGGAAGGCTGGGCACCTGCCGCAGTGTGGGCCACAGCAGCGGTATCGTTCGGGCCCGTATCCGCCTCGGCGGAGGCTGAACGCTCCGACGAGGTTGCAGCATTGTGCGCAACAGGCTGCGCGGCGGTGGCATTGGGATCAGTCCGAGAGGAGCCAGTCCCCGTCTTCGACGCGGGGGCCGCGGCACCAGCAGCCGCGGCACCTGATACAGCGGCACCAGCAGCTGCCGCGGCAGCTCCCGCACCGGCGCCAGTGCGGCCGGTGGAAGCCGGCTGCTGGGCGGCGGGCCGGACCGGAGGCCTGGGCGGGACGGCAGGAGCCGACCGGGCAGGAGCAAGCCGGTCCGGGGCAGAGCGGTAGGGATCAACCTGGTTGGGGTGAGAGTCGGCGTAGCTGATGTAGCCCGCCTCGACGTGGTCTTCCTCGTCGTACGGTTCGGGCTCGTGCGACCGCGCCTGTCCGAAGATTTCGCTGCCCAGGGTGTCCGTGAAGAACGGCTCCACGTAGGGCGGATTGGGGGCCACCACCAGGTCCAGGAGGTCGGCGGCCGACGTGTGGTTGGTAATGAGGTAGGTGGCGTCCTCGGTCACGCCAAGGTCCAGGACCTGCACCGTTCCGGGACGTTCGCCGGTGGCCACTTCGCGGGCGCTCTGCGCAACCTGCTCGGTGTTTTCAGGTCCGGCAACCAGGATGCTGACCGGGCGGTTGAGGACCTGGTCCACACCATCCAGCACCAGATCGTGGTCGTGCGAGGCCAACACTGTGGCGGTGACCTTGTAGCGGCCGCCCAGTACTGATCCGACATCGATCGGGTTGGACACGTGTTCCTCCTAGACTGTCCGGGATTGCCGGCCTCGGTGACGCAACCGCCCTTCAGGTGCCCGCGTCGCACGGCCTGCCCTGAATGCAACTACCCCTGTACCTGTTCGATCCTAGCCGATCCGCTCCCGGCGGCTGCGGAGAAGACGGGCGCCGCAGCGCACGGGATTTACTTTTTACGCTTGCGCCGGCTGCTGAAAAACGGGTTCTCGCCGGCCTTCCCTTGGTAGGTCCGCCGGCCGGGAAGGGGAATCTGTTCGCTGAGCAGTCCTCCACGGGCCGTGCTGGGTTGGTCCTCACCCGGCAGGTAGGCGCCTTCGGCACCCTGCGGCGCGCCGGCGTCGTACGATTCCGGGCGGCGGGCCCCACGCTGGGGGTCCGGGCCCGCACGGAAGGAGACGGCGTCGAACTCGCCGGAAATCCGGGGAATGAGGCCGGTGTCCACGGAGGTGGTGGCACGCTCTGGGTGGTTCCCGCGGTCAGTGGAGGATCCCTCGGAAGGAGAGGGCGACGGCGCGTCCCCGGCTTCCGGAGCAGCGGCTGGGCCGCCCCGGCCGATCCGTCCCAGCAGGGGCCGCAGCATGTCGCTGAGTTCAGAGACACGGAACACCCGGAGGAGCAGGAAGTACACGGCCAGCATGACCGGTCCGACGACGGCGAGCGTCACGAGTGCCTGGAGGCGGCCGCTCCACGCGAAGCCGTCCGGGTTGTAGCTGCCCATGAGCCACAGGGCACCTGCGCCGGCAATGGCCGAGCCCAGGGCCGCGTACCCCATGCGGATGTAAGAGTTGGCGATCCGCGCCCCATCGAGGTGCCCCAGCATGCGGCGCAGGAAGAATGCGCTGATGACCACGGAGAGGATGTTGCCCACCATGTAGAGGATGGCGATGGCATAGATGATCTGGCCCACCGGCAGGAACTGGATGGCGAACGCACCGGCCACATAAACCACTGCCAGGAGCAGCTGCACGTAGAACGGGGTGCGGGCGTCCTCGTTGGCGTAGAAGACGCGGGACATCATGAAGTTGGCGCTCATGAACGGGGTGCTGAGGGCGAGGATGGTCAGCGTCTGGGCCAGCATGACGCCGTCCTGCACCTTGCCGCCTGAGAAGAACATGCCCAGCGGACCTGCCAGCGCAAACAGCGCCAGGGCACCAAAGACGGTGGCCACGGCCATGGTCCGCAGCCCATGCGAGAGCGCATCCCGCAGTTCGGCCCGGTTGCCCTCCTGGGAGGCGCGGGTCATGCGGTTGAACAGCACAGTGGCCAGGGACAGCGCGATGATCGAGTGCGGCAGCAGGTACAGCTGGCTGGCCACCTCAAGGACGGCGTTGCCGGGCAGGGTGGACGCGGCCGGGTCCCCCGCTTCCTGCAGCCGGATGCGTTCCGCGCCGGGAATGGTGGCGATGCGCATGACATACAGGAAGGCCAGCTGCCCGACGGCGGCGGTAAGCAGCGTCCACACGCTCAGCTTTGCGGCGTGGCCAAGTCCCACGCCGCGCCAGCCGAACCTGGGGCGGAGTCCGAGCTTCAACCGGAAGACCGGCACCAGCAGGATGGCCGTCTGCGACAGCACGCCAATGGTGGAGAACCCGGCCACCAACAGCGTCTGGGTGGAACCCCAGTTGTCCAGGGTGTGGGTATTGACGTCGTTGGTGCCGAAGATCCAGATGAACATCCCCAAGCCGGCGATGGCCACCACGTTGTTCAGGATGGGCGCCCACATGGCTGGGCCGAACGCGCCGTTGGCGTTCAGGACCTGGGTGAGCAGGGCGTAGAGGCCGTAGAAGAAGATCTGCGGCAGGCACCAGAACGCAAAGGTGACAGCGAGGGCCTTCTGCTGTGGCGAATACCCCTGCGTGGTCAGTTCGATGACCCCCGGCGCCGCCAGCGTAACCAGCGCTGTCAGGCCGAAGAGGAGCAGGACAGCCAGCGTCAGCAGCCGGCTGATGTAGTCCGCTCCCCTGTCCGGAGCCTTGCTGGCCTTGATGATCTGCGGGACCAGCACGGCATTGAACACGCCGCCGGCCACCAGGAGGAAGATCAGGTTGGGCAGGTTGTTGGCATTGATGAACGTGTCATTGACCGTTGAACCCAGGCCCAGGGCGGTGCCGAGCATCCAGGTCTTGGCGAAGCCCAGGAAACGTGACACGAGCGTCCCGGCGGCCATGATGGCGCTGGACCGGGTCTCGCTGACGCCTGCCGCTGCAGGCTCCGCAAGGTCCGGTGCCGCCGGCTCAGGGGGCACGCCGTCGGGCGCGGCGTCATCGGGCCGGCCGGACCGGTCGGAAGGAAAGTTGGTAGCTGACATCGACTTCATCGTCTCACCCGCGCGCACTTAACACCGCAATGGCGACGGCGGCGTCCGGGCTTAAAGGTGTCCGGGCAGGACCTCGCGGGCGAGGTCGGCGATGCGGCGTTCGTTGGGGAAGGACAGCTTCCGGGCCAGCTCCTGGATCGGCACCCAGGCCACATCCACGGCTTCCTGGTCGGGATCGTTTTCGATCGTCAGCTCGCCGCCCGTGGCACGCAGCAGGTAATGGTGCACGGTCTTGTGGACCCGGTGGCCGCTGACGGTGAACCAGTAGTCGATGCTGCCCAGCGGTGCCAGTATGATGCCCTCGATGCCGGTTTCCTCGGCGATTTCCCGGACGGCGGCCTCTTCGTTGTTTTCCTTGCCCTCCGGATGGCCCTTGGGCAGGCACCACTCGAGGCGTCCACCCCTGTTAAGGCGGGCGATAATCGCCACCCTCAATTCGGCGTCGGACGTGTCCACCACAACGCCGCCGGCTGACACTTCCTCAACCGTGGGCAGCGATGCCGGTGCCGACTGCTGGGCAGGGGCAACGTGCGCACCGATTGCCGACGGCAATGGTGCGTTTGTCCTCCTGCCTGGAGCGCTCGGTACTGGATGGGCCATGGAGTCCACTCTAACGACTGTTGCCCTCCCGTGATGACCGGAACATGACACCAACATGGACGGGATATGACGCACTTTCCGGAGGGGAACACGAATCAGCGCGGATCGTGACGCTTTTTTGGACTGCCAAGGCGCTGGTTTCTGCCAAGCTTAAGGAACTATGGCGCACGCACATCACAAGATTGATTCCCACACTGTCGACTTCAAGGTGCCCCCGGTGGTCCTGGAGCTCGGACAGCGCTTCGTGGACGCCGGCCACGAATTGTCCCTGGTGGGCGGTCCCGTGCGCGACCTGTTCCTTGGCCGGACCTCCCCCGACCTCGACTTCACCACTGATGCCACCCCGGACCAGACCGTGGCCCTGGTCAAGAAATGGGCGGACAACTTCTGGGAGATAGGCCGGGCTTTCGGCACCATCGGCATGCGCAAGGCCGGTTTCCAGATCGAGATCACCACCTACCGGGCCGAGGCCTACGATCCTGATTCCCGTAAGCCGGTGGTGGCGTTCGGTTCCTCCCTGACGGATGACCTGCTGCGGCGGGACTTCACCATTAACGCCATGGCGCTGAAGCTGCCCTCCATGGAGCTGGTGGACCCCTTCGGCGGTGTCCGTGACCTGCACGCCTCCGTGCTGGCCACGCCGGGGGCGCCGGAAGCGTCCTTCTCCGACGACCCCTTGCGGATGATGCGCGCCGCACGCTTCGCCGCCCAATTGGGGGTCTCGGTCCACGATGACGTCCGGGATGCCATGACGGGCATGGCCGACCGGATCAAGATCATTTCCGCGGAGCGTGTGCGGGACGAACTGGTCAAGCTGGTCTGCGGGGCCCGGCCGCGGAGAGGTATCGACCTCCTGGTGGACACGGGGCTGGCCGAGCATGTGCTGCCCGAGGTGTCCGCCCTCCGCCTCGAGTCCGACGAGCACCACCGGCACAAGGACGTGTACCAGCACTCCCTGCAGGTCCTGGAACAGGCAGCCGAGCTTGAAACGGACGCGGATGGGCCCGTGCCCGGGCCGGACTTCGTGCTGCGCTTTGCAGCCTTGATGCACGACGTCGGGAAGCCGGCTACGCGCCGTTTTGAACCGGGCGGCGCGGTGAGCTTCCGGCACCACGACATGGTGGGGGCCAAGTTCACCAGCAAGCGCATGAAGGCGTTGCGGTTCGATAATGACACCACCAAGGCCGTAGCTCGGCTGGTGGAGCTCCATATGCGCTTCTATGGGTACGGCGACGCCGGCTGGAGCGACTCCGCCGTCCGCCGCTACGTCACGGACGCCGGGCCACTGCTGGAGCGGCTGCACCGGCTTACCCGCTCCGACGTCACCACCAGGAACCAGCGGAAGGCCGAACGCCTGGCCTTCGCCTACGACGACCTCGAGTCACGGATCGCCGCCCTGCGTGAGCAGGAGTCCCTGGACGCGGTGCGCCCGGACCTGGACGGTGCCCGGATCATGGCCCTGCTAGACCTCAAGCCGGGCCCCGTGGTGGGCCGGGCCTACAAGTTCCTCCTGAATGAACGCATGGAACACGGTCCGCTGCCTACCGAGGAGGCGGAGACGCGCCTGCTCCGCTGGTGGGCCGAACAGCCTGAATCAGCACCTGCCGGCCCCGGGGCCGAAGCCTCTCCCGCCGTCGTCGAACCTTCACCCGTTGAGGAGTCCAAGTGACCAGTCCCGCCCTAGCCCCGCGCCCCCAGCTCTGGATCCTCCGCCACGGCGAGACCGAATGGTCCAAGAGCGGACAGTACACCGGCCTCACCGACCTCCCGCTGACCGTGGAAGGTGAGCAGCAGGCCGTGGAGGCCCGCAAGGTGCTGGACGGCGTCGATTTCGACCTGGTGCTCACCTCCCCGTTGCGGCGCGCACGGCGAACCGCCGAGCTGGCTGGATTCCCCGATGCCCGGCACGAGCCGCTCGCCGTGGAATGGAACTACGGCGACTACGAAGGCATCAGCTCCGACCTGATCCGCAAGGACAACCCCGATTACCTGATCTGGACGCACGGCGTGCCCAACGGCGAGACCCTGGACGAGGTGGCCGCGAGGGCGGACAAGATCATTGGCCGGATCCTGGAATCCGGGATGGATAACGTGCTGATCGTGGCACATGGGCATTTCTCCCGGATATTGACCGCCCGCTGGCTGGAATTGCCTCCCACGGAGGGGCGGCACTTTGTCCTGGGGACGGCCAAGGTCTGCACCCTGGGATGGGATAAGAAGACACCCGCTATTGTCCGCTGGGGCCTCTAAAACTTATTTTTCGGGAAGTTTTACTCTTTCCTGGTAAATTGCTGGCAATTCACGGAATCCTGCGGTACCTTTATTCCTGACCCCACGGTGATCCACCTGGGCTCCAGACCGCATCGCAATCCACGCAGCGGACAGCAGAAAAGGAGGTTGGGATAATGATGACTTTGACTGGCGAATGGAATGCCCCCATCAATGCGTTCCCGGCCTTTGCTGATTCCGCGCGCGTTGCCCCGGTCAATGCCGGCATGGGCGGGCCCGTCGCCCTCCCAGGCCTGCTGCGGCGCCGCTAACCGGCACCAGCTTTCCCCGCCGGGACTGCCGCTGCGGTATCCGGCCAGTTCCTCCCGGCAGCAGACCGTTGCGGTTCCCCGCTGACTCCCCGAAGCAGTTCTTGGCGTAGCCACGTGCACTGCCTTCAAACGGTCCTTGCCCGGAGAAACTGGCATTCGGCTTTTGCAGTTCCGCAACAGCCTCTTTCGCGCCGGCCTGTCTAATTGCGCTGATTCGTGCATTTTTCACTGATTCCTTTTGTGGAATTCCCGCACCGTTTTTGCATGCTCTTTTTTGCCATAAAACGGTGCTGATTCTTTGTGCCCTTTTCCATTCCTGATTATCAAAGAAAGGAGGTGGCTCCCTTGGTACGACGAATCCTGGGACTCCTGTCCCGGCCCCAGCAGCGCCGCAGTTCCTTGAACAGTGCCCTGCTGGAACAGCACCGGAACGACGTGTTCGTGCTGATGCACCAGCAGTTGGGCGGACTGCGCTGACAGCTGGCCCCAACCTGGGGGAAGGGGCCGGCTGTAAGCTCGATTCCATGCACGAGACCCAGCCGCCGGAGGATGCACGACGGCCCCGCATCGTGGTGCCCAGCCGCAGTGATTCCCTGCTGCGGAATTTCACCGAGGTGATCGGCGGCCCGCTGGGGACCAGGGCTGATCCCGGCGTGGTCACACCGGGCATCTTCACCGTGGAGCGGGTGCTCATTGTCCTCACGGCGCTGGCGGCCCTGCTGGGGATCCTGCTGAAGGGTTACTGCAGGGTCAACGGGTGGGCGACGCCCACACAGTTCTATGCCACCTGCTATTCGGACTTCCCGGAGCTGTTCCGTAACCGCGGCATGGCGGCGGGACTCTTTCCCATCCTCGGCAGCGGCAGCCAGTTTGAATACCCGGTGCTCATCGGTTTGATCGCGGGGCTGACAGCCTGGCTGGTGCCAGGTGGAGATACCAACGCCCAGGCTCTGGCCTACTTCGACATCAACGCCGTCCTGCTGGCGGCGGTTTCCATCCTCACCGTGCTGGTGACGGCCCGCATGCCCGGCCGGCGTCCCTGGGACGCGGCCATGGTGGCGGTGGCGCCGGGAATCGTACTGGCCGGAACCATCAACTGGGACCTGTGGGCTGCGTGCCTGCTCGCGTTGGGAATGTACTTTTTTGCCCGGCAGCGCCTCGTTCCCGCCGGAGTGATGATCGGCCTGGCAACAGCCACCAAGGTGTATCCGCTCCTGGTGCTGGGGGCCATCCTGCTGCTTGCGGTACGCACCGGGAGATGGCGCCCCCTGCTGGTAACCGCCGGCAGCGCGGCTGCCACATGGTTGGTGGTCAATCTGCCCTTCGCTGTCGCCAACCCCTCCGGCTGGGCCTATTTCTTCCAGTACAGCGCCGACCGCGGAGCCGGTTACAGCTCAGCCTGGTTCGCGTACAACCTTGTGGCTGAACGGCTGGGCTGGTCCGGGCTTGGTGCCGACGGCGTCAGCGTTCTGTCCACTGGACTCTTTGTGCTGGCCTGCGCCGGGATTGCCGCTGTTGCCCTCACGGCACGGCGCCGCCCACGGCTGGCACAACTCGCCTTCCTGGTTGTGGCTGCCTTCATCCTGACCAGCAAGGTCTATTCGCCGCAGTACGTCGTGTGGCTCATTCCCCTGCTGGCCCTGGCCAGGCCGCGGTGGCGCGACTTCCTGGTGTGGCAGGGCATCGAAGCCCTGCATTGGGCCGCGATCTGGATGTACCTTGGTCAGGTGACCAGCGCCGGTTCCTCCCAGCACAACCTGGACATGCCCTACTACGTCCTCGCCGTAGCCGCGCACATGGCCGCGGTGGGCTACCTCATGGCACGGGTGGTCTGGGATATCTACGATCCCTCGTACGACCCCATCCGCCGGCACCACCTGGATGACCCGCACGGCGGCCCATTCGCGAATGCGCCGGACCGGTTCCCGCTGCACCCATTCCGGCCCGGCACCCCGCTCCTTCCTCCGAAAGTAAGGTCCCATGCCTGATGTCGCGGTAGTAGGCTCCGGTCCCAACGGACTTTCGGCGGCAGCGGTCATGGCGCGGGCCGGGCTCTCAGTGGAGGTCTTCGAGGCTGCAGCCAAAATTGGCGGTGGAACCCGGACCACGGAGCTGATGCAGCCGGAGCACTTCCATGACGTCTGCTCCGCGGTGCATCCCATGGCTATTGCATCCCCTTTCTTCCGTGCCTTCGAGCTGCCCCGGAGGGTGGACCTGGTCACTCCGGAAATTTCCTTCGGGTCACCGCTGGACGGCGGCCGCGCGGCGCTGGCCTACAAGTCGCTGGACAGGACGGCATCGGAGCTGGGCCAGGACGGCCCCGCCTACCGGCGGCTCATGGAACCGTTGGTCCGGCATATCGACGATGTCATGGACTTCACCCAGAACCAGCTCCTCCGGATCCCCCGGAACCCCCTGGTGGCGGGGATCTATGGACTGCGGACCCTGGAACAGGGGACCGGGCTGTGGAACGCCAGGTTCCGGGACGACCTTGCCCCTGCCCTCCTCAGCGGCGTGGCCGCGCACGCCATCTCCCATTTGCCCTCCCTCGCAGCCTCCGGAGCCGGACTCATGCTCGGCGCCCTGGGGCACGCCGGCGGATGGCCCATCCCCCGCGGCGGCTCGGCGTCCATCGCGGCAGCACTTGCCGATGACATCCGGGCCCACGGCGGGGTGATCCACACCGAAACCCCGATCGACCGGCTGGAACAGCTTCCCGCCGCCCGCGCCACCCTCCTGGACGTGGCGCCGGCAGGGCTGCTCGGCATGGCGGGCAACGCCCTTCCCGCCCACTACCGACGGACCCTGGAGCGCTTCCGCTACGGCAACGGCTCCTGCAAGGTGGACTTCATCCTGTCCGGGCCGGTGCCGTGGCAGGGCGCCGGGCTTTCCGACGCCGGCACGGTGCACGTGGGCGGCACGCGTGCAGAACTGGCCCGCTCGGAGAACGAGGTCAGTTCCGGACGCCATCCCGAACGGCCCTACGTGCTGGTGGCGCAGCCTTCCCGCTTCGACTCCAGCCGCGCTCCGGCGGGCCGGCACACGCTGTGGACTTACTGCCACGTGCCCTCCGGCTCAACACAGGACATGACCAGCCAGGTCTTGGCCCAACTGGAGCGGTTCGCGCCGGGCTTCCGTGACCTGGTGGTGGAATCGCACGTCATCACCGCGGCGGAGTTGGCTGAGTACAACCGCAACTACATCGGGGGCGATTTCAGCGCCGGTGTGATGGACGTCCGCGGGCTTATCCAGAAGCCCGTGGTGTCCACCGTCCCGTGGCGGACCCCGCTGCTGGGTGTCTACCTCTGCTCGTCGTCCACACCTCCCGGCCCCGGGGTCACGGGAATGCCCGGGATGCACGCGGCAAAGTACGCCCTCAAGGACATTTTCAAACTGCCGGTCCCGGAGCTGGGCCTTTCCTAGGGGCACCGGTGACGGCCGGTGCAGGCGCCGGGAATGGCATTTCCAGCGCCCGGGCCGGGGGATAATGGCGCGATGGGGAAATCAACAAAACTTTCGCTTGCCATAGCTGGACTCATCCTTGGTACTTCGCTGGTGGCCTGCGATGACGGAAAATCCGGGGCGGAAGCCGCGGCACAACAGCTTGCCGGCGCGGTCTCGGCGCTGGACGTAGGGTCTGTGGCTTTCGAAGGCAAGGACGCCGCCGCCGCCAACGACCAGCTGCACCAGGTCTTTGCCGCCCTGGACCCGCAAAAGCCCGAGGTCCAGGCCGGTGCACTGACGCTGGACGGAGACAAGGCGTCCGCGCCCTTGAACTACACATGGAAGTTCGGCGATGCCGAGTGGAAGTACACCATCGGGGCCAACTTCAAGAAGTCCGGGGACAAATGGCTCACCGTCTGGGACCCGGCCATCCTGGCACCAGGCCTCGCGGACAGCGAGATTGTGACCAAGGGATCCCAGTCCCCCCAGCGCGCCGACATCCTTGGCGCCGGAGACGTCCCGCTGGTGACCTACCGTCCCGTGGTGAATGTGGGCATCGACAAGCCCCAGCTGGGCGCCGCAGACCCCGCCGATTCCGCCGGAAAGCTGGCAGCACTGGTGGGAGTGGACCCCGCCGCGTACGTGCAGCAGGTCAAGGCGGCAGGGGCGCAGGCCTTCGTTCCCGCCATCACGCTGCGTGAAGAAGGCCGCACCATCTCAGACGAACAGATCGCGGCCATTCCGGGCGCCCGCGGCATCCCGGCATCAATCCCCCTGGCCCCGAGCAGGACGTTTGCCCGCGCAGTGCTTGGCTCCGTTGGCGAAGCCACCGCAGAACAAATCGACGCGTCGAAAGGCGTTCTCACTGCTGGCGACGTTACGGGCATCGGCGGGCTCCAGCAGCAGTATGACGAACAGCTTCGCGGATCAGACGCCGTCGTGATCCGCGCGCAGCGGGCAGACCTGACCCGGGAACAAATCCAGTCCGCGGGTACCGATCCCCGGCGGGTCCTTTTCCAGGTGGCACCCAAGCCCGGGACGCCGTTGAAGACCACGCTCGATCCCCGGCTGCAGTCGCTGGCTGAAACTACCCTCGAAAAAGTAGGCCCGGCCTCGGCAATAGTGGCCCTGCGCCCCTCCACGGGCGCCGTGCTGGCAGCGGCCTCGGGGCCCGGCAGCAACGGCTACAACACCGCGATGCTGGGGCAGTACGCCCCGGGCTCCATTTTCAAGATGGTGGATTCCCTGGCCATGTTCCGCAACGGAATGACGCCTGATTCCACCGTCCAGTGCACCCCAACGCTCGCAGTGGACGGACGGACCTTCAAGAACTCCGAAGGCTATCCCGAGACCTCCCTGGGCGCCGTCACGCTCCGGGACGCCTTCGCGCACTCCTGCAACACCGCCTTCATCTCACAGCGCGACGCGGTTTCACAGGGCCAGCTTGAAGCGGCTGCCACGTCCATGGGTGTGGCGGTCGAGGCACCCAAACTTGGTGCGGAGGCGTTCCTGGGATCCGTTCCCGGCCAGGCCCAGGGCACGGAACACGCAGCCTCCATGATCGGCCAGGGCAAGGTGCTGCTCTCTCCTTTGGCAGCAGCGATCATGGCCGGGTCCGTCGCCAAGGGCGCCCCGGTCTCTGCGCAGCTTGTCCTGAACCCCGACGCCGGCGCTCCCGCCGCCGGGACAACGGCGGGTTCCACTGCTCCAGCAGCCGAAGCGACGGCGACGGCCACGGCCGAGGCGCCCTCCACGGCGTCGGACAAGCCCATCACCGCAGCGGAGGCGGCCTTGCTGGCCGACATGATGCGCGCCGTGGTCACCTCCGGACACGCGGGCTTCCTTTCGAGCGTCCCCGGGGCTCCGGTGGGAGCCAAGACCGGAACGGCCGAGTTCGGCACGGAGAATCCGCCCAAGACCCACGCCTGGATCGTGGCCGTCCACGGCGACCTGTCCGTGGCCGTCTTCGTCGAGGACGGCGGCCTGGGCGCCACCACCTCCGGCCCGCTCCTGAAGCAGTTCCTCACCGCCGCCGGCTAGGTACGGCATGGGAGGATTGACGGCGTGGCCCATATTGACGTTTCCGGCATTGACTACTTCCTCTCCGACGGCACCCAGCTCCTGAACGGGGTGACCTTCAAGGTTCCGGACGGTACCAAGACCGCCCTGATCGGCCCCAACGGGACAGGCAAGACAACCTTGTTCCGGATCATCGCGGGGGACCTGGTTCCGGACGAAGGCGTCATTGGCCGCTCCGGCAACATGGGCATCATGCGCCAGTTCGTGGGCCAGGTCCGGGACGGCTCCACCGTCCGGGACCTCCTGGTCTCTGCCGCTCCCCCGGCCCTGGCGGCCGCTGCCCGCGAGGTGGACGAGGCTGAGCTGGCCATGATGGAGCACGACGACGAACCCACCCAGATGCGGTACGCCCAGGCGATCGTCGACTGGGGCGATGCCGGGGGCTACGACGTCGAAACCGTCTGGGACGAGGTCTGCATGGCCGCGCTGGGACTCCCCTTTGACCGCGCCCAGCACCGCCCGGCGTCGACCCTTTCCGGCGGGGAGCAAAAACGCCTGGTGCTGGAAGCACTCTTCGCCGGCCCGGACGACCTCCTGCTCCTGGATGAGCCGGACAACTACCTGGATGTCCCGGGCAAGCGCTGGCTCGAGGAAAAGCTGAATGAGTCGAAGAAGACGGTCTTCTTCATCAGCCACGACCGGGAATTGCTGAACAACGCTGCCGGCCGCATCGTCACCCTCGAACCCGGAATCAACGGCGCCGCGGCCTGGATCCATGGTGGCGGCTTCGGCTCCTACGTGGAGGCCCGCGCGGACCGGAACGCGCGTTTCGAGGAACTCCGCAAGCGCTGGGACGAGGAGCACATCAAGCTCAAGGAACTCGTCAACATGTACAAGAACAAGGCCGCCTTCCGCTCTGACATGGCCAACCGCTACCACGCAGCCCAGACCAGGCTGGCCAAGTTCCTCGAAGCCGGTCCGCCCGAGGCGCTGCCCATCGAACAGAACGTCCAGATGCGGCTCAAGGGCGGCCGGACCGCCAAACGGGCCATCGTGGCTGAACGGCTGGAGCTGACCGGGCTGATGAAGCCGTTCTCCACCGAAGTGTGGTTTGGTGACCGCGTGGGCGTCCTGGGCTCCAACGGCTCGGGCAAGTCGCACTTCCTGCGGCTGCTGGCTACGGGCGGCACCGACCCTGAACGCGAACACCTGCCGGTCTCGGACGTGGAGATCGCCGAGGTGCCGCATGAGGGAACCGTGAAGCTCGGTGCCCGGATCCGGCCCGGCTTCTTCGCCCAGACCCATGTCCGTCCGGACCTGTTGGGCAAGACGCTGCTGGAAATCCTGCACCGCGGGGACGAACACCGGTCCGGACTGGGCCGCGAGGCGGCCGCCGGCGCGCTGGACGGCTACGGCCTGGCGGGGCAGTCGGAACAGAAATATGAGTCCCTCTCCGGCGGACAGCAGGCGCGGTTCCAAATCCTGCTCCTCCAGCTCAGCGGTGCCACGCTGCTCCTGCTGGACGAGCCCACGGACAACCTGGACCTGCATTCGGCCGAGGCGCTGGAACGCGCCATCGACCACTTTGAAGGAACGGTCCTGGCAGTCACCCACGACCGCTGGTTTGCGCGGACATTCGACCGGTTCCTGGTGTTTGGCTCGGACGGGAAAGTGTACGAATCTCCGGAACCGGTGTGGGACGAGCAGCGGGTAGAGCGCGCACGCTGAAGCATGATCACGTAATGATTAAATGATCATCGATTGATAGCATTTGATCATGAAAACCGATGAGCGGCACCGGGCCATAGCCGAGGTCCTCCGGCGGCAGTCAAAGGCAAGCGTGGAGGAGCTCATGCAGGCCTGCGGTGCCTCCGGCGCAACCATCCGCCGCGACCTCGAGGTACTGGCCGGCCACGGCGTGCTGAGAAGGGTCCATGGGGGCGCCAGGAGCCTGATCGGGCAGGGGCAGAACCCTGGCTACGGACAGCGCGAGCTGGAGGAGCAGGACGGCAAGATGCGTATCGCGGCTGCGGTTGCCGGCCTCCTGGCTGACCGCGAACACGTCTGGTTGGACAGCGGAAGCACGGCCACTGCGGTGGCCCGGGCCCTGGCCGGCAGGGAACTGACGCTGATGCCCATGTCCCTTCAGGCCCTCAATGCAGCGGCCGGGAGCGGGGGCACCGACGGCTCACGCCCGGCACTGCTCTTGCCCGGGGGCAGCGTGGTGCCCGGTGAACTCTGCTTCCGCGGACCCCTGGCCGAGTCCAACATCAGGTCGCTCCGCTTTGACACCGCCGTGCTCACGCCCTGTGCCATGGACTTCAAGGACGGCCTCCTGGCCCACGACCTTGACGATGCGGCAGTCAAGACAGCCGGCCTGGAATCAGCAGCACGGGTGGTGGTGGCCGCCTCCGCTGCAAAGTGGCAGGCACATGCAAGGGTGCTCGTGGCCGGCCTGGCCCGGGTGGACGTCATCGTGACCGACCGGAAATTCAGCGCGCAGGACAATGCCGAACTCGAAAAATACTCAGTGGAAGTAGTGAGCGTATGAGCACCAACACCGGTACGGAACAGCAGGCAGGCCTGAAGGCTGCCGCTGTGGCAACATTCGTGGTTTTCGGCATCAACGGGCTTGTCTTTGCCAGCTGGGCGGCCAGGATCCCCGCCGTCACCCAGACGCTGCAGATCACCTCCGGCCAAATGGGCACCCTGCTGCTGTGCACGGCCGTTGGCTCCCTGCTCGCGCTGCCCACCGCCGGCCTGGTGGTGGGCAGGATTGGAACGGCCAACACGGTGCGCTTTGCCGGACTCCTGGCCGCGGCCGCAGGCGTGGGCATCGCCATGTCACTCCTGGCGACATCCATTCCCGGAACGGCCGTGTCACTGTTCTTCTTCGGCATTGGAATTGGCCTCTGGGATGTAGCTCAAAACATCGAAGGGGCTGACGTGGAGCACAAGCTCCGGCGGACCGTCATGCCGCAGTTCCACGCAGCCTTCAGCGGCGGCGCCTTCGTAGGCGCCCTGGTGGGGGCGGGACTGTCAACCCTCGGCGTGGACCTGTCATTGCACCTCCTGGTGATCGCAGCCGTGGTGGTGCTGGTGGCGCTGACGGTGCCACGCTACTTCCTCCCCCACGTCTCAACTGCCCCTGTGGACGGGGAGCCGAAACAAGCCAAGGGACCGTCCGCCTGGCGGGACAGCAGGACCCTGCTCATTGGTGTGGTGGTTCTCGGCGCCACGCTTACCGAAGGCGCCGGCAACGACTGGATCGCCAAGGCCTCGGTGGACGGGCTCGCCACCTCCGAATCCACCGGCGCCCTCATGTTCGCTTTGTTCGTCCTGGCCATGACGGCAATGCGGTTCCTCGGGGGCCGTGTCATCGACAAATATGGACGGGTAGCGGTATTGCGCGCCAGCATGGCCGCGGCGGCCGCAGGACTGGGTCTCTTCGTGCTGGCTTCCAATATCTGGCTGGCCGGCGTAGGTGCCGCCCTGTGGGGAATAGGTGCCGCCCTGGCCTTCCCCATGGGCATGTCGGCCGCGTCAGATGATCCGAAGCACTCAGCGGCCCGTGTCTCCGTAGTATCCACTTTGGGGTATATATCGTTTCTGGCCGGACCGCCGCTGCTCGGCTACCTCGGCGACCTGACCGGCATCCATACGGCACTGCTGGCAATCATGGCGCCCATCCTGGTGGCTCTGCTCCTTGCGGGAGCGGCCCGGCCCCTGCGCGTTGAGCCGGAGTCCGCTGAAGGGCAGTAGCTGTTGGGGTTAGGGTGATCACATGCAAAGCACCAGGCGCAGGGGCCGGACGTGGATCAGCCGCCTCGATAGATACCTTCTAGGGCATGTTTCCAATTTGCCGGGAGGAAACCACGACGATTTCTTCCGCCGCCTTTCCGCCTCGGCAAACCAGGGCAAGCTCTGGATAGGAACGGCCGCGGTCCTGGCGCTCTTCCCTGGCAAGACGCGGAGGGCGGCGGTGCATGGCCTGATCGCCCAGGGCGTGGCATCCGCCGTCACCAACGTGGTTTTCAAGACGCTGCTCCCCCGGACGCGTCCACTGCCCGAGCACCTGCCCGTCTTCCGCTTTGTGCACCCGCAACCGACCAGCTCCTCCATGCCGTCCGGGCATTCGGCGTCGGCCGTGGCATTCGCGGTGGGAGCCGGACTGGTGCGTCCGGCCCTTGGTGCCGCCCTGGCCCCGGCAGCCCTGGGTGTGGCGTACTCCCGGGTCCACACCGGGGCGCACTGGCCTTCGGATGTCCTCTTCGGTTCGGCGCTGGGTGCCGGTGCTGCCCTCATAACCCGCCACTGGTGGCCGGTGCGGCCGCCCATCCCGCAGACCACGCGTATGTGGACCAACGCCCCAGCGCTTCCGGACGGCGAGGGGCTCAGCATTGTGGTGAACACCCTCGGAGGCTCCTTTAAGGAGGAGACCGCATCGGCGCTCCAGGAAGTATTCCCAAGGGCGCATATAAACACCGTGCAGCCGGACGAAGACCTGGTGCAGCGCATCAGGGCCACTGCCGACTTTCCCGGGACCCGCGCCCTGGGTGTGTGGGGCGGCGACGGGACTGTGGGCGCCGCGGCCGCCGCCGCCGTCGAACGCTCCATTCCCCTGCTGGTCCTGCCCGGCGGCACGCTCAACCACTTTGCGCGCGACGCGGGAACCGGAAGCCTGAAGGATGCGGTCGAGGCTGCGAACAAGGGCGAGGCTGCCCTGGCGGACGTTGGCGTGGTCACTGCGGAACGCGGGCTGGCCGGAAACCCTGAAGTCTCGGAGATGGTCATGCTGAACACTTCCAGCGTCGGCCTTTACCCGAATTTTGTGCGCAGGCGGGAGCACCTGCAACCGGCCCTGGGAAAGCCGCTGGCCGGGGTCGTAGCCATGTTCCGGACCTTCGCGGCCGGCACGCCCATCACACTGACCGTGGACGGCGTCCGGCACAAGGTATGGATCGCCTACCTGGGCCGGGGCCGTTTCTACCCGCGTGACCACGCGCCGTTGATCAGGCCCGTGATGGATGACGGGGTCCTGGACGTCCGCCTGATCACTGCTGATGAACGCTTAGCCCGGCTCCGCCTGCTCTGGTCCGTGCTGACGGGAACGGTGGCAAGCTCCGGGATCACGCACCTCCGGGAGGCAACGGAAGTCCGGATCGACGCCGGCGGCGCCCCGATGGCACTGGCTGTGGACGGAGAAGCACTGGCCGGGGTGCGCAAAGTGGCCTATGAAGTACGGCCCCGTGCACTGACCTACTATTCGCCCCGTCCGTAGCGGGGCCGGGATGGAGACCTACCCTGATTCGCCCCTGAATCATCCCTGAGAAGCGGCGAAAAGCGGCGGCGGGCTCGGTACCGTGGGGAAGGTACCCGCACCCCACAACGTCTGCAGCCGTCCGCTGCCGTTCAAAGGATGATTCATGATCGAGGTAAACGGGCTGACCAAGGTCTACGGCGCCAAAACCGCCGTAGCCGGTGTCAGTTTCACCGTCCGGGCCGGGCAAGTTACCGGCTTCCTTGGCCCCAACGGGGCAGGAAAGTCCACCACCATGCGCATGATCATGGGCTTGGACCGGCCGACGTCGGGGTCCGCCACGGTGAACGGCCTGCCCTACGTCCAGCACAGGGCTCCCCTGCGGGAGGTGGGCGCCCTGCTTGATGCCAAGGCAGTCCACACCAGCCGCAGCGCCTACAACCACCTGCTGGCCATGGCGGCCACCCACAGCATCCCCAAAGCACGGGTGCACGAGGTGATCGAGATGACCGGACTGGAAGCGGTGGCGCGCAAAAAGGCCGGCGGGTTCTCGCTGGGCATGGGCCAGCGCCTGGGAATCGCGGCTGCCCTGCTGGGCGACCCGCAGACGCTCATCCTCGACGAGCCCGTCAACGGTCTGGACCCTGAGGGCGTGGTGTGGGTGCGCAACCTGGTCCGGTATCTCGCCGGGCAGGGGCGCACAGTGTTCCTCTCCAGCCACCTGATGAGCGAAATGGCTCAAACGGCCGACCACCTGATCGTCATTGGCCGCGGCCGGGTCATTGCTGACGCCCCGATCCAGGACATCATCACCGGCAAGGGCCAGTCCCGGGTCCGCGTCCGCACCGACCAGCCCGACCGCCTCCACCAGCTGCTCGCCGGACGGGGTGCTTCCATTGCCGTTCCGGAACGTGAACTGCTCGAGGTCACGGGCCTGGACCCGAAAGCCATTGCAGCCGTGGCGCTTGAAAACCAGGTCATGGTGTACGAACTCACGCCGCTTGTCGCGAGCCTGGAGGAGGCATATATGGAACTGACCAAGGACGACGTCGAATACCACTCCCTGCCCGCTGCGGAGGTAAGCCACCCATGAGCTCCACGACCACCGAATCCATGCCCGCGCGCGAGCCGGCGCCTTCCCCTGCCGGGCACGCCGCCCGCAACGCCGGACGGTCCCTTCCCGGCCCCACCTTTGTCCGTGTCCTCAACTCTGAAGTCATTAAGTTCCGCAGCCTGCTCTCCACGCTGATCCTGCTCGCTTCCACCGCTGTGGTCATGGTTGGCTTCGGCGCCCTCTCAGCATGGGGGACGGGCCAGTTCGCGGATGCGGCCAACCGGGATCCGCAGGCCGCGGCCAGGATGGCGGCCCAGGGCGGAGACCTTGCCGTCAGCGTGCCCACGTCGGGCATCGCCTTTGCCCAGCTGATCCTGGGGTCCCTTGGCGTGCTCCTGATGAGCTCCGAATTCACCACCGGCATGGCGCGGTCCACATTTGCTGCGGTGCCCCGGCGCCTTCCCGCCTTCGCCGCCAAGCTGGTGGTGGTGATGGTGACATCGTTCGCAGTCACTGCCGTCTCCACCTGGGTGGCGGGCCTGGCGGCGGTGCCCATCCTGGACAACTATGGGCTCAATCTGGACCTGGGCAGTTCGCAGTCGGTGAAGCTCCTCCTGGTTAACAGTGTCTATGTGGCTGCGGTGGCTGCCATCGGCATGGCCCTGGGCACCCTGATCAGGAATTCGGCCGGCGGCATCATGAGCCTGGTGGGCATTTTCTTCGTGGCGCCCATTGCGTTCCAGCTGATTCCCGGGGACTTCTTCAAAGAAGCCCGCAAGTACCTGCCCGGCAACACCGTGGAGCCGCTGACGGCTGCCCAGCACGTTCCGGACACCCTGGAGGCATGGCAGGCGGGGCTGGTCCTGGGCGCCTGGGTGGTCATCCCGGTTCTGCTCGCAGCCGTCCTGCTGAAACGCCGGGACGTGTAGCACCAATCCTGTTTCCGCCACGCGGCCGCGCCGGGCACGTGGTTTCGGGCACATTACAAATATGCCTGAAGGGAAACTTTTATTGCTCCTGGGTGTTTCCGCTTGGAGTGCCGTCCTGTTGGCGGGAATCAGATCTGTTGGACTGCACAAAGCAAGGCGCATAATGGCGGATCTAGGGTGAAACGACGATGTGGTGCATCACACGGTCCGCCGGTGGTCCACCAAGGTACGTCGCTCAACCCATGCTATTTCCCAACAGGACGGCGCTTCCATGCATGCTGACCAGCAACTTTCAAAGTCCCTGAAACCCAGGCACCTGTCCATGATCGCCATCGCCGGCGTCATTGGTGCAGGCCTTTTCGTCGGCTCGGGGGCAGCCATCCAGCAGGCAGGCCCGGGCATCCTCGTGGCGTACGCGGCCGCCGGCCTGGTGGTCATCCTGGTGATGCGCATGCTGGGCGAGATGGCCGCAGCCAACCCTGAGACAGGCTCCTTCTCCACCTATGCAGACAAGGCGCTGGGCCGCTGGGCAGGGTTCAGCATCGGCTGGCTCTACGCCTGGTTCTGGATCATCGTCCTGGGCATCGAGGCCACCGCAGGCGCTGCCATCATGCACCGCTGGGTGCCGGGCATCGACCAGTGGGTGTGGGCCCTTGTCCTCATGGTGCTGCTGACGCTCACCAACCTCGGTTCCGTAAAGTCCTACGGCGAGTTCGAATTCTGGTTCGCCTCCATCAAGGTCGCGGCCATCGTCCTCTTCCTCATCTTTGGCGTCGCCGCCATCCTCGGCCTCATCCCCGGCGTCCCCGCACCCGGCCTGAGCAACCTGGTCAACAACGGCGGGTTCATGCCCAATGGCCCGGGAGCCGTCCTGGCCGGAATCCTCGTGGTGGTCTTCTCCTTCTTCGGCGCAGAAATCGCCACCATCGCGGCCGGTGAGTCCGAAAACCCCGTGGACGCCGTGAAGAAGGCCGTGAAATCCACTGTCTGGCGCATCCTGGTCTTCTACATCGGCTCCATCGCCATCGTGGTCACGCTGCTTCCGTGGAACTCCGCCTCCGTGGCCAAGAGCCCCTACGTGGCCGTCATCGAACTCTTCGGTATCCCCGGCGCCGGAACCATCATGGACGTCGTGGTCCTCACCTCCGTGCTGTCCTGCCTGAACTCCGGCCTCTACACGGCCAGCCGCATGCTGTTCTCGCTCTCCACCCGCGGTGACGCACCCCGTGCCTGGACCCGCATCTCCCGCCGCGGTGTCCCCGCCGCCGCCGTGCTCGCCTCCACCGTGGTGGGCTTCGTGACGGTTGGCCTGAACTACATTGCCCCGGACACCGTCTTCCTGTTCCTGGTCAACACCTCGGGCGCCATTGCCCTGTTCGTGTGGCTGGTCATCTCGGCCTCGCAGCTGGTCCTCCGCCGCCGGATGGGTGCCGCAGCCAAGGACCTGCAGCTGAAGATGTGGCTGTTCCCGTACCTCACCTGGGCGGCCATCATCAGCATCGTGGCCCTGCTCATCGGCATGGTGATCGTGGAATCCACCCGTGAATCCCTGCTGCTCTCGCTGGCACTGGCTGCCGTTGTGGTGGCGGTGGGCGTGCTCCGCTACCGGCGGAAGGGCGCGGAAGCCGCCGGACAGTCCGCAGTAGCAGCCGAGGCAGCTCCGGCGCCCGCAGAATAGGCGCGGCGCTAGACTCGGGACCATGCCTTTGCCTTCCTCTGCCGCAGACCACATCCAGGACCTTGGCGCGTATGTGAGCGCATCGCCGTCGAGCTTCCATGCTGCGCATGAGGGGGGCAGGCGGCTGGAGGAAGCCGGATTCGTCTGCCTGGATGAACTGCAGCCGTGGGAGGGTGGCGCCGGATCATTCTTCGTGATCCGCGATGGTGCCCTGATCGCGTGGGTGGTCCCGGAAGGTGCGGGACCGGCCACGGGGTTCAACATCCTCGGCGCGCACACCGATTCGCCGTCGTTCAAACTCAAGCCCAAACCCACCACCGGCGCCCACGGGTGGCTGCAGGCCGGGGTGGAGATTTACGGTGGACCGCTGCTGAATTCCTGGCTGGACCGCGAGCTCCGGCTCGCGGGCCGCCTGGTGATGCTCGATGGCACGGAGCACCTGGCGGCCACCGGACCGCTGCTGCGCTTCCCGCAACTGGCCATCCACCTGGACCGGGCGGTGAACGAGGGTCTCACCCTGGACAAACAGCGGCACATGAACCCCGTCTGGGGCCTGGGGAATCCCACGGACTCGGACCTGCTGGGTGTGCTGGCAGCTTCGGTTGCCGGCACATCCGTCGATCCGGCGCAGATCGGCGGGTACGACGTCGTCATTGCGGACTCGCAGGCACCGGCAGTTTTCGGGGGCAAGGGGGAGTTCTTCGCATCCGGGCGGCTGGACAACCTTTCGGCCACGCACGCCGGCCTGGCGGCACTGATTGCGCACGCGGGTTCCGCCGGCACCGGCAGTCCCATTGCGGTGCTCGCTGCCTTCGACCACGAGGAAATCGGGTCCAACTCCCGCTCCGGTGCGTGCGGACCCATCCTGGAAGACATCCTGGTGCGCATCTCCGACGGACTGGGTGCAACGGTGAGCCAGCGGCGGCAGGCCCTGGCGGCGTCGTTCTGCCTCTCCGCCGACGCCGGCCACGCAGTGCATCCGAACTACCCCGAGCGGCATGATCCCGCCAACCACCCCGTGCTGAACGGCGGTCCGCTGCTGAAGATCAATGCCAACCAGCGCTACGCCACGGATGCCTTTGGTGCGGCGTTCTGGGCCCGGCTCTGCGGCGAAACCGGGGTGCCGTACCAGGAATTCGTCTCCAACAACGTGATGCCCTGCGGCTCCACGATCGGCCCGCTCACCGCCACCCGGCTCGGGATCCGCACCGTCGACGTGGGCGTGCCGCTGCTGTCCATGCACTCCGCCCGTGAGCTGTGCGGCGTCGAGGATCCCCTTCGCCTGGCCGCCGTCACGGAGCTGTTCTTCCGGACCGCGGTGTAGTTCCAGCAGGAGTCCAGGTGAATTGAGTGGCCCTGTGGCCCTCCGCAAAACCCGGTGCGGATACCCACAGCGTGCCGGGTTCCTCGTGTTTGGAAACGGAGGGCACGGCTACGGTGGGTTCAAACGAACGCCCTTTGGTTTTCAGTCCACGGTTCCGGACTGTCCCGGTGGCCCCACCAGGTCCCCGGCGAAAAGGGCGTCTCGGTCATAACTGATTGACGCACCAGGCTTGGCGCCACTCGTTGGCGCCTGGCGGGCGAGGGGAGTGCAGACCCCAGACTCCGCTGTTTTCAGGGTGCGCCGAGACCCTGGAGCTGAGACATGTCTTCTGCACCCGCACTGTTTTCCAGTTTTGTCAGGAAGACCGCAGCAGCCACTCACGCCGAGCCGCGGAGGGTAAAGACAACACCGCCTGTCGAGCTGCCATTCCGCCGGCTGGACGCACCTGAAGTCATTGCCCTGGGCGGCGCTTTGGTTCATTTGACCAGCTTTGACCAGGCACTGGACATCATCCTTCGGAATGCGGCCGGTGCTGCCGGCCGCCCGCTGGCTGTCGCCTCTGCAAACCTCGATCACGTTAGACACTTCGGACAAGGTGCCTCCGGGGCCGACGCATTGATGTCAGGTGCGGGCCTGCGGTGGCTTACCCTGCTGGACGGTTCTCCGCTGGTATCCCAAGCTGAACGGCTGACGCACAAGAAATGGCCCCGTTTGGCGGGCAGTGACCTCTCCTGGCCAATCCTCGAAGCAGCCGCGGCGAATTCCCTGACTGTTGGGTTTCTTGGTGGGCGGTCGTCTACCCACCAACTGGTCCGCGAGAGGCTTGGAAGGGAGCTTCCGAACCTCAGAGTGGCCGGCTATTGGGCGCCTGACCGCCAGGTGCTGGGGGATGCCGCAGCATCACGGGACTTGGCTTCAGATATCGCCGGTGCGGGCGTTCAAATCCTCTTTGTCTGTTTGGGCAAGCCAAGGCAGGAACTGTGGATTAGTGCATATGGCCACCTCACCGGGGCGCGGGTACTTCTGGGTTTCGGCGCAGCTGTGGACTTCCTGGCGGGCACGATGCGGCGGGCACCACTGCCAGTTCGAAATGCCGGTCTTGAGTGGGCTTGGCGGCTCGTTCTGGAGCCAAAAAGGCTTGCCTCCCGATACCTCGTCCAGGGGCCCGCAGCCTATGCCCGGCTCCGTTTGGCCAGCGGCTTCCCGTCGACCTCGGTTCCGTTGGATTGGCGTCCCAAAATGGAAATGGAACCAGGCGCAGTCCAACTCTCCGGCCCCGGGTCATTCGCAGACCCGGGGGAACCTGCCGAGGTTGCCGTACTGATAGTGACCTACAACAGCGAAGACAGGCTGCCATTTCTCGTTGAAGACTTGCGGCGGGAAGTGGGGGATCAAAGCATCAAAGTGGTGGTAGCCGACAACTCACCGACCACCGCCACCATAGACGCACTTGCAGACCAGCCGGATGTCCACATCTTCGCCACTGGGGGAAACCTTGGGTACGCCGCGGGCATCAACCTGGCTATGCAGCGAGCCGGGGCAGCAGACGCGTTTCTGGTGCTGAACCCTGACATGCGGTTGGAACCGGGCTGTGTCGCAGCGCTCCGGCTTCGAATGCGGGCATCGAACGCCGGGGTCGTGGTGCCATTGCTGCGCGATGATGATGGGAGCCTGTACCCATCCCTGCGCCGTGAACCCACCGTCAGCCGTGCCATGGGGGATGCCGTTCTGGGGTCCAGGCTTCCTCTGCGCCCCGGTTGGCTGTCCGAAATGGACTTTGACCCGAGCAGTTACGTGCGGCCGCACCAAGTTGACTGGGCTACCGGTGCAGCCTTGCTGATCGACAGTTTGGTGGCCCGCCGCGTGGGCGACTGGGATGAACGCTATTTTCTTTACTCTGAGGAGACCGACTTCCTGCGGCGCGTCCGCCGGGCCGGCGCCTCGGTCTGGTTCGAGCCAGCCGCGCAGGTTATCCACTCAAGGGGTGGTTCCGGATCCTCACCCGCGCTGGACGCCCTCATGGCCGCCAATCGGGTTCGATACATCCGCAAGTTCCGTCCGGCCACCTACGCTCGAATCTTCCACGGAGCCGTGATCCTGAGCGCCCTGCTGCGGTCCCCGCTGCCGGGACACCGGGGAATCCTGGGAACTATTGTGAGGGAGTCCCGCTGGGCTGCTCTGCCGGGGCCGGACTGTGTCATGGATCCGGCGCTGATGCCCACGGGGTCGGTGATAATCCCTGCGCACAACGAGGCTGCCGTGCTGTCCCGCACCTTGCAGCCGTTGGTTCCCTATGCCGCTGCCGGACGACTGGAGGTCATCGTGGCGTGCAACGGATGCAGTGATGAAACTGCATCGATCGCCGCGCAACATCCCGGAGTGAGGGTGCTGCAAATATCTGAAGCATCCAAGGTGGCGGCACTGAACGCCGCGGATCGCGCGGCCAGCCTGTGGCCGAGACTGTATTTGGATGCAGACATCGAAATACAGCCCGCGGCGCTTGCTTCGGTCTTCTCAGCTCTGTCGGCCAGGACGTCAGCTCCCGGCGGCGCTCCCTACGCTGCCCGTCCCGAATTCGTCTACGACTCCCACGGAGCGCATTGGCTTGTCCGGGCTTATTATCGGGCGCGTTTCAGGATGGCGTCGCAACGAAGTCACCTGTGGGGTGCGGGTGCGTATGCAGTCAGCGCTCAGGGGCATCAGCGGATTCAGGCCTTCCCCCGGCTCACGGCCGACGACCTGTACGTCGACAGGCTCTTCAGCGACGATGAAAAGGCCATCATTACCACCACCCCCCTTGTGGTGCGGACCCCTCGCAGCGTTAAGGGATTGCATGCAATACTGCGTCGGACCTACCGGGGGAACGCGGAACAGGGCGGTATCACTGGGGCCCCAGTCAGTCGAAAGGCCATGGAGCTACTTTCCACCGTGACCGGCCCTATTTCGGCTTTCGATGCCGCAGTCTATGCACTGGTGGTGCTTCGCAGCCGTTCTGCCGCCCGCCTGGCGTGCCCCACAACCTGGGAGCGTGACGAGAGCAGCCGGCAGCCTCCATCGTCACCCCCGGAAAATCAGGAATCGGGGAACCTTTGAAAAGTGAAGCGCTAAATTGCAGGCCTTGCACATGGTGAGCCTTCACGCCGCAATCAAGCCACTTTCTGTGTGGAGGCAGTTTCCAGCCACCGGGCGAAACCCTCGGGTCCTCGCAGGCTCGGATGAACACGTCCGGCGCAGGGGTAACGTTCCTTTGCTGCTGAGGGTCACTTCGGCCGCCATCTTTATCTTTCCCTCGTCGATGGTGATCCAACCGATAGGAGCTGCTGGGACGGTTCCTCTTCTGCTTGCCCTTCTGCTGTTTGTCTTCTGGGCAGCTTCATGCATCTTTGCCCTGCACGATCCGATCCCCTTCCGGCACCCCGGACGCCTGGCCCTGGGCCTGCTGCTGTTAGGCACCAGCATTTCCTACGTCGGCCTCTACTCCGGGTGGACAGGACCCAGCAGCGTGGCCGCCAGGGCCGCCGCGGACAGATGGGTCATGCTCCTTCTTGCGAGCACAGCACTCATATGCGTTGCAGCCGAAACGGTGCGCACCATTGCCGACGCAATGGTGCTTGTCCGTGCGATCCTGGCCGGCGGTGTTTTCTGCTGCCTGGTAGCTGCAGTTCAATTTTTCCTGCAACTCAACCCCATGGAGTGGTTCCAGAACACAATGCCGGGCTTCAGCTACAACGGCGGGGATACCACTTTCCAACAGCGTGGGGCGCTTCTCCGTGTTGCCGGAACTACGTTCACACCGATTGAACTCGCCGTTGTTTCCTCCATGCTCCTGCCCCTCTCCATCTGGCGCGCACTTTTCGATGACAAGGGCCGCAAATGGCTGCACTGGGCGGGAACATGCCTGCTTATCTTTGCAATCGCCGCAACAATTTCCCGATCTGGAATTCTTGGCATTTCCCTTGCAATGGTCATCTTCGTCCCCTTCATGCCCCGGCTTGCACGAAAATGGGCCGCACTTGCCGTCCCAATGGTTGCGGCTGTCCTGTTCATGGGAGTTCCCGGGCTGCTGAGCACGCTATTCGGTGCCCTTGTCCCTGAACCCGGCGACCTTTCCATCAGCACCCGGACAAACAACTATCCGCGCGTGGCGGAAATGTTTGAACAGCGACCCCTTATTGGCACCGGTCCTGGCAACTACCTGCCGGACAACGCCCTGCACATCCTGGACAACCAATACCTCAATGCCACCGTCACGATGGGCCTCATCGGCCTGCTTTGCACCGTAGCGTACTTTGTCATGCCAGGGCTGGCCGCCTTGTTGGCTGCGAGGACGGCCAAAGCGCCCGTCCTGCGCTGCTTGGCAGCTGCAGTGGCCGCGGCCGGCCTGGTCGCCATGGCTTGCTCCGCAACCTTTGACTCACTTTCCTTTCCCGTTTTCGCCTTGACATATCCGCTCATTATCGGTCTTGGCGGCGCGGTCTGGATTATGACCAACAACGAGAATGTTCTGACGAACAAGGGAGTAATCTAATGGATCCCATGGCGGTAATCCGCACAATGCTGCGCTACAAATCATTTCTGCTACCTGTGGTTTTATTGACGGTGCTGGCAGCAGCATATGTGTTCCAGTTCGGACCCAGGTCCTACGAGGCGAGTACCAGCTTCGCAGTTGTAAACCCCCGCGTTCCCACCGACCGGGACCTGCTCCTCGACCCAAGTCTGGCGAACCTCAACGGAGATAACCCCTTCCTGCGCTCCTCCGACCAATCGCTCATCAGTGAGGTAGTGATTTCACGGCTGGCCAGCAGTGCAGTCGCCGATGAATTTAAAGAAGAAGGGTTAAGTACTGATTACACCGTCAGCAAGGGCATCAATGGCAACGGGTTCGTCATCTCGATTACTGCGAGGGGCGACTCGGAAGATCGGGCATTAAAGACAGCGGCAGCGCTGGGCGACGAACTCCAGCGGAATTTGCGTGCTGTGCAAAAAGTCAACAATGCGGATGACAGATTCCTTTTCACCGGGCTGGCAGTGACACCGCTAAGTAAGGCGACGGAACAGTTTTCCAGCCGGCTGCGGTCGGTGATCATGGTGTTGTTGGGGGGAACTGTCCTCATGTTTGGTGCAGTCTCCATGGCCCGTTCGATGGAGGCGGCTGCCTTGAACCGGCAAAGAAGGAAGGTGCAGACTGATCGTGCTGTACAGGAAATGCCGGGAGGTAACCATACTTCGGAGGAGCGAGGCAGCATGGACTCTCATGGCGTTGACACACCTGTAGCTTCGCGCAATGCCGTTGCTCCAGCACCCACCCTGAACAGGTCCAGGGGACCGCAACCAGGGACCCGCCGCTCCAACAGGATGTCCTCCCGTCCGCAAGGTGAGGACCCCCTGCGAACTCCCGCACGGGTCACCAGGTAGCTGGTTCCAATCGCCGCAGCGGGAAATACAAGGAGCCCAAGATGGAATTGCATCAGAAGCAGGACCGGATCCTAAGCCGCAGGCTGTTCGTCAGTGGCGTTGGTGCGGCCGCCCTCGCTGGCGGAGCCGCCGGCGCTGTGCTCAGCAACGTTGGGCAGCCCAGCCCGCAGAATGTAGCCATCGCCGTGCCGAACGGATCCAATCTTGCCGCTGTCCCCTGGGAGGGAGGGCCGGAGTATTGGCGGCGCTATCCCAAGGCCGAAGCGGCGGGATGGACAAACCCCAGCTTCTTCCCAGTTGGCGTCTTCTTCGGAAGACCAGCTCATGCCAAACAACTTAAAGCGCTCGGTATAAATATTTTCCAAGCAGTGGAGCACAATGCTCCTCTTGCCGCTGCAACGGCTGAAGGCATGTTCTGCATTGTGCAGGACGAATTCAGTTCCGCAGAGATTGGGGCGGATCCGTTGGCCGTCGGCCTCCTGGCCTACGACGAATGCGACATGGGCCTGGGATGCGGAGGCCAGACGACCCAGGAGAGTCTCGCAAACATGCGGGCGCAGGTGAACGCCCTCCGGTCCCGCAACGACGGGAGATTCATCAACGCGAATTACTCAAAAGGTGTCCTTGAGACGTTTTGGGCACGTGGCACAATGCGCGACTTCATGTCCGTGGTTGACTGCGCCAGCGTGGACAATTACGCCTATACCTCGCCAGATACCGCCGCCGCGATTGCCGCCTCTTCACATTGGCCTGCCGGCGTTCCCGTCGCCCGGGCAGCCACCTACGGTTGGCTCGTGGAAAGGATGCGCGCGTTCCAGGCCTATCCAGGTAGCCAACCGAACTGGATGATGGTGGAGACTGCCATGCCCTACCTGACTGACAAGGGGGCATCCACCATCACGCCGGAACAAATAGAGGGGGCGTGCTGGTCGGCTATCGCTCATGAAGCCCGTGGCATCGTCTTCTTCCAGCACAACAACGACGGTATCAACGGCAACTACTCGTTGGTGGAGTCTCCATTGGAGAGACGGGAACGAATCCACGCCATTATCCAAGGGATCCATACGATGGCTCCTGTAATTAATACGCAGTCCTATGCGTGGGACTTCGGTTCTGACACTGACACGATGCTGAAAATGCACGATGGTGCCGCCTACATATTCGCGTCCAATGCCTTAGGTGCGGAGCCCGGTGCGCACAAGCTTTCCCTGCCGCCATCGCTTCCTGCCGCTAGTATTGAAGTTGTCGGTGAAAACCGCACGATCCAGGTCAATAATTCTGCCTTCACGGACGATTTCACCTTCGAGTACTCCCACCACATTTATAAGTTTGCCGCCAATCCCGTCTGATCCGTTTGTGTGGCATCAGGTTCGAGCTGTAAAAGAACTTAGAACTGCCCTGCGGGTCTGCAGCTGAGTTCCGGATTTAGCTGATACCATAACTGCAAAATCAAGGGGAGTTGCGGTGGACAACAGCAACCTGAGAGCGTCTTCATTCAAAGGCTCTTCTTCATAGTGATTTAGGCAGTGCATGGTGGAACTTGATGGCACATGCGAGGAATTCAAAACGTCACGAACGTAGACGCCGTACAAAATCATTTCGGAAAAATGCAATTCTTTACCGACTGCGCTTACCCAGTCCGTGCCTGTCACAGACTCAATGCGGCCAAGCATGGAACGGACCAAGGCAGGCGACCAGGCGCAGGGACAGCAAATGTAGTCGGGCAATTCCGGTGATTCCATGGACGGCAGACCAAGAAGTCGCCGCGCAGTCGCATACCAGAGCCGGTGGCGTGGCAGGCTGCTGTCGATTCCACCAGCTACCTCGTACAGGGCCAGCTGGCCGTGTTGCATGAAGGTCTGCGAGCTCATAGGCCGAATCAGGACGACGTCGGAGTCCACCAGCACGACAACGTCGGTCGTCATAGCCGCAGCGGCCCCAAGTTTGACAATTTGTTGCGCGATCCAACCCCTTATCGGTGGCAACGGCCGCCGTGCGTTTATCCACATATTCGTCCGCGGTAATTTGATAATAGAACCGGGAAGATACTCCCGTACATCCTGAATATGCGTTCGACTTCCGGCGAGGGTACTAAAAAGTTTTCGGTCTGATTCGGGAACAATGATGTACTGCTCCACGTCTGAGTAAGTAAAGCGGAGGATTGACGAGTTGAGATCACGGCAAAGTTCAAAATCAGGGCGATAGCTGGGCGTAACGACGGCAAGAGTCGGAATGCGCTGATGGTCTTTCACAGTTGAACCTTTCGTTCTTTTCCTGGGGGAACCGCGGATACGGCGGAAGCCTCGATAAGGCTGAGGAATTCCTTGGCCCGTGCCTCCCACGAGTGCGCCCGGGCAAAAGACCTGCGTTCCATTTCTGCCGCTCCGTCATTCCGGTTGTGCAGACTCTTCAGTACTTTGTCGACGAAGTCCTGCCTGTTCGCTGCGACGGCCACATGGTTCGTGGCCAACCACCGGACTGCCGGGCTGTCCGTTGCTACTACCGGAACTCCTGCGGAGAGGTACTCCAAGGTTTTCAGCGGAAAACTGGCACGGTTGAAGGCGGAATCTCTATAGGGCGTCAATCCGGTACCAAGACGGGACAATTCGTCTGGGATCTTTCCGCCCGGTAGCGGGCCTGTCCACTCAACGTTCTCATTCTGGAGCAGAGCGTCGAAGCGTTGTCCGAAAGCCGGGTCCCGGTCCGTTCGAGGTCCGATGATCCGAAGGTTAATACCGGCCTGCTGGACGGCTTCCAAGAGGTCCATATCAAGCCGTTCATTCAGCTGGCCCACCAGGCCCGCTACGTTGCTGCGTGATCGAGGGGCCCCGACCGCGGGAGCAGGGCAGCCGTTCGGCAAAACGGCGAATAGCTGCGGGTAATGGAGGGCACGTGCCGGTTCAGCAGGAAGCATAGCGCGGAGGTCTTCCAACAGGGAGCCGGAGACAGCTGCCACCACGGAGCTGTGCGCGAGGTTATATGTCATCACCCGCTGCATGGCTCGGCGGGAGAACCCCATCAGTGCTGCTCCGGACAGCCAATCATCAGTCACGTACAACACCCTGCTGCCCGGGACGTCGGACGGAAACCGGGCGAGCGGGAAGGCCGCCACTACGCAATCCGGCCTCCATCCGGCGGCAGCCAAAGCGGAACGGATCGCCCGGTTGAGACACAATGCCGTTAGCGACCGGATGCCAGGCCTGGTAACGCCAGGCGGGGCAGAGACACGAAGCCTGAGGACCGTGTCACTAGCCCAAGATGTTGTCGGCTTGTTCAGCTGACCGGTTGCTAACCGCGTTGCTGCCTTCGCAACGTGCCACGGCGAAACGGCGACGGGTGGATCCACCCAGAGGATCTGCCGGTGCTTCGATAGAGCCTCGACAATGTTCCGGTCTGTGCCGGCGACATTGTCCCAGCCCGTTCCCGCTATCCATATCAATGGGGCCCGCGAAGAGCCGAAGGGTGTCCTCATGGCGCATTCCGGCCGACAAGGCTGGCACGTGCTGCTATTGGCCTGCTGTTGAAGTCGTCCGATGCCTCCCGGCCGGTCCATCGCGCCAGCAACCGCCGGCCTTCGTAGTTCACGAAGCGGGCTGCAGCCCGCCAGTCGGTGTTAGGGGCAGCAGCGAAAGTGGTGCGGTCACGCAATGCCTTCGAGTAGATGCCTATTTGGGTGTCAGCGGCACGCTCGAGACTGAAGCGGTCCCTTACGAGCGACAGTCCGTACTCTCCAAGTTCGGCCCGACATGCGGGGTTCGTCAGTAACTCCGACAGGATCCGGCCCAGCTGTGCCCTGCCCCGCTCCTTGTCCTGGCCCACACCGTACCAGCCTTGCCACAGAAACCGGTCGACAGAAACGGGTGTGAGAAGTTCCCAGAATCCCAGCTCGCCCTGCACCACCAACGGCTTGGCGAAAGCCATGGCCCTCAGGGCGGATCCACCCATCCCAAGGCACACATCCCCGATGTCGTATGCCGCCCGGGGATCATCCAGCTCGCCGGTAAGGAGGACGACTTTCCGGTCATGGCTGCTGTTGGTTTGCTCCGCGCGGCACGTAACTTCTGCCCTCGCGGGACCGTCCCCTACGATCAACAGTTGCACGTCCCGCCCTCGCGCAAGCCCAGACACAACATCGATAGCCGAGAAGATGCCTTCCAGCTTGAGCTGGTACGCCAGACGGGAAACTATGACCACTACCTGCGCCCCAGGGCGGATGCCCCAGCGCATCCTAAAGCTGTCCTGGTCCAAGCGGAGACCCGGACGGTTGCGGGTAACGTCGACCGGTGGTTCCAGTACCGTGACTGCAGACCGCCCGGACGCCTGTTCAACAGCGGCAATTTGGTGCGTTCCTACCGTGAGGGGGAGGCTTGCGGGAAGGAACGGTGCCACTGCCATGGACATCACCGTGGAAACCACTGCGGGGCCCTCCTTCTGCCGGGCCGCCAAATGGCATTCCAGGGACGGGGGCCATTCATAGCCGTGCAGCACTTCGACTGAGCGTGACTCAACGAGATGACGCAGCTTCTTTGCGGCGGCAAGGGATGGACGGCGCCGAACGGCGGGGGATTCGATGAACTCCAGGCCCAGGTCTCCGATATATTCCACTAAGGGCCCCGGCTGGCCAAAGACCACAACGTCATGCCCCTGACCTTGGACTGCCGCCGCGATCTCGATGGCATTCATCTGGCTCCCGCCCATCTTCAAATCGTGCGGGTAGACAAGGATTTTCATGGAATCAGCTCCACGTGTCTGGGCGCCTGAGGGGCACCAATCGTGCGCAAAGCACGTAGGGTGTCACGCCGCAGCCAAAGCATGCCTGCGGTGGCTGCGGCGGCGGTGCTGCCCCCTGCCGCCAAGGCCCATAACGCCACGGGAATCCAGTGCGCGAATCCCACCGAAAGAGCTCCCACTGGAAGAGCGACGAGCAGCGGAACCCCAACGGCCCGGGCGAAAGCGGTTAGGCGCAGGCCGCCACGGTGCAGTTGCCAGAGGTAAAGGGGAAGGACCACAGCCACGGTTACCACCGCTTGCGCGGCAGCCACACCCGCCAGGCCATACTGGGCGGCACCCCCTGCCAGAGCCGGTACCAGGACCAATAGACTCCCCGCCTGGATGGCGAAGACGGTACCGGACTTGCCCAGGACAACAACAAAATCGTAGGCAAGATCGCAAATGACCTTGGATATTGCAGCAACGACGAGCCAAGAAAGTGCTGCCGCTGCGGGAAGCCACTCGTCACCGTAAATGAACCCGATCAGCGGGGCAGCGCCGGCGGATACGAAGAGAATCAAGGGAAACGTAAGACTGGCAAGTATTGAGACGATTGCCTCGAAAGCATTGTTCATCCGTCCCCGATCGTGCTGAAGTGACGAGAAGGCGGCCGGTGCGACGCGGCGCAGCGGCTGGGCAAGGATACTGACCGGCCAACTCGAGAGGTTGAAGGCCAGGACGTAGAAACCGAGGGCCGTGGAACCAAGGACGGCGCCGGTGGTCAGTTGGTCCGCGTAGCCCAAGGCGAAGAAGATGATGCTCGTGCCCGCCAGGGGCAGCCCGAACCGGAGCAGCGGCATGACCAGCTCCCGGTCCAGGCCCAGCCGGTAGGGGACCGGGGACGCCCGAAGGAACATCACGGCGGCGAGCAGGCTGCCGCCCACACGGCCGACGGCCAGCGCCATCGCTCCCATGCCCGCAAGAGCCAGGACCAGGGACAGCAGGGCCCCCACCCAAACATTCACCTGGTCGATCCCCAGCCGCGTCTTTTCGCGGAAATCCCGCTGAAGCAATGCGGCCGGGGAAGCCACCACGCCGTTGATCAGGACGCTGAGGATCAACACCCTGATGACGTCCGTGGCGTGAGGATCTCCCACGGCGGCGGTAAAAGCCGGGGCGGCAACAATGGCCGCCCCGCAGAACAAGGTGCTTCCCGCCACGGAAATGGTGTTGACGGTGGGCACGATCCGGGCCGGATCTCCCGGCCACCTGACGATGGCCAGGGAAACGCCGAGTTCGTTGAAGCTCAACACCGCCATGAGTGCCACCAGCGCCACCGCGAAGGTGCCGAATGACTCCGGTCCCAGCACACGGGCCAGGACAATGCCGATGCCCAGCGTGCCCAGCCGGGAAAGTACCGTATTCAGGACACTCCAGCCGAATGCACTGGAAGCTCCGGGGCGGGGCGCGGGTGCCGTCATGATGTCTTCACAGCATCTGCCAGCACCTCTGCGACCCGCAGCTGCTGTTCCGCGGTGATGTGCGGGAACAGCGGCAGCGACAGGATCCGGCGGGCGGCTTCTTCGGCAACAGGGAACGAACCGGAAGTACCGCCGGCGTACGCCTCGCTGAGGTGAACCGGGACGGGGTAGTGGATGCCGGCGTGGATCCCGGCAGCGTGCAGCGCCCGGAGGACCGCATCCCGGTGCTGGACCCGGACCACGTACAGGTGCCACACATCCGCGTTTCCGGGCGCCTCCTGCGGAATGTCAACCCCCGGCACGCCGGCAAGAAGCGCCGCGTACCGTTCCGCGGCTGCGCGCCGCCGCTGGTTCCATGCGTGAAGCCTGGCAAGCTTTGCCTTGAGGACTACTGCCTGGACCGTGTCCAGCCGCGAATTGAACCCAATGGCCTCATGCCGGTACTTTTCTGAGCTGCCGTGCGCGCCCAGCAGCCGGACCCGCGCCGCGAGGCCGGGATCGTCGGTCAGCACCGCTCCGGCATCCCCGGCGGCGCCAAGATTCTTGCCAGGGTAGAAGCTGGTTCCTGCCGCCGCGCCCAATGTACCGGCCTGGGCTCCAAAGCGTGTTGCACCCTGGGACTGTGCAGCGTCCTCGATGATCACGGCACCGCAGGACTGCGCGATGGGCACCAGGCGCTCCACGAACGCGGTCTGCCCAAACAAATGGACCGGCACTATGGCCTGCGTTCTGGATGTGACGGCGGCCGCCACGGCGTCCGGATCAATCAGAAGGTAGTGGGGGTCGACGTCGACGGGTACCGGGACTGCCCCGATGCGGCTGACTGCCTCTGCCGTTGCGATGAAGGTATTCGCGGGGATGATCACTTCCCCGCCGGGGCAGACGCCCCCGGCCCGCAGGGCAAGTTCCAGGGCGTCGGTTCCGTTGGCAACGCCGACACAGTGCCCGGCGCCCACAAACGAGGCGTACGCGGCCTCAAAATCTGCAACGGCCGGTCCGCCGATAAAGGACGCCGTGGAAAAGACGACAGCCAGTTCCGCCATGACTTCCTCATGGACCTCCGCCTGCTGGGCGGCGAGATCCACCAGTGGAATGGTCTGTACGTCTATCCCGGTGCTCATGACATCCCCCGAAACTTGAAGTTCTCCCCGTTGATTTCGTGCGCCGGCACACCCACCCACGTCTGGCCATCGGGAACGTTGCTGAGGACCGCCGCGCCCATACCCACCGTGGCGTAGGCCCCCACGGACGTCCGTTCACGCACGCTGGCGTTCATGCCCAGATATGCTCCCCGGCCAATCCGGACTCCGCCGCCCAGCGACACTCCCGCAGCGAATGTGGCGAAGTCGGCCACGTCGTCGTCGTGCGTGAATGTCACCGACGGCATGGCGACCACATGCGAGCCCAGCGTGACGGCCGCAGTGAGTGTGACGTTCCGCAGCAGGATGCTGCCCCTCCCCACACGGCACCCCTCCGGGTACTGGACGGAGGGATCCACGGCGATGGCATAACGGGCCTCGGTGAGGCCCAGCGCGGTCAACCGCTCCACCACAGCTTCACGGACCCGGCCGGAGCCGATGCAGACCAGGACGAACGCGTGCGTGTACTTCGCGGCGTCGTCGATGGTCCCGAGCACGGGCGCCCCGTCCACGGTCACGCCCGCCATTTCCTTGTCGTCATCAAGCAGGCCGACGACGTCGTACTGGCCGCTGCTGCGCACCATCGCCAGGACTTCGCGGGCCAGGCCGCTGGCAGCTATCAGGATCAGCTCACTCATGTGCGCATCCCGGCGGCCGCAGCCCGGATGGTGCTGATAATCCTGGCCAGCCCTTCGTCGTCGAGTTCGTGGTAGACGGGGAGGATCAGCGTCCTGTCATTGAGCCGCTCCGTCTGCTGCAGCAGGGCCCGGCCCGCGTTCCGCCACCGGTAGGCGGGCTGGCGGTGGGCGGCCATGATCCCCCTTCTGGCCGAGATGCCAGCTTCCGCCAGGAGCTCCATCAATCCGTCCCGCGTAGTCCCAAAGTTGGGCAGGACCTCCACCCAGAACGACTGGAAGTTGGTGGTGCCATAAGGAGGATCCGACACCAGCCGCAGGCCCGGCACCCTCGAGAGGCCGGCAACATACTGCGCTGCGATGTCCCGCCGCCGTGCCAGCACCTCCGGCAGCCGGCCCAGCTGCACCAGCCCGACGGCGGCCTGCAGGTCCGTCATCCGGTAGTTGAACCCCACCTCAAGGTAAGACTCCGGCGGAGCGAGCAGTGAACCGTGCCGGTCCGCAGCGGACACGCTCATCGAGTGCTCGCGCAGGGTCCTGGCCCGGGCCGCCCAGTCAGCCCGGTTGGTGGTGAGCATGCCGCCCTCACCGGTGGTCAGGATCTTGCGCGGGTGGAAGGACCATACGGCAACATCCGCGCCCGCGCCCACCGGCCGTCCCTTGTAGGTGGATCCGACGGCACATGCTGCGTCTTCAATCACGGTGATTTCGTGCCGGTCGCACAGCTCGCGGATGGGGTCGATGTCCAGCGGCACGCCGCCCTGGTCCACCACGATCACGGCACGGGTGTCCAAAGTGAGCGCAGCGTGGATGGTTTCCGCGGTCACGTTTCCGGTGGCCGGGTCAACATCGCAGAACACCGGGCGCGCCCCAACATATGTCACGGCGTTCGCGGTGGCGATGAACGACAGGGACGGCACAACCACGTCGTCCCCGGGCCCGATTCCCGCGACCACCAGCGCCAGGTGCAAGGCCGTGGTGCAGCTGGACGTGGCAACCGCATGGCGGACTCCCTGGAATTCGGCGAAGCGCGATTCAAATTCCTTGACCTTGGGCCCCTGCGCCACCCAGCCGGACGCCACCACCTCAGCCAGCGCCCGGGCTTCCTCCTCACCGAGCCAGGGCTTCATGACGTTGATCCGGGCAAGCACTGGTTCAGCAGTCATCACGCACCAACCTTCCGTGCAGCGGCGATCTCGTCGCGCAGCGGCAGCCACCAGGTGACCAGTTGCCGCAATCCCTCTTCCAGTTCCACCTCGGCCTTGAAGCCAAGGTCGCGGGCGGCGGCGGAGGTGTCAGCCAGCCGGCGCACCACGCTGTTTACCTGGCGCGCGGGCCCGTGCTCCACGGCGAGGCCGGAACCCATGACCCGCAGGAGTGCCTGCGCCATCTCCAGCAGGCTGGTTTCCGTACCGCTGGCCACGTTGTAGGTCCCTTCAACGACGTCGCTGCCGGCGGCCAGCACGTTCGCGCGGGCGACGTCGGCGGTATGGATGAAGTCCATGGTCTGGAGTCCGTCGCCAAAGATCAGCGGCGGCTCCCCGTCCATGATCCGCTCCATCCAGCGCACCAGGACCTCGGTGTACAGGCCGTGGACGTCCATCCGGGGCCCGTACACGTTGAAGTAGCGGAGCATCACGTAGTCCAGTCCGGTCATGGCCCGGAAGCTCCTGGCCATGCCTTCATTGAAGGACTTGGCTGCCCCGTAGAAAGTGTCGTTGTTCGCATGGTGGTGCCGTTCGGTGGTGGGGAACTCTTCAGCCATCCCGTACACGGAGGCGCTGGACGCCGCCACGAGCTTGGCTACCTTGTGCTCCGCGGCCGCTTCCAGGACATTGAAGCTTCCGTCCACCAGGACCTCCAGGGCCAGCCGCGGCTCCTCGGCACACTGGGTGATGCGGATGGCCGCCTGGTGGAACACCAGGTCCTTGCCGTGGGTGAGGTCATGCACCAGATCCCGGTCCTGGATGTTGCCCTGTACCAGCTCAACCTGCCCGGATGCCAAGGCGCCGGCCAGGTTGTCCAGCCTGCCGCGGACCAGGTTGTCGAGCACGTCGATATGGCTCACGCCGGCGTCCAGGAGGGCGTCCACCAGAGTGGACCCGATGGTGCCCGCCCCGCCGGTGACCAGGACGCTGGCCCCCTCAAGGCGGCTCACAGTGCTTCCTCCAACTCGGCCCCGGAGCCACCCAACGCGGCGCCTGTCGCGGCCAAGGCAGAACCGGCCACGGGAGTGGGGCGCCCGTCCTGGGTCAGGCTGCGGGTCACCGCTTCCAGGACGGACAGCACGCGGAGACCGGATGCGCCGCCTGTCCTGGCGTCACGGCCGTTGCGGATGCAGGACGCGAGTTCAGCCACCACCTGGCCGAGGGCCTCGCGCTCGGGCAGCGCGGGGGACCAGGTGTCGCCGAGGCGGTAGGAAACGGCGGTGGAGGCTCTTTCCCCGGCCGATTTGGGTTGCCGGTCCAGGCTGACGCCCCGGTCATAGACGCTAAGCCGCTGCTGGGGGTTCAGGTCATCCCACACCAGGGTCCGCAGGGAACCACCGATCACCATCTGGCGGATCTTGGTGGGGCTCAGCCAGTTCACGTGCACGTGGGCGGTGGCATCGTTGGGAAGCCGGAAATTCAGGTGCCCCACGCAGTCCCGCCCGGTTCCCAGCGGGTCCGCGCCGAAGGCGGACACGGTGGCGGGGTTGAGTCCGCCGGGGAGGACAAAATCGAGGATGGAGAGGTCGTGCGGCGCGAGGTCCCAAAAGACATCCACGTCGGGCTGCACGAGCCCCAGATTGATCCGGGTGGAATCCACGAACAGGATCTCTCCAAGGGACCCGGACTGGACCAGTTCCTGCATCTTGAGGACGGCCGGGGTGTAGCAGTAGGTGTGGTCCGCCATCAGGACCAGCCCGTTGGCATGTGCTTCGGCCACCATCTCCAGCCCGTGTTCCCTGCTGTCTGCCAGCGGCTTTTCCACCAGGACATGCTTCCCGGCCCGGAGCGCCGTCATGACCGTTCCGTGGTGGGTGCGCGCCGGCGTCGCGATGGCTACCGCGTCCACCTCAAAGGTGTCCAGCAGCTCATCCAGTGACTCCACGCAGGGGATGTCCCCGAGCGTGGCGGCAAGTTTCCGCGCCCGCTCGACGTCCAGGTCGCAGATGGCCACCAGGTCCCAGTCCGGGCTGGCCTGGAGGTTGCGCGCCAGGTTTGGTCCCCAGTAGCCGGCGCCCACGACGGCGATGCGGAGTTTGGGCGCAGGTTGCGGTTGGGTGGCGTGGAATGGATTGGTGAAGGCTCTCATGTCACTTTCTTCCCATTTTGTGGATTTGCTAGTAAGCGCCCGATGGCCGGACTACAGCCCGGAAGGTCCGCCAAAGAATCAGCAGGTCGCCCGCGAGGGACCAGTTTTCGACGTAGTAGAGGTCCAGCCGGACCGCTTCCTCCCAGGGGAGGTCCGAGCGGCCGTTGATCTGCCACAGTCCGGTGATGCCCGGCTTGATCAGGAGCCGGCGGCGGGTGTGGCGTTCATAGCCGCTGACCTCACGGTCCAGCGGTGGCCGGGGCCCCACCATGCTCATGTCGCCCAGCACCACGTTCCAGAGCTGGGGGAGTTCGTCCAGTGAGTACTTCCGCATCCAGCGTCCGCAGCGCGTGACCCTGGGGTCGTCTTTCATCTTGAAAAGCACCCCGGCGCCCTGGTTCTGCTGGTTCAGGGCCGCCAGCCTCGCCTCGGCGTCGACCACCATGGAGCGGAACTTGAACATTCCGAAGACCTGGCCGTCCTTGCCGATCCGGTCCTGGCGGAAGAGCACGGGACCAGGGCTGTCCAGCCGGACGATCAAGGCGATCAGCAGGAGCACGGGTGAGAGCACCAGGAGGGCAGCAAGCGCAGCCGTGACATCCATGACCCGCTTCAAGGCGTGCTTCGCTCCGGTGTATTGCGGGATGTCCACGTGCATCAATGGCAGGCCGTCTACGGGGCGCCAGTGGACGCGGGGCCCGGCCACGTTGGTCAGGGTTGCCGCGAGAATCAGCTCGGTGGACGATTCCTCGAGTCTCCAGCCCAGTTCGCGGATGAACTTGTTGCCGCCCGGGAGGGGACCGGCGATGATCACAGAGTCCGCCTGGACCAGGCGGACTGTCCTGGCAATGGCGTCCGTGGAGGAGAGCACGGGCACTGTTTCGTCTTCCACCCGCAGGCCGGCTCCCCGCCGTGCCCCGGGAAGGCATGCGCCCAGGATCTCGTATACAGCTCCCGACTTGCGGACCTGCTGAACCACATAGCGGACATCTTCCGGTTCGCCCACCACTACGGCGCGCGAGAGGTGGCGGCCTTTTGCCTTCTCGGCGGTGAGCCGGCGGCGGAACAGGTGGCGGTTCACCGTCAGGGCCGCCACGCCCAGCGGGAGGGACACCGTCACGAACGCGCTGGCGCCGTGGATGGAGAACACCACCGCGGCCAGGGCCATGAGGCCGAAGATGTGCAGCGTCGCCGAGGCCACCCGCTTGTACTCATCGGCCCCGATGCCCAGCACCTTGAGGTCCCTGCTGTGGTAGAGCTCAAGTGCGCCCAACCAGGCAACGGTCAATGCCGCGGCCGCGGCAGCTGCTCCGCCGTCCCTGGGTCCCTCCGGCGAAAATCCTGCTTCCGAAAGGAGGAAGCCGGCGTAGGCGGCAGCCATCACCACCGCGGCGTCCGTGCACCTCAGAAGATTGATATGCGTGGAAATCCAGGCCGCGGTTGCCTTCCTGGTCCGGACTTTCACTGCCAAGGAGGCTCGGGCCGCCGACGGCAGGGGAAAGCGGGTTCCTGCGCTTTCCCCTGCCGCCTGCTGCCCTGTTCCCGCCCGCTGTGCAGCAGCGGGGGAAACAGGCCAGTCGAACGCTGCGCGCCGGGTCCTGGCTACTGGTATTTCTGCCATGGTCACCCTTTCCGGCGTAGCCGCCTGTCCTCTGGCCGTGAAGCAAAGTTAGCCGCAGACGGCCGGGTATTGAGGGGATGGGCAAGGCCTTTGTGGCTCTTGCAGGGGAAGGTTGTGGAAACTGCGGTTACCGCAAATCCAGGGTTTTTCCTACAAAACAGGCAGGACGTACGGCTCCGTGGCCGCCGAGCCCTTATCCGTAGCGAGTGCCGTCAGCTGTGCCCGGGACTCGACACCGAGCTTGCGGTAGATCGCCGTGAGGCGCACTTCGACCGTGCGCACGGACACATACAACGTCCCGGCGATCTCCTTGTTGCGCATGCCCCGGGCCACCATTTTCGCGAGGACCCGCTCATGGTCTGCGAGCATCAGCATGGCCGGATTGCCCTGCGGGTGGACGGGCTCCACGCGTTCGTCCAGAAGGAGGGCATCCACATGCTGGGTCCATGCGTCTGCGCCGGCCTCATCGAACATCACCTTCGCCCGCAGGAGCGCATCACGCGCCTCCCGCAGCCGGCCAAAGGCATGCAGCCGCTCCGCGTAGCACATCAGCGTCCTGGCCCGCTCAAGCGTGTGACCGTTCCTGCCCTCCAGTGCCTGGCAGAAGAGCTGCAGTGACCGCTCGCCGTCCGCCAGCATCGCGCGGCTGCGGGCCACCACCATCATCAGCCAGGGGGAGCGCAGACCCACGGAGCGGCTTTCAAGGCGCAGGAGTGCCTGGGTGGCTTCACGGTGCCGGTTCAGGCGGATCAATACCTCCACCAGGTCGGCCTCACAGCGCAGCAGGGTGGGGCTGCCAAACTTCATGCCGATCTCGGCGGCCCGGGACAGCTGGGCAACAGACTCTGCCAGGTCCCCGCGCAGGAGGGCGAAGTGGCCCTGGCAGGCAGCGAGTTGGGCCATGATGGCCGGGTGGCTTTCGGCCCCTGCGTAGCGCTGGGCCTCGACGGCGCAGACCTGGGCCCGTGCAGCATCGCCCAGGGCGTAGGCGCGCCACACCCGGAAGTAGTACCGCATCCCGCGGTGGTATTTGATTTCAGGTTCGGAAAGCTCAAGGTCATCGATCAGCTTGACGGCTGCGCGCACATTTCCTGCGCGGATTTCGTTGTCCACCGCCATGAGGGCTGCGGTTTCCCGCCAGTTGATGTGGGCGGGCTCGGCGGAGCTGCGGAGCATGGCAAACGCTTCATGGGCAGTTTCGTAGTGCTCCGCGTACGTCAGTGCGCGCCCCTGCACCAGGATGCCGGCTGTGCGGGTGGCACCGGTTTGATCGTACTTTCGTCCAAGGTTTGCCGTGTCACCGCTGACGGATTCGATCAGGACCTTGGCCCGGTCGGCCAGGGCCAGGCACTGGGCGGACGCCGACCCCTGGAATCCGCCGGCGAAGTGGAGAAGCTCGGCGGCGTCCTTCAGCTCCCACCGCTCGGCATAGTAGAGGGCCCCGATGGCCAGCAGGCTGGCGGCATAGGCCGGATCGTGCTGTCCGAATTCCTTGACGAGGCGCAACACCATGCTCGAGCGGACGGAGGCTCCCTGGGCAAACTGGATCTCGAATGACAAGCCGGTCAGCCGCAGGATCAGGGCGGGATTGCGCGTTACCCGCTGCGCCCATTCCAGGTAGCGCCGCGCATACACGAATTCACCGCGGTTGAACAGCAGTTCGGCCACGCTCGTGAGCCGGGCCGCCGTCTCCGCTTCCCAGGGATTGACGGTGAGGGCGCGCTCGATGTACTCCACGGCAAAGGAAACCTCCCCGCCCCGGATCAGGTCCACGGCATGGCGGAGCAGCTGGAAAGGCGTCTGGCGCTCCAGGGCCGTAAAGCTGAGGTGCCAGCGCCGGGCATAGGGGTCCGTGTCGGCGGCTGCTTCTGCAAGGGCGCGGTGGTTGGCGGTGCGGACCGCGGGGGTCATGGCGGTGAATACGTAACCGCGGAGCAATTGGTCGCCGATGCCCAGGTGCGGCCCGGTCCGTTTCACCAGTCCCGCGGTCAGCAGTTCATCCACACTTGTCCACACGTCGCGGTCAATCTTCTCGATCGTGGAGATGTCGCTGCGGCAGGACAGCGCAAGCAGGTCCAGGACGTTCCGCGCGCCAGGTGTCAGCGAGCCCACCAGCGCCGCGTACTCTGCATCAAAGCTGCCGCTGGAGGGCAGCGGGACGGGCAGCGCGTACTTGCCCTCAGCATGACGTTCAATGAGCCGGTCATAGAGTTCGACGGCGGCAAGCGGGTTGCCGCACGTGGCTGCGGCAACCGCGTGGGCGGCCGCCGTCGTGGTCCGTTTCGTGGGCACGCTTTCCAGCATCCGCACCGTGTCGCTGTAGCTCAGCGGAGCGAGCAGCAGACCGGGAAGGCCGCTGAAGGGGCCCTCCGGGAGATCCTCCCGCAAACTGACGAACAGGACGATGTCCGTGCCGGCCAGGCGCCGCGCGAGGAACCCAAGGACTGCCTGGCTGCCGGGATCCAGTTGGTCTGCGTCATCAATCACGATGATGGTCCGTGATGACGAGCGCTGGTGCAGGCCCTCGAGCAGCATGCTGGACACGGCGGGGACGCTCAGGGCACCGGCCGTGTCCCGGAGGAGTTCATCTGCAATCCGGTTCAGGACGGGATCGTCCATGCCGTTCAGGAGGGCAGTCAACCCGGACAGAGGCCAATCGGATTCAGCGGCGCTGGCGGTCAGGAACACGGTACGGTAATCCGCCAGGGTGGGAATCTCGGACAAGAGTGCGGACTTGCCCGTGCCCTTCCGGCCGATGACTGCCAGAGTGCTTTCCTTGGGCCCCCGGACCACGGAAAGCACGCGGTCCAGTTCTTTGCTCCGCCCGATAAGCGCCATGGTGTCCCCATTCGTCGAAGAAGGAGACCGCATTCTTGAACTGACCAATTCGATGCCGACCCACGCTCCCCAGCGCGGGTTGAGCCGACAATGCGAATATAGTGCCGAAACGAACATTGGCACCAGCTTGTTACCTGCTGAATTCCATCAAGATTTCATCTCCGACTTGCTCAAGATTGCAGTCCAGTTATTCAGGACCATGACCCGGGACGAAAGTCCCTCGCCAAGCCGGAACAGGAGGGCTATGCTCTCTCCTGTACGCCCTGGATAGGTTCAATGCCCGGACGCAGGTCGGAGTTTGCCAACTGGGCGGCCCCGCACGGCAGCCGCTGCCGCATTGTTCCGTACTGCCCTTTCCCGGTGCGGGGAACATGGAAGCCGGTTGGAGCCCGTTCAGGGGCTGGGTTTTGTGGCCCGCCTGTAGCTTTAATTCAAGATTGACGCGCGGAATTCCTCCCACAAAGCGGATGCTGAACGGCAATTTTTCGAAATGGTGGCAGGAAGACTTTGCGAAGACTTTCATTTTTAGCCGGACACGGATGACCACTAAAGTCGCGGCACAAACGGCGGTATTGCAAATAACTTCGAATTCCCGTGTTTAGAAGGGGATAGGCCCCGGTCCGCCATGCCGGCGGGCCGGAGCCGCTCCTTGTTCAGTTATTCATTCAGTTGTCTATTCAGTTATGGGTTCCACTAGGCCGCCGGCTTGAGGGCGGTCCGCCAGGCGGCAACAGCCCGTGCGGCACTCAGGGTCCACGTGGCCGTTCCGCTGGCGCCCGCCGTTGCCTGCGGTTTGTCCGCCTGCTCGGCGATCTGCCCAGCCGCTGCCTCCCAGCGTTCGGTCCAGCCCGACGGGGCTGTGACCACGGGTGCGCTGCAGTCGCAGGCCACCCCGCCAATCAGCATCGCGCCGTTGCTGGCCGTGGTGATGCTGCCCACCGTGATGCTGGTGGCCGAGTAGCTGGTGTCAGCGGCGGTCACCACCGGGCTGTCCAGGGGCGTGGTGTTGTTGACGCCGCGGTAGGCGGTGATGCCGCCACCCCACTTGGCCGCCGAACTGAGCGCCCAGCTGTACGTTCCCGGATCCGAGGCACCCACCACCTTGTAGTACGCGAACGCCCGCGCACCGGAGGTTGAGGTGCTGTTGATGGATTTCGCATTGACCATTGCCGTCCAGCCGGCAGGGGCGGTCAGGTTCGGGTTGAGGTCCGTGGTGATGGAGGCAACCAGGACGTCACCCGCCGCAGTACCGGCAGGAACCGTCAATGACGCAGTGGTCACGGCAGTCCCGGAGTTGGAGGTGCTGGAATTCACCACGGTAATGCCGCCGGTTGCCGGCGGTGGTGCCGAGCCGACGGTAATGGTGGCCGTCGCCGACGATGATCCCGTGGCATTGGTCGCCGTGAGTTTGGCGGTGTAGGTCCCGGCCGTCGTGTACGAGTGGCTGGGGTTCTGTGCTGTGGACGTGCCGCCGTCGCCGAAGGTCCATGCCCACGAGGTGGGTGCATTGGTGGACGTATCAGTAAAGGCCACATTCAGGGGCGCGGCACCCGACGTCGGGTTGGCGGTGAATGACGCTACGGGAGCCTGGCCCGCGGGCGGCGGGGTGCCGCCGAGCGACCGGTCCGAGAACCAGTAGCGCTTTGCCACGTTGTCGCTGGCCATGACCACCAGTCCGGTGGTGTTGTTCACGCTCTGCTTGCTGGTGGTCACGTCATTGATGTTCGACGACGACGCTGCCTGCATGATGGGCGTGCCGCGGCCGGAACCGAAGACGGGATTGTCCATGGACGCGGTCTTCTCATAGATGCTTCCCGCGACGCCGGAGTAGGCACAGCCGGAAACCGACGTTGGCGGTGCCGTGTGGAACGCCCGCACCAGGTTGTTCTGGGTGTCCAGGATGATTTGCGGCCGCGAGACGCAGTCGCCGGTCTTGGCAATCGTGGACTGCGTGAATGCTCCGGTACCGGGCTTGAAGACCAGGAGGATCAGCTGCGGCAGCGTCTTGTCGCTGGAGATGTCATTCAGGCTCGTCTTGACCGCCGCGAAGACCCGGCCGGTGGTGTCCGCCTGCAGCGTCTTGAGGTTCATGTGGTCATCGGACTGGCCGTTGCCGCGCAGGGCCGGCTGCAGTTTCCAGGAGGAGTTGGCAGCATCTGAATCCTTGTGCGTGGCCCACCAGACGGTGTCGGACTTGTGGTCACTCCACATGACACCCACCTGCCCGTTGCCGAAGGCCACCACCGCGGAGATGTCATCCGGAGCGGGGTTCGGGTTGCTGACGGGAAGGACGAAGGGGGTCCCCCAGGAGGCGCCGCTGTTGGTGGCGGCGTTCATGTACACGGTGTTGGTGTATCCCGACGTCGAGTTTCCGGCCACCTGCGTCCAGGTCGCCCAGACCCGGCCGGTGGTGTCCTTGTCGATCGTCATGGATTCACTGGAATTGTTGGTGATGGTGGTGGGGAATCCGCTGTCGAGCGTGTATTTGCCGCCGGCGTAGCTGTACCGGTAGAGCTTGGCCGGGGAGTTGGAAAGTGACGGCTTGGGTGTTCCATCGCCGGTGATGGTCACCACGTGGGAGGCAATGTAGAGGTGGGACCCGTCCCACATGGTGTCCGCCAAGGTGCTTCCCCTGGTGTCATTGACCACCCCGGTGTCCACCCAGCTGTTGGAGGCCCGGTCCAGCCGGTAGATGCTCCATCCGGTGCCGGACTTCCACATGTCGGCCCACCACGATCCGTCATTCCACCACAGCTTGCTTTGCGGCTTGTCCGACGTCGGCGGATTGGACACCCCTGAATACGCAATGCTCTGCGTGCCATAGACGGGATCCGCTAAGGCCGTACCGGGCAAACCGAGGATGGAGGCCGCCAGAACCATTGCAACGGCAAGGGCCTGGCCTGTCCGGCTGAAAAAGTGTCTGCGTCTGAGCTTCATAAGGGAACTCCTGGGGCATAGGAAGAATTCGGGGAACGTCTGCCCGTTTGGCCCAGTCACAAAGAGCTCTCAGCCCCCAAGTACCGAGAAGCGTATGCCCGGACAGGAGCTGGGGCAATGCAAGTGCCATACCTAAATAGGGGTTTCTCCCATCCCCCTACCTAACGTTTTCCCGGCACCCGGTTCCCCCTATACCTAATCTTTTCGGCCTCCCCCAAGCCCTTTACTTGCCTAACAGGGGGTAAACCCCAGGTAAAAAGTGAGTACCTACTACTCGTGATACCCGCATTAGGTAGGGGGTAGTCTTCCGGAACGGCCAGAGGATTGGCGACGGTTTGCTGGGGGGTCAGCGACCAGACCATGACCGGATGAAGCGTTAGTGCCACCGCCATAACGGCCGGCGGCCTTGTCAAGAATCCGAACTGTCATGAAGTGGTGAGGCAATTGTCGATTTCCCCCCAACTTCCAGCTCTCTTTTCCGAGCCGGGACATTTATTTCCACAAGCCTCAATCAGCGTGGTCATTCCCACCCTGAACGAGGAAAAGAACCTCCCCTGGGTTCTCCGCCGGATGCCCTCTTACGTCGATGAGGTGATCATCGTCGACGGCCGCTCGCAGGACAAGACTGTTGAAGTGGCCAAGGCCCTCCGCCCGGACGTGGTGGTGGTCAATGAAACCCGCAAAGGGAAGGGTGTGGCCCTCCGCGCCGGCTTCAACGCGGCCAAGGGGGACATCATCGTGATGCTGGACGCGGACGGGAGCATGGACCCCCAGGAGATTGGTTGGTTCGTTGCACCCCTCCAGCACGATTTTGATTTCGTGAAGGGCTCCCGGCACGTCACCGGCGGCGGGTCGGAAGACCTGACCCGGCTGCGGAAGGCCGGCAACCGGGCGTTGACCGGACTCGCTAACGCTGTACTGCACAGCAACTACTCGGACCTTTGCTACGGGTACATCGCCTTCCGCCGGGAATGCCTGCAGGTGCTGGAGCTGCAGTCGGACGGCTTCGAGATCGAGACGGAACTTATCGTCAGGGCTGCCAAGGGCGGGCTGAGGATTGCCGAGGTTCCCAGCCTTGAGCTCGACCGGATTTCGGGAGCATCCAACCTCCAGACGTTCCGCGACGGGTGGCGGGTGCTGCACACGCTGGCCCGGGAATGCACCCTGTGGGAGGCACCCACGGCAGGTGCCCGCCCGGAGGCGCTCCGCCGCGTGAAGTACACCTACTCCAACGTCCACTTCCCACGGCTTCCGGTGGATCCGCACAGCGTCCTCGCCCCGGCCGTAAAACAGCATGACACCCTCGTCGCGGCGGTGAGCCGGCATGCTTGACCGCATCAAGCCACTGTCCGTGACAGTGGTGATCTGCGCGTATACCTCCCAGCGGTGGGGAATGCTGCTCGACGTCATCGAATCAGTCCGCAACCAGACGCTTGCCCCGGACCAGGTGCTGGTGGTCATCGACCACAACGAGGACCTCTACGAGCGGCTCATCGAGATCGTCGACGACGTCACGGTTGTTGAGAGCGAAGGCCTGCCCGGGTTGTCCGGGGCCCGCAACACGGGCGTGGGGCTCGCCGAATCGGACATCGTCGCCTTCCTTGATGACGACGCCGAGGCGGCTCCGGACTGGCTCGAACGCCTGGTTGCGCTGTACGACGATCCGGATGTCCTGGGTGTGGGCGGGAAGGTGGTCCCGCTGTGGGAATCCGGCCGCCCGGGGTACTTCGCGGAGGAACTGGACTGGATTGTGGGCTGCAGCCATCGCGGCCTGCCCCGCGTCGCTTCGGAAGTCCGCAACGTGATCGGCGCCAACATGTCCTTCCGGCTTGAGGTGCTGCGCCAGGTGGGCGGCTTCAACCAGTCGCTGGGCCGCAAAGGCACGCTGCCACTGGGATGCGAGGAGACCGAAATCTGCATCCGCTCCCGGATGGGTTTGCCGGGTTCGCGGATCGTCTATGAACCCGCGGCGCTGGTACACCATCATGTTCCCGCATCCCGTGGGACATGGCGCTACATGATGTCCCGGTCCTGGGCCGAGGGATTGTCCAAAGCCCAGGTCAGCCAGTTGGTGGGCCACAAACGGGCACTCGGCCCGGAACGCCGCTACGTCCGCAGCGTGCTCCCGCGCGCCGTGTTCACCGGCCTGAAGTCGTGGGGGCGCGATGGCAGTCCCGACGGGCTGGGCCGTGCCGGCGCGGTCATCGCGGTCCTGGCCTGCACCGCGGCCGGGTACTTCCAGGGGCGCCGGCTTCAGCATTGGACGGGCCCGGAGGAAGAGGACGTGGTCCTGGTCCCGGCCGGGGCACAGTGGAGGGAAGTGCAATGAGCGAAGGTGCCGGCCAAGTGCTTGAGGATCTCCAGGGCGAGGCGCTGATCCTGGTGCCCGCCATGGAGTCGCTGTTGCCGCCGGCGTGGCCGGGGGCGCGGTGGATCGGGTCGGTGGACCTGGAAGACCTCGCGGACTGTTCGCGCTTTGAACTGGAGAACCATGCTGGATACGAGCGGGCACGGCTGCTGGTGCGTGCGTCGGGGGCTGTGCGGGGATTTGTCGACGTGCCGTCGCCGGCGGGAATCGTGGATCGGACTGTCTTCGAGGACGCCCTGGCGGCCCTGCCGCCAGTCGCATCGTTCCCGCCGGCGGTGACCACCCCGCACATCACGGTGGTGGTGTGCACCAGGGACCGTACCCTGCAGTTGCGGGGTGCGCTGCTGACCATCCTTGCCCTGGACTACCCGCACTTTGACGTGGTGGTGGTGGACAACGCCCCCGCCACGCAGGCCACTGAAGAACTGGTCCGGCGCGAGTTCAGGGACCAGCGGGTGCGGCTGGTGACCGAACCCGTTCCGGGCCTCTCCCACGCCAGGAACACCGGCCTTCGGCACGCCAGGGGAGACGTCGTAGCCTTCACCGATGACGACGTGGTGGTGGACAGGTCCTTGCTGCGGGAGATCGCCGCCGCCTTCGAAGCCGTTCCCGGGGCTGCCTGCGTTACGGGGCTGGTTCCCGCGGGAGAGCTCCGCACCCCCACCCAGGGCTATTTCGATTCGAAGGTCAGCTGGTCACGGAGCCTGGTTCCGCAGGTCTACTCGCTCGCCAACCCGCCCGCGGCGCTCCCCAAGTTCCCGTTCAGCCCCGGTGCTTTCGGTACGGGAGCCAATTTCGCCCTCCGGCGCCAGCCGGCACTTCGCCTCGGCGGGTTCGATCCCGCCCTGGGCGTGGGAACTCCCACGGGCGGCGGGGAAGACATCGACATGTTCACCCGGGTCATCCTCGCGGGGCACGCTTTGGTGGTCCAGCCGGCCGCCATTGTCTGGCACCGACACCGGGACGGCCTCGAAGACCTGCGGGTACAGGCGCGGGGCTACGGCAACGGCCTCGGGGCCTGGATGACGAAGGTGATGATGGACCCCCATACCGCGAGGCTGGCCCTGGCCAGGAGCTGGGGCGTTGGACTCGAGTTCCTGAACCGGCGCCAACAGGCCGGCCAGCCGGCGCTCCAGGGGCCGCCGATCCACAGTTCGCTGGAGGCCCAGGTCGACCGGCTCGTCTGGCTGCAGCTTCTGGCTGTGGCCCTGGGCCCCTACAAATATCTGCAATCGCGCAGGGCTGCCGCGGGCAGCTAAGACAACAGTCCACAGTCGGGGCCGTTGGCGGAGGGTCGCTCCACCGGCGGCAAGCAATCCAGGAGTTGAAACAGTATGGCGCTTCTCATCAGGGGTGACGTGTCCGGCCCGATGAACTCCCGCCCTTCACGCCGGCGCAGGCCAGGGTATTCCGATTACGTCCTGGCACTGCTCGGTGCCGTGACGGCGGTCCTGATCCTGTTCGACGTCGGGGGCGAGTCCATTGCGGGCGCCAAACTCCTGGTGTGCCTCCTCATTCCGGGCTGGGCACTGGTGCGGTGGGTCCGGAATGTGGACCCGGTGGCCCGCCTGATCTTCACCGTCGTCGCCGGCGCCACGGCACTTGCCCTGGCCGCCGCCGTCATGGGGTGGCTCCAGCTCTGGAATCCCCGGCCCGCCGCCGTCGGCATCATGCTGGCCTCCGCGGCCGCCCTCCTGGTGCCGGGGCCACCCAGCCCCCGGGTTGCCGCAACCCGGCTGCCACGTCCGGAGCTCAAAACCTATGCACCCTGGCTGGTTCTCCTGGCCGCCATGGTCACGTGGGCCGCTACATTAGGGCTCACAAACCCCCACCTCGGCGACCTCGGCCTGCTCGCCGCCTTCCCTGTCACCTGGTACGTGGCGCTGGCCGTCGTGGTGGCACTCTGCATCTGGAGCATCGTCCGGCAGGGCGAGCACTCCGGGTGGCTTACCGGTGCCTCGATCACGGGCCTGGTGGTCATCCTTTATTCTTCCGCCGGGCTGCTGGCCAACGTCCCGCGGCTGCCCTGGACCTACAAGCACATAGCCGTCACCGACCTGATCCAGACCACCGGCCAGTTCGACCCGGACATCGACATCTACAACCGCTGGCCCGGCTTCTTCCTGTTCAGCGCGTTCCTGGGTGAATCCAGCGGCTACAAGGACGCCATGGCCTACGCCGGATGGGCCGAGCCGGTATTCGCGCTGATAAACGTCGCCCTGGTGCTTGCCATCGCCCGGACCCTGACAAAGAACCCGCGGATCTACTGGACGAGTGCGCTGGTTTTCGCCCTCTCCAACTGGCTGAACCAAAACTATTACTCACCGCAGGCCTTCGCCTACACGCTGCACCTGACCATGTGCCTGCTGATCCTCACCTACCTTCGCGGCAACCCGGCCCCCTGGGTGCTCAGGCTTGAGGAGCGGCTGTCCGGCCGTTTCTCAAAAGAGGCCCCCGAGCCGGAGGAGGTCAGGACCTACAGCGGCCGCCAGCAGGCACTGGCCATCTCCGCAGTCCTGGTCCTGCAGGCAATGATTGTGATGAGCCACCAGCTGACCCCGTACCTGGCCATCCTGGGGCTCTTCCCCCTCTTCCTGGCCCGCTACTTCAAGCCGGCCTGGGTAGCGCCCGCGCTGCTCCTGATGGCCCTGCTCTACCTCCTTCCCAACGCCGAGTTCGTCAAGGACAAGTACGGCCTGCTCAACGGCTTCGATTTCCTCGCCAACGCCGGCTACAAAGCCTCCAGCGGCGCACCGGGACCGTCCCTCCTCTCCGGACGGTGGCTGGCACGCGAAGCACTGGCGTTGTCCCTGTTCACCGCCCTGCTTGCGGGGTTGGGGTTCATCCGCAACATCCTCCGGGGCAACGTCCGCACCACCCTGATCGTGGGAACGCTTGCGGCAACCCCCATCATTGGCCTCTTCGGCACGTCCTACGGCGGCGAGGGCAGGCTCCGCGTCTTCATGTTCGCCCTTCCGTGGCTCGCCATCGGCGCGGCCTGGCTCTTCTGGTCCGGGAAACTCCCGGGCAGGAAGGCCGTCGTAGGCGCAACCTCGGCCATCTCGGTAATGGCCGTGCTGTTCACGGCCGTGTACTTCCAGAATGAAGCCAACGTCCGGGTACCGGCCGCAGACGTATCGGCCAGCCGCTGGCTCGACTCCAACGTCCGCCGGGGCGACGCAGTGGTGGAAACGAACTACCATCTGCCGCTGCTGGTCGGCTCGCACTACGCCTTCTACCTCCGCACCGGGCAGCTTGTTTCGGTTGCGTCGAAGCTGCACAACACCGCCCAGCCGTTCACGGGGGATGACATGCTGGCCTACGTGGACAAGACCCGGGCAGCAGCCAGGCTGCGCCCCTCGGACCGGGTCTTCGTGGTGGTATCGGACCTGCAGCAGCGTACCTCCACCGGCGTTCCACGCCAGTTCCCCAAGGATGTCCTGGTCCCGCTCGAGCATGACCTGAACGTGGCCAGGGGCACCGAGCTGGTGTTTGAGAACAAGTCGGTGCGGATCTACGAGGTTTCACGTGCTGACTGGGGAAAGTAGCGGACGGGTGTACCAGTTGTCGCTCGTCACGGTAACGTCGTTGTCCATCGTCGGGGCGGCGCTGCTGGCCCTGCACGCGGATTCCTCGAAGGTTACCGGGGCCCCGAAAGGGGATCTGCCGTCCTGGCGGCAGACCATGGTCCAGGACTTCGACGTCCCGGCCCCGCTGGGGGCCGTGGGCCAGGTGTACGGGCCGGACATGCGTGGGTATTCCGGTTTTTCCGACTCATCGGGCTTTGGCACGTACACGCCCGACGATGTCCTTTCGGTCCATGACGGCTACCTCGATTTCTACCTGCACTACTCGGACAGCAGGCCGCGGGTGGCCAGCGTCATTCCGTTCGGCTATACGGGCCAGACGTACGGAAGGTACTCGGTGAGGTTCCGGTACGACTCCACCCCGGGCTACAAGATCGCGTTCCTCCTCTGGCCGGCCAGCGACGACTGGAACGAAGGGGAGATCGACTGGCCGGAAGGAGCCCTGGACGGATCCCTCTACGGGAATTCCGCCATCAAAGGGACCCGCACGACCGACGGGATGGAGTTCGATCCCGCCGACAGGAAGTACTCGGACTCCCGCGCAGGCCAGTGGCATGTTGCCACCATCGAATGGAGCCCCGGCCTGGTCCGGTGGTTCCTGGACGGCGGGCTGGTGGACCAGACAACCAAACCCAAGGGTGTGCCGAACACGCCCATGCGCTGGACCCTTCAGGCGGAGACCGCCGATGACGCCAAAGCAACCTTTCCGGCCGCCGGCACGGCAGGGCATCTGCAGGTTGATTGGGTGGCCCAGTATGCCTACACGCCGTGAACGAACCAAGTGCCGCGACCGCGGTTTAGGACGATTTGGGGGATTGCACCATGGAAATCACCAGTGACCTTCCGGTTCCCGAAGAGCTGGGTCACCCGGGTGCCCTGACGGAGCCCGACGTTGGCGGAAGGCAACAGATTCACCCCCGGGTGGCAGCGGTCTTCGACACCCTCGACGGGACAGGGTTGCCGTGGCTCCTGCTCCGCGGCGAGGACGATCTGGCCCTGCCCGCGGGGGACGTGGACATCCTCGTGGACAAGCACCTCCTTTCCCGGCTCGACGACGTGATGGCGGCAGCAGGGTTCTGCAGGGTCCTTGCCTGGGGACACGGCAGCCACAGGTTCTACTTCAGCTACTCACCCGGCGACGGAGCCTGGATCAAGCTTGACGTCGTCTCCGACCTGGCGTTCGGCTCCTGCCAGCAGTGGCGCACCCCGTGGGCGGCCCGCTGCCTCCGGCGTAGGGTCCGGTATGGCTCCTACTGGATGCCCGACGCCGCGGACCAGGCCTGGCTGCTGCTGCTGCATCTGTTCATGGACAAGGGTGGAATCACGCCGGCGCGGCAGGAGGCTGCGCGGGCGGCTGCCAGGGTGGCGGCCGACGGCGGCAGGATTGCGGAGTCGGTTCGGCGCAGGGTGGGTGCAGGGCTGGCAACCGACATGTTGAACCTGGTCCTCGCCGGCCGGTTCGGGGATGCTCCCGCGATGGCCTCGCGGATGAGGGCGTCCTGGAGTGGCGGGGCGAACCCTGCGTTCATGGAAGCGGTCAGACGGACACTGAGGCGCTCGGGCGCCCGGCTCCGGGGGCATACTCCTTTGCTGGGCGTCATGGCTCCGGACGGAGCGGGAAAGACCACCCTGCTGAACGGACTCCACGCCGACGTGCCGCTGCCCACCAAATACGTATACATGGGCCTGTGGGGCGCGGGGCCTTTTGATGCTGTGCTCAACCGGATTCCGGGCGGAAGGACGGCCAAGAAGGTGTACCGGCTGGTCCGTGGCGGGATCCTGGCCAGGTTCTACCGCCGCATGGGCAAGGTGGTGCTGATGGACCGCGTGGCGTACGATGCGCTGCTGGCCGGCCCCGGCGGCGGTCCCCTGGCGCGGATCAGCAACGCCCTGGCCCTGGCCGTCATCCCTGCCCCGGACGTGCTCCTGGTGCTTGATGTTCCCGGCGCGGTGATGTTCGAGCGGAAAGGTGAACACAGCCCGGAGCTCCTGGAGTCCTGGCGGAACGACTACCTCCAGCTGGCGGGCCGGCTCCCCGGCAGCCGGGTGGTTGATGCGGCCCAGCCGGTGGAGGCCGTGCAGCGCGTGGCTACCGGCATCATCTGGGACACGTGCTCCCCGGCTGCCGGGAGGGCAACCACCGCAGGACGCGCCCCGCACCGCACCCCCGCCGTCGGCCCCACTTCCCAGAGCCCGGCCGCGGCGGAAACCGTCGCCGGCGAGGCCCTGTCCCTGCACCTGTGGCGGCTCCTTGACTGGCGGTTCCTGCTTCCGGTCCTGCAGCCGCGCACCCTCGGCTTCGCCGGAAGGGTGAGCGCGGAAACAGAATCGGCGCTGCGCCTGCTGGACCCGCAGGCTGTGCGGCTGGACGAGCCGGACACCGGGCCGGTCGGCCGGACGTGCGACGTGGTGCTGCTGGCCTCGCCGGGCCCCGGCCAGATCGAAAGCGCAGGCTTGGCACTGGAGCCGGGAGGCTGGATCTGCGTGGAAGCCAGCCGGTCCCTGCTCCAGCGTTCCGGACCCCGGACGCTGCGAGGGTGGAAACGGACGCTGGAACGCCGGGGTTACCAGGACGTCGCCTTGTACTGGAACGCCCCCAACCGGGAGCGGACAGCCCGGCTGGTTCCGGTGCGGTCCGGAGTATCCATCCGGGACACCCTGGCCCTGCGCAAGGATGTGCGCTTCGGGGCCCTCAAAGCGGCTGCGGTGCACATGGCCTTGGCACTGCACGTCTTCGACCTCCTGGTCCCCGAGGGCACCGTCACCGGGCGGCTTCCGGAGAGGAACGCGGCGCAATGAGCTTCATAGACCAGTTCCTGCGGGACCACTTCGACGAGTTTGTCCTGGACCAGTACGGCCTGGGCAAACAATGGGAGACACTGCTGCTGACCCCGCGGTTCGCAACCTCCCGGCACGTGGTGGCCCTGGTGTTCCCCTCCCGGCACAGCGAACCGGCCCTGGTGGTGAAGGTGCCGCGGCAGCCCGGGGACAACAGCGGCGTCCGCCGTGAGGCGGCCATGCTGGCCCAGCTCTCCGCCGCCGTCCGCGACTCAGGCGCCGGTGTTCCACGACTGGTGGGAATCCGGGACGTGGGGCCGTACACGGTGCTGGTCGAAACCGCGCTGACCGGCCTGCCGCTCGATCCCAGGACGGTGGCAGCGGATCTTCCTGCCGCCGTCGCCACCGGGGCCGCGTTCGTGGGGGCACTTCCCTGCACGCAGCCCGCCGCCGGCAACGTGGACTGGTACCAGCGCGCCGTTGCCGCGCCGTTGGCGGCCCTGGAAGGATTGGCCGGCCCGGATGCCCGGACAAACGAACTCGTTGGGCGCACGCACGAACTCCTTGCCCCGCTGCGCCGCTCGCAACTGCCCGCGGTCATCGAACACGGCGACCTGAGCCATCCGAACCTCCTTGTTAAACCCGGCGGCGCCCTGCAGGTCATGGACTGGGAACGGTCGCTCACGGATGGAGTGCCCGGGCACGACCTGGTGTTCTACCTCCAGTACTTGAGCGAATCCAGTGAACAGGCGTTCGCCCGGGAGGCCCAGATGGCGGCCTTTGACAAAGCCTTCGGCAAGGGCGGCTGGGCGCTGGAGCCGCTTTCCCGCCACCTTGGCATGAGGGGAGTGGACCTCTCACTCCTCCCGCTGCTGGTCATCGCCACGTGGGCGCGGTCCACCGCCACGCTCGCCGACCGGCTGGCGCAGGAGGCGGAGGCTGATCCGACGCAGGGAAACGGGAAAGTCCGGGCCGCCCTCCAGGCGGACAGGGACTTCTGGTTGTGGCGCCATGTTGTGGAAGCCGCGTAGGGCGGCCACCCGCTAGGAGGTCCGGCTTTCCGCCGCTCCCGGGTTTTCGTGGTTGCGCCGGAAAAGGCCCAGGATCTCGTCGTGCAGGTCCCGGTAGCCGAACCGCAGCACCGCGTACACCGCGCCCACTCCGGCCACCACCATGACAGCCAGCGTGGGGACCGGTCCCAGGGCATGCCGTGCCAGGTTGACCAGGCCCACCAGGCCCACCGCGGCGCCGCACACCAGGCCCGGAGCGGCGGCCCGCATCATCCGGCGCATCCTTGTCCCCATGACCTTGGCGGCTACTGCCTGCATGCCGAACGCGAAGACCACGGCCACCACCATCTGGGCGCAGGCGACCCCCACGATGCCCCACTGGGTGGCAAAGACCAGGGCCGGGAGGAGGACCACCAGGCGGACCACGGAGATCCAGATGGAAAGACCGGGCCGGCCCATCGCCTTGTAGACGTCATTGGCCCCGGCACCCAAGGAGCGGGCGGCCGCGTACAGGGCCAGGAATACCAGCGGGGTCACCGACTCCTCCCATTGCTGCCCGAAAAGGACCGGGACCAGGACGGGCGCCACTACGGCCAGGCCCACACCTGCCGTGATGCCGTAGAGCGCCTGCACGGTGACACTCTTCAGGTAGCCGTCCCGCAGCCGCTGCCGGTCGCCCCGGACCTGCGTGTACAGGGGAAACAGGACGGTGGACAGCACAAAGAACACGTTCAGGATCAGGGCCTCTGGCAGCCGGAAGGCGAGGGTGTAGAGACCCAGGGCGTGTGCGCCCAGCACAATGCCGATGACCAGGTAGTCGACGTCGAAGATCGCCCGGGCAAGCATGGTGCTGCCGGCGACGGGGGCGCCAAAGCGGACATTTTCCCCGATGGCGCTTTTGCTCACGCGCCAGATTTGCCAGGGCGCCTCGCGGCGGACCAGGAACCAGCAGGTGGCGGCATAGGCCACCGACCCGGCAGCCGTTCCGACGGCGAGTGACCAGGCGCCGTGGCCGGTGAAGGCCAGGTAGAGGGTCACCGTTCCCATGGTTGCGGCGCGCAGTACAGGAGCCGCCGTGAGCTGCCTGAACTTCAGGTCCCGGCGCATGATGGCTTCCGGGACGGCACCGCAGGCCGTGGCAAGCACCGAAACGCCAAGGACCTGCACCAGCGGGGCCACGCCGTCCAGCCCAAGGAGGTCCTCCACCGCGTCAGCGGCGAGCAGGGCCGCCACGGCCAGCACTGCGCCCAGGGCAACGGAAAGCAGCAGCGCCGACCTGGCAATGACCGGTGTCTTGGGCAGGTACACCAACGCCTGACCCACCCCGGCATCGGCGATGGTCTCGGCGTAGGCCATCAGCACCAGCGCCAAGGCGACGAGGCCGTATTCCTCAGGTGAGAGCAGCCGTGCCAGGACCACCGTGGTCACCAGCACGATCACCCTGCCCGAGGCGAAGGCCAGCCCCTGCCACAGGGCTCCCCGGACTCCCTTGCGCTCCAGTTCCCCCGGCGCGTACGTCATGGTTGCCTGTTCGTCCGGGTAAGCTCCCCCGCCGGGGATGAAGCGGCCATGGCCGCACGGACTTCCGCCAGGTATTCGCCTGCCACAGTGTCCCAGGTGCGGACTGCGCCTGCGGCGGCCGTTCCGGCAGTGCCGTGGGAAGGCCCGGGCGGTTGCTTGGGGGCGGTGAGGTGCTCCACCACCTCGCGGACAAGGGTGTCCTGGCTGTCCCGAACGGCCAGCAGCGGATGTGCGGGAAGTTCCCTCGCGGCCACCGGCGTGGCCACCACGGGCAGCCCCGCGGCGAGGGCCTCCAGGACGGAGTTCCGGATACCCACGCCGTGTTCGTCCGGGAAAACCGCCACATCCGCGCCCTGGAACACATCCAGGATGGAAGGCACGTTGGCCAGGATATCCACCCGGGGTCCGGCCAGCGCCTGAACCGCCGGTGTGGGGCGCCGCCCTGCGATGACGAAGCGGGCGTCCGGGACCTCCCGCCACACGAGCGGCGCGATCCTGTTGACCAGTACCGTGGCGCTGTCCACGTTCGGCGCGTAGTTCAGGCTGCCTGCGAAGCACACCACGGGGGCTTGCCGCTCCCGGCGGGGACCGGTGGCCACCGCCGTGCCGTTGGGGATGCTCGTGACCGGCCTGCCCAGCGTGGCGGACCAGGCCGCTGCGTCCTGGGCTCCGACGGTCAGGAGCCTGGCCCGGGGCGGCAGCTGACGTTCAGCTCGGGCTGCCAATTGTTCGCGCAGCCGGTAGGCGGGTCGGAAGGTACGGGCGATGGCGGTGTCCATGCCGGCCCGGATGGACCAAGGGTCCACTGTCTGCAGCACCAGGGGACCGGTGACGCAGTGGGACAGGAAGAGGGCATGGGGGCCATGGATCAGGGTGGCGTCCCGGCTTGCGGACAACCGGGCCGCGGCGGCGCGGGCGGAGGGGGTGGACCGCCGATGTTTTCCTAATCCGGTGAGCCCGCCCATGGAGCGGGCAAAGGCCGAAAGTTCCTCGCGCGGGGCCAGTTCGTACACGGTATCGCAGCGGTTCCTGATGTCTGCCGGAACCGGAACAGGACCCGAGAAAGTCAGCAGCGTGACGGCAACGGCAGGGGCGAGGTGCAGGATCACTTCGTACGGGATCATCGAGCTTCCATCCCCCAGTTCCGGATCCCGGTTGGGCACGCTTTCCGTCACGTACAGGAGCTTCATTGCAAGAGTGTACTGGATCACACCGTCCCCGGAGGGTTGCTTTAGGCAACCTTGAGGGAAGCCGAAAAAGGGCGACGGCGGGAGGTCCCGCCGTCGCCCTTTCACCTGGGTGCGTGGCCTGCTACTGCCAGGCGCGCACGTAGTCCACCATCATCTGGGACGGCGCGCCGTAGGCCGGGTTCGTGGAGGAGGCGCCGACATTCAGCACGATGTACTGCGGGGCATTTCCGTCGTCGGTGGGGTAGGACTTGACCTTGACGCCGTCGAAGTACACGTCAGAGGAGTTTGCCATCCGGTGCAGGCCAAAGGTGTGGTACTCGTTGGCCCAGTTGCCGCCCACGCCGCCCTGGTTGTGGGAGCCGGAACCGGAGTGGTAGTTCACGGTCATCTTGGCCTGCAGGACCTCGGCGATGTCATTTTCGCCGGTGGCCGGCCACGACTGTCCGGTGGTCCAGAAGGCAGGCCAGTTGTAGAGGCCGTTGGCGTTGCCAGGGAACTTGATCCTGGCCTCGACGTAGCCGGTGGTGAACTGGAAGCCGGTCCCCGCCCCGCCCTTCGGGTTGGTGGATACCAGTCCGCCGGAGGTGGATGAGCTGAGCCCCAGGGCCAGGTTTCCGTTGGCCACGGAGACGTTCGCCGGGCTGGTGGAGACCTTGTTCATGGTTCCGCAACCGGGGGAGAACCAGCAGCCGGACCACTTCGCGGTGTCCAGTCCGGCCCCGTTGAACTCGTCGGCGAAGGTCATGGTCCAGTTCCCCGGGACCCCGGCGGGCGCAGGCGTCCCGGTGCTGGCCAGCTGTGCCGCCGCGGGCGCCACAGCGATGGGTGCTTCGGAGGGAGGGGCAGGGGCAGCGGGTGCCGGTACTGCTGCGGGGGCAGGTGCCGGTGCCTCTGCCGGCGAAGGAGCGGCGGCAGGAGCGGCCTCGACTGCCGGGACTGGCGTTGGAGCGGGGACCGGAATGTCCGGAGTTTGGGTGGGTGCGGCGCTGCCGGCATCCCCTGCACTCGCCACCCGCGCCACGTCAGCGGTTCCGTCACCGTGGGTCAGGCCCAGGCCAAGGGAACCTGCTCCGAGGAGTGCTGCGGCAAGACCGGCGGCAAGGGGCCAGCCGCGGAGCGCCCGGGCCGGAGCACCGGACTTGAAGGCCGGGGATGTCCAGGTGTGATCTGTCTCATTTTGATAACGGTGCGCTCGTTTGGCGCTGCCTTTGCGGGGTGCGGGCATGGGGATGCTACCTCTCGTCGCCTGCGGAGTTAGCTGTCGGGTTCGAATGAGGGCATTCGGCCGCGTGCTGCGGCTTCACCCCAAGGGCAGGCGCGTTGCCGTGCCCGGGACGCTTGGGTCCCCCGCCTCTGCCTGGAATCTGGTGATAATCACGGACGCGGCAGAGTTGGGCGGCATCCGGGACTGGAGCCGGCTGGGGGCGGCCCCCGGACGACCGTACACGAAAAGGGTCTGCGAATCACAATTAGGTAACGGACCTCACCTGCGTTGGCGTGGCGCTCCCCTGTCGGTAAAAGTGCATTGGTATGGGCGCCAGTGACGGCAGGGTTTTCCACATGGCTGAACCTGCGGCTGCTGCCCACCTCCACCGGGGCTAGCCTTGGGTCAAGCGCGAATCGCCTATCGGGTCCAAATGCACTAAGATATTGAAGTCTGTGCTGCGTCCTGCCTCCGTTCCGGCGGCAAGGCATTGCATGGAATCGCAAATGAACCTCCTGTTACGGAAATGCCGTAACCGCTTAGCCCAAAGGAGGTGGGTTCACATATGCGTCCTTACGAATTGATGGTAATCATCGACCCCGAGGTCGAAGAGCGTACCGTTGAGCCGTCGCTTCAGAAGTTCCTGAACGTCATCACCAACGATGGTGGAACCATCGAAAAGGTTGACATCTGGGGCCGTCGCCGTCTGGCTTACGACATCAAGAAGAAGTCCGAAGGTATCTACGCCGTGGTGAACTTCACCGCCAAGCCGGAGACCGCCAAGGAACTTGACCGCCAGCTGTCTCTTAACGAGACCATCATGCGCACCAAGATCACCCGCCCCGAAGAGCAGAAGGTTGTTGCTGAGTAATTCAGCACCGTCTTCATTCTTTACCCCGCAGGAAACGCACTCTTCACCCAGGATCGAACAAGGAGGCAGTAGATGGCAGGCGAGACCACCATTACGGTCATCGGTAACCTCACCAATGACCCGGAATTGCGGTTCACACCGTCCGGTTCGGCAGTAGCGAACTTCACCATCGCTTCCACCCCCCGCACCTTTGATCGCCAGTCCAACGAGTGGAAGGACGGGGAAACCCTGTTCCTCCGCGCTGCCGTATGGCGTGAAGCAGCCGAGAACGTCGCCGAATCCCTGACCAAGGGCATGCGCGTCATCGTGACCGGCCGCCTGAAGAGCCGTTCCTACGAAACAAAAGAAGGCGAAAAGCGCACCGTTATCGAGCTTGAGGTCGACGAAATCGGCCCCAGCCTGCGCTACGCCAATGCCAAGGTCAACCGCACCCAGCGCTCCGGCGGACAGGGTGGCGGCGGCTTCGGCGGCGGCAACAGCGGCGGTGGCTTCGGAGGAGGCAACTCTGGTGGAAACCAGGGCGGCAACTCCGGTGGAGGTTGGGGCGGCGGCAACCAGCAGGCTGCACAGGACGATCCCTGGGCTACGCCCGGTGTCTCCAACGCAGGCGGCTGGGGCAACGGCCCCGATTCCGAACCTCCCTTCTAAAACCCAAATAACGGCCCGGCGCCGGGACTGCCCGGGTGCGCCACGCACCCAAGGCACTGCCGCCGTCGGACCACCACCATCCCGTGGATCAATATCCACGGGCTCCCTAGAATAGGAGCTCCACGATGGCTAAGGCTGAACTCCGTAAGCCCAAACCAAAGTCCAACCCCTTGAAGGCCGCTGACATCACTGTCATCGACTACAAGGACGTAGCATTGCTGCGCAAGTTCATCTCCGACCGCGGAAAGATCCGCGCCCGTCGCGTCACTGGCGTCACGGTGCAGGAACAGCGCAAGATCGCCCAGGCAATCAAGAACGCCCGCGAAGTTGCTCTGCTGCCTTACTCCGGCGCTGGCCGCGGCTAAGGAAGGGATTAACTAACATGGCAAAGCTCATTCTGACCCACGAAGTCACCGGTCTCGGTGCTGCCGGCGATGTTGTCGAGGTCAAGGACGGTTACGCACGTAACTACCTGCTGCCCCGCAACTTCGCCCTGACCTGGTCGAAGGGTGGCGAGAAGCAGGTTGAGTCCATCAAGGCTGCCCGCGCCGCCCGCGAGCACGCTTCCCTGGAAGATGCTCAGAAGCAGGCCGCTGCACTGTCCGCCAAGCCGGTCAAGCTCGTCGTCAAGGCCGGCGAGTCCGGCCGCCTGTTCGGCACCGTTAAGCAGGGCGACGTCGCCGACGCTGTTGAGGCCGCTGGCCTTGGCAAGATCGACAAGCGCAAGGTTGAACTGCCCGCACACATCAAGTCGGTCGGTTCCTACCAGGCCAACGTCCGCCTCCACGCTGACGTTGCCGCTGTGATCGAACTGGACGTGGTGGCAGGAAAGTAATTTCCCCACTCCACGTCACGACCCCCGTCGCCGGACTCCGGCGGCGGGGGTCTTTCGTTTGTGCGGTGGTAGCCTGCTCCGGTGAACCCGAACCCCCGCCCCCGCCCCTTCCACCAAGTGGATGTTTTCGCCGGCCTGGCCTACCGTGGCAATCCGCTCGCCGTCGTGCTTGATGCCAAAGGCCTGGACGCGGCGACCATGCAGCACTTCGCCAACTGGACCAACCTCTCGGAAACCACCTTCCTGTTGCCTCCCCGGGATCCCCGCGCCGATTACCGGGTCAGGATTTTCACCGGGAGCGAGGAGTTCCCGTTTGCGGGCCACCCGACTCTGGGCTCTGCCCATACCTGGCTGGAAAGCGGAGGGGTGCCGAAGTCCGACGGCTGCGTGGTGCAGGAATGCGCGGCGGGGCTTGTCCGGATCAAGCGCGACGGCGGGAGGCTGGCTTTCGCCGCGCCGCCCCTGACGCGATCCGGCCCCGTGGAGGAGCCCGTCCGCCGGCAGCTGGCAGCGGCGCTGCGCGTGGCCCCCGGCGACATCGTCGACGCGTGCTGGCTGGTGAACGGGCCGGAATGGATCGGTGTCCTGCTGGAGTCCGCCGGGCAGGTGCTGGCCCTGGAACCGAACCACGCAGCCATGGGCGACCTGAAGATCGGCGTCATAGGACCGCACGCTCCCGGCGCCGGCGCCGACTTTGAGGTGCGCACGTTCCTGCCCGGTGACGCGATGGCCGAGGACCCCGTCACCGGCAGCTTCAATGCCGGTGCAGCCCAATGGCTGATGGGAACCGGCAGGGCGCCGGAGCAGTACGTGGCCTCGCAGGGGACCGTGCTGGGCCGGGCCGGGCGCATCCATGTGAGCGCTGAGGGCGGGGACATCTGGGTGGGCGGCGAATCGACCACGTGCATCCAGGGAACCGTCCTGCTCTGATCAGGGTCCCGCAGAACCTCCGGGAATACTCCGCCACCTGCGGCAGTTCAACGGTATAGATGCAAACGCATGTATGATGATTTGAACGAGCACCAGGAGAATGCCATGGAAACCCGCCGCATCACCGTCCTCTCCGCAGGACTTGGCGTACCCTCATCGAGCCGGCTGCTGGCCGACCAGCTTTCAGCGGCCGCTGCGAGGCAGCTTGAGGCAGGCGGCTACCAGGTGGCCGTGGACGTCGTCGAGCTCCGCGACCTTGCGGTGGACATCGCCAACAACTTCGTCACCGGCTACGCCGCCCCGAGGCTGGCGGACGTCATCGCGGGTGTGGAGGCATCGGACGGAATCATCGCCGTGACCCCGGTCTTCAGCGCCTCCTACAGTGGCCTCTTCAAGTCCTTCATCGACGTCCTGGATCCCAAGTCGCTGGATGGCAAGGCCGTCCTGCTGGGCGCCACCGGTGGAACGGACCGGCACCAGATGGTCCTGGACTACGCTCTTCGGCCCCTGTTCAGCTACCTTCGGACGCGCATTGCGGCCACCGGCGTCTTCGCTGGGCCCCAGGACTGGGGAACCGCCGAGGAAGGCGGGGCATCCCTCGCGGACCGGATCGAACGTGCTGCCGGGGAGTTCACCCGCCTGCTGGAGGGGCTTCAGCCGGGCCGGAAGTCCGCCCCGCTGGAATCCCTCCCGTTCGAGCAGCTGCTGGCCGGTATTTCCGGATCCCGCTAGTCGTCCAGCAGGGCGATGAATTCCCGTGCCTGCTTGAGCGAGATATCGGAGTGCCGCGTCAGCGCCGTGGCCGCCGCCTCGGTGTCGCCGCTCCGGGCCAGCGTGCGGATCCTTCCGTAGATCTCGTCATTGAGCATGTTGCTGCTCACTTCCCGGGTCACGTCGCCTTTGCTGGCGATCGCCCGGTAGCGGTACGGGAACCGCTGCGGCTCGTCGTCGTCCTCTTCGATGACCGGTGCGGGCTCCTTGCCCACGTAGGGCTGGGGGTGGGCCGCCAACGCGCCCACCGCATCGCGTGACGCCCGCAGCCCTTCACCGGTGACCTCGTAGTAGAGCTTGATGGCGGCCATGGCCTGGCCCTGTGCGATCAGGGCGTAGATCCGCCGGTGCTGTTCCTCCGTCAGGCGCCCGGCAGCTGTCCGGGCCAGTTCCTGGGGTGTGGCGGCGGGCTGGGACGGGGCGGCGCCGCGCGCTGCTTTGCGCCTGCGGGCGGCGCTGTATGCCACCAGGACCCCCGCAATCACCGCGAGCAGGATGAGGACCGGGGCCACAAGGGATTCCATTTTCATGAGCCGTTCTTTGTACTTCCTGGCCGTTGCCAGGTGCGGTTGCTTTGCTGGCCACCCGCCCGGATATATTCCTGCTGCTGGTTGTGCTGCTGGGCGTTCTGGCTGGGGTGGGTAGCCGCCGCCAGGCCGGCCCTGGCAGCGGTGGCAGCCTGGACCTGGGCTGCGTAATGGCGTGCCGAGCGCTCGGCAAGCTCGCGCTGGTATTTGTCGGCTTCCGACGTTCCCGCATCACGCGGCCGCAGTGCGGTGGCAATGCCCCAGATGAGCGCCACTAAAGCTATCGCCGGCAACAGCACCAGCAGGAGATCGCCCATACGTAGAGCTTAATCCAGATTGGGTTTATCCACAGCAATATTCACGTGTGCGCATACAGGGCCGGGCGCGCGGCAGTCAAACTTCCGGCACGGAATATGAGGAGCACCACGGGCCTGCGGAGAGGGACGCTCCGGGGACCCTGCAGCCCTCCTGCCGCTGCACATCCCCTTCAGCGCCTGTGGATGAAATTCCTTGGAGGAAATATTTACTCCACAAGCAAGCCCTCATGTTTCCGCAGGTCAGACGCTGAAAGCGGGCCAAAAAAGTTTTGTATCCACAGAGTTCCCCACAGGCTGTGCACAAGCTATGCCGCATACTGCACAGGTTATCCACAGGGCCTGCGGCATGCTGGCTTTGCGGGTGGCGCCGTGGCGGCTAGCGTAGCGGGGTACCTGTTCTCCACAGTCGAAACAGGGTCCCCTGGTTCGGTTTTCGGGGCCCTTCGCGCCGCCTCCCACGTCTCTCTGTGGAAAAGCTGTGGATATTGGGGATAACTCCGGCCCGGAGCTGGTTTCCGGACCCCGGAGCTTGATTGTCAGGGCCTGCGGGTAGACCTGGATGGGTGGCGGATCCGGTTGTCGGAGGCCGTGAACAGGATGGACCACCGGGCCGCACGCCCGGTACAAATGGAGGACGGCAGCTTTGTCAATCGCGCATCTGGACCCTGTTGAGGCAACCCGTGGATCGGACGCGAGCCGGAAGCCGCCGCAGGACATCGCCGCCGAACAGTCGGTTCTTGGCGGCATGATGCTGTCCAAGGACGCCATCGCGGATGTTGTTGAAATCCTCCGCGGCCAGGACTTCTACCGCCCGGCGCACGAGACCATCTACGAGGCCATTATCGACCTCTATGGCCGCGGGGAGCCCGCGGACGCGGTTACGGTATCCGATGAACTGACCAAGCGTGCCGAGATCAACAGGATCGGCGGCCCTGCCTACCTGCACGAGCTCATCCAGACCGTGCCTACTGCAGCCAACGCCGGCTACTACGCCGAGATCGTCGCTGAACGTGCGGTGCTTCGCCGCCTGGTGAACGCCGGCACCAAGATCGTCCAGCTGGGCTACGGCTCCGACGGCGAGGTGGAGGACCTGGTCAACCAGGCCCAGGCGGAGGTTTACGCCGTGGCTGAACGCCGCACCGCGGAGGACTACGTGGTGCTGAAGGACGTCATGGAGTCCACGGTGGACGAAATTGAGGCGTCCGGCCACCGCGGGGAGGGCATGACCGGTGTCCCTACCGGGTTCTACGAACTCGACGAGCTGACCCACGGACTCCACCCCGGACAGATGATCGTCATCGCCGCACGCCCCGCCGTTGGTAAGTCAACGTTCGCCCTGGACTTCGCCCGGTCTGCGGCCATCAAGAACAACCTCTCCACGGTCATGTTCTCCCTGGAAATGGGCCGGAACGAGATCGCCATGCGCCTTTTGTCCGCTGAAGCCACCATTGGGCTCCAGGACCTCCGCAAGGGAACCATCAAGGACGAGCAGTGGTCCAAGATTGCCACCACCATGGGCCGAATGAACGATGCCCCGCTGTTCATCGATGACAGCCCCAACATGTCCCTGATGGAAATCCGGGCCAAGTGCCGCCGCCTGAAGCAGCAGCATGACCTCAAGCTGGTTATCCTCGACTACCTGCAGCTCATGAGCTCGGGTAAGAAGGTGGAGTCCCGCCAGCAGGAAGTTTCCGAGTTCTCGCGTGCGCTGAAGCTCCTCGCCAAGGAACTCCAGGTTCCCGTGATCGCCCTGTCCCAGCTGAACCGTGGATCGGAACAGCGCCAGGACAAGCGCCCCATGGTGTCGGACCTCCGTGAGTCCGGTTCCATCGAACAGGATGCCGACATGGTCATCCTGCTCCACCGCGAAGACGTATATGACAAGGAATCACCCCGCGCCGGGGAGGCGGACATCCTGGTGGCCAAGCACCGTAACGGCCCCACCAAGGACATCGTGGTGGCGTTCCAGGGCCACTACTCCCGCTTTGCCAACATGGCGGGCGACGCCGGCGGTGGCGGCGGCTTCTAGGAGCCTTCGCTCCCGGTGCGGGACGCGGCGCTGCCGGCAGGTCCCGCTGCGGCGAGAAGATGGTTCGGCAGGCGGTTCCCCGGGGCCGTACCCCGGATCTCCAGGAGTTCGCGGGCGTGGGCGTGGAGCCGCTTGTCTTCCTCGCTGACCGGCACCCATGCCGGGACGGGCACTGAGTTGCCTTCGTCGTCGCGCGCCACCATCACGGTGAGGCAATAGGTGGTGAGGTTCAACTCCCGGCCCTTTGGATCGCCGGAACGGACGTGGACCGCGATGTGCATGCCCTTGGTCCCCGTGTAGACCAGCCTCGCCTCCACCTCCACAACATGGCCAATCAGTAGGGGCCGGTAGAAGCGCACGCCGCCGGAGAAGACCGCCACCGTGTCCCGGCCGCAGTACCGGGACGCGCAGACGTACGCGGCTTCGTCGATCCACTTCATAACGATGCCGCCGTGCACCTTGCCGCCCCAGTTCACATCGGTAGGGGCGGCCATGAAGCGCAGCGTTACGCGTTCGGCCGTACCGGCGTCCGTATATTCCTGCCGGTTCATGGCTTCCACAATCTGCTCGCGGACCTTGATCCGGGCCAGTGCGTGGTCGCGTTGCTCGATCTCGGCAGGGGTGGCGGGTTCGAACTGCTGCACCGGGATGGGCTTGCCGTCCGCCCCAACCGCCACGAAGATCACCATGCACTGGCTGCGCATTGTGGCCGGGCCGCCTTTCGGATCCCCGGAAGAGACCACCGTGTGGATGTGCATGGAGGACCGGCCCGTATAGACGATGGTCGCTTCCACCTCCACCATGTCCCCGCTGTTGACGGGGTCGGCAAAGTGGATGTTTCCCACGTAGGCAGTCACGCAGTAGGACTTGGCCCATCCCACCGCTGCGGCGTAGGCGGCCTTGTCCACCCACTCGAGCACCGTGCCGGCATCCACCGAGCCGCTGTGCCCGACGTCGGTGGGAGCGGCGAGGAAGCGGAGGGTTACGGAGTTGGGACGGCCGGACTCAGTCATGCTGCGATCCTACTGGCGGCCCCGGTTACCGGCCGGTTGGCGCTGCAACAAAGCCAAGGCGCAGCTTAAAAGTCCGACGGCGGCAGGGCACCGTGGGTGCCTTGCCGCCGTCGTTCGGTCATGCAGGAGCCGTTAGGCGAGGACCGCCAGGCGGGACTCCGGGCGGCGGCCGAAGAGGGCGCGGTCCAGGGAAAGCCTGCCGGCTCCGGTGAGGGCCAGGGCGAAGGATGCCGCAGCCAGAAGCAGCACGAGTTCGTAGCCTCCGTTTGCCGCGAACACGCCGGCAGGCGCGTGCACCAGGAACAGGGCGCCCAGCATGTCCAGGACGAGGAGGGCGGCCACCACGCGGGTGAGGATCCCCAGGATCAGGGCAATACCGCCGGCAAGTTCCAGGACCGCAATGGCGGGCGCCATGACGTCGGCGGCCGGAACGCCCATCTTGGCGAAGGAAGCCTGGGTGCCGGCGATGGTCCATTCGTTGAACTTCTGCCAGCCGTGGGCTGCGAAGAGAAAACCAAGGATGATGCGGAGGGCGGCAAGGGCAGTAGTGGTCAGTGCTTGCTTGTTCATGCCTTCCACTGTTCCCGATATATAGTTGAAGTGTCAACTAAGTTGCCCTGGTTGTGGGATTTGTCATGCCGGAGGCGGTCCGGACGGCAGGCGCGGTTAAGCTGGCAGCGTGCCCCAACAACCTGCCCTTGCCGCCGCGGCCGGCACCCGCGCCCCCGCCCGCGAAATTCTCCGCCTCGCCGTCCCTGCCTTCGGGGCGCTGGTGGCTGAACCCCTTTTCCTGCTGGCGGACTCTGCCATCGTGGGGCATCTCGGCGTCGCCCAGCTCGCGGGGGTGGGGCTGGCATCAGCCGTACTGCAGACCGCCGTCGGACTAATGGTCTTCCTGGCCTACTCCACGACACCCGCCGTGGCCCGCGCCATCGGCGAAGGGCAGCTGGGCAAGGCGCTGGCCGCGGGGCGCGACGGCGTGTGGCTGGCAGCCCTCCTCGGCGTACTGCTGGCGGTGGCCGGGTTCGCCGCGGCCGAACCGCTCATCGACCTGCTGGGCGCGGAGGGCAGTGCCCGCACGTTTGCCGTCGACTATTTCCGCTGGTCCATGCCGGGCCTGGTGGCGATGCTGCTGATCTTCGCCGGCACCGGCGTGCTGCGGGGGCTGCAGGACACCCGGACTCCGCTGGTGGTGGCAACGGCCGGATTCGGCGTGAACATTGTGTTGAACCTGTGGCTGGTCTATGGCCTGGGCTTGTCCGTGGCAGGCTCGGCGATCGGTACCAGCGTGGCCCAGTGGGCCATGGCCGCGGTCTATGTGGTGATGGTGCGCCGGAACGCCGTCCGCCACGGCGTAAGCCTGCTCCCCAGCTGGCGGGGGATCCGCAGCATGACCCGCGTCGGATCCTGGCTCATGCTGCGCACGCTCAGCCTGCGGGCAGCCATCCTGGCCACGGTGCTGGTGGTGATCGCCCAGGGTGAGGTCAACCTCGCCGCCCACCAGCTGGCCATGACCATTTTTTCCTTCCTGGCGTTCGCCCTGGATGCCTTGGCCATCGCCGCGCAGGCGCTCATCGGGAAGGAGCTGGGTGCTTCGAATGCCGGCAGGGCCAGGCTTCTGACCGGCACCATGATCAGATGGGGCGCGGGGTTCGGCGTGGTGACCGGCCTGCTGCTGGCCGTGGTTGCCCCTTGGGCAGGAGCCCTGTTCACCCCGGATCCCCAGGTGCAGTCGGCGCTCACGGTCGCCCTCTGGGTCCTGGCTGCCGGGCAGCCCATCGCCGGCTACGTCTTCGTCCTGGACGGGGTGCTGATCGGCGCGGGCGACGCCCGGTACCTCGCCCTCGCCGGGCTGGTGAACATCGCCATCTACGTGCCGCTGCTGGCCTGGGTGGCATTCTCCGGCGCCACCGGCGCCGCAGGGCTGGGCTGGCTGTGGGCCGCCTTTGGTGTGGGATACATGGCCGCGCGGGCACTCACGCTGGGCGTGCGCGCCCGGTCCGACCGTTGGATGGTCCTGGGCTCCGCCTGAATCGAGTGCAGGCAAAGTGGGTGCAGTGCCGGTTCGACCTCCCGGCAGCCCCCACTAAACTGGACCGGTGACGCAACCATCCACCCCTGCGGGCGCTGCCCCGGGAACTGCCCCCCGTAATGACCTTTGGAAGCCGGTCCTGCTGCGCTCGGCTGCTGCCCTGGCATTCGGTGCCGTGACGGTGTTTTGGACTTCGCCTTCCGTGGAGGTCATGGGCTGGGCCGGCGGCCTGTATCTCCTGGCCACGGGCGTGGTTTCCCTCCGCGCCATCCCTGCCGCGGGGATTGCCCCGAAGTCGCTCTCCGGCAAGCTGCTTTCCGCCGCCGGCGCCGTCCTGGCCGGCGCGGGCTTCGCGGTGCTCCTGCTGCACAGCGACCTGCTGTTCGGGGTGATTGCCGCCCTGGGCCTGGGGGTGGCCGGTGTCCTCGAGCTGGCCTGCGGCCTGCAGCACCGGGGCCGCCACGTCCTGGCGCGCGACTGGATAGCGTCCGGGATCATCGGGATTGGAACAGCGGTGCTGCTGCCGTTCTTCATCAACCTCGGCGCCCACGCCCTGCTGGGCGTGGCCGGTGGAGGGGCGATTATTTCCGGGGTCCTCTGGGTGCTGTCCGGCCTGACCCTGCGGCACGATGCCCGGGGCGGCGCAGGAAAGCCGTAAACTAGGAGGAGCGCCCTTCTACTTTCTGTAGAAAATCGGGTGCGAAACCGCAATTCGTACACCAGGCCGGCCGTGCGCCGCCTGCAGGGAGGAACCACCGTGGCTGACCAGCATCAAGGAAAACCGCGCAAGCTGCGGACCTCGGTGAAGGGGCCGCTGATGTTTTCGGCCTTCTGGGCCGTCGTCGCCTTCGTTGCAGTGTTGATCTTCGCCTCCGGGGGAAGCGCCCGGGCGCCCCGCTTCGACCTCGCCTTCACGGCGGCCGGCATCGCTTTCATCGTGACCCTGGTGATCGCGGCCATGCTCTCAATGAGCTACAAGGAGAACGCCGAACACCTGGGCAAGGGTTCGGGCGTGAACCTGAGCTCGGCGCCCAAGGCATCCCCCCACGGAGGATCCGGCCACGGCTTCGGTACTCCGGGCAGCCAGAACCCGCCGGCATCCGGCGACGGCGCCGACGGCACACCCCAGCGCTAGGGCCACACCGGCGCACAACGGAACGCTGGCAGCGCCGGCCTGCTAGTTCGCGGCCGCCTGCCTGGCCCGGTAGGCCGCAACGTGGGCCCGGTTGGCGCAGTTTCCCGTGTCGCAATACCTCTTTGACCGGTTGCGGCTCAGATCCAGCACGGCGGCATCGCAGTCGTCGGATTCGCAGGTGCGCAGCCGCTCCATCTCCTTGCCGCGGATCACGTCTGCCAGCGCCATGGCTGCCTCGGTACTCATCCGGTCCGCCAGGGGAGCCTCCGGTGCCGTCGCGTGCAGATGCCAGTCCCAGCCGTCGTGCTTCATCAGCTGCGGCAGCGCGTTCGCGTCCCGCAGGAGCCGGTTGACGGTATCAACGGCGGCATCCTCATCCGCTGTCCACACCGCCGCCAGTTCACGGCGCAGCTGCCGCACACTTTCCAATTCCGCAGCATCCCGGGCGCGTCCCCCGGAAAACCCCTCAGCCGCCAGGAAGGCATCCAGGTCCGCAACGGAGGCCAGACTTTCCCGGCCATTCGCGGACGTGTTGATGAGGTTCACCACCGTCCGCAGGGCCACCTCCGTGTCAGGGGCGAAAACCATGTTGACTCCTTACAGCACGCGGGCGTAGTGTCATGGGCATTACCCCACTTTACTCCTGACAGGAGGCGACGTTGCCTGCCGCCAACAACCACACCCCCACCGCGGAACTTCCCGCCGGGCGCCCCGGCTTCCTGGCCTCCGGAATTGGGATCGCGCTCTTCTCTTCCGCAGTCTTTGGCCTGTCCGGATCGTTCGCCAAGTCACTGCTGGAAACCGGCTGGTCGCCGGGGGCGGCCGTCACCGCCCGCCTGACGGGTGCCGCCCTGATCCTCGCCCTGCCCGCCGCCTGGGCGCTTAGGGGCCGCTGGCACCAGCTGCGCGACAACTGGCTCACCATCATGCTGTTCGGGCTCATCGGGGTCGCGGCCTGCCAGCTGTTCTACTTCAACGCAGTGGCACGGTTGTCCGTGGGAGTGGCACTCCTGCTGGAGTACCTTGCCCCGGTGATCATCGTCCTGTGGCTGTGGGCGGCCAGCCGCCGGCGCCCCCGGCTGCTGACCTCCGGCGGAACACTGCTGTCCCTGGCCGGGCTGGTGCTGGTCCTTGACCTCACGGGAGCGGTGAAAGTGGACCTGGTGGGCGTCCTCTGGGGCATGGCGGCGGCAGTCTGCCTGGCCATCTACTTCTTCATCACGGCCAGGGAAAACGACACCCTGCCGCCCATCGTGCTCGCATCCGGCGGTCTCCTGACGGGCGCGGCGGTCATGTGGCTCGCTGCCGCCACCGGCCTGCTGCCCATGGCGTTCAGTACCGCGGACACCACGCTTGGTCCCTGGACCACTCCCTGGTGGGTATCCCTGGCCGGGCTGGTGGTGCTCGCCACCGTACTGGCCTACACCTCGGGCATCATGGCCGCCCGGGCCCTCGGCTCCAAGGTGGCCTCCTTCGTGTCGCTCACCGAGGTCCTGTTCGCCGTGCTGTGGGCGTGGCTGCTGCTCGGGGAACTTCCCGGCGCCATCCAGCTCCTCGGCGGAGTCCTGATTGTCGGCGGAGTCATCCTGGTCCGGGTGGATGAGCTGCGGGCCCCCGCCCCCGCCGCCGCCGGAGAGCGCGCCGGGGTTCCGGCATCACCTCTGGAACACGCGAACGACGTCGAACCCGTCCCCTAGGCGGACCTGCACAGCCAGGCGCCGCCGTCGGACGCCACAAAAGATGCAACAAAAAAGGGCAGGGACACCGGTTGGTGTCCCTGCCCCCGCCAGCGGCGGTAAGCCTAGTGGGAGGCCTGGCTCTGCTCTTCAGCGTTGCGCTTGGCCTGCGAGCCGGCTTCCTTCAGTGCCTCGGCAACCTTCGTGAGCATCGCGGTGTGGGTACCGGACCACTCGTTGCGGAACTTGGTTGCGTCCGGGCCTTCCCAGTTGGTGCTGCTCAGAACCTTGGTGAGAGTGGACTTCTGCGTCTCGATCTCGGACGCCCCTGCCTGAAGCTTGCTGCCGAGCTGGCGAAGCTGCTCAACGTCTGCACCCCAAATAGCCATCAGTTTCTCCTTGTTAGAACGTGGATCCGAACCTGGTCGGCATCCCCCTCGGCCTCCCGGCTCATCCGGAAGATCCATTGCCTAAAACCTACCCCGGCCCGTAAAACGGTGTCGATGGGCAGCCCTGCCCATGCCGGCCTCCCCATGGACGCCGCGGCGGGACGAAGAAAAAGGGGTCGATCCCAGGCGTTCGAAGAGCCTAGCATGGCGGTATGTGCCGGAATATCCGAACCCTCCACAACTTTGAACCGCATTCCACGTCCGAGGAAGTGCACGCGGCCGCCCTGCAGTATGTCCGCAAAATCAGCGGCAGCACCAAGCCGTCAAAGGCCAACCAGGAGGCCTTTGACGACGCCGTGCATGAGATCGCGCACATCACGCAGCATCTGCTGGATGCGCTGGTGACGCAGGCCCCGCCCAAGGACAGGGAGGCCGAGGCGGCCAAGGCCAAGGCGCGTGCCGCGGTGCGGTACGGCGCGGCCTGAGCCCCCGCCCGCACCCGCCGGGACTGCGGCTACTTGCCGAAGCTCCGCAGCCGCAGCGAGTTGGTCACCACCAGGACCGAGCTGGCGGCCATGGCGGCGCCGGCGATCATCGGATTGAGCAGCCCCAGGGCGGCCACCGGGATACCCACCGCGTTGTAGAAGAACGCCCAGAACAGGTTGGTCTTGATGGTGCCCAGGGTCTTCCGGGACAGCTCAATGGCCTGCGCCACCTGGGCGAGGTCGTTGCCCATCACCGTCAGGTCCGCGGCTTCGATGGCCACATCCGTGCCCGACCCCATCGCAATTCCCAAGTCGGCCTGCGCCAGCGCCGCAGCGTCATTGACGCCGTCGCCGGCCATGGCCACCGTGGCACCGCCGGCCTGGAGCTTCCGTACTGCCTCGACCTTTCCTTCGGGCAGGACGCCGGCGTAGACATCGTCCGGAGCGATGCCGACGGCGGCAGCCACCCGGGCGGCCACGGCGGCGTTGTCACCGGTCAGCAGGATGGGCCGCAGGCCCAGTGCCTTCAGCCGGGCGACGGCGGCCGCGGACCCCGCCTTGACGGTGTCCCTGAGGCTGATGATTCCGGCGGCTTTCCCGTCCACGGCGACGCAGATGGCCGTTGCGCCGCCCTCTTCTGCCGATGCGAGCGTGGCCTGCTGGGCGGCGTCCAGAACGATCCCGTTCTGCTCCAGCCAGCCGCGCCGCCCGGCCATCACGGCCCTGCCCTCAACGGTTCCCGACACTCCGCCGCCCGGCGCGGAACTGAAACCCTGCACGGATGGCAACGCGCCGGCGTCGTCCGTGGCGCCCGTGGACGGGACCGCGGCAGCTGCGGCAGCGATGGCACGGGCCACCGGGTGCTCGGAGGCTGCCTCGACGGCTCCGGCAAGCCGGAGGACGTCCCGGTCCTGGAAACCGGTGAAGGCTGCCGTGGCGTCCACGGCCAGGACGCCGGTGGTGACCGTGCCTGTCTTGTCCAGCAGGATGGTGTCCACGGTGCGCGTGTCCTCCAGGACCTGCGGGCCCTTGATCAGGATGCCCAGCTGCGCGCCGCGGCCGGTGCCCGTCAGCAGGCCTACCGGCGTGGCCAGGCCCAGTGCGCAGGGGCAGGCAATGACTAGTACGGCGACGGCGGCCGTAAAGGCCTGCCGAAGGTGGTCGCCATCAGCGGCCGGGCCGGCGAGGAGGAGCCAGAGCACGAACGTCACGACCGCCAGTGCCAGGACCACCGGCACGAAGACCGCACTGATCCGGTCCGCGAGCCGCGCGATGGGCGCCTTCCCGGTCTGGGCCTGCGACACCAGCCGCGCCATCTGGGCAAGGGTGGTTTCGGAACCAACCCGGGTAGCCCGGACCAGCAGGCGGCCGGACGTGTTGATGGTGGCGCCGGTGACACGGCTGTCCGGCCCCACCTCCACGGGGACTGATTCACCCGTCACCAGCGAGGCGTCAACGGCCGAGGCGCCGTCCACCACCACGCCGTCCGTGGCGATCTTCTCTCCCGGGCGGACCACCAGGACGTCGCCCACCTGCAGCAGGTCGGCGGGGATCCTCTCTTCCTTGCCGTTGCGCAGGACCGTGGCATCCTTGGCACCCAGGTTCAGCAGTGCCTGGAGGGCGTCACCGGCCTTCTGCTTGGCATTGGCCTCCAGGTACCGGCCCAGGAGCAGGAAGGTGGTGACAACGGCCGCCACCTCGAAGTACAGGCCGCCGGACATGCCCTCCATGCCAGGGTGCTCAGTCATGCGCGGATCCGCCAGCAGTTGCCAGGCCGAGAACAGGTACGCTGAGGCCACCCCGAGGGACACCAGGGTGTCCATGGTGGAGGCGAAGTGCCGCGCGTTGACGGCGGCCGCGCGGTGGAAGGGCCACGCGGCCCACGTGACCACCGGCAGCGCCAGCACCGCCGCCACCCAGCCCCAGTTGGCGAACTGGAACGCCGGGACCATGCTGACCAGGAACACCGGGACGGTCAGGACTGCGGCCAGGATGAGGCGCGGGCGGAGCAGGGACGCGGGAATTGCAGCGGGCTCAGCTGCGGTGCCGGCGTCCGGGCCTGCGGGGCGCTGCTGGCGTACCCGGGCCTTGTAGCCGGCCGCGTTGACCGTATCCACCAGCTGCTCGTCGGTGACGCCGTCCGGGACCGTGACGTAGGCCGACTCGAGTGGCAGGTTGACGGTTGCAGCCACTCCGTCGAGCTTGCCGAGCTTCTTTTCCACGCGGTTGACGCAGGACGCGCAGGTCATCCCTTCGATGTCGAGTTCGACGACGCGGGTGCCCGGCGGGTGGAGCAGTTCCTGGTGGCTCATTGTCAGCTTTCCGGTGGGGGAAGGGTTTCTAGGCTTCGTTGGCAACCACCAGGTAGCCGGCTTCGGCTACGGCTTCGCCGATTTCCGCGGGGGAGAGTTCCTTGCCTGAAGTGATGGTCACGGTGGAGATGCCGCCGGCGTTCAGGTCCACGGCCACTGCTTCAACGCCGTCGATGGCTTCGAGTTCTTCGCTGACTGCCGACACGCAGTGTCCGCAGGTCATGCCCGAGACGCTGATGGTTGTGGTGGTGGGTGAGGTGGTGCTCATGGCTTGCTCCTTCATGTGGTGCCGGCGGTGGCCGGGTTGGTGTGGGGGTGTGTCAGCGAAGCAGCCGACCGATGGCGTCGGCAGCTTCCTTTACCTTGGCATCGATGGCTTCTGCGCGTGCGTCGGGGTCCGGCTCGGAGGCCGCCCCCACCACGCAGTGGCCGATGTGTTCCTCGACCAGCCCAAGGCTGACGGCGTGCAGGGCCTTGGTGACGGCGGCAACCTGGGTCAGGATGTCGATGCAGTACTTGTCCTCATCCACCATCCGGGCAATGCCCCGCACCTGGCCCTCAATGCGCTTCAGGCGGCGCAGGTAGGCGTCCTTGTTTCCCGTGTACCCGTGCTGTGGGGCAGTGCCATCCTCCCCAGCCGGCTGTTCGGCCGCCGCAAGGGTTTCTTCGGTAGCGTTCATGGAGCCAACATATACCCCTTGGGGGTATCAATGCAAGTACCCCCTGGGGGTATCTGCAGAAGTGCCGCGGCGCGCGGAAGGCCCGGTCCGTCAGGGCACAAAAAAGCTCCGGAGTGCGTTATTGGGGGATACGCACTCCGGAGCAGCTCTTGGGCAATTCCGGCTTCCACCTGGGTGGATCGGCCTTGCTTGAATCAGCTTACTGGCTGGTACGGGACTGCGCCAGCACCGCGAATAACTACTTTCGCTTTACTTTAATCACGCCCGGAACGGAGGCATTTTGCCCTGGATGCGCCGGTCATGGCCGGTCCTCATGGGCGGGCATCCGGTAGGGAACCACCAGCACCGGCCGGCTTTGATGGTGGCTGAGCCACGCCCCAACGGACCCACCCAAAGCCTCGGAAAGGCGATGGGACAATCCACGTTCCGAGGTTCCCACGATGATCATGGGGGCATCCACTTCCGCGGCCAGCTGTCCCAGCGCACGGGCTGCGTCGCCCGTAAGGGTGCGGAAGGACCAGTCAGGGGGGCTGCCACCGGGCAGCTTGTCCACGGTGGCCTGGACCTGTGCTTTGAGCTCCGTTGCGAGTTCCAGCATGTCGTCATCAGCGTCCGGGTGCCGGGAAAGGCGGTGGGCGGAGCGGGCCGGATCCCACTCCACGAGGTAGCTGGCTTCGTCCACGTACGCGCAGACCAAGGGGGCGCCCAGCCGGGCAGCCAGGGTGGCCGCGGTCTGGATGACCTCCGGGTGCTGCTTGGGCATGATCCCCACCAGCAGCGGGGCCCCGTCGAAATGTTCCCACGTCATGCTGCCCATTGTCCGCCCGCCCAAGGCCGCCTGAACAGGTACGTTAGGCCCGGGCACGTCCCGGAGCGCCGGGCCCGGAGCTAGGGAACTGCGGGGTAGGCGGTGACAACCACGTTCCTGCCCCACGGGTCTTCCGTGTAGCAGCTGATGAGGACCAACCGGTTGGGCACCATCTCCCAGACAGGGCTGTCCTTGAGGCCGGACTTCAGGTAGGTCGTGACGCTGTCCACGCGGTAGCTGATGGTTCCGGCCGGAGTCTGGACATCAAGCAGGTCGCCAATGGCCGCGGCGGAACTGAGGTGGTTGAACGGGGCGTCCGCGCCCTCCCAGCTGTGGCCGATGACGTAGGTGGTGTTGCCGGAGCCCTTCCCAGGAGTGCCGAAGGCCGTGAGCCAGTACCCGTCCTTGGTGGCAGGGGGTTCTATGGTTCGGCTGGCCTGGGCTTCTCCGTCCAGGTCCAGGGGTTGGACGGCTACGTCAAATGCGGCGGCCGGGTAACGGATATGGATTGGCTGGGCAGCCGGGGGAAGGGCAGGTGTTGCCGCCGCCGGACGGGCCGGAGCCTGGGCGGCCGCCCCTGCCGGCTGTGGCATGCCGGTCTCCGCCATCGGGGCCGCTGCCCCGGCAGGCGCCGCGGCGGCGCGGACGCCGGGAGTCGAAGTGGAGATGCCGGGGACCGTCAGCGTGGGTGCCTCGTGGAAGAGGGGTGCGCCCGCCGTAAACGACAGGAAGGTAAGGACGCCGCAGCAAAGGATGGCCAGATCGCCCCTGCTCCACCGCTGCCAGGTGGCGATGCGTCCCCCGGGCGCTGCGTGCCGGCGTCGGTCCTGTGGCATGGCATTTCCTCACGGGTGGTCGGTGGAAAGGAAGGAAGGCGCCCTGCCGGGCACTGGCAGGACGCCTTCCTTGTCGGGAAGCCACGGGAAGTGGCGGATGGCGGGCTAGCCGGCGGTGTGCAGCGGGCGTGGCCGGCGGCGTACTGCCACTGCTGCTCCTGCGGCAGCCAGCGCTCCCACACCTGCAAGCCAGCCGGGCGCGCCGTCAGCGGCGCCCACAGCCGTCTGGGCGTTGTAGCCCTGGTTGGTTCCCACACTGGCGGCCGCTGCGGCGGGGGCTGCCTTGGGAGCGGCGGCGGCCTGCTGGGCAGGCGTTGCCTGGGCGGGTACAGCTGCCGGTGCCACTGCGGCCGGTGGCACCACCGCAGGAGTTTCCGCAACAGGCGTATCCGCCGGAGGCTGCACCGCGGGTTGTTCCACGGGCTGGTCCACGACGACGGGCGTTTCGTTGGCCGGGGGTGTCACCGCTGGCGGTTGCTCAGTTGGCGGCGTGACCACGGGAGGGTCGACGACGGGGGGCGGGGTAACGACGGGCGGGGTGACGGGAGGATCGACGACGACCGGCGGATCCACGGGATCGAGCACCTCGCCGGGCGGCAGCGGGGCGCACTTGGCGACGTAGAGTGCCTTTCCGGCGCTGGTCCAGTTCTTGCCCGGCGATTTGGACGTCGGCGGAATGATGTCCAGCGGATGCTGGTCATGGCCGCCAAGCCCATTGATGCTGAATTCCAAAGGTGCCCAGGTGCTGCCGTCGCTGTGGCAAACGGTGACTTTCTCTCCCGCGGCCATGGCAGGCGCTGTGAGGCTGATCAGGCCGAGCCCAACCACCCCCAGTGTGGCTAAGGTGCGTTTCATGTCTTCTCCCCATATGTGCGTGAAACGGACCATGGCGGGGGACGGCCAGCGGTGGCGCCGTATGCCCCAGCAGCACGGTCAGCTTGCTTTGAGATTTCAGGCTAGGGGCGCCTCCCGGGGCAGTCGCCAGTAGGGGGTACTTGTCTTTCACCGGCGCAGGCCGGCCAAGTTACCTGCCAGTACCCTAAAGCCGGCCTGGGCCACCTGCTTCCGCGCCGGGACCTTGTCCGCTGCGTGGGCCGCGCCTAACGTTTTAAGTGAAGCAAGGAGGGGAATCGTGGAAATCTTCATGTGGTGGCTGGACCTGGACCTCGCCAGCAAGGAGTGGCTGCGCCAAAACCTTCATTCAGAGGAACTTCCGCTTCCGGTGCTCCAGGGGATCGCGGAGGCGGGCGGTCCGCACCCCGGCAACCCCGCTGCTGTACTGACCGCCGCGGACTGGGACTTCATCGAGACCCAGTCGGAATTCGTGGACTGACCCCCGACCGCCGGCAGTTCGGGAGCTGAAGGGGGCCTGTACCCGTTGCGCCTTGGCCACTGCGGTGGTTGCATGGTCCGCATGGCAACGGCGGCAGAATCATTCCTCCTGGCAATCGGCACCAAGAAAGGGCTGTGGCTCGCCACCAGCCCGGACAGGCGGGAGTGGTCCTTCACCGGCCCGCATTTCCTCATGGCTGAAATCCCCAGCATCGGAATCGATACCAGGGAGGGCCGCACCCGCATCCTGGTGGGCGTCCGCAGCCCGCACTGGGGGCCCACGGTTGCACACTCCGATGACCTGGGCGCCACGTGGTCCGAGCCGGAACATGGTGCCATCACGTTTCCCGAGGACACCGGCGCCGCCCTGGACCGTGTGTGGCAGATCTACCCGGACGCAGAGTCCCGTCCCGGGGTGGTGTGGGCGGGAGCGGAGCCCATCTCCGTGTGGAAATCGACTGACGGCGGCGAGCACTTCGAGTTGAACCGGGGCCTGTGGGACCACCCGCACCGCAGTGAGTGGGGAGCAGGCTATGGCGGTGCGGCGGCACATTCGATCGTGGTGGACCCTGCCGGTGAAACCGTGCACGTCGCCATGAGCACCGGCGGCGTGTACCGCTCGCTCGACGGCGGCAGGTCCTGGGAGGCGCGTAACAAGGGCATCTCGGCCTATTTCATGCCGGACCCCAACCCGGAGTTCGGCCAGTGCGTTCACAAGATCGCTGCCGATGCCGCGGTGGCAGGACGCCTCTACGCACAGAACCACCACGGGGTCTACCGGACAGACGACAATGCCGACAGCTGGAACTCCATCGCAGAGGGCCTGCCCGCGGACTTCGGCTTCGTGATGCTGACGCATCCGCGCCGGGACGGCACCGCCTGGGTTGTTCCGCTGAAGGCCGACGGCGAACGCATTCCTCCCGACGGAAAGCTCGCCGTCCACCGCACGGACGACGCCGGGAACAGCTGGAAGCGGCTCAGCACCGGACTCCCCGGGCACGAATACAACAGCGTGCTCAGGGACGCCGCCTCGGTGGACACGGCCGAACCCGCCGGCGTCTACTTCGGCACCCGGGGCGGGACCGTCTACGCGAGTGCGGACGAAGGGGAGACTTTCAGTGAAGTGGCATCGCACCTGCCGGACGTCCTTTGCGTCCGGGCGGCAGTGGTGGCCGGTGCCTGAGATCTCGCTGCTGCTTCCCGGTGTCCTGCAGCCGCTGGCCGGCGGGCAGGCCGTCCTGTCCACCCGGGCCGACGGGCCGGTGACGGTGGCACACCTGCTTGACGCGGTGGCCGCGGACTATGCCGTGCTGGGCCGGCGGCTCCGCGACGAGACCGGGGCCCTGCGCAAATTCGTCAACATCTATGTGAACGGCGACGAAGTCCGACGCCTGCAGGGCCTGGACACCGAGGTACAACCCGGTCAGGAAGTGCTGGTGATCCAGTCCGTTGCGGGTGGCTAAGCCGCGCCCGAAGTCCTGACCGCCAAACGATTCCAAAATCGTTGACAATTTCGTCCGCGATCCGTACCGTCGGTTTCGTGCAGTGGTGATCGACTGCACCCATTCCTAGCGATGATGCGACAGGAAGGTACAGGGTGGCCGCGAGCCTGAGCCTCAAGGACGTCAGCCTGCACTTCGGCGGGGTCAAGGTGCTGCAGGACGTCAGTTTCGACGTCGAGCCTGGCGTGATCTTTGGCCTGGTGGGCCCGAACGGTGCCGGCAAGACCTCCCTGTTCAACTGCATCAGCGGCCATTACCGGCCAAGCTCCGGTTCGATTTCCATCGACGGGACCGAGGTTTCCGGGAGCGCCCCGTCCCGGATGGCCCGCCTTGGACTTGCACGCACCTTCCAGCATCCGGCACTGCAGCTGAACGCCACAGTCCTGCAGAACGTGCTCCTCGGAGGGCACACGCGGCTGCCCGGCGGCCCGGTCTCGTGGGCGCTCAGGATGCCCTACACCGTCCGGGCCGAGCGCGCCGTCCGCAGCGAGGCGCTCGAACTCCTCGCCAAGGCCGGGCTGGGCTGGGCGGCGGATGTGCCTGCCGACGAACTCTCCCACGGGCTCCATAAAGGCATCGAGCTGTGGCGGGCCCTTCTTTCCAGGCCCGCACTGCTTCTTCTCGACGAACCGGCAGCCGGGCTCTCCCACGGGGAAGTTGAACAACTCATCGCCACCGTGAAGCGCCTCCGCGCCGAGCAGGACGTCACCATCATCATCGTGGAGCACCACATGGGACTTATCTCCGCGCTCACGGACCAGGTGGTGGTCCTGGACCACGGGCGGAAGCTGATGTCGGGAACTGCGGCGGAGGCCCAGTCCGATCCGCGCGTTATCGAGGCCTACATTGGGAGGGACGCCGCTGATGACGCTGCTTGAACTCACGGACGTGACAGCGTCCTACGGCCCCGTGCAGGTCCTGGACGGGGTCTCGCTCAGCGTGCCGGACGGCGGGTCCGTGGGCATCCTGGGTGCGAACGGGGCGGGCAAGACCACCACGCTCCGTGCCATCAGCGGCAGCGTCAGGACCGGTGGACGGATCAGGTTCGATGGCCGGGACATCCGGGGCCTGCGGCCGGACCAGGTGGCCGCGCTGGGCATAGCCCACGTACCCGAGGGCCGGGGCACCCTGGGCCAGCTGAGCGTGCGCGAGAACCTGATGGTGGGCTCCTACCTGCGCAAGGACCGTAAGGCCATCGCCGGCGACATTGACTACTGCCTTGACCTGTTCCCGCAGCTGCAGGACAGGGTTGGCTCCCGGGCAGCGGCACTCTCGGGCGGCGAACAACAAATGCTCGCGGTGGGCCGCGCCTTCATGGCCAAACCCAAACTGCTGCTCCTGGACGAAGCCTCGCTGGGGCTGGCGCCCAGTACCGCCAAGGCGGTCTACCAGGCCATCCGCCGGCTGCGGCTCGAGTCCGGGATCGCCATGCTGGTGGTGGAACAGAACGCAAACCTCGCGTTCTCCCTGGTGGATACCGCCACCGTCCTGGAAACGGGCCGGAACGTCCTCACCGGAACCTCGGCCGAACTCAAGGGCATGGACGAAATCCGCCGCGCCTACCTCGGGGGCTGACGGTATGGGAACCTTCATCCAACTGGTCGTCGACGGCCTCGCCACCGGCTCCATCTACGCCGCCCTGGCCCTGGCCATCGTGCTGGTGAATCAGGCCACCGGCCTGATCAACTTCGCGCAGGGCGGCATGGCGGTGCTGTCCGCCTACATCGCGTATGTTTTCGTGCAGCTCGGCCTGCCGCTCATCCTGGCCATCATTATTGCCATTGTCCTGTCCTTCCTCTTCGGCGCACTGGTGGAACGCTTCCTGATCCGGCGGTTTGAACGGGGGGATCCGGACACCGCAGTGGTGGTGACCATCGGCCTGCTCACCCTGGTCACGGGCATCTGCGCGGTCCTTTGGGGCTACAACAACCTGGGGTTCCCGTCGCTTTTCCCGCTGACCAGCGTTGAAATCCTGGGGGCCGTGGTAAGCGTCAGGTCCCTTGCCACCGCCGTGACCATCGTTGTGATCATGGTGGTCCTGCAGCTGCTCTTCCTGCGCACCAAGCTGGGACTGGCCCTTCGCGCCGTTGCCGACAACCCGGCGTCGGCCGCTTTTTCCGGCTTGCCGGTGGGCCGCCTGCTCATGGTGGGATGGGGACTTGCCGCCACCCTGGGGGCGATTGCCGGCGTCCTGGTGGCTCCGCAGCTGACCCTCACGCCCGGCATGCTGGACACCGCACTGGTCTACGCGCTCGCAGCCGTGATCCTCGGCGGCCTGACCAGCCCCATCGGCTGCGTGGTGGCGGCATCGGCCATCGGTGTCCTGGAAAACCTGGTGGCCGTCTACGTTCCCCTCATTGGCCACGACCTCAAAATCGCCGTGCCCTTCGCGCTGATCTTCGTCATCCTCATCGTTCGTCCCCAGGGCCTGTTCGGCAGAAAGGTCGTGGTGAGGGTCTGATGAACGCCGTTGCCGCCACCGCCCGCAGGCCATGGGTCCGGATTGTCCTCGCCGCCGTCGTGGCCGTGGTGCTGATCGTGGCCCCGCTGGCCCTGCCGGCCTTTGCCAACCAAACGCTGGTCCGCATCGGTGTCTATGCCGTGGCGGTGCTCGGGCTGAACATCGTCATGGGCTACACAGGCCAGGTCAACCTCGGGCAGATCTTCTTCGTGGGGCTGGGCGCCTATGTCACCGCGTACGGCGTCAACCATGGCTGGAACATCCTGCTGGTGTTCGCTGCCGCCTGCGCCGTTGCCGGCGTGGTGGGGCTGCTGGTGGCCCTTGCCGCGGCCCGCCTGGGCGGCCTTGCCATCGCGATGGTCACCATCGCCCTCCCGATCGTCGGCGTGCCCCTGGCCAAGCGCCTCTCCGAATTTACCGGCGGCTCGCAGGGGATTTCCGCGCGGTTCACGGACGCCCCGGACTGGTCCGGGCTGGACAACGACCAATGGCAGTTCTACATCGTCCTGGTGGTGGCGGCCGCGGCCTTCCTGCTGGCGCGGAGCCTGGTCCGGGGCAAGTACGGGCGGGCATTTGCGGCCGTCCGGGAAAACGAGGCCGTTGCGGCCTCCATGGGCATTTCGCCCTACCGGACCAAGGTCCTCGCCTTCACCATCGCCTCCATCTTCGGCGGTGCCAGCGGCTTCCTGTACCTCGCGGCCGTGCAGTACACCTCGCCTGAGACCCTTAGCTTCGGCCACTCCATCAGCCTCCTGGCCGCGATGGTCATTGGCGGGGCCGGAAGCATCGCCGGTTCCCTCCTGGGAGGCGCCTACTACGTCTTCGTCCCGCAACTGACCAACGCCATTGACCCCAACCTCACCACCATCAGCCAGGGCGCCATCCTTCTGGCGGTGCTGTTCCTGCTGCCCGGCGGCCTGGTCAGCCTGCCCCGGGTGGTGCGGCGGCTGGCCCGCCGGACCGATGCCGCCCGCGGCCGCTCCACCGGCCGTTCCACCGCGGCCCTTCCACCGCAGACCTCCGAGCAGAACGCTCCAGCGCACCATCCGGTACCGGACAGTGCGCTGGATGGACACGAACAAACAGAGAGGCAGGATGGACCATGAAGATGAGAAAGAAGCCCGGCGGGGTACTTGGCATCGTTGCCGTGACGGCCGCCGTCGCGCTTTCCCTGTCCGGATGCAGGGGTGACAGCGGCGGCCAGGGCGGCGGTTCGGCGTCCTCCCCGGGGATCACGGACTCGGCGATCACGCTGGGGATCACCACGCCGCTCAGCGGCGCCACTGCCGGGCCGGGCAAGTGCACGGTCGCCGGGGTCTCGGCGTACTTCGGGGCCGCGAACGCCGCCGGCGGGGTGAAGTTTGGTGACGGCAAGACGCGCACCGTAAACATTAAGTCCTACGACGACGCCTACGACCCACAAAAGTCCCTGGCCAACTTCCAGCAGATGGTGTCCGACAACGTGTTTGCCGCCACCGCGGGCCTGGGGACGCCCACCAACAGGGCATTCCGTGACGCTGCCATCAGCCAGAAGGTCCCGCAGGTGCTGGTGATGACCGGTGACCCGCTCTTCAGCGACCGGAAGCAGAGCCCCTGGCAACTGGGCTTCGTGCCCGTCTACCAGAATGAGGGTGCCGCGTTCGGAAAGCTCCTGGCGAAGTCGGGTGCGCAGCACAAGGTGGCCATCCTGTCGCAGAACGATGACTACGGCAAGGGCTACGTCTCGGGCTTCAAGGAGGCCATCCAGGGGGCGTCCAACATTTCGGTGGTGGGCGAGCAGACCTATGAGGCCACCGACACGTCCGTTGATGCCCAGCTCACCCAGCTGGCCTCCTCCGGGGCGGATGTCTTCTTCAACGCCATGTCCATCACCCCGCTCACCATCGCCTCGCTGCAGAAGGCGCAGCAGATCGGCTGGAAGCCCAGCTGGTTCCTGCCCTCCAACACGTCCAGCCCCACAGCGATCCTCGAACCGGGTGGCGCCTCCGCCTACCCCGGCATCTACTCAGTGTCCTTTGCCAAGGCACCGCAGAGCCCGGCGTTCGCCAAGGACCCCGACGTCGTCAAATTCCTCGACGAACTGAAGAAGTACGGAAACTACCCGGACATGCCGGCCTTCCCGCACTGCATGTGGAGCTACATGGTGGGGGCCACCCTTGAAAAGGCGTTCCAGAACATGAAGGAGCCCACGCGGGACAGCTTCATGACGGCGCTGCGGGATATCAAGGACCTGAAGGCGCCACTGATGCTGGAGGGCACGTCGGTCAACACCACGGTGGATGGCCAGCCGGCCGTGTCCTCGGTGGTGGTGCAGAAGTACAACGGCAAGGGCTATGCAACGGCCGAGAACTTTGGCTGATCAACCCCGGGTCTGATCAGCTCCGGGCGGCGCTTGGCACTGGCCTCGTGCCGCCCGAAGCTTCCAGGGCGTCCACCAGTTCCAGCCCGCGCCGGGCCCACGCGATCTCCACAAGCGCCCGGTCCACCAGGCCCTCGTAGGTGAACCTTTTAAAAGCGATGGTCCGTTCGCGGTCGGCCGGATCGGTCACGGCCAGGCGGCGCACCAGCATTGGGTTGTCCACCTGGTCGATGCGCTGGAGCTCACCCTCCCATTGGGCGAGTTCGGACTCCCATTGCTCCTTGTGCCGGCGGAAGAACGCACGGGCGGCCTCCGGCGACGCCGCTTCAAGGTAGGCGGCCCGCAGGTGGGCGGGGTCGCGGACCCGGGCGTACTCCAAGGGGGTCTGCATCCAGTCGAGGAAGGCCTGGTTTCCGGTATCCGTCACGTGGTACAGCCGCCGCGTGGCGCGCTGGCCCCTGGGCTGCTCCTCACCCTCGATGAGGTTCTCCGCTTCCATCTTGCGCAGCTCGGGGTAGATCTGGGAGTCGGGGGCATGCCACACGTGCCCCACCGACATGGAGAACTGCTTCTGCAGTTCGTAGCCTGACAGCGGGCCCACGCGCAGCAGCGCAAGCAGCGCGTACCGAAGGCTCATGCGGTACTCCTCCAAGGGCTCAAGGAAGGTGCGGGGGCGCACTCGCCCCCGCACTCCGGGGTCCCCAGCCTAGGCCGACTGGTAGTTCGTCCGCCACCCGCCGTGGTACGTGGCGCGCGCCACGGTGGAGTAGGGCACGGGGCTGACCACGGCCCGCACTTCAGTCTGCACATGGGGTTCGACGGCGGCCTTGGCGGTTCCGCCATTCGGCTCACCCCACACGACCTTCAGTTCCGTGCCTTCCGGGACGTTGGGATCGATGGTGGCCAGCGACAGGGCCCGGCGTTCGTTGGCGCTGTAGCCGGTGAACATCGAGTAGCCCACCACCGTTCCGTCGGCGTCCACCACCGAGTCGTAGTTGGCCGAGCCGTAGTTTGCCAGGGGCAGGTCAAAGAACTTGTAGCTGGGTCCGTCCACGTTGAACAGCGACGCGAAGATGGAGGTGACATCTTCCGCGTCCCAGGCCAGGGTGACCTTCTTGCGCTGGGCGGCGGGGTCGATTTTCTGGAGTGCGTCGCGGCCAATGAAGTCGTGGTCGAACTTGACGAACGAGCCGTAGCCCAGCTCCCACGGGGTCAGGTAGTAGTCCTCGATGTTCCCGGACACAAACGAGCCCGCCAGGGTCCCGGTGGCTTCGTAGCCGTCAGCGGGCAGCCATTCGCGGTAGCCGCGCTCCGCTTCGCCGGTGTAGATGGCGGGCAGCGGGGACGGGATCCAGCCGGACTCGAGGGTGTTGGATGGGTACGCCCGGGAACCGACGGGGACCAGCCCGAACTCGGCTCCGGCCTCCACGATCGCGTCGCGGATGCGGTCGTGGTCCGCGTACGGTCCCCACACCTCCAGGCCCGGTGCGCCGGCCATCCCGTGCCGCAGGGTGCGGACGGTGGTGCCGGCGATGGCCATGGTGGACATGTTGAAGAACTTGAGCTGCTCCAGTGCGCCGCCGTTGAGCTTTTCGATGACCTGCCAGGCGTTGGGCCCCTGGATCTGGAAGCGGTAGTACTGGCGGGTCACGGGGTGGCCGTACGGCCGCGACGGTGAGCGCCGGTCCACAGTGATGTCCAGGTCCCGGTAGCCGCCCGTCTCGCCGTGGTAGAGCAGCCAGTTGGCCGCCGGGGACCGGCCGACGTACACGTATTCGTCCTCCGCCTCGTGGAAGAGGATGCCGTCGCCGATCACGTGCCCGGACTCGGTGGTGGGCACGTACTGCTTGGCTTTGTTCACCGGGAAGGTGGCGGTGGAGTTGATGGCGGTGGCGGTGATCAGCTTGATCGCGTCCGGGCCCTTCAGGAACAGGTTGTCCATGTGGTGCGACTGGTCGTACAGCACGGCCGTCTGCCGCCACGCGGTCTGCTCCTTGATCCAGTTCTGGAAGTCGGCCGGGACCACCGGGTAGATGTAGGAGCCGATCTGGGAGTTGCGGAGGAGGTCAACCGCCCCTTTCGACGCGTCGAGGACTTCCTGCAGGTTTTTCGGTGCCACGTTGAACCTCTTGTTCTGTATCGGATTGGTGGTGGGTCTTTAGAAGACGATGGTCTGGTTGCCGTGCCGGATGACCCGGTCCTCGGCATGCCACTGGACGGCGCGGGAGAGCACCGCGCGTTCCACGTAGGCGCCGCGCGCCTGGAGGTCCAGGGCGGAGTGCCCGTGCGTTACGCGGGCCACGTCCTGTTCGATGATGGGCCCCTCGTCCAGGTCCTTGGTCACGTAGTGCGAGGTGGCACCGATCAGTTTGACCCCCCGCTCCTTGGCCTTGCGGTAGGGCGCGGCGCCCACGAACGCAGGCAGGAAGGAGTGATGGATATTGATCAGCGGCACGGAAACCGCGTCCAGGAATCCGGGGGACAGGATCTGCATGTACCGGGCCAGCACCACGAAGTCCACGTTGCCCTCCAGCAGCTTCAGGATCTGGGCCTCCGCTGCTGCCTTGTCCGGCCCGGCGGAGGGGACGTGGAAGAACGGAACGCCAAAGGCCCGCACATCCTCGGCCGTGTTCGTGTGGTTGGAGATCACCATGGGAATGGTCACCGGCAGTTCACCCCTCCGGTGCCGCCAGAGCAGTTCCAGCAGGCAGTGGTCGGAGGTGGATACCAGGATGGCCATGCGCTTGGGGATGGAGCGGTCGGTCAGGGTCCAGGACAGCCCCAGCGGGGTGAGGGTCCTGGCGAGGTCGGCTTCGATCTCAGGCATCGCGGCGGCCAGGTCCGGCCGGTTGAAGACCACCCGCTGGAAGAAGTCGCCCGACGAAGGATCACTGGAGTACTGGTCCAGGGAGACGATGTTTCCCCTGTTGCGGGTCACCAGGGCGGCCACCGCAGCCACGATGCCCGGCTGGTCCGGCCCGTGGACGATCAGGCAGGACTGGTCCTTGCGGGATTCAGTATGCAGGACCATCGGATGCCGTCCTAGCCCTCTTCCGCGGTGAAGTGCCGGACCCAGTTGGCCGTGGCCAGCAGGCCGCCAAACGTATAGAAGTGCAGGCCAACCTGCCCCGGGAGGTGCTGGTCCTGGCCGGGCGCACGGTCGGCAAGGACGGCGGCCAGGTCGTTCACGAACCGGTCCGGGCCGGCATCGCCCATCAGGTTGGTCAGCGAGAAGCCGTATTTCTTCACGATCATCGCGTTGGCGCCCACCCCGAAACGGCGCGCAAAGCCCAGGAGCCGTTTGACTCCCGCCGGGCCGGGGGTTCCCACGCGGATCGGTGCCTGGATTCCCCTGGCCCGGACCTCGGCGATCCACGCAGCCACAGGTTCGGTGTCGAACGCGAACTGGGTGATGATGGAGGCGCCAAGGTCCTGCGCGGCGAGGGCTGCGGTCTTGTCCTCCAGCGCCCGCCAAAGGTCTTCCTTGCGGATGTCGGGATGGCCCTCCGGATATCCGCCGATTCCCACTTCCCGCACCCCGAACTGCTGCAGGAGGCCGGTGTTGACCAGCGCCAGGGAGTCTTCGTACGGGCCCTCGGGTTCTGCGGGGTCGCCGCCCACCACGAAAAGGTGCTCGGCGGCGCCCACTTCCGCCAGGCGCTGAAGGAACTTTTCGAGCTCGCCCTTCGATGCCAGCCGGCGCGCCGAGACGTGCGGCACGGGAATGAATCCCAGGTCCCGGGCGGCCTTGGCGGCGGCCACCCGCATCTCCAGGTCCTCGTTGCCGAGGAAGGTGACGTTAATGCGGGTGCCCGGCGGAATCCTGTCTTTTGCTTCGATGAGGGCGGGAATGTCCTTGCCGGTCATCTCCAGCGAGAAGTTGTTGATGAGTTCCAGGGATGCTGCCCGGTTGGGGGCGGGCATGATTCGAGTCGTCATCAGGCCATCCTTTCGGCGGGTGCAGCGGTGCACCCACCTCCAAGATTACCTATGTGCATAGGTAATGTCGATAGCTATTGATGGAATCCGGAACCTTCCGGTCCGCCGTCCGTTCCGGGCCTACCCCTGTGCTGCTTCCGGTTCCAGATGGGCGATGGCACGGGTGTCCTGGAAGGCCCGGACCCCTTCAATACCCTGTTCCCTGCCCATGCCGGACTGCTTCATTCCGCCAAATGGCGCGCGCAGGTCCAGTCGGGTTGCCCCGTGGTCGTTAACCCAGACGTAGCCGCAGACCAGGCGTCCGCCCACGCGGTCGGCCGCTGCCGGGTCGGCGGTCCACACCGAGCCGCACAGCCCCGCCCAGGTGGCGTTCGCCGCCTCCACCGCCTCGTCCTCCGTGTCGAACGGGATCAGGGGGATGACCGGCCCGAACTGTTCCTGGGTGACAACCCGCAGCGAGGGGTCCGGATCGATGACCAGTGCCGGGCGCAGGAAGTTCCCGCCGTGCAGTTCAGGGTCCGAGGGAAGGGTGCCGAATTCCCTGACGTCCGCGCCCCCCTCCTTGGCCTCCTCGATGAGCTCAGCCACGAAGGCCTTTTGTACGGGGGAGTGCAGCGGACCCATGGTGGTCCCGTCGTCGAGCCCGTAGCCAATGACCGCCTTCTCCAGCCGCTGCGAGAGCCCGGCCACCACCTCGTCCAGGCGCGACCGGTGCACATAGACCCGCTTCGCGTTCATGCAGATCTGGCCGGTGGTATCGAAGATCGCGGCGTAGAGCCGGTCCAGGTGGGTGTCATCGAGGACCGCGTCCGCGAGGATGACGGCGGCATCGTTTCCGCCGAGTTCAAGCGTTACCCGGGTGAGTGACTTTGCCGCCATTTCCATGATGCGCTTGCCGCCGCCCACGCTTCCCGTGAAGCAGACCTTGGCGATGTCCGGGCTGGTGATGAGCGCAGCCATGTCCGCGTCCTTGCCGGTCACCACGTTCAGCACCCCCGGCGGCAGCTTTTCGGCAATCCGCTGGACCACGCGCGTCGTTGCCAGCGGCGCGGTGGGTGGCGGCTTAACGATTGCCGTGTTTCCCGCCAGCAGTGCGTGCGGGAGCGAGGCCGCGAGGATGGCAATGGGCCAGTTGAACGGCACGATAACCGTCACCACGCCAAGGGGCTGGAAGGTGACCGAGGTGGAGACGGGAATGCCAGGCGCGGGCGGCAGCACCTTGGCGGTGTCGACGTCGGGAGCCAGTTCCAGCGCGAGGTTCCACCTGATCTCGAACACCAGGGAGTCCACCCAGGCCTCCATGCGGATCTTGCCGTTTTCCTGCGAGAGGATGGCGGCATCCTCATCACGGAAATCCGCGATGCCCTCCAGTGCCTGCCGCATCCGGTCTGCGCGCTCCCGTGCACCCAGCGCGGCCCATCCGGGGTAGGCCGCCTTTGCCGCGGCAATCGCGTCCTGGACGTCGGCCGCGCCGGCCGCCGCGGCGTGGCCCACCACTGTGCCAGGCTTGCCCGGATCGGCGATGTCCATCGTGGCGGCGGCCTGCCGTTCTGAGCCTCCGATGTAGAGGCCGGTGGTCACCGGGGCGGACGTATCCACTGTGTTGGTCATGATGATGCACCTCTCTGTGCGGTACTGCCGGGATCCTTTAATTTTCTCACTGGGGGATGTTTGGCGTTCCGTGGGTATGGAATGTCTCGATGGTTTTCATGCCCCAGGCCTGCCCTTTCCTGCGCTCCTCCTGGCTCCACTCCACCACGGGCGAGTCCGGGTCCAGCAGCAGGCGGGCACCGGCGTTGGCCAGTTCGATCCGATTGCCGCCGGGCTCCCAGACGTAGAGGAAGAACGTCTGGTTGATGGCGTGCTTGTGCGGACCGGACTCGATGTGGATGCCGTTTTCAAGGAAGATGTCCGCGGCCTTCAGGATGTCTTCGCGGGTATCCGGGGCGAATGCCACGTGGTGGAGCCGGTTGCCGTGCTTGAGCCAGTCGTCGGAGTAGACGATGTCATAGGACTTGTTGTTGAAGTGGAACCACCAGGCGGCATATCCGCCGTCGTCGAGCCGGATGCGTTCACTCTCCCGCCCGCACAGCGCGTGGACCACGAACTCCCCGTTGGCCACCACGTCCTTGGCCAGGAAGTTGATGTGGTCCAGCCGGCGGGCGTTAACGCCCCGGCCGGGGAAGGCCGAGGCCTGGTTCTTCAGGGCGGGTTTGTCGTCCGTGGCCACGTACCGTTCGGTTTCGTAATAGATGCCCATGAGGTGCCCGTCGGGGTCCCGGAAGGAGTAGGTGGGCCCGGTGCCCACCTCGCCGTCTTTCCAGCCGATGCCCAGGCCGGTGGCTTCGATGGCGTTGACCCGGCGCTCCAGGGCCTCCTGGCTGGTGGTCCGGAAGGTGGTGCGCCCGACCCCGGCATCGGCTGAGGCGGTGAGCTTGAGGGTGTAGCGCTGGTATTCGTCCCAGGTGCGAAGGTAGGCGGACTTCGTGCCGGCGCTGCCGGTCTCCGCCACGACGCGCATGGCGAGCAGGTCGCGGAAGAACCACAGGCTTTCCTCGAACACGGGGGTCAGCAGTTCCACGTTTCCCAGGTGGGCGACGTCGAACGAGGTATACCCGGTCATGAAGCTGTCCTCTCTCAAGGGGTCGTTGTGCAGTGGTTAGGGGCGCGGGCGCGGGAAGACGCGTCCTTCGAAAATCTTCCGAGCTGTCCTGAGGGCAGTTGAGCGGGTCACCGTGCAGCCGTCCGGGGTCTTCTCGATGGCCACCTCGACGTCAAAATGGCCGGTGGGGTGTTCCACCCGGAAGGGTTCCCCCGGTGAAGGAAGCGCGGCCAGGTCATGGCCCACCGACCCCTCCGCCAGCACACCCGCCGCCACCGTGAGTGCTCCGAGTACGCCGATGGAGGTGTGGACCCGGACGGGAAGGAAGCTGCGGGTGGCAATGGCGCCCCCGGCCCGTGGCGGCGCCAGCAGCACCAGCTTGGGCACGGTGGCAGCGCTGACATCGCCCATGCCCATCAGGTCCGCCGCGGCGAGGCGGATCCCGGCCAGCCGTAGTGCCAGGTCTTCATTGGCCTCGAGGTCTGCAGGGGCCTCGTTCCCGGTGATGCCCAGAGCGGCGGCACGCATCAGGACGGTGGGCATTCCGTTGTCAACGCAGGTGAGGTCCACGCCCTCCGTGTGGTCCAGGGTCCTGCCCGTGGGGAACAGGGCGCCGGTCGAAGACCCCGCCGTGCCCTCGAAATTGAGCCGGATGGCTGCCGCCGTCCCCGGAACGCCATCGATGGCCACCGCACCGCCTGCCGCCGGGCCGCCGTCGTAATCCACCACGCCGCCGGGAGTGGCAAACCGTGCGGTGGCCATGCTGCCCGTGTTCAGCATCCGGATGCGCACTTCCGTGTGGCCGTCGGCTGGCTGCACCAGGCCACGTTCCACGGCGAAGGGCCCGACGGCGGCAAGGATGTTGCCGCAGTTCTGCCGGCTGCTGACAAGTGCGGTGTCCACAGCGACCTGGAGGAAAAGGTAGTCCACGTCCGCGCCGGCGTCCGGAGACGGCGCGATGACGGCAACCTTGCTGGTCAAGGGGTGCGCTCCACCCAGTCCGTCCACCTGGCGGGGATCAGGAGAGCCCATGATCCGCAGCAGCAGGTCGTCGCGTTCTCCGGGGTCGGCAGGCAGGTCCGACGCCAGGAACAGGGCACCCTTGGAGGTCCCGCCCCGCATCAGGAGGCAGGGGATCCCCTCTGTATCGGGCATGTGCACCCTCGCGTTCCACGGCGGGCATGGTGCCTGGGCGGCCCATGGTCAGTCCTTTCCGGCGGACAGTGCCAGAAAACCACGCTCTGGAACTCTGGTCAAGACATCCGATACAATTTTGTTAGCAATCGTGTTGGTACTGGACGTCCCGGGCTGCTTTCCACCGTGGACCGAACGATGGAGTTCGCAGTGACAGGGATTTGGCAGTGACAGGGTCTTTGCAGGAGGCGCTGGACCAGGCGGCTTCACCGGTCCAGCTTTTGCGCGATTCGCCCGCCAGCCCCCACGTTTTTCCCGTGCGGGCCGAGTTCAGCAACTGGCGCTCCGAGCAGAATTCCTGGCGTACAGCCTGTGCCCTCCTGGACCAGTCGCACCACATGACCGATCTCTTCCTCTCCGGACCGGGCGCGGAAGGATTGCTGCGCGGGCTCGCGGTGAACTCTTTCGCGAACTTTCCCGTGGACCGTGCCAAGCAGTTCATCGCGGTGAACCATTCAGGGCAGCTCATCGGCGACGCCATATTGGCACACCTCGACGAACAGTCCTTCAACCTGGTGGGCCACCCGATGGCCATCGACTGGGTGCAGTACCACGCCGAAACCGGAGGCCACGACATTGAGGTCTCCCGGGACGGAAACTCGATCGTCCGCGCCGGTGACCCCCGGCTGTTCCGCTACGAACTCCAGGGGCCAACCGCCCTGGCCCTCGTCGAAAAACTCACCGGCGCCCCTGTGCCGCAGCTCGGTTTCTTCCACATGGGGCACCTCCCCATCGCCGGATTGCAGGTCCGGGCGATCCGGCACGGCATGGCCGGGCAGCCCGGCTATGAGCTGTTCGGCCCTTGGGCAGAGGGCGAACGCGTCAGGGACGCGTTGCTACAGGCCGGCGGCGAGTTCGGGCTGACCCAGGTGGGGGCTAAAGGCTACTCGACGGCGAACCTTGAGTCCGGGTGGGTGCCCTCGCCCGTCCCGGCGGTCTTTACGGACGAACGGTTGCGCGGCTACCGCGAATGGCTCCCGGCGTCAGCGGCCGGTTCACTCGGCGGGAGTTTCGATTCGGCGGACATCGAGGATTACTTCCTGACCCCGTACGAGCTCGGGTACGGCCGCTCCGTCGCATTCGACCACGACTTCGTGGGCCGTGAGGCCCTGGAGGCGCTCTCCCGCACACCCTCCCGCCGCAAGGTGACACTCGTCTGGAACCCGGACGACGTCCAGGACGTGATGGGTTCCCTCCTGCGTCCCGGGCTTCCCGCCAAGTACATCGACATGCCCAAGGCCCGCTACGCCCTGTTCCAGGTGGACCGGGTGCTCCAGGGCGGCGTAACGGTGGGCCAGTCCTTTGACTGCGGCTACATCGCCAACGAGCACTCCTTTGTTTCCCTGGCGGCGGTGGACGGACTGGAGGACGGCGCCGAGGTCACCGTGCTCTGGGGCGAAGAGCCCAACTCCGCCAAACTGCAGGTGGAACCCCACCGGCAGGTCCCCATCCGGGCCACCGTCGCCCCCGCTCCCTTCGTGCAATACGCACGCGAGAGTTACCGCGCCACCCACTGAACTGCGCCACCCCTGAACCGAAGGAGAACAGCCCATGGCCCCGAAATCCCTGCAGGACGTGCTCGATGCGGCGGGCAGCACCGTCGAACTGCTGCGCAATTCCCAACTTGGCACCTACATCTATCCGGTGGTTCCCGCCGAGTTCACCAACTGGCGGCGCGAGCAGCGCGCATGGCGTGAAACGGCGGTGCTCTACGACCAGTCCCACCACATGGTCAACTTCTTCGTGAAGGGCCCCGATGCGCTGAAGCTCTTCTCGGACACGGGCATCAACAGCTTCGCCAACTTCCCGGTCAACACCGCCAAGCAGTTCGTGCCCACGGCCTCCAACGGCGGGGTGATCGGCGACGGCATCCTGTTCCACTTGGAAGAGCAGGAATTTGTCTACGTTGGCCGCGCGCCGGCCGCCAACTGGCTCCAGTTCCACGCCGAAACCGGCGGATACGACGTCGAATGCACCTACGATGACAGGTCGCCGTCACGCCCCTACGGCCAGGCTGTCGGCCGGAAGTACTACCGCTTCCAGATCCAGGGCCCCAGCGCCTGGCAGATCATCGAAAAGCTCAACGGCGGGACCCTGGAGCAGGTGAAGTTCTTCCACATGGGCCACCTGGGCATCGCCGGGGAACAGGTCCGCACGCTGCGCCACGGCATGGCGGGAGCCCCGGGGCTGGAAATCTGGGGACCCTACGAACAGCACGGAAAAATCCGGGATGCCGTGCTCGAGGCCGGGGCTGAGTTCGGGCTGGAACCATGCGGGTCGCGGGCCTACTCCTCGAACACGCTCGAATCGGGCTGGATCCCCTCGCCGCTGCCGGCCATCTACAGCAGCGACGCCGAGCGCGCCTACCGTGAATGGCTGCCGGCCACCAGCTACGAAGCGGTCAACGCGCTCGCCGGCTCGTTCGTCTCCGGCAACATCGAGGACTACTACCTGACCCCCTGGGAACTGGGCTACGGCTCCTTCGTCAAATTCGACCACGACTTCATTGGCCGGGACGCCCTCCAGCAGATCGACCCCGCCGCGCAGCGGAAAAAGGTCACCCTCGCCTGGAACGATGAGGACCTGGCCACCATCTGGGCATCGTTCCTGGACCGCGACAAGCCCGGCTACCAGTTCTTCGACGTCCCCAACGCCAACTACGGGTCGTCCAACTACGACTCCGTCATCGACGCCGACGGGACGGGGGTGGGCCTGTCGCTCTTCACCGGCGTGACGGCCAATGAACGCCGGGGCCTCTCGCTGGCCACGGTGGACCCCAACGTGGAGATCGGTACCGAAGTGCGGGTTGTCTGGGGTGAACCCGACGGCGGATCCCGCAAGACCACCGTGGAACCGCATGAACAGATCAGTGTCCGGGCGGTCGTCAGCCCGGCGCCCTACGCGGTCACCGCCCGTACCGAATACCACGGCGGCTGGCGGACCGCGGCCGCCGGTGCACGGTAGTCCGGCGGGAACGGCGGGAACGGCCGGCCGGCCTGTCGCCGTCCTGGGCCTGGGGGAAGCCGGGAGCATCTACGCCCAGGACCTGGCCGCCCGTGGATTGCGGGTGACGGGAACGGACCCTGCTGTCGACGCAGTCCCGCCCGGGGTGCTGCGGGCCCCTGGCATCAGTGAAGCAGTGGCGGGCGCCGGCCTGGTGATCAGCCTGGTGGGAGCCCGCGCCGCCGAATCCGTCCTTGACGAGGCGCTGGCCGCGATGGACCCGGCGGCCATCTTCGCGGACCTCAACACCACCGGACCGGACCAAAAGCGGCGGCTCGCGGAACGGGCGGCCGGGAGCGGCATCCTTTTCGCCGATGTCGCCGTCCTGGCGCCCGTTCCGCGGGGCCGGATCAGTTCGCCCCTGCTGGTCAGCGGCACGGGGGCGGACGCGTTGGTGGCCCTCTTCACCGGATGGAACATCCCGGCCACCAACGCCGGAAGCGAAGCGGGAGCGGCGGCCGGCCGGAAGCTGCTCCGCAGCGTCTTCATGAAGGGGCTGGCCGCCACTGTCCTGGAGTCAGTCACGGCCGCTGAGGCGGCAGGGGCAAAAGACTGGGTCATCAGCCAGATTGCAGCGGAACTTGGCCCGTCAGGCGATGCGCTGGTGGCGCGGATGCTTGAGGGCACGCGGCTGCATGCCGTCCGCAGGGAGGCAGAGATGGTTGAGGTGCGGGACTTCCTGGAGTCGCTCGGGACCGCCCATCCGGTAACGGACGCCAGCATCGAGTGGCTGCATTCGCTCGCACTCCGGCAGCAGGAGCCGGAGGAGGAACAGGTTGCGGACAGTCCTTCCTGACTACGCCCGCCACCGTCTTCCCGGACCTGCTATGCCACCCGCCAGACGCTGCACTCGTCCGTATTGATTGCTTTGCGCACGCCGCTGATGCGGTCCAGGATCCAGACCACACCGATGCCGGGCGCTGTTTCCTGGACGCTGCCGCGGCGGATCACCACGTCGTCGTAGGAGGGCCCCACCGACAGGCGGGCTTCGATTTCATCGCCGCGGTGGAGCTGGTCCAGGGCGCGGACTCTTGTTACATGCGTGGTCGCTTTCTTCAACATCGCTGGGGCCTCCTGGCTGGAGCTGGTGCCGGCTCTTGCCTGCACTACCAAGTGTGGGCCTGGAATGTTGCGTACCGGTTTCCCCGCGGTTAGGGCCCGGTTAGTTCTTCGCGCCGCCGCGGTTTCAGGCCACGGCCCCGCTCCGGTAAGCCGCCAGGAACGAGGAAATCCTCCGGACGGCTTCCTCGATGTCCAGCACCGAGGGAAGGATGACAAAGCGGAAGTGGTCCGGCGCAGGCCAGTTGAAGGCCGAGCCGTGGGAGACCAGGATCTTTTGGTCCCGCAGCAGGTCCAGGACGAATTTCTCGTCGCTCTCGATCGGGTACAGCTCCGGGTCCAGGCGCGGGAACAGGTACATGGCGCCCGACGCCGGGACGCAGGTGACGCCGGGAATGGCCGTGAGCAGTTTGTGGGCAAGGTCCCGCTGCTCGCGCAGCCGGCCCCCCGGCTTCACCAGCGCGTCAATGCTTTGGTAGCCGCCGAGGCAGGTCTGGATGGCGTGCTGGGCGGGAACGTTGGCGCACAGGCGCAGCGACGCGAGCAGTTCCAACGCTTCACGGTAGGCGGCGGTGGCAGCCAGCGGGCCGGTAATGGCCACCCATCCGGCCCGGTAGCCGGGCATCCGGTAGGCCTTGGACAAGCCGCTGAACGTCAGGCAGCACACATCCTCGGCCACCGCGGCGGTGTGGATGTGCGTGGCGCCGTCGTAGAGCACTTTCTCGTAGATCTCGTCGGAGAACAGGACCAGGTTGTGCTTCCGGGCCAGCCCGGCGAACTGCTCCAGGATGTGCCGGGGGTAGACGGCGCCTGTGGGGTTGTTCGGGTTGATGATCACGATGCCCTTGGTGCGGTTGGTGATCTTCGCTTCCACATCGGCCATGTCCGGCCACCAGTTCTCCGCCTCGTCGCACACGTAGTGGACGGGCTTGCCGCCGGTCAGGGTCACGGCGGCCGTCCACAGGGGGTAGTCAGGTGCCGGGACCAGGATTTCGTCGCCGTTCTCCATGAAGGCCTGCAGGCACATGGAGATCAGTTCGCTGACGCCGTTGCCGATGACGATGTCCTCGACCCCAATGTTCATCAGGCCCCGGGTCTGGTAATACTGCGAGATGGCGGTCCGGGCCGTGAAGATGCCCTTTGAATCGCTGTAGCCCTGGGCGCCGCGAAGGTGGTGGATCATGTCCACCACCACGGACTCGGGCGCTTCCAGCCCAAAAGGCGCGGTGTCCCCAAGGTTCATCTTGAGGATCCGGTGCCCTTCGGCCTCCATGTTCTTGGCGGCCTCAAGGATCGGCCCGCGAAGTTCGTAACGGACGTTCCGGAGTTTGCTGGAGTGTTGCATGGCGCGCATGGTTGATCTTTTCACAAAGCACGACGGCGGGCGGCGGGGGAGGCCACTCCGTGGACGCCTGCTGGCACAACGCACCTTATTCGATAAGTTGTGAACTTGTAGTACTGCCTTCCTGCGGTGGTGCACGGCGGAACCGGAAGGAAGTACCCCACGTGGGCGGTGTGCTGATCGGACTGGCGGTGATCGGCGTCGTCATTGCCGTCGGATACCTTGCCGCGCGCTGCGGCCTGGGCGATGAACCCACCATCAACGCCCTGACCCGTACTGCCTTCTTCATCACCAACCCGGTCCTGCTGTTCACGGTGGTGCTGAAATCGGATCTGTCCGTGGTCTTTTCCGCCTATGTTCCGCTGGCCATGATCACGGCGGCGGCCACCGCGCTGTTATACGTGGCCGCCAGCCGGATCTGGTTCCGGCGGCCCCTGGCTGAGACCGCAGTGGGTGCCATGGCCGGCTCCTACGTCAACGCCAACAACATCGGCATCCCCATCACGCTCTATGCCCTGGGGGATGCAACCCCGGTGGCCCCGGTACTGCTGGTCCAGCTCCTCCTGTTCGCCCCGCTGGTCCTGACCCTGCTGGACCTCGCGGAAGCCGGCCGGTTCTCGCCCCGGCTGATGCTCACGCAGCCCTTCCGCAACCCCATGATCATCGCCTCGCTCCTCGGTGTGGTCCTGGCGGCGTTCCACGTGGAGCTGCCCGCCCCGGTGATGGCGCCGCTCACCCTGCTGGGCGGTGCTGCTGTCCCGGTGGTGCTGCTGGCTTTCGGCATGTCGCTGCGCGGAACCAGGATGCTCCGGAGCGGCGGCCACACGGCCGAAATCCTCACTGCCACGGCACTGAAGTCCGCTGTGATGCCGGCGGTGGCGTTCGTCGTCGGACGTTTCCTGTTCAACCTGGACCACCACATGCTCCTGGGCGTGGTGCTCATGGCAGCGCTGCCCTCGGCCCAGAACGTGTTCCTGTTCGCCAGCAAGTATGGGCGGGGCGTGGCCGTGGCGCGCGAAACCATCCTGCTCTCCACGGCCGCCGCTGCGCCGGTGCTGGTGCTGGTCGTGTGGCTGCTGGCGGCCTGAAGCGGGCGCGCCGCCCTACCGCCCGGGCCACCGGCCGGGCAAGAATGGGCACATGGAACTTCCCGTGATGCCGCCCGTCCCGCCCATGCTTGCCAAGGCCGTCAGCGGCATCGACGGTATTCCCGGCGGCGGGGACCTCAGCTACGAACCCAAGTGGGACGGCTTCCGGTCGATCATTTTCCGTGACGGCGATGACCTGGAGATCGGCAGCCGCAACGAAAAACCCATGACGCGGTACTTCCCGGAACTCGTGGCCGCGCTCAAGGAGAACCTGCCCCCGCGCTGCGTGGTGGACGGCGAGATCATCCTCGTGGGGGCGTCCGGGGACAGGCTCGACTTCGACACCCTGCAGCAGCGCATCCACCCTGCCGCCAGCCGCGTGAAGCTCCTGGCGGAACAAACCCCGGCAAGCTTTGTGGCCTTTGACCTCCTGGCCCTCGGCGATGAGGACTACACCGGCAGGCCCTTTGCTGAGCGGCGCGCTGCGCTGGAGAAGGCGCTCGCCACGAGCAAGGCACCAGTGCACCTCACCGCGGCCACCACGGACAAGGACACGGCCGGGCACTGGTTCGAACAGTTCGAGGGGGCCGGGCTGGACGGCATCGTGGCCAAGCGGCTGGACGGCCGGTACGAACCCGACAAGCGGGTGATGTTCAAGGTCAAGCACGAGCGCACCGCGGACTGCGTGGTGGCCGGCTACCGCCTGCACAAGAGCGGCCCGGACGCCATCGGCTCGCTGCTGCTTGGGCTGTACAAGGACGACGGCGGCCTGGCCAGCGTGGGAGTCATCGGCGCCTTCCCGATGAAGCGCCGGCAGGAGCTGTTCCAGGAACTCCAGCCGCTGGTGACCGATTTCGACAACCACCCCTGGGCCTGGGCCAAGCAGGAAGAAGGCGAACGGACCCCGCGGAACGCGGAGGGGAGCCGCTGGAGCGCCGGCAAGGACCTGTCCTTCGTTCCGCTCCGGCCCGAACTGGTGGTGGAGGTCCGCTACGACCACATGGAGGGTGACCGGTTCCGCCACACTGCCCAGTTCAACCGCTGGCGGCCGGACCGGGACCCGGAATCCTGCACCTACGCGCAGCTGGAGGAGCCGGTGAACTTCGACCTCGCCTCGGTGCTGGAGACAGGGCGGTAGCCGGAGACTGGCCCAGTCTTAACGGACTGGCCCAGTTTTAACGCCGGAGAGCCCGCCATGTGGGGGAATGGCGGGCTCTCCGGCCTGAAAACCGGGCCAGTCTGTACGCGGCGGACGGCCTACTTCAGGCCGAGCTGCTTGGTGGGGGTCCGGAAGGATTCCTTTGCGGTCAGGGCCGAGACAGCGGCCACCGCGCAGATGATGGCAGTGAAGATGCTGATCTGGACCCAGCCGCCGGGCTTGATGCCGCCCATGGCAGCCACGATGGCGGGCGCGAACCCTGCCATCAGGAAGCCCAGCTGGGTTCCGATGGCCAGGCCGGAGAACCGGACCTTGGTGCTGAACATTTCGGCGTAGAAGGAAGGCCAGACGGCGTTGGCCGCCGCGTAGCCGCACGAGAAGTAGCCGATGGCGGCCAGGAACATCAGCGGGACGCTGTGGGACTCCAGGCTCAGCAGGAAGACGGGGGTGAGGACCGCGCTGGCCAGGGCGCCGTAGATAAAGACGGGCTTGCGGCCGATCTTGTCCGCCAGCATTCCGAAGAGCGGCTGGGTGCCCAGGGCCACGATGTTGGCGGCAACCACCAGCCACAGGGTGGTGGTGCCGTCCACGCCGGCAACGGTCTTGGCGTAGCTGATGGCCAGGGTGCCGAAGACGGTGGAGACGGCGGCGATGAAGGCGCAGCAGATCACGCGGAGCACGTCGCGCCAGTGGCCCTTGAGCAGGTCTGCCACGGGCAGCTTGGCGATCTGTGCGTTCTTCCGGGCTTCCTCGAAGGCGGGCGGCTCGTGCAGGGTGCGGCGGATGAGGAACGCCACCACCACCACCGCGGCGCTCAGCCAGAACGGGATGCGCCAGCCGATGCCGAACTTGATCTCGTCCGGCAGGGCCAGGACGGGGATGAACACCAGGGCTGCGAGGATCTGGCCGCCCTGGGTGCCGGTGAGGGTCCAGGAGGTGAAGAAGGAGCGGCGGTTGTCCGGGGCATGCTCCAGGGTCATGGAGGAGGCGCCGGCCTGCTCGCCTGCCGCGGAGAGGCCCTGGCAGAGGCGGGCCAGCACCAGCAGCGCCGGTGCCCACCAGCCGACCGTACGGAAGTCGGGCAGGCAGCCGATGACGAAGGTGGAAGCACCCATGAGCACCAGGGTGAACATCAGGACTTTCTGCCGGCCCACCCGGTCGCCGAAGTGGCCCAGGATGATGGCGCCGATGGGACGTGCCACGTACGCGAACCCGAAGGTTGCGAAGGACATGATGGCGGCGTTGGCATCGGCATTGGGGAAGAAGACCGTGGGGAAGATCAGTGCTGCGGCCGAGCCGAAGATGAAGAAGTCATAGTATTCGACGGCGCTGCCCAGGAAGCTGGCGAGGGCGGCCTTCTTGGGTGTCCCGGCGGAGGTGATGGCACCCGCCCCTGCGGACGGAAGTGTCTTGCTCATGGTGTTCCTTTGGTGTGACGACATTGTCGCGGATGGATCTGGGGGGGGTCGCAGCCGCCGATGCCTTGGTGCGGGCGGGGGATGCGGCTGGAGTCCGGTGCAAAGACCCGGCATTTGTAGCCACATGGTGGGAGCTACTTTTGCGATACAGAAACTATGACTGTGAGGGCAGTCACCTGTCAAGAAAATATTCACCATCTAGAAATAGCTCTCACATTGTGGCAACATCGAATGCATGAGTGTGAACCAAACCACAGCGGTCAATGAAGAATCCGCTGCCGCCGCCCGCGCCGGAGAGCCCGTGAATGCCATGCCGCCGGAAGGCAAAGTGGGCGCCCGTCCCGCTGACCGCACGGACATGGTGGGCAAGGCCCTGGGGCTGCTGGTCCTCCTGGGTGATGAACCCCGCGGTGCCAGTGCCGCAGAAATTTCCCGCCGCGCCGAACTTCCCTTCAGTACCACCTACCGCCTGCTGGGCTCCCTGACCCGCGACGGCTTTGTCGACTACGAGCCGGACGGCCGCCGCTACCACCTGGGCCTGCGGATCTTCCAGCTGGGGCAGCGCGTCTCCAACCACCATGGCTTCGCGGGTACGGCCATGCCCATTCTCCGCCGGGTCACCGAGCAGACCGGCGAGGCCACCATCCTCAGCGTCCGCGACGGCCTGCACCACCTGACCGTCAGCAAGGTGGACGGGCCGCAGACCTTCCGCGTGACCAGTGACCCCGGCCACCTCGGCTCGCTCTCGACCACCGCCGTGGGCAAGGCCCTGGTGGCTTTTGCCGAGGATGCGGAACGGGAAAAGCTGCTGGCGGAGCTCCCGCTGGAGGCGCTGACTGACAAGTCCGTGACGGACCGCCGCGCTTTCCGGGCTGAGATCGAAAAGGTCCGCCGGCAGGGTTACGCCGTCATGGACGAGGAGAACGAGGCAGGGATGCGTGCCGTGGCCGTGCCGCTGCTCAACGACCAGGGGCACGCCTTCGCCTCGCTGGCAACTGCCGTGCCGGTCTTCCGGCTGGACCTTGAGGGGCTGGTGGCGCACGTTCCCCTGCTCCAGGAAGCCGCCGCCGAACTGGCGGCCAGGCTGCCGCAGCGATAGCACCAAGGGGCCAGCAACCGTCCCCGGGGCGACACCGTTGTTCGCATGAAGAACAATAGTGCGATAAGTGAACATTTGTTGTACCGTAATCCCTATCACCCCGCAGCGCGGCCGAGTTCCGCGCCTGCCCGGTGCCGTACCAAAGGAGCTGCACGCATGAGCAATCGAACTGAGTCCTACCTTGTAGGGCTGGTTGGTGATGGCGTTACGCCATCGCTCACGCCGCCCATGCACGAACGGGAAGGTGACGTGCAGGGCCTGCGCTACCTGTACCGTCCCATCGACCTGCTGGAACTGGGGCTGACCGGGGAATCGGTGGGCGCCATCCTGGACAGTGCCCGCATCCTGGGCTTCAACGGCCTGAACATCACCCATCCCTGCAAGCAGCTGGTCCTGCAGCACCTGGATGAGGTCAGCCCGGACGCGCGCCGCCTCGGTGCCGTCAACACCGTGGTCATCCGGGACGGCCGCTTCATCGGCCACAACACCGACTTCTCCGGCTTCGCCGCCGCCCTCGCCTCCGGCCTTCCCGGCGCCCGGCTGGACCGCGTGGTGCAGCTCGGCGCGGGCGGTGCCGGGTCCGCCGTCGCCTATGCCCTGCTCAGCGCAGGCGTCAAATCCCTGGACCTGGTGGACATGGACCCCGCCAGGGCCACCGCACGGGCTGCCGAGCTGCAGGGCTTTTTCCCGGACAGCACCGTCACGGCCCGCACCACGGCGGAGCTGCCGCAGCTGATGCCGCTGGCCGATGGCCTGGTGCACTGCACACCCGTTGGAATGGCAGCCCACCCCGGCGTCCCGCTGGACCTTGACCTGCTCGAGCCCCGGCACTGGGTGGCGGACATCGTCTACCGCCCGATCGACACCGAACTGGTCCGCGGCGCCCGCGCCAAGGGCTGTGAGGTCCTGGATGGCGGCAGGATGGCAGTGGGCCAGGCCGCCGACGCGTTCCGGATCTTCACCGGCCTGGACGCCGACCCGGAGCGCATGCGCTCGCACTTCCTGGAGCTTGTGGCCGCCGAGGAGGTGGCCGCCTGATGCGCACAGGAATCGCCACGGTCTGCCTCTCCGGCACCCTGAAGGAAAAGATGCAGGCCTGCGCCATCGCCGGCTTTGACGGCATCGAAATCTTCGAGCAGGACCTGGTCACCTCACCGCTCAGCCCCGAAGACGTGCGGAAGATGGCAGCGGACCTGGGGCTCGGCCTGGACCTGTACCAGCCCTTCCGCGACTTCGACGGCGTCACCCCGGACCTGCTGAAGGCCAACCTCCGCCGCGCCGAGGCCAAGTTCAAGCTCATGGCCCGCCTGGGCATGGACACCATCCTGGTGTGCTCCAACGTTGCCACCGCCACCATTGACGACGACGCCGTCCGCGCCGAACAACTGGCACAGCTCGCAAACCTCGCGGGGGACCACGGCGTCAAGGTGGCCTATGAGGCCCTGGCCTGGGGCAAGTACGTCAACGACTACGAGCACGCCTACCGCCTGGTGGAGATGGTGGACCACCCCAACCTGGGAACCTGCCTGGACTCCTTCCACATCCTGTCCCGCGACTGGGACACGGCGCCGATCGAGGACATCAACCCGGACAAGATCTTCTTCGTCCAGGTGGCGGACGCCCCCAAGCTCTCCATGGACGTCCTGTCCTGGAGCCGTCATTACCGCGTCTTCCCGGGCGAGGGGCAGTTCGAGCTGGCCAAGTTCATGGGCCATGTGGTCCGCGCCGGCTACACCGGACCCGTGTCGCTGGAGGTCTTCAACGACGTCTTCCGCCAGTCGGACGTCGAGCGCACCGCGGTGGATGCCATGCGGTCCCTGATCTGGCTGGAGGAGCAAAGTGCCAAATGGCTCGCCGGCGCCGAAGCCGCGCCCGGCAACGCAGCCGCGCTCCGCCGTCGTTATCCCATGGAACTTGCCACGCTGCCCAAGGTCAACGAACCTGCCGGCTTCAACTTTGCCGAGGTCAAGGCGGACGATACCGCCCAGCTGGAGAAGCTCCTGGGCCAGCTCGGGTTCCAGTTCGAGGGCCGCCACCGCACCAAGGACGTCCAGCTGTGGACCATGGGGCAGGCCCGGGTGATCATCAACGAGCAGGCCGCGCAGCACGCCGAGCCGGCCATTGCCGCGCTGGGGTTCGACGTCGATTCCCCCGTGATTGCCTCCGCGCGGGCCCAGCAGCTCAAGGCCCCCGTGGTGGCCCGCAAGGTCCAGGCGGACGAGGAAGTGTTCCAGGGCATCTCCGCCCCGGACTCCACCGAGATCTTCCTCTGCCAGGGCAGCCCGGACGGAACCGCGGCGTGGACGCACGAATTCGGGGAAGGGCTGGAACACCCTTCGGCAGGAGCGAGGGCGGTCATCGACCACGTCAACCTGGCCCAGCCGTGGCAGCACTTTGACGAGGCTGTCCTCTTCTACACCAGCGCCCTGGCCCTGGAGCCCCAGCCGTTCGCCGAGGTACCCAGCCCCAGCGGCCTGGTCCGGTCCCAGGTCATGCAGACCTCCGACGGCGCCGTGCGGCTCGTGCTCAACCTGGCACCCATCCAGCAGGCACGGAACCAGGCCCGCAAGACCTATCAGGAACACATCGCCTTCGCCGTGGAGGACTTGGTGGCTACCGCCCGGGCCGCCCGGGACCGCGGCCTGGAATTCCTGCAGATCCCGGCCAATTACTACGAGGACCTGGACGCGCGGTTCGACCTGGAACCGGGATTCCTGGCCACGCTGCAGGAACTCAACCTGCTGTTCGACCGGGATGCCGAGGGCGAGTTCCTGCACTTCTACACCGCCACCGTGGGCAGCGTGTTCTTCGAAATGGTCGAACGCCGCGGCGGCTACGACGGCTACGGCGCCCCGAACGCCCCGGTGCGGCATGCGGTCCAGTACGACTCGCTGCACCGCACCACTTAAACCCGCACCACCCAGTACCCAGACGCAACAAACCCAACAGATCAGAAAGGAGCCAGCCGTGAAGGAAGACATCAACGCCGAGCTGGAGTCGGAGGAGCTCGTGCCCCCGGCCGAACCCAAGGCTGCCCACCAGCCCCTGGACAAGGCCATCGAGTCGCAGGCGGACCTCAGCGCAGAGATCAGCGCCATCGGCGAGGCTTACCGGCGCGCCCTCAAGGACGGCGGCCAGCCGGAGATCCAGCCGCGCCTGGACTACCCGCCGTACCGCAGCAGCATCCTGCGCCACCCCACCAAGAGCCTGCAGCACGCGGACCCGGAAACCATCGAGCTGTACTCGCCGGCGTTCGGGCACCAGGACGTGCACGCCCTGGAATCGGACCTCACCATCCAGCACAACGGCGAACCGCTGGGCGAACGGATCATCGTCTCCGGCAAGGTCCTGGACGGCGACGGCCGCCCGGTGGCGGGACAGCTGGTGGAAATCTGGCAGGCCAACTCCTCCGGCCGCTACATCCACAAGCGTGACCAGCACCCCGCGCCCATCGACCCCAACTTCACCGGCATCGGCCGCTGCATCACCGGCCCGGACGGCTCGTACCGGTTCATCACCATCAAGCCCGGCGCCTACCCGTGGAAGAACCACCTGAACGCGTGGCGGCCGGCGCACATCCACTTCTCGCTGTTCGGCACCGAATTCACCCAGCGGATCATCACCCAGATGTACTTCCCTGGCGACCAGCTGTTCCCGCTGGACCCGATCTACCAGACCATCGTGGACCAGGACGCCCGCGACCGGCTGGTGGCCACGTATGACCACAGCATCACCGAACCCGAATGGGCCCTGGGCTACAACTGGGACATCGTCCTGACCGGTCCCAAGCGGACCTGGACCGAAAACGAGGCGCTTGGCGCCGCAGGCGACGAGGAGTAGGAAAGATGAGCACCAAACTGGTACCCACCCCCGGCCAGACCGTGGGCCCGTTCTACGGCTACGCGCTCCCGTTCGAGAAGGACAACGAACTCCTGCCCCCCGGCTTCCCGGGCTCCATCCGCCTGCAGGGCACCGTCTACGACGGCGCCGGCCACACCATTCCGGACGCCATCCTGGAAATCTGGCAGCCCGACGCGGACGGCAAGGTTGTCCAGCGCACCGGTTCCCTGGTCCGGGACGGCTACACCTTCACCGGCTGGGGCCGCGGCGCCGTGGGCAACTCCGGCGTCTTCACCTTCACCACCGTCAACCCCGGCCCCACCAAGCCGGGTGCGGCCCCGTTCATTTCCGTGGCACTCTTCGCCCGCGGCCTGACCAACCGGCTGTTCACCCGCATCTACCTGCCGGAGGACACCGAGGCACTGGCCAATGACCCGCTGCTGAGCTCGCTGGAGCCGGAGCGCCGCGAGACGCTCATCGCCCGCCGCGACCCCGACGGCGGCCTCACCTGGGACATCCGCCTCCAGGGTGAGGGCGAGACGGTCTTCCTGGACTTCCAGTGACCCACGCCGCCGCTTTGGGAGACCTGCGCGCCTTCGCGGAAGAGGCCGACGCCGGCCTGCTCACCCCCGTCTCAGCGTCGCCGTTGGTGGCGGCGCTGACGGGGGACCGGGCAGTGCTGGCGGCCATCCTCGCCGTCGAAGCCGGCTGGGCCGCCGTGCTGCAACGGGCCGGGCTGGCACCCGCCGGTTCGGCCGCCGTCGTCGCCTCCGCCGCCGAGGCGGGGCGCTACGACCTGGCCGGTATTGCGCTGCGCGCCCAGGGCGGCGGCAACCCGGTGATCCCGCTGCTGGCGGACCTCCGGAAGAACGTGGCGGCCCTCGATGCCGCCGGGGTTGGTGCCGCGAAGGCCGTGCACACCTCCCTGACCAGCCAGGACGTGCTGGACACTGCCCTGATGCTGCTGGCCCGCAACACCGTCCACGCGGTGCTGGCGGACCTGAAAGGCACCACGACGGCGCTCGCGGACCTTGCCGGGCAGCATGCGGGCACGCTGTGCGTGGGCAGGAGCCTGACACAGCATTCGCTGCCTTACACCTTCGGGCTGCGGGCCGCGCAGTGGTTCCAGGGCGTGGCCGCCGCGGGGCGGCAACTGGAAAACCTGGAGTTCCCGGTCCAGTTCGGCGGGGCGGCGGGGACCCTCGCCGCCGGAACCGTGCTGACGGATGGCTCCTCCGCCACGCCGTTTACCCTGGCCGACGCCCTGGCGGCCCAGCTGGGCCTGGCTCCGGCCGCGGCTCCCTGGCATACCAACCGCCTGGCCATCACATCCCTGGGCCATGCGCTGGCATCCGTGCTGGACGCCTTCGGAAAGATCGCCGCCGACGTCCTGTTCCTGAGCCGGCCCGAGGTGGCTGAAGTCGCCGAACCGCGGGCCGCCGGGCGCGGCGTCTCCTCCGCCATGCCGCAGAAACAGAACCCGGTGCTGTCCGTCCTGGTCCGCAGCGCCGCGCTGCAGGCACCACAGCTGGCCGCCCAGCTGCATGTGGCTGCCGCCAACTTCAACGACGAACGCCCGGACGGCGCCTGGCACACCGAATGGCCGGCCCTGCGCCAGCTGCTGGCCCTGGCCCTCGGCGCCGCTGGCCACATCCGCGAACTCGCCGAAGGGCTCCGGGTGTTCCCGGACATCATGCGCCGCAACCTTGACCTGTCCGGCCCGCTGCTGCTGGCTGAGGGCGTCAGCGCCGCGGTGGCCCCCCTGCTTGAGGAAAGGGACGGACTCAGCGGCAAGCAGCAGCTGCAGGACGTGGTGGACCAGACGCTGCAGGCGCCCCCTCCGGAGCAAGCCGCCACCTACCGCAAGCTGTTCCGCGGTGCCGTCCCCGCCGCCGTCGTCCCTGACGCCCGGCTGGAGGAGCTCCTGGACCCCGCCAGCTACCTGGGCCAAGCGGCGGAGATCGCCCGCCGCGTCCTGGCCGCCTTTCCCGAATTCACTTCCCCTACCACCGACGCGAATGGAGCCTCCCGTGGCTAAGCCGGCCTTGAAAGCAGCGCTGCTGTCCCCGCAACGTCCCCTGGGCGACCACCCCCTGATGGTGGTGGGACCCTCCCTGGGCACCTCGTCGATCCTGTGGAACAGGGTGGCGTCCCTGCTCGGCAACGACTACGACGTGGTGGCCTGGGACCTTCCCGGCCACGGCGTCTCACCCGCCGCCACCGAAGCTTTCGATGTCGCCGCGCTCGCTGACGGCGTCGTGGACCTGGTGGACTCCATCGCCCCCGGTGAAAACTTCCACTGCGCAGGAGTCTCCCTGGGCGGCGCCGTCGGCCTTCAGCTGGGCATCAAGCACGGGGAACGGCTGAAGAGCCTTTCCGTGCAGAACAGCGGCGCCAAGATCGGCACCCCCGAAGGGTGGCTGGAGCGCGCCGAGACCGTCCGCACCCAGGGCACGCCGGTCATGATCCAGGGGTCCGCGGAGCGCTGGTTCGCGCCGGGCTTCATGGACCGGGAACCCGATTTCAGCAGCCGCCTGCTGCACGCCCTGCGCGACGCCGACCGGTTCAGCTATGCCTTCTGCTGCGAGGCGCTGGCCGCCTTCGACGTCCGGCAGGAGCTGGGCAGCATCACCGTCCCCACCCAGGTCATCGCCGGGTCCCTGGACGGCGTCGCCACGCCCGCCATGGCCGAGGAAGTGGCAGCGGGAATCACCGCCGGGGGCGGAACCGCGACGGCGGTGACCGTGGAGGGCATCGCGCACCTGGCACCCGCCGAAGCTCCGGCGCACGTTGCGGACCTGATGCGGAGCCTGGCCAGCTGGGCCGAATCACGGCAGGCCGCCCAGTGAGCGGCGCTGAACACGACGGGGCGCAGCGCCACGGCGTGGTCCAGCCCGGCGCCACCAGCCAGGAAATCTACGACGGCGGCATGGTGGTCCGGCGCGAGGTGCTGGGCGACGCGCACGTGGACCGGGCCAACGCCAACAAGGACGAATTCACCGACGACTTCCAGGACATGATCACCCGTATCGCCTGGGGCGGCATCTGGACCCGGCCCGGCCTGACCCGCCAGATGCGCTCCGCGGTCACCATCACCGCCATGGTGGCGCACGGCCACTGGGAGGAGCTGGCCATGCACATCCGCGCCGCCCTCCGGAACGGCCTCAGCAGGGATGAGATCAAGGAAATCCTGCTGCAGACCGCCATCTACTGCGGAGTCCCCTCCGCCAACACCGCCTTCAAGACCGCCCAGCAGGTCTTTCGAGAAATGGACACCACCCGATGAACCAGGCTTTTGTGTACGACGCTGTGCGCACCCCCTTTGGAAAGTTCGGCTCCGGTCTTTCGGCCGTGCGTCCGGACGATCTTGCCGCGCACGTGATCGGGGAGTCCGTCAAGCGGGCGCCGTCCCTCGACGTCGAGCGGATCGATGAGGTGGTGTTCGGCAACGCCAACGGTGCCGGTGAGGAGAACCGCAACATCGCCCGGATGGGCACGCTGCTGGCCGGGCTCCCGG